>CAZDOY010000018.1:0-1916 GCA_964507185.1 uncultured Thermoanaerobaculia bacterium
ATTTTGCTGAGGACGATGGCCATGGTTGCGTCCAGGAGGCGTGAGGCCTCCTTTTCGATGCGCTCGACCTCGTCCTTCATCTCCGCGACGAAGGTCTGGTCCTCGATACCGCCCAGGTTGATGAGCACGTTCAGGACGCCGCCCTTAACGCCGGCGAAGGCCATCTGGGCCCCCACGCCCGCATCGGACACCGAGTTCCTGTTGCCCGACTCGGCCGCCCTTCTGGCAAGGGCGATGGCAGAGAGACTCTTTCTTGCGGTTTCGAGCGGCACCGCGACGGCCTGGCGGAGCCCCGACTGCATGGCGGCCTTCCGCGACGCCTTTTCTTCCGGAGTCTTCTTCGGCAGCCGCATGGCTTGCATGAAGGCGTTGAAGGCGTTCGTGTCATCGTCCACGGCTCTCAGCAGAAAGTCCTTGACCCCCTGGGCTTCGACGGCCGTTTCGGCCATGTCCTCAAAGACCGGCTCGTAACCCGGCTTGCCCACCGTCAGGTTGGCGACCATGGAAGCGAGCGCCGCTCCAAGCGAACCGGACAACGCCGCGACGCTGCCGCCTCCGGGCGCGGGCGACTCGCGGGAGACCTCGTGGACGAACGCGTCCGTCCGCTTCGAAACGAGATCCTCCGGATCCGGCTCGGCGTATCCGATGACCTTGTCCTTGATGTCGAAAGGCGACACGTCCGCAAGTCCCATGCTCTGGACGGCCGTCTTGAGGATGTCGTCTACGGGGATCCCCGTGGAGCGCCCCTGCCGTTCCAGGTAGAAGCGCCCCGCGTCCAGCATGGCCTGGAGGGGTACGAGGCCCACGATCTCGCTGCCGGTGACCGCGAGGCCCCTCTCGGCCGCAAGTTCCCGGGCTTTTTCGAGAACGAGGTGGGGCGGGGTGACCTTGAAATCGGTCAGGTTGATGGAAATCTGCACGCGGTCGAACTGGGGCACAACCCACCCGATCGCCTTGCAGTTCGTGAAGAGGCCGGGAATCTTGACGGACTGTCCCGCCAGCCCGGCGGGATCGAAGCCCCACTGCCGATAGAGCGCCTCGGCGTCGTAGCCGTGGTCCTCTCTGCAGTGGGCGAACAGGGCGCCGGTTTCCTCGGCAGTGAAGTCGCACGTGCCGCAGAAGTAACGCCCCTCTTCGTGCTTGATGAGTTTTCCCATGTAATAAAAGGGCCTGGTGTCGCCCGTTCGCGCGGACCGGCCCTTTTCCCGGAGCTCAAACGCGATGTCCGTCGCGTGGTCCTTGCATCGGGAGTTGAGGTCGATGTTGTAGGCGATCAGGAACTCGCGCGCGCCTATGACCGTAGCGCCGGCGTGGGCATTGAACTCGGCCGGTCCGAAGTCGGGGGCCCATTCCGGTTTCTTCAACTTCTCCGCGAGTCCCTCGTACTCCCCGCGCCGAACGTCCGCGAGGTTCCTTCGCTCGGGGCGCGCCGCGGCGTATTCGTACAGGTAGACCGGGATGGACAGTTCCTCACCCACGCGCCGGGCCAGGCTCCTGGCCATCGCGATGCAGTCCTCCATGGTCACGTCGTTCACCGGTACGAAAGGGCAGACGTCCGTTGCGCCCATGCGCGGATGCGAGCCGCGGTGGCGGCTCATGTCGATGACTTCAGAGGCCTTCTTGATCGCACGGAAGGCCGCCTCCTCAACGGCATCGGGAGGGCCGAAGAAAGTCACGACCACGCGGTTCATGTCGGCGCCCGGGTCCACGTCCTTCAATACGACGCCGTCCACCGATTCGATGGCGTCGGTTATCTGCTTGATGACGGCCATGTCGCGCCCCTCGGAAAAGTTGGGGACGCATTCGACGATCTTCGCCATGAGAATCCCTCCAGATTTGTAAGCCGGGAGAGGAATCGCCCCTCCATCAGAGGTTCACTATACCCACGGCCCCGAGGCGGTGCAAACGGGAGAAGT
>CAZDOY010000018.1:2016-5738 GCA_964507185.1 uncultured Thermoanaerobaculia bacterium
CCATTTGACCCCCCCGGGGGGTGGTGGCACAATCTCAGTATGCGCAGACGGTTAGCATTAGCCGCCGCACTACTGCTCCTCCTCGTTGTTCCGGCTTCGGCCGAAGACCACCTTCATGCGCTCGAGCTTCAAGTGGAGAAACTCAGGGGGCTCAAGTTCACGCATCCGGTGACGGCGCGCTATGTGGACGGCGATCAGATGAAGAAGATCCTGGTCGGGGAGATCGACCGGGAATACCCGGCCGGACAGTGGTCGAAGATGGAGACGGTGCTCAAGACCTTCGGCCTGGTACCGCCGAAAATGAACCTGCGCAAGGTGTTGACCGGGTTGCTGGAGGAACAGGTCGCCGGTCTCTACGATCCCAGGGGCAAGGTGCTTTACGTCGATAGGGACGCACTCGGCGGAGAGGACCTCCTTTCCGGCCTCGGCCTCAAGAACGGCAGCATGTCGGACATCTTCCTCGTGCACGAACTGGACCACGCCCTCGCGGACCAGCACTTTCACCTCCTGAGCCTGCCGCTCGAGGACCACGGCAACGAGGACAGGGCCAGCGCGGCGCGCTGCGTCGTGGAAGGTGACGCCACGTGGGTCATGTTCCGCTACATGTACGGGCTGATGGGCATTTCGCCCGGTCAGCAGGCGAACATGGGCGACCTCGTGAAGACCATGGGACTGGGGCGGGAGATGATGGGGCGCGCGGCGCCGGCCTACGTGGAGGAAAACCTGCTGATGGGGTATCTCGGCGGGCTCGCCCTGGTCAAGGAGGCCTATGACCGCTCGGGTTTCGCGGGCGTCAATGCCCTTTACAGGAACCCTCCCCGGTCGATGGAGGACGTCCTGCACCCGAAGAAATACTTCGCCGGCAACGACCCGCCGGCCAAGGTCACGGTGTCCACGCCCGCGAGCTGGCGGAAGGCGGGATGGCGGGAGCTGGACGGCGGTACCTGGGGAGAGTTGAACGCCAGCATCATACTGGCGGAGTGGGGGAACGCCAGAGACGCGGCCGACAAGGCCGCGGCCGGCTGGGGGGGCGATTCTTACAAAGTCTATAGCGGCCCGGCCGGCGCCCGTGCCTTCATCTGGAAGACCGAATGGGACACGACGAAGGACGCGGGGGAGTTTGCCGCGGCAGCCCGCAAGAGCCCCGGCCTCGAGGTCGTCGTGAAGGGACGGAGCGTGACCGTTGTCAAGGGCGGGCCGGAGAAGCGCAAGCAACCGTCATGAGCAGGCGCGTGGCGCGGACGTGACGGCAAACAAGAGCGTGCTGCCCGGAACGATCGGACCGGCCGCACCGTCAGGAGGACAACTTATGCACCCTGTAGTGACTAAAACGGACTACGCGGATATCCCCCTTCTATCACGCGGAAAGGTCAGGGACATGTACGACCTGGACGACCAGGTCCTCATCGTGGTCACGGACCGCCTCTCGGCCTTCGACCACGTCCTTCCGAACGGCATCCCCGACAAGGGAAGGGTGCTCAACCTGCTCTCGGCCTTCTGGTTCGAGAAGACCCGGCACATCGTCAAGAACCACATGGCGAGCATCGACCCGGACGACCTTCCATCCCAGCTATGCCCCCACAAAGAGAGCCTGGACGGGCGTTTCATGCTGGCCAGAAAGGCCCGGATGCTCCCCATCGAATGCGTGGTGAGGGGCTACCTGAGCGGCTCGGGATGGAAGGACTACCAGAAGACCGGCTCCGTGTGCGGTATCGGCCTTCCCGCGGGCCTGAAGGAGAGCGACCGCCTGCCCGAGCCGATCTTCACGCCCTCCACCAAGGCCGTTACCGGCCACGACGAGAACATTGCGTTCGACAAGGCCGTGGAACTGGTCGGTGAAGGACTCGCGGGCAAGGTGCGGGAGCTGTCGTTGTCGCTCTACAACTTCGCGGCGGACTACGCCCGCACGCGCGGCATTATCATCGCGGACACCAAGTTCGAATTCGGCCTGCTCGAGGGGAACGTCATCCTGTGCGACGAGGCGCTCACGCCCGACTCGAGCCGTTTCTGGCCGGCCGATCTCTACGAGCCGGGGAAGTCGCAGCCTTCCTTCGACAAGCAGTACGTCCGCGATTACCTTCTGTCCATCAAGTGGAACAAGGAACCGCCGGTCCCGGAGCTTCCGGCGGAGGTCATCGCCAGGACGTCGGAGAAGTACAGAGAGGCCTACGAAAAGCTCACCGAGCAGCCTCTACCCTGATGCTCGGACGGCCTGCGCATTCGGAGGGCGGGGTGCATAAGCCATGGCACTGAGGCGCGAAGCTCTGGCGTGTATCCGGCCCATGCGCGAAGCGGACCTCGGAAGGGTCAGCGGCATAGAGTCCGCGACCTTCCCGAGTCCGTGGCCGTACGAATCGCTGGAATACGAATTCGCGCGCAACCCCTTCTGCGCCTCGTTTGTCGCGGAGTCCGCCGGGGAAGTCGTCGGATACGCCTTCGTCTGGCTGATCTACGAACAGGCGCACCTCATAAACGTGGCCGTCGACGGCTCACGGAGGGGGCGGGGTTTCGGCGAGGCCCTTCTCTTTCACGTGTTGAGCTACGCCAGGCGAAACGGGGCCGAACGGATGCATCTCGAAGTCAGGGAGAACAACGTGCCCGCCATCTCGCTCTACGAGCGCTACGGTTTCCAGACGCTGGGCAGGGGGGAAAACTACTACAGCGACGGGACGGCCGCCATCTTCATGGAAGCGGTACTCTCCCAGCTCGCCCCCGGCATCCGGCCGGTCTGACCCCTCCGCGCTCGACCTGTCTTTTCGCTCCGTGACAATGTCGACCCTGTCAAATCTGTGGACTTGACCTGGATAGAGGACTACAATCGGTGTCGTCAAGTTTCTTCTGTTTTTTGTTCGGGGGATGCTTTCCGTTCCCGAATCGCGGGGCGGACCATCGATGGGGTGTGACATGAAAAAAGTCGTGTTGTTCTTGATGCTGGTCGGAATGGCCTTCGCGGCACACGCGCAGGCGGGCACGTGGTATTTCTCCTTCATGCCCGGCTTCCAGTTCGATTCGGGCACGAGCACCTTTCCCAGCTATACGGGAGAAAGGGGAAGCGTTCAGCCTCGTTCGGGCCTCGTCGCAAGCTTCGACGGCGAGTACCTCTTCACCGAGCATACCGGGGTGCACGTGGGCATGATCTATAACCAGGGACGGTATAAAGAGGGATTGTTGTTTTATCCCTTGGGCCTCAGGGGAGAGTGGAGCGTTGACTACTTTGAAAGCGATTTCGGGATAATAGAGGTCGGACCCGAATACGTGGCTCCGTTGGGCCGGGACGGTCAACTGTATTTCCAGGCGAACGTCGGCTTCACGGTGGGACACGATGCGCGCAGGATATACAGTTCCAGGCAAGAGGCCAAGTTCAAGGACGGTGTCGTCTACGGCATCGCCTTCGGCTACCGGCATTTCTTCGGTAGACGCGCCGGCATCGCCGCCCAGCTCGCATACCACAAGGTGGATCAGTGGAAGACCGACCACGTCGACGCCAGGGTGGGAGTCGTGTTCCGGTTTTGACGTCGATCCGCCGGGTGGCCTCGCCGGCGTAGCAGGCGGGCACGGCAAGGCGCCCGGACGAAGAAACGGTCGCGGGCTTATTTCAAAAGAGACAAGACCCGCCGGGCTCGTTCGGCCGGTCCGAGCACCGGCGCGGGCAGGGAAAGCCTGCTTCCGGCGGCGAGCAAAGGCACGAGCTTCTCGAGGTCGGGACCCGAGTCCGCGGCGGT
>CAZDOY010000018.1:5838-56709 GCA_964507185.1 uncultured Thermoanaerobaculia bacterium
CGGCGGCGAGCAAAGGCACGAGCTTCTCGAGGTCGGGACCCGAGTCCGCGGCGGTGATGGCCACGCGGATGGGGTGGAAGAGCTTGCGCCCCTTGATCTTCGTCTCGGCCTTGATGGCGAGCACGGCTTCGCGGTAGGCGCCGGGGAGGGCGAGGTCCATGGACTCGGTCTTCTCTATGAAGGCCGCGATGACCCTGGGGGCGTCCGGGTCCTCCAGGCTCTCGCGGGCCTGCTCGTCCATGGAATCCACGTCGAAGAAGAAGACCGGGTCGCTGACGGACGGGGCGTCGGACAGGACGTCGATCCTGTCGCGCAGCATCTCTGCGAGCAGGAAGAGCCACTCCTGCGTCGGCGCGTCGAGGTCGCCGGAGGGCAGGCGACCGGCCTCTTCCAGGTAGGGTCTCAAGCCCTCCGCCAGATCGGCCGCGTCCAGCTTTTTGATGTGCTCCCGGTTCAGGAACCGGAGCTTCGGCTCGTCGAACACGGCCGCGGACTTGTTGACCCGGTCCAGGGCGAAGGCGCCGGTGATTTCGGACAGGTCCAGCACCTCTTTCCCGCTTTCGTCCGACCAGCCCAGGAGGGCCAGTCCGTTGATCATGGCCTCGGGCAGGAAGCCCCGCTTCCGGAAGGCGTCGAGCGACACGTCGCCGTGGCGTTTGGAGAGCTTGCTGCCGTCCGGGCCCAGGATCATGGAAAGGTGGGCGAAGTCCGGAGGGTCGAAGCCGAGGGCCTCGTAGAGGACGATCTGCTTGGGCGTGTTGGAGAGGTGGTCTTCCCCGCGGATCACGTGGGTGATCTCCATCAGCGCGTCGTCGATGACCACCGCGAAGTTGTAGGTGGGCGACCCGTCGGGCCTGGCCAGGATCCAGTCCCCGAAGGCGTGAGTGTGAATGGACACGTGCCCCCGCACCCTGTCCGTGAAGGATACGGTGTGGGGCTGGACTTTGAGGCGGATGGAGGGGCGGCGACCCTCGGCCTCTTTCTCAGCGCGCTGGGCGGGCGTGAGGTGGCGGCACGTCCCGGGGTAGATGTAGGTGCGCCCGGCCGCCCGCGCCGCTTCGCGGTCCCGGTCGAGCTCTTCCTGCGTGCAGTAGCAGGGGTAGGCCCCGTCCTCGTCGAGGAGACGCTGGATGTAAGACCTGTACAGGCCATAGCGCTCGGTCTGCCGGTAGGGTCCCGCGTCCCCTCCGACCTCCGGGCCTTCGTCCCAGTCGAGCCCCAGCCACCTGAGGTCGCCGAGGACCGATGCAACGCTTCCCTCGGTCGACCGGGCGGCATCCGTATCCTCGAGGCGAAGCACGAACGTCCCGCCCTTCCTGCGGGCGAAAAGCCAGTTGAAGAGGGCCGTGCGCACGTTGCCGAGGTGAAGGTGGCCGGTGGGTGAAGGGGCGAAACGGACGCGGATATCTTGGGACACGATCTTACCTCCAGGCCGGGGCATTGTAGCCCTTCATCCCGGGGTTGGCAAGCTCGTCGGTAGCCGGGTGGACCTTCACGAAGACGGGGACCGCCGGCTCTCGGCCGTGGGCCCGCTTCCCACCCAAACGGTCAGAAGCATGTGGATTCAGTAGATGGGTACGGAGGGATCGACCGTGCGGCTCCACCGGTCGATGCCGCCCTTCATGTTGATGAGGTTCCGGAGTCCGAGTCCGGCCAGGTAGGTGCACACCTGGTAGCTCCGTATGCCGTGGTGGCAGTAGATGACGTAGGGCCCTCCGTCGGCCCTTAGATGATGCCGCCAGTAGTGAAGCTCCGACATGGGAACGAGCTTCGCGCTCTCGAGATGGCACAGGGCCCATTCGTAATGCTCCCGAACATCCAGGAGCTCCACGTCTTTCGAAGACTTCAGCAGGTCGGCAATTTCAAGCGGCTCGATGCTCTGAAATGAAGGCACGCGCACTCTCCGTGGTCCACTCAAGGAGAGAACAGGCGATCCGCCGGTCCTATTCCTGGACCCCTGAAAGGGTGGGTGCATCCGATTGCTCGATGGGGGTGGAACGGATTGAATCCTCGTAGATTTCGGCGATTTCGGCCTGACAACCCAGGAAGGCCTGGATGACCTTTGGGTCGAGGTGGGAGGGCTTGACCCTCTCGTCGCCGTCCAGCAGGACGGCGACCGCCCGCTCGTGGGTGAAAGCCCTCTTGTAGGGGCGCTCCATTCTGAGGGCGTCGTAGATGTCGGCGATCTTCACGATTCTGGCTTCCAGCGGGATGTCCTCGCCCCTGGAACCATCGGGGTATCCCGTGCCGTCGTAGTTCTCGTGGTGCGAGCGGGCGATGCTGGCCGCCATGGCCAGATTGGGCGATCCACCCAGAATGATGGCTCCGTGGATGGTGTGCCTTTTCATGGTGCTCATTTCCCTGTCCGTAAGGGGGCCCTGTTTCCGCAACAGGTCCAACGGGATGGTTATCTTACCGACGTCGTGCATCTGCGCACACTGGGAGATCCAGTGGACAAAGGCCCCGTCACACCCGAGTGCCCTGGCTATGGTCTCCGAATAGAGGTTGACGCGGCGTATGTGACCGGAGATGTTCCTGTCCTGGAACTCGGCGGCCAGCGCGAGAGCCTCCATCATGTAGAAAAACGCGCCCTGAGTGCGCCGGGTCTCCTGCCATATGCGCTTGAAGACGTTCCAATGACGGACGCTGGCCCTGAGAATTGGAAACTCGTAATGGTCCACCTGCCGGGGGTATCCGGCCACGAACAGGATGTTGGATGCCGACCAGACCGCCGCAAAGTTGGACAGTTCGAGGGATTCAGGCGCGCCGACAAGGTTGCGAACCTCGACGGGAACGTGCGAGTTGGAAAGAAACTGGTTTTCACCTTTGGCGTAAGGCTCCAGCGCCGCTTCGATCTCTCCCGGTCTGGAGAGCGTCGTCCCGCTCTTCCACCGGTCTTCCGAGAGGTAGAAGCTCAGTCCGTGGCGCATCTCTTGTATGATCACGCCACCCCAGACGAAAGCGGGATTTTGCTGGCGGTGAAGACGGGATCCCAGAAGCTGTCTGGCCATCTGGAGCGCCACGCTTTCCGGTTTCCATTCCGCGTTGATCTTGTCGGCGTAGTGTTCCGCAAAGGCGCCCATCTCGTCGATGTGGTAGTAGGCGAGAAGGAGGCGGTCGTACAGGTTCCTGGTGCGAAGCATGGACCGGATTCTGACCAGGAGTTCGGTCCTTCTTATGGGCTTGGTGACGAATTCCTCGACGCCCGCGTCGAGCGCCGCCACGCAGGCATCGGAATCCGCCGAGTCGGCAAGCACGATGATGGGAATGCGCTGGGTCTTTTCGTCCGCCTTGAGCGAGCGGCATAGCTCGCAGTTCTCCATGCCGGGAAGGCCCAGGTCCATGATGATCAGATCAGGCGGCTTGTCCTGCAGGATCTCCTTCGTCCGCTTTCCCGAAAAGCTGGTCGAAAGGACGAACCCTTCCGCAGTCAGCCATGTCGCGAGGTGTGTTCGGGTGTCCGCATCGTTGTCCACAAGGAGGATACGATCCATGGTTTCACTTGCCTCTCCCCCCAGGACCCCCAATGATTTTCGGCGACCGCAGTCGAATTGAAGCTCTTACCATCTTACTATAGTCGCCCTTTTCCGGCAGGGGGCAAACGAAGGGACCGGGTTCGATTCGGATCGTTGCTCCGCTATTCATGCGCCCGCCGGCTATCAAGATCAATTAACAACGCCTCTCACGCGCTTATTTTCTTGACTCCGGGTGTCCCCTGCGCCTCGATCCCGGTGACCGGAGACCTGCGACAAGTTCTTGTGCGGGCCGGGGAGGGCAGCCTTTGAGATCGACTCCTGGCTGTTCGACGGGCGGCACGCACCGAAGGTCGATACCCGGAAGGTCTAATGTCCCCTTGCTCGTGGCCGACGTACGACTGACGGGGCGAATCGCCTTGATGGGAGATCGGCGCCCGTCCGGTCAAGAGAGAGTAACAGCGTAATTAGTTGATGCAAATGGACTTAACCGTTTCAGCGAGGCGCCCGGATGGACCCCACCCGCAATGCTCTCATACGAACGCCCATTTTATAGTGCTTTCGGGCTTCCACCCTTTGGCACGGCCGTTGCTATCTTCATCCGCAAAGGAGGACGCCAATGTCCGGGAACGACAGGAAGTACGACTTTCCGCTCTGCCTCATCAGGGATGACGACGGTAAGACCTGCGGCCGCAAGGCCTCCTATTTCGACCTCGACCGCGCGGTCTGGGTCTGCACCGCCCATGGGGCGCATGCCGTGTCGGGCGACAAGTCCGAGGTCTGGCTTGACGAACCGGATTCGGAGGCCGAAACAGTCTGGCTCCTACGCTTTGGCGCCTAACCGGAGTCCGTTCCCTGGCGTGATCTGGTGATCGGGTGATCATCGGTTGATACAGCGGCAGTCCATCGAGGACCGGTCCGCCTTTCCGCGGGAGTCGAGAGGTGAAGACGTCAAGGGCTCAAGGCGTCGGCCTGCTCCCGTCGGCCGCTTCGAAGGCCTCCTGCTGCCGTCTTCCCTCTAGCCCTTAGTCCTTCCTTCAGCTCTTTGGCCTTAGCCCTTGGAAGGAACCCCCTTCTCTGCTTCTTTGTCGTTTTTTCGGCACGGGTTCAACACATAGGCAGCGGTTTGGATGGAGCTAGTCCTTCCGAACCGGGAGGATCAACCATGCCGTGGAAGGAGAACCATGTGTTGGCACCTTTCAAATCCCCAATCCCAATTCCAAAATCTGGAATCCCTTCTCCCTCTTGACACGCATGAAAAGCCAATGTACATTGTATGTGTACATTGTACATTGGCAGCGTGTAGGCATACGTGAAATCGGGGAAAACAGAGCTCCAATGAGCGATTCGATACCAGTTCTCAAAGTCGACCTGGCGGCGTCCACGCCGGTCTACAGGCAGATCGTCAGCGCCATGCGAACCTTCCTGGTCTCGGGGCAATTGTCGCCCGGCGACATCCTGCCGTCCGTACGTGAGCTGGCCCTGGACCTTGGCGTCCATCACAACACCGTGGCAGAGGCCTATCGCATGCTGGCCGAAGAGGGGTGGCTGGAACTCCGGCGCCGGCGGGGCGCCATGGTTCTGTACAGGCCGGCGCCCAAACCCAGTACGGACGCGTGCCGGGACTTCGAGCGCCGGGTGCTCGAACTGGTCGCGGAGGCGACGGCCGGCGGCCTAGACGGGAAGCAACTGCAGGCCGTCCTTAAGTTGGTGGCCGAGAATCTCTTGGATGGGGAGGCAGAGCGATGAATTATTGGGGAGAGATCGCGGCGAGAGGTTTCATGCCGGTTGCCGTCTTGTTCGTGACCGGTATCTTCCTGTGGCTGCCCCGCTGGACAAGGCCCGACGTCTATTTTGGAGTCACGTTGCCCGAACCGTTCAGGGACTCGGAGGAGGGGCTCGAACTCCTGGCCGGGTACCGGAGGCTCGTCCTGGTGTTCGCCGCCGTCGCTCTGGGCTGCGCGCTCACGGGGACCATTTTCCTTACCAATGTCCTTCAGTCGGTGGCTCCCTTTGTGCTCGGGTTCGGCGCCCTCATCGCCTTCGTGCGAACGCACCTGAAGACGGTTCCCTTTCGCGTCCCGGCGGACACCGTCCGCGAAGCCCCCCTGACCGTCCAGCGCGGCCGCCTGCCGGGAGGCCGGCTGGCCCAGGCGGGTCCCTTCATCCTCCTGGCTGTCGCCAGCGCCGCTCTGGCCCTGCGTTGGAATTCCCTGCCCGACCGGGTCCCCGTCCACTGGGGCTTGGACGGGGCCCCGGACGGCTGGCTTCCCCACACCCATAAGGTTCTATTTTCTGTCCCGCTTATACAGGGCGCTGAGTGCTTCCTCATGCTGATCATGGCCATGGCGCTCCTGAGGCGCGGGCACCGAATCAGCGCCACGGGCAAGCTGAACACAGGGGAAACGGGCTTTCGAAGAACCATCCTGCGAGTCCTTCTGGTTTCAGAATATTTCGTGGCGTTCAATGGCGCCTTTCCCTTCTTTCTGGCGCTGATCGACTCGAGACAGATAAGGAGGATCGTCCTTATCTCCATCATCGTCGGCACTGTGGCAGTTTCGTTTCTCATAACCGTGTGGATCATCATCGCCGGCGTTCGCTGGAGCAGAGTGCGTTCGGGGCGGACCAGCAAATCGGCGCCGGTTGGAGACGGCACACCGGACGAATGCTGGAAACTGGGCTTCATCTACATCAACAGGAAGGACCCTGCCGTCTTCGTACAAAGGCGGTTCGGCATAGGGTACACGCTCAACCTGGGTAACGGGTGGTCCTGGTGCCTGTTGGCTGGAATGGTTCTCATCATACTTGTTCCCGTTCTGGTATGGACTTGAGCAGGGGAGGTATCACATGTTAACTGAAATGAATCTCACAACTTTACGAAAGACCTTCATCGCGACGCTTACTGTCGCCTTGCTGGCCGCGGGACTCCGGGCGGCGCCGGGACCCGCCACCGAGCCCAAGCCGGCGGAGAGACCATCCATCGAGGGCACATGGCAGGGGACGCTCACCCTTCCGGGTAGGAGCCTGCGTCTGGCCTTTCGCATCCACCGGCAGGCGGGCGGTGGGTACGGGGCGGTCATGGACAGCCTGGACCAGGGCCTGGACGGGATTCCCGTCGACAAGGTCACCTTCCAGCAGGGAAAGGTGCGGATGGACCTCAAGGCGCTGGATGGTTTCTACCAGGGCGACTTGAAAGGCACCGCCACCATGGAAGGAACCTGGCACCAGCACGGCCACGCCCTGCCGCTTGCCCTCAAGCGCACCAGCACGAACTACGAGCTGGAGAAGAAGAGCGATTCAATCGATGTATCGCCCGTCCTGGGAACGTGGGAAGGGAAGATGGTCCTGCCGGAAGGTTCGCTTCGCATCCTCTTCCACATTTCGAGAAAACAGGACGGCTCCATCCTGGCGACCATGGACAGCCCGGACCAAAGCGCCGTGGGCATCCCCGTTTCGAAGGTGACCGTGAAAGGGAAGGCCGTGACGTTCGAGGTATCCATGGCGGGAGGGACCTACACCGGCACGCTTCAGAAACCCGGAACCTTGACGGGTACGTGGGAGCAGAGCGGCCTCAAGTTTCACCTCGCCCTAAAGCGGACGGGCAAGGCGGTGGCGGTCAATCGTCCCCAGGAACCCAAGCCGCCATTCCCTTACAGGTCGGAAAACGTGACCTTCCCGAACAAGAAGGCGGGGATCACGCTGGCCGGAACGCTGACCCTGCCTAAGACGGGCGGACCTTTCCCCGCCGTCCTGCTCATCTCCGGGTCTGGGCCCGAAAATCGTAACGAGGAAGTTTTCGGCCACAAGCCCTTCCTCGTGTGGGCCGACTACCTGACGCGCCGGGGCATAGCTGTCCTGCGCGTGGACGACAGGGGAACGGCACACTCCACGGGCGATTTCGCGACAGCCACGGACGATGACTTCGTGGACGACGCGCTGGCGGGCGTGGCCTTCCTCAAAACGCAAAAAGACATCGATCCCCGGGAAATCGGTCTGATGGGCCACAGCGAGGGGGGCATCATCGCGCCCAAAGCCGCCGTGCGGTCTAAGGACGTCGCGTTCATCGTCATCCTGGAGGGGCCAGGGCTTCCCTTCAGGCAGATCCTTAAGGCGCAGTCGGCACTCATTCTCAAAGCCAACGGGGCGAGCGACGCGAAGATCAAGGAGGCGATCGGTCAGCAGGATCGCCTCTTCAGAATCCTCGGCCAACACAAAGATGCCGATGAGGCCAAAAAAGCCGTCGAATCCTACCTCAGGAGCCAGGTACCGGACTGGGACAAGAAGACCGAGAAGCAGAGGGATGTCCTGAAGGCCGTCATCGACCGGAAGGCGGATTCCTTGACGTCACCGTGGCTGCGCGGGCTCCTGGACTACGACCCAAAAACCACTCTCGAGAAGGTGACCTGCCCGGTCCTGGCCGTCGGCGGGTCGAAGGATCTCCAGGTCCCCGCGAAAGAAAACCTGGCGGCCATCGCCGGCGCCCTCAAGGCTGGCGGGAACAAGGATTTCACCACCAAGGAATTCGAAGGATTGAACCACCTGCTCCAGCCGGCCAAGACGGGATCGCCGTCCGAGTACAGCACAATAGAGACAACCGTGTCCCCCAAGGCGCTCAAGTTCGTCGGGGACTGGATCCTGGCCCTCGTGAAGCCGATGGAGGCGCCCGGGAAATGAACCAATGGATCGACGTCGCGGTCAAATGGAGCATGGTCCTCATGATGGCCGGCGTTGCGGTGTTGCTCATCTTGTACCCCAAGTTCTCTCAACGCGACGTGTACTTCGGCGTCACCGTGGCCCCGGACTTCAGGTTGTCGACGGAGGGGAGGAGGATTCTGAGGGCCTACATCCGGTTCGTCCTCCTATTCGGGGCTGCGGGCGTTCTCCTGGCGGTCCTTGGAACACCGGGCAACAGGCGCTATCTCCTTATGTCCGCCCCGTTTCCGATTGTCCTGGGGGCCCTTGGTTCTTACGTGAGGTGCCACCGCATGACCGCCCCATACCAGGTGGCTCCCACGGCCGTCCGTCAGGCGGCGCTGGCCCGGAGGAGGGAGAGCCTGCCCGGCGGCCCCTTGGCCCAGGCGGGCCCTTTCCTCGTCCTGGCTATCGCGTCCGCGTGGATGCTCCTGAACTGGCACCGCCTGCCGGTG
Source organism: uncultured Thermoanaerobaculia bacterium (assembly GCA_964507185.1). Lineage (GTDB taxonomy): Bacteria > Acidobacteriota > UBA4820 > UBA4820 > DSQY01 > CAVRTJ01. Next base: position 14,459 of record CAZDOY010000018.1, read on the forward strand.
CGCTTCCCCATCCACTGGGGCGGCGACGGACTTCCCAACAGATGGACCACGCCGACTCCCTACCACGTCTTTTCCCTGCCCGTATTCTTCGCGGGGCTCTGTCTCTTTCTCACCCTGACGGCCTTCAGCGTGCTGCGCTATTCGAGGCGGAGCGGGGCGAGCGACGCCTGGGGACTGTTCAGGCGGACGCTCGCGGAAACGTTCCTGGTGCTCGAGTACTGCATTGCTGTGTCTGCGGCCGTTCCCATGTTCCTACCCTTCGCGCACACCCCGGCCACGGTGAAGCTGAGCACGGCCCTCTTCCTGGTCCCGTCCATCGCCCTGCCCTTCGCGCTCGTCATCGTTCTCCTTGTCGCTGTAAGCCGCGCGACGGGCGCCCGGTCGACCAGCGCGGCCGCAGCGCCGGAGGGCGACGGGACGCCGGACGCGTGCTGGCGGGGTGGCGGATTCTTCTACTACAACCCGCACGATCCGGCGCTGTGGGTGAGAAAACGCTTCGGTATCGGTTACACGCTCAATTTCGCAAACCCGTGGTCGTGGGTGTTCATGGGGGGCACCGTCGTTATCGTGGTCGCGCCTATGCTACTGCTGCCGTGAGGACCGCCCGGCCGAAAGGGAAAGGAGGGACCCATCATAATCAAAAAACTTATCTCCCCCCCTCGACGTATGATTGGTTTTGAACGAGGAGGAATGGTATGAGAGCATACAAACGCTTCAAACTAGTGGGGGGAATCGCCCTCCTTGGATCTGTGCTCAGTCTGACCCTCATGGCGGCGGACACAGGTGGCGGCGTGTCGCTTTCCCTCCAGGACGCGCTGAAGATGGCCCTGGAAAAGAACTTCGACATCCGCGTCCAGAAGGTCACCCTCGAGCAATCGGACATGAACCTCAAGGCCTCCAAGGGTATGTACGACCCCATGCTGTCGCTGGACTGGTATTCGAACATCAACCGCCAGCCGACGACGAGCGTCCTGCAGGCCGGCCTGACCGCCAACCTCTACATGAACCGGCAGGACGTGTACAACCTGGGGCTTCAGCAGCAGACTCCGTGGGGGCAGTCGTTCAGCCTGCAGTGGGATAACACGAGGCAGAAGACGAACTCCAGCTACGCCACCTTCAACCCTTCCTATTTCAGCACCGGAACCCTTTCCACGACCCTTCCGCTGTTGCAGGGATTCGGCAGGAAAGTGGCCGACAGGCCCGTCCTCAAGGCCAGGCTGGACAAGTCCATCGCCGACGAGCAGTACATGCAGAACCTGAGGGACACGCTATTGGGCGTCGAGACGGACTACTGGAACCTTGTTTACGCCATCGAGGACCTCCAGGTCAAACAGCGCGCCCTGGACCTCGCCAAGCAGTTTCAGGAAGAGACGCGAAAGAAGATCCAGGTCGGCGTCCAAGCGCCCATCGACCAGGTGGCGGCGGACGCCCAGGTGGCGACCAGCGTGCAGGACATCATCGCGGCGCAGCAGAGCGTGGGTGACAGCGAGGACATTCTCAAGCTCTCGCTCGGCATTCCCCAGGGCAGCCCCGAGTGGAACGAGACCATGAAACCCACGGACGCCCCGACCGTTCCCACGGCGGACTACAATCAACAGGAGCTCATCGACAAGGCCCTCGAGTTGAGACCGGAACTCAAGCAGCTGCAGCACAAGATCGAGCAGGACAAGCTGGACACCCACTGGGCCAAGAACCAGACCCTGCCCCAGCTCAACTTGACGGCGTCCTTGACTTACAACGGCGCTTCCGGCTATGCCGTCAATCCACTGACCGGAGAGGTGATTGACACCGCTTACAACGAGGCCTGGCAGCAGATCACGGGGCTCGATTACAAGTCCTACTACGTGGGCCTGAGTTTCAAGTACCCCATCGGCAACCGGAGCGCCCGCTACCGGTATCAGACCTACAGGCTTGCCCAGAACGCCGACGAAATCTCGCTGAAGAAGAACGAGCTGTTCATCACCAACCAGGTCCGTGCCTCTCTGCGGGCCCTGGAGGCGGCGAAAAAGCGCGTTGCCGCGGCCAAGCTCACGCTCAAGCTCCAGCAGGAGAAGCTGGACGCAGAGCAGAAAAAATACGACAACGGGCTCTCCACGTCCTTTCAGGTCCTCACGTACCAGAAGGACCTGACGGCTGCCGCGTCCAGTCTGCTCAAGGCCCGGATAGACGCCGAGCAGGCGTCGTCGAACCTGGATCGCGCCGTCGGCGTCTACCTCAAGACGCGCGGGGTGGAACTTCAGTGAACCCGGACCACCGATCGCACCGATCGGTTTTCGGCGGGAGGTAGAAGAATAGAGGGCCGGTTTGAAACGCGGAATGATAAGCCTGGTCCACCCGGTTCCCGGGTGGGCACAGGTGTGTATTTAGGACGAAACACCAGGTGGAATAGCACGGTAGACAGCCGTCAGGCCTCGGGCATCGCGGTTGCTGCCGACATTGGAGTTGACGCACCGGGCGGGCCTTTCGGCCGAGTCCGTGCGATCACCCTCGGGAGGGATAGATGAACGAGAGACCGCCAGAAACGCCGTCGTCGGAACAGCCCGAAGTCGTGGGTCAGGACAACCTGGGAGGCACGCCGCCGGTGGAAGCCGCCGAACCGGTGTCCGTCCTGGAAGGTTCGGTCGGCATTCTCACGTCGCCCGGGGCGACCTTCGAGAAGATCGCAAAACGCCCATCGTGGCGCTTCATCGTGCCCCTCATCCTGCTCATCATCGTCAGTTCCGTTGCCAGCTTCATCTATAGCCAGCGCGCCGACATGCGGGAGGTTATCCGCGGGCAGATGCGAAAGAGCCCGCGCGCCGCGCAGATGACCGATGCGCAGATGGAAAAGGGCATCGACTTCGGCATGAAAATGGCCAAGATGGGGCCCTATATCGGCTTCGTTGTCATCACACTCAAATATCTCATCGTGGCGCTCATCTTCTGGTTGGTTGTCCTGGCCTTCGGCGACAAGATATCCTTCGGGAACGCCTTCCGGGTCGTATCGTGGTCGCAGTGGCCGAACATCCTTGCCGCCCTGTTGTTTCTAATCATCATCTTCGTCAGGGATCCAACCTACCTCGATCCGAAGAACCCGATCATGACGAATCTCGGAGCGATCTTCGGGGAGAAGCGCCTGGGCAAGCCGCTGCACGCCCTCCTGTCCGACCTCGACATCCTGACCATCTGGATGCTCTGGCTATACACGCGGGGATTGGCGGCCTTCACCAAAGCCAAGGTCAGCAAGATGGCCGCCATCGTTTTCGGCCTCTTCTGCATCCCCGTGCTGTTCCACTTCGCCCTGGCGATCATCTTCTAAGAAGGAATGGGCATGAAGAAACGCATACTCATCATCGTCGGCATCATCGTGGTCGCATGCCTCGTCGTCGTACTGACCGTGGTCAACGCCGGTCCTAAGGGCGACCTGGTGGAGGCCCAGAAGGTGACAAAGGGAGACATCGCACCCACCGTCACGGTGGACGGGCTCGTCACCGCCAAGGACTCGGTCAACATCTCTTCCCAGGTCATAGGCGAAATCACGGCCATTCCTTTCAAGGAGGGCGACAAGGTCAAGAAGGGCGACGTGCTCGTCGAGATCGATCCTTCAACCTACGAACGGGACGTCGCCTCCGCAAGGGCCAGCCTCGACGCGTCCAGAGTCGCCGACAGGGAGGCCGAGGTCACCCTCAGACAGCGGGCGCTTGACTGGAAGCGCGCCCAGGACATGTTCAGCCAGAAGATATACTCCACCCAGCAATACGACGACTCGAAGCTGACTTTCGATCAGGCCAAACTCGGTGCGGAACAGACCCGGGCGCAGGTGGCGCAGGCCTTAGCCTACTACCAGAAGGCGAAGGACAACCTCCTGAAGTGCACGATCCGCTCGCCGATCGACGGGGTGGTGACGGCCGTCAACACGAAAGTCGGCGAAACAGCCATGATGGGAACCATGAACATCGCCGGTACGGTCATCCTGACGGTTTCGGACCTGTCGCAGATCATCACGGAACTGCAGGTGGATGAGGCTGACCTGCCGCGGCTCAGGCTGGGAGAACCCGCCGAGATCACCGTGGACGCGCTCAACGGGCGGCAATACAAGGGTGAAGTCATCGAGATCGGGGCTTCGGCCCATGCAGCCCAAAGCGGTGCGCAGGCAAGCATCAGGCAGTTCAAAGTCAAGGTCGCCATTACCGATTCCGACAACCTGCTCAAGCCGGGCATCACCGCCCGGGTGAAACTCATCGCCGATAAGCGCAAGGGTGTGTTGACGGTCCCCATCGGCGCCATTCGTACCGAGGAAAAGGACGGCCAGCAGGTCTACTACGTTTTCGTGGCGGATCACGGAAAGGTGCAGAAAAAGACCATAACGGTCGGCATGTCGGACGACGCCAACACCGAGATCAAGACCGGCTTGAAGGAGGGCGAAGAGGTCATCACCGGGCCCTACAGCCTGCTAAGGACCATGCACGAAGGCGATCCCGTAAGGATCAAGCCGCCCGACAAGAACGAGAAGGACGCCAAGAAGGACAAGGGCGGCGCCACCGTCGAGGTGGATTGATCATGGGCGCCCCTTACGGAGAAGTGCTCATTCAGGCCACGGGCCTCGTGAAGGATTACCCCATGGGCGAAGCGGTCTACCACGCCCTGAAAGGGGTCGACCTGACCGTGAGGCGCGGCGAGTTCCTGGCGATCATGGGGCCGTCGGGCTCGGGCAAATCCACCCTCATGCACCTTCTGGGCTGTCTCGACACGCCGACGGCCGGCGAATACATCCTGAACAGAACGCCGGTGCACGCGCTGTCGCCCGACGAACTTGCCGAACTGAGAAACGAGGAGATCGGCTTCGTCTTCCAGACCTTCTTCCTCCTGCCCAGGGCGAACGCGCTGGAGAACGTGGAGCTTCCGCTCATCTACGCGAAGCTCCCGCCGGCCGAGCGCAGGCGGCGCGCCATGGAATCCTTGAAATTCCTGCACCTCGACGGACACGCCAATCACCGGCCCAACCAGCTCTCGGGCGGGCAGCGCCAGCAGATCGCGCTGGCCCGTGCGCTTGTCAACAAGCCCTCGATCATCCTGGCCGACGAGCCCACGGGCAATCTCGACAGCACAACGAGCGAGAAGATCATGGGGCTGCTTGTGGAGCTCAACGAGATGGGCAACACCCTGATCATCGTGACTCACGAGGCCGACATCGCCGCCTATGCACCCCGGCAGGTGCGTATCCGGGACGGCCTCATCGTGAGTGACGAGGTCGTAGGCGTTAAGCACGAAGGGGGTGAGGCATGAGCGGACAGCGCGCCGAGAGGCTGTACGGTTTCTGGGGAAGCGTGGTGGAGCTTCTCCGCATCGCCCTCAGAGCCATACGCGCCAACAAGATGCGGTCCTTTCTCACGACGCTGGGCATCATCATCGGTGTCCTCGCCGTCGTGGCCGTCGTCTCCATTATGCAGGGCGTTTTTCAATCGATCCTCGGGCGCTTTTCGGCCCTCGGCGGAGACAGCCTTTTCATCCAGCCGAACTACAGGCTTTATCAAGACTACGCCGAAGCCGTCCGCCGCCTGAAGCTCACCTACGGCGACGCCATGGCCGTTGCCCAGAACGTCCCCCAGGTGAGGCAGATCTGTCCCATTCTCCAACGACAGGACAACCTCACCTACAGAAGTCACAGCGACTCGACACAGATTTGGGGCGTGACCGAATCCTTTGCGTCGATGAATTCGATGTCACCGGAGGTCGGACGATTTCTAGCGCCCATGGATCTTGCAGCGCGACGGAAGGTCTGTGTGCTGGGGCACGATGTCCTGGACAGGCTCGCCCTGCCCAACCAGTGCGTCGGTTTTCAAATCAGCATCGGGCACGGCACTTATACCATTGTCGGCGTCCTCTCCAAGAAGGGCGGGTCCATCTTCGGCAGGGCCGATTCTTCTGTCTACATCCCGCTGACGACAGCCATCCAGCAATACGGGCAGGAAGCCGCCGATTCCCTTTTCATCCAGGTCCAACTGCACAACGCCAAACAGATGGACGCCGCTACGGAACGCATAACGTCTGTCCTGAGACGCCAGCACAGTCTTCGCTTCGGCCAGACTAACGACTTCGAGATCGTGACTCAGGACCAGATCATGGACCAGATCAAACAGTTCAGCTCAATCTCCACGCTTGTGGTGGGTGCCATCGTGGGGATAACCCTGATCGTGGGCGGTATCGGCATCATGAACATCATGCTGGTCTCGGTGACCGAGAGAACCCGCGAGATCGGCATCCGGATGGCCGTGGGCGCCAAGCGCGTCCACATCCTCTATCAGTTCCTCATCGAGTCCGTGACCCTCTCCACGCTGGGGGGCATCATTGGCCTTGTCGCGGGCTGGGGCGTCTCCGAGCTTACAGTGACGATCTTGCGTCACACCGTTTCCAAGACGTTCCCGGCCGCCTACGTTCCCGTGTGGGTCATCCTCCTGAGCCTCGGATTCGCCGCCTTCACCGGCGCCGTCTTCGGCGTGTATCCTGCGGTCAAGGCCTCGCGCCTGAACCCCATAGACGCATTGCGCTACGAGTAGCCGCTCAGGCGATTCGACCCTCACAGACAAAAAAAGGGGCGGCTCCAGCCGCCCCTTCTCTTATCACCTGTGTTGTGTCGTCACTGGTCGTCACTCTGGGGTTCGTTGTCCTCGGTCTCGGCAGGCTCTTCATTCTCCTCCGCATCCGGCGCATTCATCTCTTCTTCGGAGGGCTGCTGTTCGGGCTCCATCTTGCTTTCAGCGGGAGCCGGAGGCGCGCCGATGTCGAGTTTGTTCTTGGTGGGTTCGTCGATCCTACCGGTAACCTTCAGGCCGTTTTCCTTCTGAAATTTTTTCAGGGCCACCCGGGTCAACCGGCCCATGATTCCATCGGCTTTCAGGCTTGCACCTTGCTTGTTAAGTGCCTCCTGAACGGCCTTGACTTCGGCATTCGGCATGGCGTGATGGTGTTTGGCTACGGCGGGTTTTGCCGTAGTCTGCTGTTCGGCGGGCGCGGTCGGTTCCTGCGCCGAGACGGCCAGGGCTGCAAAACCGGCCAGTGCGACAACGGCCGTGGCGATAAGGATCCTTCGGTTCAGTTTCATAACGGTTTCCTCCTTGTGCGTTCAAAACGTACGACGGTTAGTGTCTTTCTCCCTTGCGGGTCCAATCCTACGGTTCCGGTGATCGCCACCTCTTCCCGGAAGTCCCCGGCGAAGCTCTTCGCCTCGCGGCTGCTCCTGAAGAAGAGTCGGTATTCCTCCTCGTTAAACGTCCCGAGGACGTATGCCGTCACCCGCTGTCGGTCGTCCCAGTCACCCGGCGTAACGATGCCTTTCAGCGTGACGAGTTCCTCGACGTTTGTGCGCTTCACTTCAGCGACCTCCTTCCGACAGCACGAGTGGTAATCACGGTTATTCCAGAAAGCAAACCGCGCGCCACCAAGTCATTTGGCTTATTTTGTATGACCATGTTCCCAAGACTGGCGACGGAACAGGAAATGGCGTTTCCCGTTCGACGGTGCGGCGAGGGCGGGCAGGTAACTGCGGAGAGTCTCGCGGGAGACGGGTGGGCCCGTGAATGGAGCGTTTCGGCAGGAAACAGAAATGTCACTTCCTGTTTTGACCAAATGGGAAGGAGGACTGCCGATTCAGGACTTTGGAGGGATCTTCCGGAAATCTTCCTTGCGCAGACCATGCCTCGTCATGAGGTTGTGGATCTGGCGTGCGCTCACCCCGGCCGCACGGGCCGAATCCAGAACGCGCCCGCGGTTGGCCGCCAAGACCTTCTGGAGGTAACGACGCTCCACCGCGTCCACGGCTTCCTTTCTCACCTCGGCAAGCTTCCGGTTCACGTCCAGTGGAATTTGGGCGCTCGACGTGCCGCGGGCGAAAATATCCGGCGGGAAGCTCTCGGGCGTAAGGACCGAACTCGTCTCCAGGATGCAGGCCCGTTCAATGAGGTTCTCCATTTCCCTGATGTTGCCCGGCCATCCGTACTGCTGGAAGGCCTCCAGGACGACCGGATGGATGGATTCGACGACGCGTGTACGCGAGCGATTCATGCGCCGCAGGAATCCTTCGGCCAGTGCCGCGATGTCCTCGGGCCTCTCGCGCAGCGGAGGAATGTCTATGGGAAAGACGTTGAGGCGATAGAAGAGGTCTATCCGGAAGGTCCCTGCCTTGCTGCGAAGATGCAGGTCCTCGTTGGCGGCCGCGATGACCCGCACGTCCGCCTCGATCTCCTCTTCTCCGCCCACGCGTGCGAAGGTCCTGTCCTGAAGGACCTGGAGAAGCTTGATCTGCATGGAGGACGAGACGGTCCCGATTTCGTCGAGAAAAAGCGTTCCGCCATGGGCTATTTCGAACTTGCCCAGGCGGCGCTTGACTGCGCCCGTGAACGCTCCCTTCTCGTGCCCGAACAGCTCGCTCTCCAGGAGGGTGTCGGGAATCGCCCCGCAGTGCACGCCTATGAAACGGCCGGCGCTGCGGTTGCTTTGAGCGTGGATCAGCCGGGCGATAACGCCCTTGCCGGTACCCGTTTCGCCGGTCAGGAGCACGGTCGTGCGCGTCGGCGCCACGGCTCGTATCTTTTCCATGATCTCCTTCATGACCGGGCTGGACGGCTTGAGGAGATCGGACGTTTCGGGCAGCCAGAAGCGCTGTCGCAGGTAGTCCAGTTCGAGCTGCACCCGTCGCGTTTCTTCCAGGCTCTCCCTGACAAAACGCAACTCGTCCGCGATAACCGGGTAGGTGAGGTAATGGTTTGCGCCTTCCTTAACGGACTGGAGGGCGTCCCCGATTAAGTCCGGGGGGGCTAGAACGACGATCTCCACGGACGGGAAGGTGCGGCGGAGCGCCTGGATGCCGGCCGTGATCCCGGATCCCGCACCGCGCCCGCGGGCCGCCCTGAGGAAGCGGATGTCGACGAAGACGAATTCGTAGTGCCTGGCCCCCGCGGCCGAATAGCAATCCTCGGCTTTTTCCGCTCTCTCAACAGCGACATCTCTCCCGAAGCCCCCGGCTATCACGCCGTATGCTCCGGGTTCCGGGGTCGCTACCAGGATGGCCTTCATTCGCCGAACCTCTTGCGGAGACAAAAACCGCTCTAAGTCACGTACTGGCAACAAGCCTACCGCCGGACACACCTGGAAACAAGTGGTGAAGAGCCGAAGGACGTACATGGGAACCCGGTTGAAAACCCGGCTGTGGCGCCCAATATTAATAGCACCTGCCGGGAAACGCACACATCGACGTAAACTTTCATGCCCTGGGACCGAACGGGGAGGTGACCCATGAGTGTCGTTGATCTGTTGAAAGGCTACGGGCCGTTCAAGACGATGAGTGAGGAAGAGCTGGAGAAGGTTGGACGCTTCGCGAACGTCCGTTCGTACGGAAAGGACGAGACCGTCTTTACGCACGACTCCACTGGTTCGCATATCTACGTACTGGTGGAGGGCCGGATCCGGCTCTGGATGCCCGCCTCTTCCGGGGAGTTCAGCCTCGTCATCGGGCACATCCAGCGCGGGGAACTGTTCGGGCTGTCTCCCCTGATCGGTTCAAAACGCTACACGACGACGGCCCGCTGCGCCGTACCCGGCGAAATTCTCGCCATAGAAGCCAGTCCTCTTCAGACCCTGCTCGAAGAGAACGCGGAACTGGGATTTCATTTCCTGCGGGGTGTGTCGGAGGCGTATTTCGCCCGGTACATAGAGTCTCTCAAACGCTTCCAGAGCATTCTTGACCACATCGTCGACTGAGGTATGCCGGAAATGATCCGGCATGGCGATAAACCTGGCACCAGCCCGGCACGTAAACTAACCTATGCACCCGGTCGGTGCTCCTGAGACGGACGGCGGTTGGAATGTCCCAGCGGGACGGCCGGGCGATAACTATGGTCCCTGCTGAATGTTAATCTGGAGGGAAAGTTGTCCATGGCGACATCGATTGTAAAGAGACGACGGTTTCCAAGGATTCAGAGTGAAAGGCCCGTTTACCTGAGAAAGCTGGGACCCGCCTCCCTGGAAGGCAGCGCCAAGACGCGGGAGATAAGTCTGGGGGGGTGCGCCGTCATCAACAAGGCGCCAGTGGGTATGGGAACGCCCGTGGAACTCCTCATCGCCGTGCGAAAGCAGCAGGTCATCCAGGCCATGGGCACGGTCATCTACGAACATTCACTGAACGGGAAGGCCTTCGAGGTCGGCGTAGAATTCATGGCGATCTCGCCGAGGGACAGGGCGCTTCTCCAGCGCTTTCTCAAGGAAGACGAACCGCTCTACGCGGAGTGATTTCCACTGCAGGACACCCGAGCGGCCAGTATTCACGCTGATGGAACGTGAAGTGAAAGCGGGCGGAGCAATGCCGCCCGGCGGTCGGTATTCCCGTTGGTGCCGTCTTGCTGTATGCTGGAAAAAGCCCTAAATACCGCAAGCTCAGTTGTCCGGCGCATTGCCGATGAAGAAGCAGAACAGGCGAGCGAGGATTCTTCGGAGGAGAGGAAGTCATGGCGCACCAAGACACGGAGAGGCGGCGTACTCCCAGGCTCGATACGAGGAGTCCGGTGCTCGTGCACCTCGAAGACCTCGAATCCTTGACGACGACGAGGGATCTGAGCCTCGGCGGATGCCGTTTTCTCCACATGACTCCGCTGGGGCGGGGCACGCCTCTGAACCTGGTCATCCGTGTCGATGGGTGTCTGGTCCAGGCCTCCGGCAGGATCGTCTTCGAGCAGAGGAATGCCGATGAGATCTACGAGGTGGGGGTCGAGTTCCTGTCCATCCCGGATGAAGATCGCCGCCGCATTGAACGCCTTTTCGCCAAGCAGGAATAAAGATGGAGGCCGGGGAGAAAAGACGGGCCCTCCCCCGGCGGGAATGCCCGAAAACCCGCCGCGGGAGGGCCTTGTCGGCGCCCTATACGGGGGGTGCCGGCATAATGGAGTGCATGCGCGGGTCCGGTGTCCGGACCTCTGTCCGTTAATATAGGGCCCGTGTGGAATCCCCGCCTCCAACCAGAGTTGGATGTCACTTGTGACCATGGGTCTGAATTCTCCGATTAAAGGGATTCGGTCTTAATGAGGTGGCGGTGCCCCGCTCTGCAGGACGGACAGTTGCACCAAGGCTATGCGAGAACCTACCTTTAGGTGTTACTGTTAGCGAGAATACGCCATGCCAGCCAAGACGATGGACAAGCGACTTTTTCCCAGGATACGAAGCAAGAAACCCGTCGTGGTAAAGAAGCTCCTTCCGGGGGGGCTCGAGGTTACCGCGCGGACCGTCGAGCTTGGTCTCGGGGGCTGCAGTTTCGTGCAGGATCACTTTATTTCACCGGGCACTCCTGTCGAGGTGCGGATACCCCTGCAGAGGAAGACCATCACGGCCAGGGGCAAGGTAGTCTACGCCATCCCGATGAAGAAGCTCGGGCACGAGATAGGCGTCGAGTTCTTCGCCATGTCCATGAGCGATCTGGAGCAGCTCCAGCGGTACTTCGGTCCCGAGGCCAAGGCATTCCCCTGACCCACTGTCGTTCATGCTCGCTCCGGCCACATCGGGATCGGGTCTTCCACCTCCCAGTCGCCGACGCGCCATATGCCTATGAGTCCGCCTTCGTAGCGGACTTAGAAGAGCGTAAATATGTACCGGAAGACCATGCTCTTCGATGCGCGCAATACGGCCGTCCTTTCGATTTTCAAAGGTGGGGTTGACACGATCCCGGCGGCAACAATGCGCCTGCCGGGTGGCCAGGCGGTCGCTATCTACCGCAATCCGTGTGCCTTGCTCGCCAGCCTCAGCGGATTTCGACTCTGGCCCTTCCGGGGCGGGGCTGCGGCAGGGCCGCGAGGATCGTCATGACGCGCTCGCCGGGATCGAGAGAGCGGATCGAGTCGGCGTAGCGGGCGTACAGGGCGGCGTTCGCCGTTCGCGCCTTGCGCGCGGTGAGAATCCGCCTGATCGGCTCGACCTGTTTCTCCAGGCGGTTTCGCTCGGCGGCGGGTGTGCGGGGATCGTCTGCGAGCTTCTGGAAGGACTTCACACTCTCGGCGAGTTCTTCCGTGTTTTCCGGGCCGGGATTGCCCGCGCCGGCCGCCCGCATGGTCCGGTCAATCCACAGGAATTCTTCGAGGCTCATCTTCTCGGCCCGGAGCGCCGGCAGAAGCTCTTCCATGAGTGCCCGGAGCAGGTCGGGCGCCTCCTGAGAGAGCATCACCTGGCCGAAGGCCCTCTTGATGTCGTGGTGCTGGAGCCATCTCGCGTAGGTCGCGGCCGGGGCCTTTGTCCGCCGACAAACCTCGAGATAGGCCAGGAGCCGGGCCTCCCGGACCTCCCCGTCGGCGGGCGTGGTGAACGGGAACCGGGCGTCCAGTTTTGCCGCGTCCCGTCCCAGGTCGACCGTCGCGAAGAACGGCTTCACCAGGCGGACCCAGCCGTTGGTGAAGTAGAGGACGGCCGTCGAGGCCAGGCAGAATCCGACCAGGACGATCAGGGCGGCGTAGGCGATCTTGTACCGGGTCCGCATGGGACGGTTCTCCTCTCGCCGGGTCCGGCGGTCTTCAAGGTGGTACGGCATGGAGGCGTCGTGTGTTTCGAGCTGGGTCCGGGAGCAACGCCTGGCGCCGGTGCTATGATGAGATATCGGAAGTGGAACGGAGGCCTCGAAACGTGAACTTATCGTGGATCAGGAACCGGCGCCGGAGGAAGCTGCTCCAGCCCCCCTTTCCAGACACCTGGAAGAGGATGCTCAGGCGCGATGTCGCCTTCTATGCCACCCTCGATGACAGGGAGCGGACCAAGCTCGAGGATGACCTCAGGGTCTTCGTGGCGGAAAAGAGCTGGGAGGGCTGTGGGGGCCTCACGCTTTCGGACGCCATTACGGTGACCGTCTCGGCGCAGGCCTGCCTGCTCGTACTCAACCGCTCCATCGACGAATACGATCACGTGAGGGCTATTCTCGTTTACCCGCAGGCCTACTTGGCTCCGAACCGGCAGGTGGATGCATCGGGCGTGGTTTCCGAGGGGATCTCGGGGCGCGAAGGGGAAGCCTGGAGCCGCGGCACGGTCGTCCTCTCGTGGGCCGATGCACGCGAAGGCGGGCGCCTGGAGCACGACGGACGCAACCTCGTCTTCCACGAGTTCGCCCACCAGCTCGACATGGCGGACCACGTTGTGGACGGCACACCCGTTCTCGACGACAGGGCCGCCTATGATCGGTGGACCCGCGTCATGACGGCCGAGTACGAGCGCCTGCAAAGGGCTTTGGAAACGGGGGCGGACCCCGTTATCGATCCGTACGGTGCCACCGACGAGGCTGAATTTTTCGCCGTGGCGACGGAGACCTTCTTCGAGCGCCCGATATTCCTCCGGTCGCAGCGGCCCGCTCTCTACGACCTGCTGCTCGACTACTACCGCCAGGACCCCGCGTCCAGGATCGAACGCACCACGGCCTGATCACTCGGTACGGCAAAGACAAAGGAGCTTCTCCATGGACAAAGAGAGAAAAGAACCCAGGACACCGGGGGGCTGCAAAGCCTTTCCCGAACCGGCCCACCCGGACAAGCGCAGGGAGCCGCTGCCGTGGCACAGCCCCAAACCGGTGGACGAGGATCCCGAAGCCCAGAAGAGACTCGATGCCATCATGGCGAGTTCCACGTACCTGCAGGCGGATGAGGACGTTCGGTTTCTCGGCCTGGACGAAACGCGGGCCGTGCGCCTGCAGATCGACTACCTCAAGGCGGAGATGCTGCTGGAGCAGCATGGCATCGAACAGACCATCGTGGTCTTCGGGAGCACGAGGATCCGCGAGCCTTCCGTGGCCAGGCGCCGGGTCGATGAACTCAAGGCGGCCCTGGAGGCCCGCCCCGGCGACGAGGAGATCGAGAAGTGCCTGGCCGTGGCTGAGCGCCTTCTGGCCAAGAGCCACTATTACGAGGAGGCGCGGGAGCTGGGACGCCTCGTGGGCGCGGCCGGCAAGGGGCCGCAAGACGGTCGGATGATGCTCATCACGGGCGGCGGCCCGGGCATGATGGAGGCCGCTAACCGGGGAGCCTGCGACGTCGGCGCACGGTCCATCGGGCTCAACATCACCCTGCCTCACGAGCAGTACCCCAACCCGTACATCACGCCGGATCTCTGCTTCCGGTTCCACTACTTCGCCATCCGGAAGCTTCACTTTCTGCTCAGGGCGAGGGCGCTGGTTGCCTTTCCGGGAGGGTACGGAACCTTCGACGAGCTATTCGAAACCCTTACGCTGATCCAGACGCGCACGATGAAACCGGTGCCGGTGGTTCTCGTGGGCGAAGACTATTGGCGCGGGGCTTTCGACGTGGACTTTCTGGTGGACGAGGGCGTGATCGACGCGGAGGACCGGGATCTGTTCTGGTATGCCGAGACGGCTCGGGAAGCCTGGGACGGCATCCTCAAATGGCACGAGGCCAACGGCACGCCCCTGCCCGCCTCGTAAGCCCGAAGGGGCGAAGACGGTGGAAGCGCCAGCTTCTCAAGTCCCGAATCACCGACGGTCACCGCGCGTGTCGACGGAGGGTTCTGCTCCGCCGCTTTCCGCGGCCGACGACGCGGGATTCGCCGGCCCCGGATGGACAGGGCTGCGATGTTCTGTCCGCTTCCGGGGCGCCCCCCGTCCGGCGCCCTTCCTAAAGGATCGGGCCGATCAGCCTGACGACTCCCTCCACCACGTCGCGGAATGCGCCGGCCTTTACGACGCCGCTCGTGCACCTTTCCGCGACCCCACCGATCCAATCCTCCGTGGCCGCTATCGATTCGCGATCGTAGGTAAATAGGGCACACTCGTAGTTCAGGAAGAAGCTGCGCATGTCCAGGTTAGCCGACCCGATGACGGCGAGGTCGTCGTCCATGAGCATCACCTTCGCGTGAACCATGCCGTCCGCAAACAGAAGGACCGTGCCGCCGGCCTCTTGAATCTCTCTGAGGTAGGTGCCTCTCGCAAGGTCCGCTACGGGATGGTTGGACCGGGCCGGCACGATCAACTTCAGGTCTATGCACCTGTGCGCCGCAACCAGAAAGGCCGTGGCGAGGGTCTCGTCGGGTACGAAATAGGGCGTCACGAACCAGAGCCGTTTCTTGGCGTTAAACAGCGCCGTGAGCACGGCGTCATACAGGGGGTCACCGGTTACGTCGGGTCCGGACGGGACGAGCTGCACCACGCTCCCGCCTGCAGCCACGGTCGCCCGGGCCGGATCGAGCGTGAGCGACTCTCCGGAGGCAAAGTGCCAGTCGGAACGGAAGATCTCTGCGAAATGGGCGACCGCGGGCCCGCTCAATACGAACGAGAGGTCCTTCCATCGGTCCGGGCGAGGTTCAGGCCCGATGTACTCCGCCGTTATGTTCGTGCCGCCTGCAATGACCGTGTTCTCGTCGAACACGACCAGCTTTCTGTGGTTCCGCAGGTTGCTGTGCCCCCTGAAGGGCCGGTGGAGCACAGGGACGAAAAAGGCCACCTTTCCCCCGGCCCTGGTCAGGCTCCGAAAGAAACGCCTGTGAGTGTGCAGGGACCCCACGCTGTCCAGGAGCACCCGGACCCTTACGCCCTCTCGCGCGCGCCGCGCGAGCCTCTCGACGACCGATCGACCCACCTCGTCCTGGGCGAAAACGAAGGTCAGGAGATAAATGCTGTGCTCTGCGGAGTCGATGGCCTCCATGAGCCGTTTGTAGACCTCCTCACCGTTCCGGCAGAGAGCGAGGCGGTTGCCGGCCGTCGCACCGGGCAGGCCGAAATTCCTCAGGAGCCTGTCCATGGGAACCGCGCTGGAATCGGGCACCGTCGTCTTGGATGGAAGAACCAGTTTCTGTTTCCCGGCCGCGGCCCTCCGGGTCTTGCGACCTCCGAACACGAGGTAGAGGGGAACGCCCAGGTAGGGAAAGAGGAGGATCACGAAAAGCCAGAGCGTAGTCGCGGCCGCCGAGCGGCGCTGACGGACGATGTGCCCCAGTCCCAGGACGGCCAGGACGAAACCGATCACGACGAAGATATGGTCCAGTAGGAGCTGCAGCATACCCTCTCCCTGTGTTTCGCCTGTCTTGCAACAGTATGCCACAAATTGCCCGCCTGAACGTTGCGGGACGGCCCGTTCAAGGTTCGCATCACCGGGCGCGTCCCTGGCCATTCGTTAGGAGTACGGGGTGCCGCCTTCGTGCCCGGGGATGCCGGTTGCATCCGCCGCCGGACGGGCGTACTTTCTTCCCATGAGAAGAGACTCCATCGTCCGGGGAGACCGAGAATAAAGAGGACCGCAATGCGTGTTTACGCCTTGTGAGGTGTTCCTGTGAAACACCGGGGAGGCTCGAAATGAACGGACGCTACCACCAGGAGGAAATGCGGCCGGACACGCAGCTTTCAGGGCGCCATTCGCTTTACGTGGGACTGGGGACCATCCTGGCCATCGTAATCGCACTTACGGTGGTATTCATTTACTACTGACGAACCGGCTGGGCACGCGGCCCCGGAATGCGGCTCGCGCCTGGGAAGCCTACGGCCCGCCCGTACAGCGGGCCGTTCTTGTGAAGCAGGAGGTTATGGAATGGGGAGGGGGGAGGCCGCGGCCGCAGCCTCCCCCGCGGGGGTAGAGGGCGAAATCAGTGCCTCTGGCCACCCTTGATGAGGATGGTGGAGGCGAGAACGGAACCGTCAGGCCGGGTGTTGCCCCAGACCTTGACGTGGAGGCCGACCTCAAGGGCCGAAGCGTCCATGTCGTGGTTCCGCTTGGCAATCTTCGTCGATGCGTCGAGGGTCACCGTGGTTGCGGTATACTCGCTGATCATGGTCGTGACCTCCTTCCGGCGGGCGCCTACAACTGTCGTCGTCGCCCTGCTGAATTGTTCAACGGTATTATGATGCCCCTATTCGCAGAAAATGTGTGAGGCAAATCACAGAACGGGCAATCGCGTGACCGGCTGATCATGTAATCCAACGATAGGGTCAATCGTCGACCATCGACAGTCGATGGTCGATAATACGGAGGGCAGGCCTTCGATGAATGACCGCAGTGGGCAAGTCGCGGACCGCCGCCGGCCGCCCTTCGAAGATCCGGCCGGAGCCGTCTCTGATTATTTTTTTTGCTCTTAGCCTTTTGACCATAGCCCTTCCCTTTGCCCTATGTTATGTGTCTGGCGTTGTGAGGCGAAGATGCGGAGCATTCGCACGAGGCTTGGTATAGGGAAGATCGCGTTTGCAGGCGTGCTGTGCCTTATCGTCCTTGCGGTGTGCGCGCTTTCGGCGCGGGGGCAGGAGAAGACCGCCGAATCCAGAGGCGTGAAACTCCTCCGTGAGGGAAGGTTCAAGGAGGCCGTCGTCCAACTGGACGATGAACTGAAAAATGACCCCGGTAGCAAGCGGCTGGGTATCGCCCGGGTCAAGGGGCTGTTGGAAGTGGGCCGATGGCAGGAGGCGCTCGCCGACGCAAGGGCCATGGACGCAAAGAGCCCGTCCGATCCCGAACTGAAGCTCCTCCTGGGAGACTGCTACTTCTTCGCGTTTCGTCCGGCGGACGCCATGCGGGAATACGGACCGGTTCTGGATGACTCCCGGTGGGGCGAAACGGCCCTGGCCAAATACGGGAACGCCGCTGTGGCCTCGGGCGACGACCGGGCGGCGCTCGCCGCCATCGAGCGGGCCCGCGCGAACAGGCGGCGCCTGTCCGAGACCTCGCGCTTCATGGAAGTCACCCTCACGCCCGACCCGAAGGAGAAGGTGAGGCTCCTGGGGCCTCTGGTCGAGATACTCCCCAAGTCGAAAGCTGTCGCCGACGCCCTGGCCCTGAACGAGGCGCTGTCGAAGGCCGGTCCGTCGACCACGGTGCCGCCGGTGCGCTACCCGGACCAGGCAAAGGTCAAGGAGATCTACGGCGAGCCGTGCGTTCGGGGCAGGCTGGACGGAAGGCGCAAGGTCTGGCTGGCGTTCGACACCGGCGGCGAGAGCACGCTGCTGAACGCTGACCTGGCCAGGAAGTTGAATCTGCCCAGGTTGGCCGATGCCACCTACGCGGGTTGGGGATACGAGGGCGTCAGGAAGTCGGAGAGCGTCCTGGTGAAGAGCCTGGAGGTAGCGGGCCTCACCATGAGGAACACCTTCGTCGTGGTCAACCAGCGGGACACGGAGCACTGGACCAACAAGGCGGGCTACATCGGACTCGGCCCGTTCCGCCGCAACGTGATCTTCTACGACCGGCGGCACGGGCACTTCCAGCTGTGGCCCGCGGGCACGCCCGCCGGGAAGATCAGCACGGAGCGGGGCGTCACCCTGCCCATCCTCTGGGCGAACGGGGTCCCCATCGTACCGGTGGGGCTCATGGGCAAGGGACCCTACCCGTTCCTGCTCGACACGGGCGCGCCGTTCACCCTGTTCGCGTCGAAGTACGCCCGCAGGCTGGACATCCGTGTGAACACGGGCAAATTCGGCAAGCTCTACGGCCTGGGGCTTTCCGGCGCCTTCACGTCGGACATCGCCGAGCAGGTCACGATGTCTGTGGGGCCACACGTCTATTATCGCCGACACGCCTTCGTAACGGACGTCCCTCAACGCTTCCCGGTGCCCGTATACGGCATCCTCGGGCGGGACGTCCTCAACGACTACAAGATCATCTTCGACTGTCCGGGCAACACCGTCACGCTCCTGCCCTACGACAGGTGGCTCAAGGATGACCTCAAGCGGGGCGACTGATCGGTGCGGTCGGAGGCACGGCGTCTCCGCGGCGGCCGTTCAACGGTAAACATCGAGAGACCGTTCCGCGGCGGGCCGCCAGGGACAAGAAAAAGCCCCCCGAGTTGGGGGACTCGGGGGGCCAAGCAGAGGAGGGGGGATCCTCATGGGGGACATCTCGTTCACCCCCGACCCATCCTTTTGAAGGAGGGGGGCTCCCCGGTCTTGCGACCGGGGAGCTGAGAGGAGGGGGGATCCTCTTGGAAAGCTCTTGTCAGGTTCCCTCTCGGGGGACCCGTTACCAACCTTGCGGGGCTGGCCGAGAAAGTAATAAGCATTTCCCGTGCCAACCTTGACCCCTTCCGGGGCTCATCAAGCCTCGAAGGAGTGGCCGCACCCGCAGGACGAATGGGCGTTCGGATTTTGGAAGACGAAGCCGGAGCCGCGGATGTCGTTGACGTAGTCTACGACGGTCCCCTTGAGATAGAGCAGGGAATTCTTGTCCACGAAAACCGGAAGGCCTCCGAAATCGTACTTTTCGTCGTTTTCCGCCGCCTTATCGACGAGCGAGAGGTCGTACTGGAAACCGCTGCAGCCTCCACCGACGATGGCTATGCGAAGTCCGGCGCCGTTCTTGCCTTCTTCGCTCCTGAAATTCTTAACGGCTTCAACCGCCTGTTCGGTCAATTCGATCATCTTGGGCCTCCTAGCAAAGCCTACCGCCCTTGGTTCTGTCCGGGCGGGCATCCTGTTTCCGAAGAAGCAAGTTGGGTGCCAATACCTCTCGCCCCGGACTTCTGAGATGGCCGACGGCGCCATCGTCGTATTGATAAACGCGGGGTTTCCCGCCATTATTTCAACCGGAAGCGCAGGGCACGGAACCACCGCCTTTACAGCAGTTAGAGGACGCCGGGCCGTGACCTGCCCTGCAAGTCGCCGTCCGGGCCGTGGGACGCCGCCCCGACCAGCCGTTCCACCTTTTAAGCCGGTCTGTTTCATGGTCGCTCCTGCGTTTCACTGCTGCAACAGAATCGGAGCGCGGCCGGGGCTGGGACGGGCGGCGGCCGGAATCATGGGGCGGCCGATCGGCCGGAAGATGAGAAGAATGGGACCGGGCGGCCCCTCGCCGGAGCCGAGGCGCGATTTGTGCATGATCGGTGGGCCGGCGGCGCAGGTGATTTATGATGGCATAGAGCAGGCCCGGCCCGGTTCGGGCTCCCGGTGCCGCAGAACCGGCCTGCAATAGATCATAGGAGGCTATCGGTGTCCCACTCTCACTCTCACAAATTCGATCCGGGCAAGGTGGACAGGCTGGAAAGCCGGGAACGGTACGAGGCCATGCCTCCCGAGAGGCTCCTGAGACGCCTGGGGCTCAAGCGCGGCATGGTCTTCGTCGACGTCGGGGCGGGGTCCGGGTTCTTCAGCCTGCCGGCCTCAGGGCTGGTCGGCCCAGAGGGCCGGGTCCACGCCCTCGACGTGGAGCCGGTCATGCTGGACCATCTGAAGGCGAAGGACCCGCCCGGCTGGCTGGAAAGGCACGTCATGGAGGACGGGGCCATACCCCTCGCGGACAGCTCGGCCGACTTCGTCTTCTCGTGCTTCGTGCTGCACGAGACGCCCGACCCGGTGCGCTTCATCCGAGAAATGGGGCGCGTCGCCAAGTCCTACGCGCCCGTGATCATCGTGGACTGGGCCAAGGTCGAGCAGGAGGAGGGACCTCCCTTCGAGATCAGAAACCACCATCACGACGTGGAGAGCTTCTTTCTCGAAGCGGGCCTGTGCTACAGGAGCACGGAACTCTACAATCCCAGCCAGTACGTGGTGACGGGGTTCCGCAAGCGGACCGGCTGATGAACGGGCTTGAGGGGCTGACGGATGACCCGCGGATCCGGGTCCGGCGTGACGGCGGACCCGACCCCGAAGGCAGGTGCGTGGTCTACTGGATGCAGCGCGCCCAGCGGACCGTCGACAACCCGGCCCTGGACGCGGCCGTCGAAGCCGGCAACCGTCTCCGGCTCCCGGTCGTCGTCTTCTTCGCACCCGTGCCCTTCTACCCCGGCGGCAACCTCAGGCACTACACGTTTCTGGCGCAGGGCGTCGCGGACATCGCCCGCGGCGCCGAAGCCAGGGGCGTCGCTTTCGCTTTCCGCCCGTATCCGCACCACTCCTTGGTCCGGTTCTGCGAGGAGGTCCGGTCCGCCCTGGTGGTGGGGGACGAGAATCCCCTGCGCGAGACCGAAGGGTGGCGGCGGACCGCGGCCGAAAAGCTGCGCGTTCCCCTCTGGACGGTCGACGCGGACGTGATCGTTCCGGCTCGCCTCCTCGAAAAGGAACAGTACGCCGCACGCACCATCCGCCCGAGGATCCACCGCCTGCTCGACCGTTTCCTTGCCCCGTCCTCCAATCCGGACGCCGAGGCGCCCTGGCGGGGCAAGGTCCGTCTTTCCACGCGCGACTGGCGGGACGATTGGCTCGGCGGCTTTTCCGTCGATCGGTCGGCGGGGCCGGTGACGGCCTTCGAGGGCGGCACGTCGAGGGGGCTGGCCGCCCTGGACCGGTTCATCCGCGAGGGACTGGAGGGCTACGCACGCAGCAGGAACCGGCCCGAACTCCGCGGGACGAGTCGCCTTTCGCCCTATCTTCACTTCGGCCACCTGGGTCCGCACACCGTGGTCTGGGCCGTGAGGGGCGCCGGGGCGCCGGAGGAGGACGCGGACGCCTTTCTTGAGGAGATGATCGTCCGGCGCGAACTGGCCGTGAACTACGTGACCTTCAACCCCCGCTATGACAGTCTGGCAGGCTGCGAACGATGGGCCCTCGCGACGCTGGACAGTCGCCGGGCGGACCCCCGCCCCAACCTGTACGGCGAGGCGCAGTTCGCCGGGGGAGAAACCCACGACGGCTTGTGGAACGCGGCCCAGGCCCAGATGGTCAAGACGGGCTGGATGCACGGGTATCTAAGGATGTACTGGGCCAAGAAGATTCTCGAGTGGAGCCCGTCGCCCGAGGCGGCGTTCGAAACGGCCGTCCGGCTGAACGACAGGTGGCAGCTCGACGGGCGCGACCCGAACGGGTACGCCGGTGTGGCCTGGGCCGTCGGGGGCAAGCACGACAGGCCCTGGGGGCCGTCGAAGCCCGTGATCGGGACGATTCGTCCCATGTCCGCCGCGGGGTGCCGCCGGAAATTCGACGTAGAGGCCTATGTCAGGGGTGTGGCGGACGCCTCGCTGTGAAAGGGCGGTGGGCGGCGCGGGACGGCCGGTCCGCCGCCCCGCCCGGGCGTTTT
The DNA here is from genome assembly GCA_964507185.1 of uncultured Thermoanaerobaculia bacterium. Classification (GTDB taxonomy): domain Bacteria; phylum Acidobacteriota; class UBA4820; order UBA4820; family DSQY01; genus CAVRTJ01. The sequence goes on from CAZDOY010000018.1 coordinate 36,388, forward strand.
CAGGACTTGGCCTTCGGCTTGAAGATGACCTGGATGCGGGTTTCTGCGCTCTTCACGACGGACTTGGTCATGGCCTGCAGGTCGAAGCTCTCGCCGCTCTCTTCCTGGACCGTCAGCCCCGGTATCTTCATGGCGAATGCGTCCGTCTCCTTGCCGCCCCTGTAGAAGAACTTGAAGGTCTCACTCCATTTCCAGCCGGGCATGGCCAGGAGTTTTTCCTTGTAAAATGCCAGGACCTTTTCGGGCGGGTCGCTGGTGACGAGGTTGATGGTCTCCATGGGCATGGCGTCGCCCTGGGGTTTCAATATCGCGGCAGGTATTTCCGCCGGGCGATTCAGGCAAAGGGATAGGGCGCGACGACGGCCCTCAAGGTCTCGTCACCCGACTGCACGGCGAACTCCCGCCCGTCCTCGACGTCCGTCCGGAGGTAGGCGAAGGCCGCCGTCTTCTGAAGGATCGGCGAGAAGCGGGCGCTGGTCAGCCTGGCGACCGGCTTTTCGCCGTCGATGACGGTGTCGCCGGGACGTCCGCCGCCGTCCACGAGCAACCCCCGCCTGCTCTTCTTGAGCTGTCCGTACGTCTTGACGCGCGCCACGATCTCCTGACCGACGTAGCACCCTTTCTTGTAGGATACGGCATCGGGCACGTCCGCTTCGGAGAAGAGGATTCCCTCGGTGAGGTCCGCGCCGTACCGGGGAAGGCCCGCCTCGACCCTGCCCGTTTCCATGACGTCCCATCCCGCCGGGACGGCTCCGTGGGCCAGGCACGCCCTCCAGAAATCCCCGGCGACTCCGGCTGAGAGCAGGATGTCGTATCCCGGCCGCCCGGTCCTGGGAACCCTCAGAACCCTCGCTTCAAATGCCCCGCTCGTTACGCGGCGATGTCCGAGGGAAGGCAGGTCCGAAACGTCCGTGGAGAGGACGCCGCCGATGACGTCCGGCGCGCGGGGGCCCTGCAGCGAAAAGAGCGCCGGCTCGCCCGAGACGCCCCCCAGCTCAACTTTCAGCCCGAGCCTGTATTTTTCGAGGCGCCCTGCGACCTTCGATTTGAACTCGGGTTCCATGCCGAGGAGCAGGGCTCCGGGCAGGGCGAAGACGTGGAGGTCCGCGAGGATCCTGGACTGGCGGTTGAGCATGCAGGCGCGGCACCCGCGGCCCTCCTCGAGGAGGCTTACGTCATTGGAGACCATCCCGTTGAGAAACCGCACCCTGTCTTCGCCGCGAAGCTCCACGAGCCCCGCATCGGAGATGTCGAAGAGGGCGCATCCTTCTTCCAGGGCGCCGTAGGCTTCGTCGAAGGGCCCATACGCCGAGAGCCGCTCGATGCCGTCCCGCACCTCGAAAGTCGCGCCCCGCTCCACGTGAAATGCTTTCAGCGGCGTTTCCATTGCTCGTTCACCTCGCCCGGACCTGGATTTCAACACGGTGCCCCGCGCGGACATCCGCTCCACTCAGTCAGAAACCGGATGGACGGGAACCCTATTCCGAGAGGCCCCGTCTTTTTATCGCCTTCCGGGCAGGCAGCGAGCCCCTGCTAAGCCTTGGAAAATCGAGGTTTTTGCTGTATCCTGAGCCTTTCCGGCAAGGGACGCCGGGAGCTCTCGGAGGGATGCAGATCATGGCCAAACGCGACGAAAAGGCGATAACATCGAGATCGGACGATTACAGCCAGTGGTACCAGGATATCGTGCTCAGGGCCGAGCTGGCGGACTATTCGCCGGTCAAGGGCTGCATGGTGATCCGGCCGGGAGGCTACGCCCTGTGGGAGAACATGCAGAAGGCCCTGGACGGCATGTTCAAGGCAACGGGCCACGTTAACGCGTATTTCCCGATCTTCATTCCGGAGTCCTTCCTCAAGAAGGAGGCCCAGCACGTGGAAGGCTTCTCGCCCGAGCTGGCCGTCGTCACGCACGCCGGCGGGAAGGAACTCGAGGAGCCCCTGGTCGTTCGTCCTACCAGCGAGACCATCATGTACGCCATGTACAGTAAGTGGATCAAAAGCTACAGGGACCTGCCCCTGTTGATCAACCAGTGGGCCAACGTGGTCCGCTGGGAGATGAGGACGAGGCTGTTTCTCCGCACGACCGAGTTCCTCTGGCAGGAGGGCCATACCGTCCACGCCACGCACGACGAGGCGTGGGAGGAGGTCCTGCGGATCCTGGACATCTATGCCCGCTTCGCTGAAGAATGGATGGCCGTACCCGTTCTGAAGGGGGTCAAGAGCGACGCCGAGAAGTTCGCGGGGGCGAAAACCACGACGTGCATCGAGGCCCTGATGCAGGACGGCAAGGCCCTCCAGGCCGGCACCAGTCACGACCTGGGCCAGAATTTCTCCAAGGCCTTCGACGTGCGTTTCCAGGATGATAAGGCCGAGTGGCAGTACGCGTGGCAAACGTCCTGGGGCGTCTCGACGCGTCTCATCGGCGCCCTGATCATGGCCCATTCGGACGACCAGGGCCTCGTCATGCCGCCGCGGCTGGCGCCGATCCAGGCGGTCATCGTCCCCATTTACAGGGACGAGGCGTCCAGGCAGGCAATCACCGAAGTCGCGGCGAAGCTGCGAGGCGGGCTGGAGGAAGCGGGCCTTTCCGTCAGGCTTGACGACCGGGATACCGTCAGCCCCGGCTTCAAGTTCAACGAGTGGGAACTCAAGGGGGTGCCTGTCCGCATAGAGATCGGCCCGAAGGACGTGGAGAAGGGTTCCTGCGTGCTCGTTCCCCGGGTCCCCACGCGGGCCCTCAAGGAGGGGGAGCGCCGCCAGAAGGAATTCGTCGGCCTCGACGAGGCCCCGGGCGTGCTCAAGGCCTTCCTCGACGAGCTTCAGACGGCCCTCTACAACAGGGCCCTGGCCTTCCGGGAAGCGCATTCCCACCAGGTGGACGATTACGAGGCGTTCAGGTCGGCCATCGACGGCGGCGGTTTCTTCTGGGCCCACTGGTGCGGCGGCGCGGAGTGCGAGGCCCGGGTCAAGGAAGAAACGAAGGCCACCATCCGTTGTCTTCCCTTCGACGCCGGGCAGGAGGCCGGAAGGTGCTTTGTCTGCGGCGGAGACAGCGAGCGGCGCGTCGTCTGGGCGAGGGCCTACTGACGCCCCTGCGAGATGGCCGGACGGCGAGGAACCAAACCGGATCGGTAAAGGTCCGCGGGAGCGGGCGCAGGTATTAGGCGGGCGGTAGTGTCGCCCCCGCGGGAGTGTGCATGAGCGATAAACTGCCCCACCTTCGTCTCAAGAAAGGGCGGGACAAGCGTGTCAGGACGGGCCATCCCTGGGTTTTCAGCAACGAGCTGCAGGAGGTCCCGGACCTTCCCCCGGGCGGCCTCGCCGTCCTGGACGACCCGGCGGGCGAAGTGCTCGGGGTCGGCTATTTCAACCCCGGCACGCTCATCGCCTTCCGGTGGCTGCAGCGCGGGGTCGATCACCTCCCGGAGGACTGGCTGGAAGAACGCCTCGGGGCGGCGCATGCCTCAAGGGTGAGACTCTATCCGGCGGAAGACTGCTGCCGCATCGTCTTCGGAGAGGCGGACGGCCTTCCCGGCCTCGTCGTGGACCGCTATGGCGACGCTCTGGTCGTCCAGAGCATGACGGCCGGTATGGAGGCCTTTCTGCCCCGCATCGAGTCCGCCCTGGACACGCTGTTCGATCCCGGGGTGCTGGTGCTCAGGAACGACGGCCGCATGCGGGACCTCGAGGGGTTGCCGCGGTCGGTGGAGATCAGGAAGGGGACGGCCGGGGACGTGCACGTCGATTACCTCGGACTCGCCCTGGATGTCTCCCTCGACGAGGGGCAGAAGACGGGGCTTTTCCTCGACCAGAGGGAGAACGTCAGGTCCTTCGTGGCGCATCTGGAGCCGGGCGGCTCCGTGCTGGACGTCTTCGCCTACCTCGGCGTGTGGGGCATGAGCGCCCTCAAGGCCGGGGCGGTATCGGCGGATTTCGTGGACGCCTCTTTGCCCGCGTGCCGGCGGGTCGACGCGGCCCTGAAGGCCAACGCCATGCCGGACTGCGCCATACACAACGGCGACGCCTTCGACGTCTTGCGCGCGCTCCGCCGGGAGGGCCGGACCTTCGACGCCGTCGTGGTGGATCCGCCTGCTTTCGCAAAGGCCAGGAAACACCTGCCGGAGGCGGTCAAGGCCTACGGCAGGCTCAACGAACTCGCCATGGCGCTCGTGGCGCCGGGAGGGTTGCTCGTCAGTTGCTCTTGTTCGCACCACCTTTCGCGTGAGGCGCTCAGGGAGATTCTCGGCGGGGCCGCCGCCCGGGCCGGGCGCGAGGCGGTCCTCCTGGAAACGCGCGGGCAGGCGCCCGACCACCCCGTTCTTCTGAACTTCCCCGAAGGGGATTATCTGAAGGCGTTCTTCCTTCGACTGCGGTAAAGGTGTCGGGCGCCCTTTGAGATTCTTCGGGAGGTCGTATAGCCTCTGGCCATGAAGATATTGGATATCCTGCAGAAATCAAGACCGGCAGCCCTCTTCTCGGCGTTCCTTCTCGTGCTCGTCACATCGCTCCTCGACTATTACACGGGGTACGAACTCCGGTTGACGGTCTTCTATCTCGTCCCCATCTTTCTTGCCGCGTGGGATGTAGGTCTTCTTACGGGTGTCCTGGTTTCCATCCTCAGCGGCCTCATCATCGCCCTCACGGACTGGGCCACCGGGAAGCCCTACTCGCACGAAGCGTACATATTATGGGACGGTGCCGTGAGGACGGGCGTCTTCATCGTCATCGCGTACAGCTTCTACTATCTCCGCACCTCGCTCGACAAGGAGAGGACGCTGGCCCGGACCGACGATCTGGCGGGCGTCGCCAACAGGCGGTATTTCTTCGAGATGCTGGAGAACGAGATCCAGCGCGCCGAAAGGTACGGCCATCCCTTCTCGCTGATCTACACCGACCTGGACGACTTCAAGGCCGTCAATGACCGCTTCGGCCACACTGCGGGCGACGCGGTCCTGAGGCGCCTGGCCGGCGCGATGCGGGCAAACACGCGCGCAACGGACGTGGTGGCGCGACTCGGGGGCGACGAATTCGCGGTATTGTTGCCCGAGACGGACATCGAGTCGGCGCGTTCAGTCGTCCGGAAGGTCTCGGCCGCCCTCCGGTCCGAATTCGGGGAAGGGGAGCCCCGGATAACGCTGAGCATCGGCCTTCTCGTCGTCAGGAGCCTTCCATACAGCGTCGACGCGCTGATCAAGGCGGCCGATGCCCTCATGTACCAATCCAAAGGCGAGGGCAAGAACACGATCCGCGAAGGTATCCTCTAGAATCCGTCCATCGGGCCGCGGGGCGGGGGCCTTCCGAACGGGCCCGGGCCGATGGTATCCTGAGACGTCCATTCAGTGAATCTGTCGGCGGGGGAGGGCATGCACGAGCAGGCGGGGATCGTCCTTACCATAGGGTTGGCTCTGTGGATCGGCATCATGATGCTGAGCCTTGCACGGTGGCTCAAGGTGCCGCCCCTCCTTTTCTTTCTCCTGGCCGGTCTGTGTCTCGGTCCCATGGGACTCGGGTGGCTCCACCCTTCTACGCTCGGCATCGGCCTTCCGATCCTGGTGGAATTCGGCCTCGCCATCATGCTTTTCGAGGGGGCGCTCAGCCTCCCCCGCGCCGAGCCCATGCCCACCTCGTCGAGGCGTCTCCTCGGGATAGGAATGCCCGTCACGGCGGTACTCTCCGCCTTGACCGCACGCTATGTGGCGGGTTTCGACTGGCTGCCGGCCATCGTCTTCGGCGCGATCATCATCGTCACGGGGCCGACGACCATCGGCCCCCTGCTGAGAAGCCTCTCAATCGGGCGCAAGCTGGAGCGCCTCTTCAGGCACGAGGCCATATGGGGCGACTGCATCGGCATCCTTCTCGCCAGCGTCGTGCTGCCCTTCTGGATTACCAGCCAGCCGCGGTCGTTGCTGGAGATCCCCCTCCTCCTGATCGAGAAGGCCTCGCTCTCCATACTATTGGGCATCTTCATCGGGGTGGTCCTCGGGAAGTGGCTGCTTCCTCTCCTCGCGAAGCTCGGCGACCCCGAGCTTCCTGGACTGGTGGCCCTCGCCTGTGCGTGGCTGGTCTTCAGCGGAGCCCACGTGATTAGCCCGGGCAGCGGTCCCATCGCAAGCGCCGTGGCGGGCTTCACCCTGGCGTTCCAGAAAACGCCCTACGTGCGGGAGATCAAGGCGTTCAAGGGGCAGATCACGTATCTCTTCATCTCGCTCTTCTTCGTTCTGCTCGCGGCGCTTTTCGATCTGCGGGCCATACCGTCGGACCTCTGGCCCCTGCTGCTCTCCGCACTGATCCTCGGGGTGGTGGTCCGCCCCGCCAGCTTCTTCGCGGCCTTTTACAAGACGGACCTCTCCTGGAACGAAAGACTGTACATGTCGCTCATCGGCCCCCGCGGCATCATCGCCCTGGCGACGGCATCCTACATCGTCACCCAGAGACCGGACGATCCTCGCGCGGTGAACGTTTTCGCGCTCACTTTCTTGGTCATCTTCTTCTCGGGGACGTTTGCCACGCTCGTAGCGAGACCCCTCGCCAGGCTGCTCAAGGTTCGGGTCCCCGAGGACAAGACGGGTATCGTGATGCTGGGGATCAACGATCTGTCCATGAAGATAGCGCGATATTTGTCGAGGCGCGTGCCCATAAAATTGGTCGACAGCGATCCGATGAAGATTTCGGAATCGCAGATCCCGGGCGTGGAGACGCTCCTTGGAAGCGGGCTCAACGACGAACTCTACGAGGAATCGGCGGAACAAGGCTTCCGGCGCGTGCTGGCCATGACGCCCAACGACGCGCTCAACGCCATGTGTCTGGAGCACGCCGAGCACATCTTCGGCTCCAACCGGGTTTTTCAGGTCCGGCAGAAAGCGGGCGACGAACTCGCGCGGCGCATCCCCCACTTTTCGCGAAGACTCGCCTTCGGGAAGGACTTCTGCGCCGAAGTTCTGAATGCCGATCCGGGAGGCTGGACCATCAGGGAGAGCGAAGGACTCGGGGAAGGACTCTGGCCGATCGCCTCGCTCAAGCGTGGCGGCGTGAGGATATGCCGCGTCGGCAGCACGGAGGGCGGGCCTTATCTCGTGCTGGACCTCGGGGAAGCACCGCGCAAAAGCCCCGCCCGCGGCGTTGATAGACCTTCACGCGAGGGAGGCGTGCCATGAGGTACCGGGCACCAGCAGGCTACCGGGACGAACGGACCTGAAGGTCTCAGCGGTCGGCTTCGGGGCCTGGGCCACCGGTGTGCCCCTGTGGGGCCCCCAGGACGGCACCACCAGGGCCTGGGACTCGGGCCTGAGCCTCCCCGAAACGGCGGCCGTATACGGCGACGGCCACAGCGAATCGCTCATCGGACGTTTCATGAAGGAGACCGGACACCACCCGGTCATCGCCACAGAGGTCCCGCCGACAAAATACCGGTGGCCCGCGTAGGCCTTCCTGCCCGGGCTCGGACGTGTCGTTGAAACCTGCCGGTGGATTCTGACGTACAACCCTTTTCTATGGTTCTCTCGCTCGCCGTGAGGGGGAGAGTGTACGTGTTTCCTGCGCCGAACCTCTGAACGGCACGGGAGGACTTCGAGGAAAGGGGCATCGATGAAAGTAACGAGTGTTTTTGTGGCCGGTTTTATCATACTGATGCCGTGGATCGGCGTGTCCGCGGCGGACCAGGCCAAGGAGGCCCCCGCGCCTCCGGCCAAGAGCGAGGTCCACGGCGTGAACCCCGCGAACCTGGATACGAGCGTCAAGCCGTGCCAGGATTTCTACGATTACGCCACTGGCGGATGGCGTGCCCACAACACCATCCCCGCCGCCTATCCGAGGTGGGGGACCTTCGACGAACTGCGCGTGCGCAACCAGGATGACCTCAGGACCATTCTCGAGGCGTGCGAGAAGAACGAGAAGGCGCCCGCGGGAAGCATCGAGAAGAAACTGGGCGACTTCTACTACGCAGCCATGAACGAGAAGAAGTGCGACGCGGACGGCATCAAACCCATCGAGCCCGAAATGGCGCGCATCGCCGCCATCAAGGATATGGACGGCCTGATGCAGGAGGTGGTTCGCCTTCAGAAGGACGGCGTCAACGTTTTCTTCGGCATAGAGTCCGAACAGGACCGCAAGGACGCCACAAAGGTCATCGCCGGCGTCGGACAGGGCGGGCTCAGCCTCCCGGACCGTGACTACTACCTGAAGGACGACGCCAAGACCAAGGCCATCCGTGCTGCCTACGTCAAGCACCTTACGAAGGTGTTCGAACTGCTGGGTGACGCTCCGGAGCAGGCCGCGGCTGAAGCTCAGACGGTGCTCAAGCTCGAAACCGGTCTTGCCAAGGTTTCCATGCCGCGCGTGAAGCTGCGCGATCCCAAGGCGACCTACCACCCCATGGCGGTGGCCAAGCTGGAAACGCTGGCCCCCGCATTCCCATGGCAGCCTTACTTCGGCGAAGTCGGACTGGCTTCCCTCAAGAGCATCGACGTGGGCATGCCCGATTTCTTCAAGGGCATGAGCGCCCAGCTCAAAACCGTTCCACTCGAGGACTGGAAGGTCTACCTCCGCTGGCACCTGGCCTCATCGGCCTCCAGGTACCTGTCCTCGGATTTCGTCAAGGAGAACTTCGAGTTCTCGAAGAGCTTCACGGGTACGAAGGAAGACCTGCCCCGCTGGCGCAAGGCCGTGTCGGCCGCCAACCGTGCTCTCGGTGAGGACCTCGGACAGCTTTACGTCAAAGAGTACTTCAGCCCCGAGTCCAAGGCCAAGGTCCTCGAGATACTCCACAACATCCGCAAGGCCCTCAAGGAGGACCTGCAGACCCTGCCCTGGATGAGCGAACCCACGCGCAAACAGGCCATCGCCAAGCTCGACATGATCGTCGAGAAGATCGGCTACCCGGACAAGTGGAGGGACTACTCCGCGCTCAAGATCGACCGCGATTCCTATTACGGCAACATGGTCCGGGCGGCCCGGTTCGAATTCAACCGGGACATCGAGAAGGTCGGCAAGCCCGTCGACAGGACCGAGTGGCACATGACGCCGCCCACGGTCAACGCTTACTACAACCCGGCCATGAACGAGATCGTCTTCCCGGCCGGCATCCTCCAGCCGCCCTTCTTCGATCCGAAGGCGGACGACGCCGTGAACTACGGCGCCATCGGCGCGGTCATGGGCCACGAGATCACCCACGGCTTCGACGACCAGGGCAGCCAGTTCGACGGAAAGGGCAACCTCTCCAACTGGTGGCAGCCCGAGGACCTCAAGAACTTCAAGGCCCGCGGCGAGAAAATCGCGGAGCAGTTCTCGTCGTACGTGGTGGACGGCGACAAGCACCTCAACGGCAAGCTCGTGGAAGGCGAGGCTATCGCCGATCTCGGCGGCATCACGCTGGCCTACAGGGCCTACCACCTCTCCCTGAAAGACAAGCCCCAGCCGAAGACGATCGGCGGCTTCACGCCCGATCAGCGCTTCTTCCTGGGCTTCGCCACCGTCTGGGCGGGGAACATCCGTCCCCAGTTCGCCCGTTTCCTGGCCACGATCGATCCCCATCCGCCGGCCAGGTACCGCGTGAACGGGACCCTCGCCAACGTTCCGGCCTTCGCGAAGGCCTTCGGGTGCGAGCAGGCTTCGCCCATGGCACACGCCAAGAACAAACTGTGCGAAGTCTGGTGAGGACGCCCGGAGATCCTGGCTTTCTGACTTAAGCTATTCCTCCCTCTCAGGTAGGGGACCCGCAAGGGTCCCCTCTTTTTTTGCTGCATGGCCGGGGCCTGAAACCCCGCCTTCCGGGATGGCGTAAGATGTTCTCAATCGCCGTATGGAGGTGATCGTGAAGAGGGGGATGCACATGACTCTCCCACTCAGGCTGTTGAGGAAGGTCGCTCTGCCCGTGATCCTGTTGTCCGCGTCAGGTTTCCAGTGTGCGCTTCACGCGCGATCATAAAGGGGAGCGAGGCGGGCCCGGCCTATCTTCGGCGGCCGCCCGGGGACAACGGACTCTCTCCTGCGATTCCCCCGGGAATCTGCAGGAAGGGCCTCGCGCGGACGCAAAATGTGGCGGCACATAGAAGGGATGCTCGAGGAGATCGCCCGGAGAAAGAGACAGGGGCGGAACCGAAGCCTTCCATCGCGGTCAAAGAAAAACGGCCGCCCGGATCCGGGCGGCCGTTTCGATCTCGAGCGAGGTCGCGCAGCTATTTGGCTCCGGCGTTCTTCAGGAGCGTCACGATGGCCTCGTCTTTCTTGCTCTGGGCGATGAGGAGTGCGGTGTAGCCGTCGCGCGCTTTGACGTCGAGATGGACCTTCTTCTTGAGCAGGGCCTTCACGATGTCCGTATGGCCCTCGTTCACGGCGAACATGAGGATCGACCACCCGCTCTTCTTCTCAATGGCGTTGACGTCGGCGCCCCTGGCGATCAGGGCCTGCACGATCCGGGTGTCCCCGTTCTGCGCCGCGATCATCAGCGGCGTCGCGCCGTTGTCCAGTCTCACGTTGGGATTGGCGCGACGGGCGATCAACGCCTGCGCGATGTCCTTGTAGCCCTTCTCGATCGCTATCAGGAGGGGGGTCTCACCGTTGGCGGACCGGACATTGGGATTGGCGCGATGGGCGAGCAACGCCTTCACGATCTGCGTGTAACCCTTGCCGACCGCGGTTATGAGGGGGGTCGAACCGTCGCTGGAGGTGACGTTGGGATTGGCGCCCCCGGCGAGAAGAGCTTCCACCGTGGCCGGTTTGTTGGCGCCCAGGGCGAAAACCAGAGGCGTCGTGCCCGTTCCCGTCCTCTTGGCGTTGGCGTTTGCGCCTCCCGCGAGCAGGGCCTTGACCGTGCTCGTGTCGCCCTTCTGGCTGGCCAGCATCAGGGCGTCGACGCCGTACTTGGAATCCTTGGCTTTCGTGTCGGCCTTCTTGGCCAGAAGGGCCTTCACCACGCCCGTGTGGCCTCCGTAGGCCGCGAACATCAGGGCCGTCCACCCTCCGGGTGCCTTAACGTTGATGTCGGCGCCCTTCTTCAGGGCCGCCTGGACCTCGGCGAGTTTTCCGGCCTTGGCGCCCTCGATCAGGTCGGCGTTGGGGTTATCGGCAAACGCGGCGAGCGGGATGATCAGTGCGGCCAGGAGGACAACCAGTGCTAACTTGCGCATCATTTTTTCTCCTTCTCAGGGGAATGGTCTCGTAAAACATACGCTCCCGGGACGACGGGCTCGTCCGCCCAAATGGCCGGTCGCCGGGGCGCGATTAAAAAGCATACCATAGAAAAAGATGGGTCCCTATCCGGAGAGCGCTCGCGGCGCGAGTATCGAGCCGCTGTGTCCCGCGTCCGGCACGGGTTCTTCAGCAGCCTGCTAGAAAGCGAAATCGACTTCGAACCCGTAATATTGAACCTTTTCCTTGTAAAACTGACCATACGGGGAATAGCCGTCATATCCCACCAGAAAAATTCGGAGATGGCGTCTTCGCGGGTTCGGCGACCCGAACTCGAGACCCGCCTTGAGACTCGCGCTGGGGTTCCAGTTGTTGGCCTGGTCGTTCTTCACGTCCAGACCCGCCAGAAGGCGGCCGGACCCGAAAAGGGGCTCCCGGTCCCTGTATTCAAGCCCCCACTCGGCCATGCCGGGGCTCAGTGTGGAGGGATCCCTGTCCAGCCGGTATTCCCCTCCGCCGTATAGCCTGAACTGTCCTAAATCCCTCGCAAGAAGAAGGCTGAAGGCCTCGTAACTCAGGTTGACGCGCTTTGGATGGTAACGGAGGAGGTATTCGTCCCCCAGGTGGGAGCTCTGGTGATACAGGCGGAAGCGCATGGAGAACTTTTCGTAGCGGAAAGTCAAGGGGATGCCGACCGTATAGTCGGCGTTTATGAGGTCGTGCGAGGGCGCGTCCATGTTGAACTGGGCGAAGAGGGCCCCGTCCATGCCCACCTGGAAGGCCCCCTTGCCGTTTCTCGTCGGCACCCTGTAGAGGCCGAAAATCCCGCCGTAGCCGACGGAGGCCATGGTGATGGTCCGCGAGGGCGAGTCCAGGACCTGGCTGGAGTGGAAACGCCGGAAACTCACGAACGACTGAGGCTGCTTCGGATCCGCGAGCACGGTCTCGAAGACGTCGCCCTCGGGAAATGTCCGCCCCCTCTTCATTTCTCCGGATGCCGTCCCAGGGACAGGTCGCACTTCAGAAGGTCCCCCCGGTGACGGAGGCGATGCCGGAACGGCTCGCACGATAAGGCCCAGCAGGCCCTTCACGTCGTGGAGCGCTTCCCACACCCGCGACTGCAAAGACTGGTCTCCGCCCGGCAGAAGGACGGTGGCGGTACCGTCCCTGACGGTCAGTTCGTAAGTTCCGGCAGGGAGTCCCAATTCGTGCTGAAGGATGGCAGTGACATAGCCCTGGAGATAGTCGTCGGTAGGAGGGGACTGGGCCGCGCGCGGAGCCACGGCCGCGGCCATTAGCACCAACATCAGGCATAGCGTTCGAGCTGCTTTCGTCACGGTTTCTGCCTCCAGATTGACCGGACACCGTCGCACCGGTGCCGGCGGCGTCACGCTAACGGTCATTATGGACCAATGGAGCGGGCTTGCCTATGGGGGAAAGAACCTGGGAAGGGACTTGGGAATCGGGACTTAAAGACTTCAGGTGCCTGCCGTTGCGGCGGCCGGCTTCCGCCGGCGGAATTAGAAAAACAGTGAGGACGGGAGGAGTCCCGATTGCCGTCTTTGGGACGACAAGCGGCGTGCCGCTGCAGCGGTCGATGCTTGCATCGGCCGACCGGCCTTTTTGCGAGCAAAGGCCGCCACGGAAGCCCGTCCCGAACCGCAATGCAAATCCCAAGTCAGTGTCTTCTATCCTCGCTGTTCAAACCAAATCGCCGCAGGGGCCTCTGCAGGCTCCATGTGCTATGTGGTTCAGGCCTTTTCCACCAAATCCCCCAGGAACCGATGCGTGCCATTTTCGCCCCTGTCCGGGGGCGAATCTCCGTGCTATACTTCCTCGCTCATGTGCGGGATCATCGCAGTATTCGGACAACCGGACGCCGCCGGATGGGCCTGTGAAGGGCTCTTCGCCCAGCAGCACAGGGGGCAGGATTCCTGCGGCCTTGCCGCCTTCGGCCACGGGCGCTTCGCGCGCCACCGCGGCGTGGGCCTTGTCCGCGACATCCTCACGCACGACGTCCTCAAGAACCTTCCCGGCGAGCACTGCGTCGGCCACGTCCGCTACCCCACCCAGGGCGACGCCACCATCGAGAATGCCCAACCCCACCTCTTCGCGAAGGACGGCCGCACGCTCTTCGCCCTGTCCAGCAACGGCGATATCACCAACCTGCCCGAGCTGCGAAAGGAGATCATCGCCCGCGGCTACGGACTGGAGGGCGTCAACGACGCCGAGGTGATCACCAAGTGCATCGGCATCTGGGCCTTCGATGACGGCCTGGGCATTGAGCGCGCCATCATCAAGTGGATGGAGACGGGCGTCGGGGCCTATTCCACCGTGCTTCTCACGCCCGACACCCTCTACGCCTTCCGCGACCCCCACGGCTTCCGCCCCATGTGCGTGGGCACGAAGGACGACGCCGTGATCGTGGCGAGCGAATCGGTGGCCCTGGACATCCTGCGCGCCCAATTCAGCCGTTTCGTGGAGCCCGGCATCGTCCTCAGGTGGAACGCGTCGGGCCTCGAGCAGGTGGGGTCCGTCCCGGCCGCCACCCGCCACCACTGCGTTTTCGAGCACATCTACTTCGCACGGCCGGACAGCCTTGTCTTCGGCGAAAAGGTCTTCGAGGTCAGGCGCAACATCGGCGAGGCCCTCGCCGCCGGTGACGCGGTCGAGGCCGACGCCGTGATCCCCATCCCCGACTCGGCCAACTACATCGGCCTGGCCTACGCCAACGCGCGCAACCTCCCGCTGGTTTTCGGGCTCGTGAGGAACCACTACGTGGGCCGGTCTTTCATCTCGCCCGACCAGGTCATGCGCGACGACGCCGTGCGCCTGAAGTTCAACCCCCTGCCCGGCTTCATAAGGGGCAAGCGCGTGATCCTCGTGGACGACTCCATCGTTCGCGGTACGACCATCCGCAAGCTGATCGGCATGATGCGCGAGAACGGCGCCCGAGAGGTGCACCTCAGGATCGGCTCGCCGCCCATCCGCCACTCCTGCTACTACGGCATCGACACGCCCGTCCGGAAAAAGCTCATCGCCGCCGAGCGCACGCCCGAGCAGGTGGCCGAGCAGCTCGGCGCGGACTCCCTGCGGTACCTCACGCTGGAGGGGCTCGCCGGTTCCGTCGACAACGCCTCGCACTACTGCTACGCGTGCTTCACCGGCCGGTACCCCGCCGGCTGCAAGAAAGAGGGCGATACCGTCCACGGCGGATGAGTCCTCGCCCGGACGATACCTCGTTCAACCACAGAGCACACAGAGCGCACAGAGAAAAAACGGGATCTCACACTGAGTCAGTGAGGCGGTGAGATCGGAACGTTGCCGTGAGTAGGTGAGTAGGGAATTAGGTGAGTTCGAAATCAGCGGCCCTTCAAAGGCCAATCCCGAGCGGTAGTTCGTTCAGCCATCCGCCTTTCGCCTCTAGCCCTTATTTCCGCCTTCTGACTTCCCACTTCTTACCGGCCAGACCCGCAGGGCTCTGTGGGCTCTGTGGTCAAGTCCCTATTCCCAGAGCGTCTTCCTCCCATCCTCCCATCCTCCCTGTTCAAATCGAATCAGTTTTTCCGTCTTCCTTTTTCGAGGGCGTCGAGGAACCAGTTGGACTGGGGCGGCTTGTCCCGGCGGGGCTTGTTGGCGGGCTTGGGCGGGGCCTGGCGCTTCTTCTTCTGCGCGGCGGGGGCGCGGCCCTCCTTCATGGACAGGGCGATGCGGCAGCGCTCCAGGTCTACGTCTAGCACGGTGACGGTGACCTTCTGGTGCACCTTGACCACGTCGGCGGGGTCCTTGACGAAGCGGTCGGCGAGCTGGCTTATGTGCACGAGGCCGTCCTGGTGGACGCCCACGTCCACGAAGGCCCCGAAGGCCGTCACGTTGGTCACCACGCCCGGCAGGCGCATGCCCGCCTTGAGGTCCCCGATCTTCGACACGCCCTCGGCGAAGCTGAAAGCCTCGAAACGTTCACGCGGATCGCGGCCGGGCTTTGCCAGTTCCTCCATGATGTCGTTCAGCGTGGGCAGGCCCACCGTTTCGGTGACGTAGCGCTTCAGGTCGATCTTCGCCCGCAGGTCCGCGCTTTCCATCAGATCCTCCACGCGGCAGCCGAGGTCGCGCGCCATGGCCTCCACGACGGGGTAGCTCTCGGGGTGGACGGCGCTGGCGTCGAGCGGGTTCTCGCCGCCGCGGACGCGCAGGAAGCCCGCGGCCTGCTCGAAGGCCTTGGGGCCGAGCCGGGGCACCTTCATGAGGTCCTTCCGGCTGGTGAAGGGGCCGTTGGCCTCCCGGCAGGCCACCACGTTGCCCGCGAGTTGCGGCCCCAGGCCCGAGACGTAGGCCAGGAGGCGCCGGCTGGCGGTGTTCACCTCCACGCCCACGCGGTTCACGCAGCTGATCACCACGTCGTCCAGGCTGCGCCTGAGGGCGCCCTGGTCCACGTCGTGCTGGTACTGGCCCACGCCGATGGACTTGGGATCGATCTTCACCAGCTCGGACAGGGGGTCCATGAGGCGGCGCCCGATGGAGACGGCCCCGCGCACGGTCACGTCCTCGTCGGGGAACTCCTCGCGCGCTGCCTCCGAGGCCGAGTAGATGGACGCCCCGCTCTCGTTGACCATGACGATGGGCACGGAGGACGGCAGGCCGAGGGACCGCAGGAAGGCCTCCGTCTCGCGCCCGGCCGTGCCGTTGCCCACTGCGATGGCCTCCACGTCGTATTTCTCGCACAGCCCGCGCACGGTGCGCCCCGCCGCTTCCGAGCCCTTGTCGGTGAAGGCCGGGAAGATCACGTCGTGGTGCTTGAGCGCGCCCTGGCGGTCCAGGCACACGACCTTGCACCCCGTTCGGAAGCCGGGGTCCACGGCCAGGACGTTCTTCCCGCCCAGGGGCGCGGCGAGCAGCAGTTCGCGGAGGTTCTCGGCGAAGACGCGGATGGCCTCGGCGTCGGCGGCCTTCTTGGTCTCCATGCGGACCTCCGTCTCCATGGAGAGCGAGAGCAGGCGCTTGTAGGCGTCCTTGGCGGCGGCGCGCACCTGCTCCGAGTCGGCGCCCTCGCCCTTCACGAAGAGGCCCTCCAGGATCGCCACGGCCTCATCCTCGGACGGCGCCACGGTCAGAGTCAGGACCCCCTCCTTCTCGCCCCGTCGCATGGCCAGGAGGCGGTGGGAGGGCACGGACGCCACCGGCTCGCTCCACTCGAAGTAGTCGCGGTACTTGGCGCCCTCGGTTTCCTTGCCCGTCACGACCTTCGACGTCACCACGCCCTTGCGGGCGAAGAGGTCGCGCAGGGCGGCCCGGGCCGCGCCGTCCTCGTTCACGATCTCGGCGATGATGTCCCGCGCGCCGGCCAGGGCCTCCTCGACGGTGACCACGCCCTTGGCCTCGTCCACGAAGGCCGCGGCCTCCGCCGCCGGGTCCGCGCCGGCCTGCTCGAAGAGCATGAGGGCCAGCGGCTCGAGGCCCTTCTCCTTGGCCACGGTGGCGCGCGTGCGGCGCTTTGGTCTGTAGGGCAGGTAGAGGTCCTCCAACTCCGCCATGGTCCCGGCGGCCAGCAGCGCGGCCTTCAGCTCGTCCGTCAAAAGCTCGCGCTCCTCGAGGGACTTGAGAATCGCCTCGCGCCGCTTGTCCAGCTCGGCGAGCTGGGTCAGCCGGTCCCGGATCGCCGTGATGGCGACCTCGTCCAGCGTGCCCGTGGCCTCCTTGCGGTAGCGCGCGATGAAGGGCACCGTGGCGCCCTCCTCGAAGAGGGCCGCCGTGGCGCGAACCTGCGCGGGCCGAATCCCGAGTTCCCCTGCGATCATGCCGACGTGCGTCTCGTTCATAAATTGGTCTCCGTGGTGTCGGTTGCGCGGCGCCGTTCGCCGTCCGGCCGATCATTTTACTAGAAGAAGAAATTATTCGCTCTCTCAAAGCGGACAAAGACCGCAAAGAAAGATGGATTCAACCACAGAGCGCACAGAGCCCACAGAGGTTGGGTTGCACAGTGAGGCAGTGAAGCGGTGAGGGTGGAAATTTGGGAATTGGAATTTGGGATTGCGGATTTGAACGACGGCTGGGGACGGGTCTTCGAAGAACGACCACGATCCTACTCTCCTACTTCCCTACTCACTTAATCACGGCACCAACACACACGTCGCGAGAGACATTTCTCAGTTCTCTGGATCGTGGCTATACTGGGTGTAGAAGGAGTAGCCCATGTGCGGCCGGTTCACGATACGGGTGGAGACGCCGGAGGTGGTGGATGCGCTGGAAGTGGGGTCGGTGACCGAGGCCGTGGCGCCGAGCTACAACGTGGCGCCGGGTACCGGTGTGCCGGTGGTCGTCCTGGAGGACGGCGTGCGCGTGCTCAAACGCTTCCGCTGGGGCCTCATCCCCTCCTGGGCGAAGGACCCGACTATCGGTAATCGGCTGATCAACGCCCGGGGCGAGACCGTGGCCGAGAAGCCCGCTTTTCGGAAGGCCTTCGCCCAGCGGCGCTGCCTCATCCCCGCCGACGGCTTCTACGAGTGGAAGGCCGGCCCCGCCGGCAAGGAGCCCTGGTACATCACGCTCAGGGATCGGCCCGTCTTCGCCTTCGCCGGCCTCTGGGAGCGGTGGCACGACCCGGAGGGCGAGGAGGTCCTGAGCTGCGCCATCATCACGATCGCCGCCAACGACTTCATGAAGCCCATCCACCACCGCATGCCCGTCATCCTGCCCGCCAGCGCCGAGGCCCGATGGCTCGACCCGGCCCTCAAGGACCGCGCCACCCTCGAAGCCCTGCTCCGCCCCTACCCCTCCAACCTCATGCAAGCCCACGCCGTCGCCAGGACAGTCAACTCTCCCCGCAACGACTCGGAGCAGTGCGTCTTGCCCTTAGAGTGATCCGGTGATCGATGGCGCTGGGAGAGATTTGACGCTTCAGGATTCTTGAAAAAAGTCAGGCAAACTCCGGTCTTCCGCCAATGGCTTCAATAACAGACCTTCGCCATCTCCCCCTGGTACAACACCCAGCGCCACCGCAGCGGCATCGGCTGGCCTTTCATTGCGGCCCCGCTTCTGCGGACATCGAAGAGAGACAGCACGCCCTCCTTGCCGCCTACCCTGCCCATCCGGAGCGCTTCGTCAGAAAGCCATTCTCGCCCTCGCTCCTGCCCGAAGCCGTCTGGACAACCCTCCAAAATGGCTCACGAGAAAGGAGTTCTCAACACTCGCCTGCCATACCAACTTCTGATGGCACCTGTCTCAGAAACATTGACAAGCTCCCCAGAACAGCACGTGCCACCATGTTCTCTCGCGCAGCCCGTCACGAATCCGCGCCCGTCGCCCGGAATGAGAACAAATCAGCCCTCGCTTCCTTTTGGAGGCCAGTTCGACCCAGAGCGTTCCACCCATATCCACGACAGAAATCACCCGATGGTCCTTGAGTTCCAGCGTTTTTCGAACGATACTCTCTATGAGCATGAGCGACCCTTCACTTATGAAGCCTTTGAACACTCCATAAGTACCTGGTTTCGCTCATGCTCTTCAACTATTGCACCCAGAATTCATGCACAGACTCTCGAGGGGAGCCCCTTCCCTTTCTCGTGAGCGGAACGTTGGACGTCTTTGACACTAACCACCTTGTGGGCGAAGATCTGCGATATGCTTCCCGCCCGTACTCTACTTGACCTTGGCTCTAGCCGGTGCTAGCATCAATAACTGAAGAGTAAGAGAATTTTGCAGAGCCCCCGCGGTAACGTTGTGAGAAGAGTCTCGCCGGGCAATGGCGCTCATTGTCTTGTCCAGAGAGATTGTTTGTGAATCGTTTGCCCTGTTCGCGATGGCTGGAGAACTTCTTGATGAGCGATGGAGTTCTCAGGTCGTAGAAAATCGTGTATTCCTGTCGGAGCAGGGTTTAAAGGGCGGTCCCACAAAGTACGCACGTTGAGGATAAGGAGTTTGCGCATGGCATCGAAGGGACTGTACGCAGAACCCCCGGAAAGAATAGACCTTGATGATTGTTTCTATTATCACACCATGGATATTCCGGGGGT
Source organism: uncultured Thermoanaerobaculia bacterium (assembly GCA_964507185.1). Taxonomy (GTDB): domain Bacteria; phylum Acidobacteriota; class UBA4820; order UBA4820; family DSQY01; genus CAVRTJ01. The sequence continues at coordinate 55,521 of CAZDOY010000018.1, forward strand.
TGGTCTGGTCAAGGCGCAGTGGGATCTCAGGGGAGGAGAGGCGGCCTACCTGGGAAACTACAGCTTTCAAGGTAAGAGAGTCCTTGAAATGGGGAAGGCCAGTGGATTCCTCACCTTTTACATGGAGAGGGAGGGCGCTGAGGTTGTAGCCTACGATCTTTCAGAAAACGACGATTGGGATGTGGTGCCTTATGCGGGGGTTGAGGCTGGTCAGGCACTGCGTGACCGGCGAAAACATATCAGGAAGTTGAACAACGGCTTCTGGCTTGCTCACAAGGCATTGGGATCAAAATCGCGACTGGTCTACGGCAGCGTATACAACGTCCCAGAAGAAATCGGCCCGGTTGATGTGGCGACCTTCGGCAGCATCCTTCTTCATCTCCGAGATCCGTTCAAAGCGCTTGAAAACGCCGTACGTCTGACCAAAAGAACGGTCATAGTCACCGAGCCGATATCGAAATTCAAACTCTCCCGTTTTCTCAGGATTCGGCTTCCCGGAGCAAAGCTCCGTAAACTGCAGCGCCCAAAAATGGAGTTCCTTCCGGACTATAAGCGTGACTGGCCTAGGGATACGTGGTGGCGGCTGTCTCCCGAACTCGTTCGACATTTTCTGGGTGTTCTGGGTTTTGAGCAAAGCGAGCTCATATTCCACCAGCAGGTATTCCAAGGGAAGAGATCGCCTCTTTTCACAATCGTGGCGCACCGCGTAAGAGGGGCTGCAACAAGGTAGCAGCATCAGTTGTAATTATTAACACGGCCCGCAGGGGATACATTACATTCGTCATGGAAGGAATTGAGAAAAACGAATTGATGAAAAGTGTCAGGGGTGGTTTGTATCTTGGAGGCGAGGGTTTCATAGAAAAACTCAAGGATCTTCTTGAACCGAACAGGGAGCTTGACGGCGTGCCCAGGTACCGGAGACGCGCCGACAGGCCTTCTCTCTCGCGGCTCTTCAAGGGCGTGTCGAAGCTGAGCCTGGAGGAAAGGAACGTTCTTATCATCAAGGCAGTCATCGACCACGGTTACAGCCAGGCGGAGATCGCCTCTTACGTCGGCCTTCATTACTCGACCGTTAGCAGGATCGTCAAGGGGAGAAAATGAGAATCAAGAGTAAAGCCCTGACTCCTGTTTTTCAGGGGTTGGCGGCGCACAACTAAAGGTAGTGCTCCCACGCGCATTTAGCTGGGCT
>CAZDOY010000019.1:0-56446 GCA_964507185.1 uncultured Thermoanaerobaculia bacterium
TCGTGACAGTTCGTGCAGGCGCCCTGGTCCTTGTAGTGGTCCGCCTTGTCCGTGTGGCAGGTTTCGCACGTCGCGCGGCCCTTCACGACCCACACGTGGGGCTTGTGGCAGTCCCAGCAGTCCGCGTCCGGGTGCCCGCCCTTGAGGTGGAGACCGCCGAGGCTGGTGTGGCAGGTCTTGCAATCGACGATGGGCTTGACCTCCTGGGCCTTGAGATGGCAGGTGTCGCACCCCATGGAGATCATGGGCGCCTTGGGATCGATCTTGTGGCAACCGGCGCAGGTTTCGGGAGGGCGGTAGCCGGCCGCGTGGCAGCGGCTGCAGAGTATCTGCGCGTGTTTGCCCTTCAGTTCCCAGGGGTGCCAGCCTTCGGTGCTGGCGGGCATGACCGTACCGAGGGGCACCAGGGGTCCGCGCTGCGGCATGGTGTGGCAGGCGGTGCAGCTGTGCGTGAGCGGTTTGCCCGTCTTGGTCGAGACGTGCCGGCCGTCGTGGCAGCGGAAGCACCCGGGCCAGTTTCTGTGCCCGATGTTTGAGGCGTAGGTCTTCCAGTTGACCTTCATGGCGGGGAACACGCTACGGTCGTATATGTTCCCCATGGCCCGGCCAGCGTCCTCGATGGCCTTGGTCTTGGTCTTGTAAAGATCGGGGTAGTTCTTCTTGTAATAGCCGGTGACCTCCTGTTCGAGGTCCTTCCGTGCCGTGGCCCTGGTCGGGTAACTCTTGACGAGGGCGTCCACCGCGACCTTCTTGATCCATGGGAGAGAGGGGTCGATCAGTCCGACGGCCATGGCCCTGTCCACGCCCGGCCCGGGGGCCGGGAAGATGTGCGTGGGCCTGTTGTGGCAGTCGATGCAATCCATGTCGTGCTTGGGAAGGGCATCGATCGCTTTGGATGTCAGCTTATAATCCTTGTCCACAAAGGTCTCGATGGAGCCGTCGTCGTGCTTGACCTGTACCCACGGAATCTTCTCCTGGTGCCGATCGATGGCCCGGAAGGTCACCGTGTTGTCGATGATCATGTGCCAGTGGATTCCGGCCTTCGCGCCCAGCGCCGGGTCGCCTCCGCCCGTTTTTACGAGGAGGCTGATCTCTTCCGCCGTGTTGTCCTTGTCGTACCGGAAGTGAGGAATCTGCACGAGTTGGGCCCCGTAGAACTTGTTGGGCCAGTGGCAGCGCTCACAGGTCTCCCTCGCCGGACGGAGGTTCCTGATGGGGACGGGAATGGGCGTGGGATAGGTGTGAAAGGCGGCGGCAAAAACCTGGCGCACACCGGACATCTTGGACTTCACGTACCATGATGCGCCCGAACCCACGTGGCAGTCCACGCACGCGACGCGCGCGTGGGGCGAGTACTGGTAAGCAGTGTATTCGGGCTGCATGATCGTGTGGCATACCTTTCCGCAGAAGGTCACGGACTCCGTGAAGAGAAACGCGTTGTAGCTGACGACCCCCAGCAGGATCGCGCCGACGAGGCCCCCGATGCTTAGGTAGGCGAACCGCTTCCTCTGTGCGGGATCGTTGAGGTCCAACCGCGGGTAGGGCAGCGCCTCGGGCTCGTCCATCCTTCTCCGGCGGAGGCTCTCGCGCCACATGCCCAGCAGAAAAACCAGCACGCCGAAGGTGAGGATGGCGGGAAAGACCATATAGGTAAAGATGCCCAGGTAAGGACTCGGCTGCCTGATGCTGAATTCCAGGATGAGGGAGAAAACGATGAGTATGAATGCGGCCACTACGATCAGACCGCCGAAGTAACTCACCGTATTGCGGTACAAGGATTTCCCCCAATGCTTGTCGTTCATTTCTGTTTCTCCTCTGCTTGCCCCCCGTTTCATTCTAGAACTTTTGAAACGAGCAGGAAAGACCCCAGGTCGGATCCACCGCTTCGCACTCGCCCGCCGGTATTCCGTGCCGTTACGCCGCAGGGGGCTGAGCGGCGGGGGACCGCGCGAGCGAGCTTACAGAAAACGTGCCCGAGAGTCAAATCCCCTGTTCGATCGGCATCCCGCGTGCGGTTCCTCCCTGGCCTGCGCGTTCGACTGCCCGTATCCCCTGCGTGAGGGCCGTTTTATCGGTAATAGACACTCTCCGGCCTTGCTCTTTGCGTTCGCGCTCGGCTAAGATGCTTTATGCGCAACGACGGTCTCACTCATATCTGGGCGAGGGTCTGCACACATTCAGAAGCACTGCGGGACGGCGGGCGCTGATATGATTCGATTTTACCACGTGGACAAGGACTACCGCGGCGGCGTCCAGGCCCTGTCAGACGTCAACCTCATCGTCCATCCCCGCGAGTTCTGCTTCATCACGGGTTCCTCCGGGGCCGGCAAAACCACGCTCCTCAAGCTTATTATCCGGGAGGAAATGCCGACGACGGGCCAGATACTCGTGAACGGGCGCAATCTCTCCGTTCTGTCGCACAGGCAGATGCCCTACTTCCGAAGGCGTCTGGGTGTCGTTTTTCAGGATTTCAGGCTCATTCCGACCCGGACCGTGTACGAAAACACGACCCTGCTGATGACCATCATGGGCATCCCGCACAGGGAAAGGAAGCGCCGGGCCTTCGAAGCGCTCCGATGGATCGGCCTGCAGAACCGCATGAACGCCTATCCCGAACAGCTCTCGGGCGGCGAGCAACAGCGGGTGGCCATCGCCCGCGCGCTCATCAACAGACCGGTGATACTGCTCGCGGACGAGCCCACGGGCAATCTGGATCCGCAACTCGCGCACGAAATCATCGCCCTCTTTCAGGAAGTGAACGCGGCTGGTACCACCGTGGTCGTGGCGACCCACGACAAGAGTCTCATCCAGGACTTTGGAGGACGGGTGATCCTTCTTCACCAGGGCCGTGTCGTGGAGGACGGCGAATGAGAATATTCCGCACGCTCGGCTACTTCATCTACGAAGGTCTCATGGCCCTGTGGCGGCACAAGGCGCTCCACGGCTTCGCCATATTCGTCGTCGCCCTGTCGTTGTACATCCTGGGCTTTTCGGCCTACCTCACAGGCAACGTGAACGCCCTTCTTTCGTCGTGGCAGAACAAGCTGGAAGTCCGTGTCTTCCTTGACGACGGCCTCCCTCCGGACAGGGTCGGCCAGCTTCAGGAACTGTTCGAGAAGAACCCGATGGTGGACTCCGTCCGCGTCGTGACCCCCGAAGAAGCCCTCCAGACGCTGGCGAAGCTTGCCCCGGCCTTCGGCTCGGCGGCTCGTGACATGCAGTCGAATCCCCTGCCCACGTCCCTCTCCGTCCGGCTCAAGCCGCCGATCGACCTGAAGGCGGTCCACCGCCTCGTCGCCCGCGTCTCCGGGGAAAAGGGCGTGGACCAGGTACTCTTCGACTGGGACTGGGTGGACAAGCTCAGGATATACACCCGCTTTGTTTCGCTCGTGGGCTGGCTGCTCTTCGCGGCGCTCGGCGCCGCCGCTGTCTTCACCGTGGCAGCCATCACCCGGATTCTGGCGCTGTCGAGACGGGAAGAGATCGCCATTCTCCATTTTGTGGGTTCTACACCTGCCGGGATAAGGGGACCGTTTCTCGCGGGCGGCGCCATCATGGGGTTTCTCTCCGGCCTGCTGGCCCTGATCGGGCTTTTCGCCACCCACGTGGCCATGCAGCGCCTCTCGGCCGGTGACACGCTTCTACTCACCTGGCTCTCACACGCCTTCCTGCCTCCGGCGGAACAGGCCGCGCTCGTTGGACTGGGCGTCGTTCTGGGCGCCGTCGGCGGTGTGGCCTCCCTGGGCTCCGTCGACCGCTGGACCTGACGCCGGCGTTACCAACCTGCACGATCACGATCGCCCCGCTCCCAGTTCCGTAGCCGACTTGCTGGCGGGCACCCGTTCGTGCTGTTAATATATTGCCAAGTCATGGATAGGGCAGCGGAGCACGGTCAACGGTCGTTTGGCGGGATGCCCTTATTCAAGGCCCAAGGGGGAAGAGAGAGACCATGAAGATCGTCGCAACTCTGTTTGCAGTGTTTCTCTGGCTGATCGGCGTCGTGTTTTTCCTGGCCGCCGCCCATCCCGAAGCCGTGGCGCAGGGCAAGAGCGTTCCGCGGATCATCGTGGGCGCCGTGCTCGTCCTCGGAGGGGCGTTCCTGGCCTATCTCGCCTGGCGCACGCCCCGGAGAAGCGTCGTGGGCAGCGGCGAAGGACGGCAGGAACCGCCCGGGAGCCTGTCCCTCAAAGCGCTCACCTGCCCCCACTGCGGGGGACAGGTCGACCCTTCGAGCGCGGTGCTGAACGCGGAAGGCACGCTTTCGATCACGTGCGGCTACTGCCAGGGCACTTTTCTCATCCAGGAAGATCCGAAGTGGTGAGTGCGTCCGTAAGGAGACGGGGATGCAGTGGCGGACCGGGCACGGCGCGGCCGCCCCGGGGCAGGAGGAACTTCTCATGGTGATTAAAAGAATACTCGTTGCCGTTTTCGTGAGCGTCGTGTCCCTGGCCTCCGTGGCGGCCTATCGATTCCAGGTTCCCGAAAACCGGTCCGTCGTGGCGATCAATCCGGACGCCTCCATCACCATCCGCTACGCGATCACGTTCCGGAACGAGGGACAGCCCATCGACATCATCGACGTGGGTCTGCCCGACAGGCATTACGGCGATGTAAGCGCCGACCTGGACGGCATTCCGATGCGCAACATCAGGAAGTCGGAGGTTCTCTCTTCGGGCGTGGAGGTCCACCTCGGCGGCCACGCCATTCCGGCCGGGGCGACTGGAACGCTCCATCTCACCGCGACGGCCTTCGACCGCGTATTTCCGGACCGAAAGGACAAGACATACGCCAGCGCCGTATTTACCCCAACGTGGTACGGCGCCAAGTACACCTCCGGGACCACGCACCTCGTCTGCCAATTCGTCCTCCCGTCCGGCGTCGGCCCGGAAGAACCCAGGTATCACGGCCGGGCCTTTACTTCAGCGGCCGTCAAGGATGGCAGGGTCGTCTACACCTGGGACATTCCGAACGCCTCCCCTTCCAAATCCTATACCTTCGGGGCCTCCTTTCCCGCGCGCGTCATGCAGAGGGTCGCCGAGGAACCCAGGGGCCCCGGTCCCGCGGCCAGGCTTCTAGGCGCCCTCCTGGCACTCATCGGCGCGGCCCTGCCGCTGCTCTTTGTCGCGTTCTTCATAGGGATCATGATCCTCGTCGTTTTCAAAGCTTACAGGCGCCGCCTCAAGTATCTGCCGGCCACGGTCGGCATGGAGGGCGTGGAGATCCGGCGCGGCCTCACCGTGCCTGAGGTCGCCGTCCTCATGGAACGTCCCGTAGACAAGGTCATGGCCCTCCTGCTGTTCGGCATGATCCGGAAGGGTTTCGTCAAGGTCGCGGGCCGCAATCCTCTGAAGTTGGAGATTGCGAAAGACAGGACCATCGAGTTCGACTACGAAAGGGCCTTTGCGAAGGCCGTCGAGGATGACGGACGAATCGACGAGGGCGAAGCCGCGAAGGTTCTGACCGATCTCATCAAGCGTGTGACAGAGAAGATGCGGGGTTTTAACCGGAAGAAGACCCTGGCCTATTACAATGCCATCATGAAGAAGGCGTGGGGGCAGGTGGGTTCGGAGGATTACTCCCAGGCCTTTGAGTGGCTCATCCTGGATAAGGAATTCGGCAAGCGGGCAACGGAGCGCTTCGGGCCACGCCCGATGCCACTGCCCGTGTGGTGGGTCCCCATGTACACGGGCCATTATAATCCTGCCGGAACGGGGCAGAGCGCACCGACGACATCCTTGCCGTCCGGCCCCGTGGCGGCCGCCAACAGCATCGTGAGCAGCGTCGAGAGCTTTTCCCATGACCTGGTGAACAGCGTCCCAGGCCTGGCCACGAAGGTGACGCAGACGACCAATCCAGTTCCCCAGTCTTCGGGCGGCGGCCACAGCGGTGGCGGCTGCGCCTGTGCATGTGCATGCGCGGGCTGCGCCTGCGCCTGCGCAGGAGGGGGACGGTAGTGAAATTTCGTATTTCGGATTTGGGATTTGAACCACGGCAGAGGGAAGGTCTTCCAAGGGGAAGAATGAGTTCGATTCTATGACCAGCCGGAGCCTTTAAGCCTTTGCTTCTTCGCCAATCCCCTGGTCACTGGATCACCAGATCGATTGTTCAGATGGAACGGAGGGTCGGATGGGAATCAAGAACTGGTTTGCCAAGCCTTCACCGGTAACACCGGGCCTCTACTCGGGCACCTTGGCGTGGGACGGTGAGGCGCACCGCATCCACCTTCGCATAGAAGCCTCCGGCCAGGGAGTCCTGACGCTGGACGCAAGCCGCATTCTGCACCTCAGCCCCACGTCGGCCGAGATGGTCAAACACCTCCTCGAGGGCCTCTCGGAGGAGGACACCCTGCGGACCATGGCTAGGCGTTACCGCGTCAAGACCTCCGTGCTTCGCGCGGACATTCAGCGGATTCACGGGATCGTGAGAACCCTCTCTACCACCGACTACGTCTGCCCGGGTACAGACCTGGGCGTCGATCTCATCGAGCCATACTCCGCGCAACTCTCGGCGCCCCTGCGCATGGACCTCGCGCTGACTTACCGGTGTCAGAACCGGTGCGGACACTGCTACAACGACGAGACCCGCGAAATACCGGAGATGGACACGAGCGCCTGGCGCGGGGTCCTGGACGCCTGCTATGCGGCGGGCATCCCCCACGTCGTGTTTACCGGCGGAGAACCCACCCTGCGCGACGACCTGCCGGAGCTCGTTGCCTACGCGGAAGAACTGGGACTCGTCACGGGACTCAACACCAACGGCCGCCGGCTCGCCGATCCCGCCTTTACCGAGGGTCTTCGAAACGCCGGCCTTGATCACGTGCAAATCACGTTAGAATCCGCCGACCCCAATATCCATAACGCCATGACCCGCTCCGACGCCTTCGAGCAGACGCTCGCCGGCTTGAGGGCCGCCAGGGACGCGGGACTCTACACCCTTACAAATACGACGCTCACCAAGGTGAACGTCATGGGCATAGAGAACCTGGTCGACCTGGTCGCATCGGAAGGACTGTCGACTTTCGCCGTAAACGGCATGATCTACTCCGGAAAGGGCGCGACCGGCACGATGGACCTCGCGCCCGAAGCCCTCGTCCCGGTCCTGGAACGTCTGGCGGAAAGGGCCCGAGGTAGCAATCTCCGCCTGGTGTGGTACACGCCCACCCGCTACTGCGAGCTCAACCCGGTGGAGATGGCGCTCGGCGTAAAGCAGTGCACTGCGGCGCGAATCAGCATGGCCGTCGAGCCGGACGGCACGGTCATTCCGTGCCAGTCCTATTACACCGGAGTCGGAAACATCCTTGAGGACTCGTGGGAGAGCATCTGGAACAACCCCTTGTGCGTCTCGCTCAGAAGCCCCCAGAAGCCGCTCGCCGAGTGCGAGGCCTGTGAGCACCTGAGCCTGTGCGGGGGAGGCTGCCCCATCGAATCTGAGCACCAGCGCCTGCACTGCCGCGAAGTCGCATCCGGCGGATAGGGGGAAGAACTATCAGATAGGCTTGTATCCGCGGGGATCTCCGGTTCGCCGCCGCGGTTTCATCGGCCCGGCGGCCCTGGCACCAGACGCGCCGGACCACGACCCCATGGCCTCCACCCGGGATGCGAGGACTTCGTTCTCATCTGCCATCTGCCTGAGTTCTTCGGCGTATGCGCGGGCCCTGACGGCGGCCTCGCGAGGTCCCGACTCGACGCATTCGGGACAGAGTTCGCCAAGCGGTTCCTCGCCTTCGTAGAGCATGGCAGCTTCGGCGCGCACGGCGAAGAAGCGTCCGCAGAGCTTGCAGACGGCTTCCCTCTCGTCCTCTTCACCCCGCGCAAACCTGAATTCGAGTTCGTCCACCGTGGACTCCTTTTCAAACCACGAAACGGTACATACAACTTAGTTTACCCCTTTTGCGGTGCGGACGCGGGGGGTGGCCCGCCCGAGGGGCGGGCCACCGGAGGCTGGGGAGGGAGGGAGGAAGGGAGAGAAATCCGATTTCCGAACAAGTGCCGCACCCTGCTGGATTCGGCCCTCGGCCCGGGGGCACATGATTAGCAATCCACATGCCAATGTGCCCCCCACTTCAATAGATCGCCACCGTGGACCTGGCACACTTCCGTCACGTGCCTTTTTCGATGTGCCATTGCGACACATCGCGGCAATCCGGCACGTCAAAGGGGCGCCGCGGGGGACGTGAGGACTGAAATAGAGGCGCTTCAATCACATGGATGAGACGCGTCATGAAGGGTGCGACAAGTCTTTTTGGAGCCGGACCGTTTGCAGCAGAAGTCAATCCGGGACGGGTTCCAGGAGCCGTTTGAGGACCATTAGAGCGAGGTCATCACCTTTGGGAACCCCGGCAAGAAAGCCGTTCAGATCGCCGAGGCAGGCGTTGACGAGTTCGCGTGCGGTCAGATGGTTTGTACCTTTCGTCAGGCCGTTCAGCCTTTCAACGCCATACTCGGCGCCGGATACGTCCCGTGCTTCGGACAGGCCATCGGTATAGAGCAGTAGAGAATCCCCCGGTCCCATCCTGACGGTCCGACTGGTGTAGCGGGCGCTCCTGAACAGACCGACAGGCAGACCGGTCGGCTCGAGCGGCACCATGCCGTCCTTTCCTATCAGGAGCGGCGCACAATGGCCCGCGTTGCATATTTCCAGGTCGCCCGTGGCCTTCGCCCGCCCGCAGACCAGCGTGGCGTAGTGGGATGAAATCGTACATTCACAGAATACCCGGTTGGCCTGCTCGACCAGGCTGTCGACCGCCATCCCGGGGGCCACCAGGCTCCTGAAAATGGCGTTGAGGTGCGCCATCAGCATGGAGGCCGCCACGCCCTTGCCCGACACGTCACCCAGAAGGAAGAGGAGGTCTCCCCCCTCCGTTTCGGGCCTCACGACGTCGCAGTAGTCGCCGCTCACTGGACCGGCGGGTTCGAAGTGGTAACAGAGTGCCCAGTTGCCGTAGCTCATGCACCGCCTGGGAAGAAGTCTGTTCTGAATCCTTGAGGCCAGTTCCAGGTCCTGTTCGAGCGCCCGGCGCTGCTCGTGGGTCAGGTGGTCCAGGCACGCCCTTGCGAGCGGATCCACCATCAGGAGTTCCTCCTCGATGGGGTCCTGGCACACCTCGCACAAGCCGTAGCTCCCGGCACTCAATCGGTCGAGGGCCGAATCCACCTCCTGCAGAAGGTGGGCGATATGTCCGGAGTCCGTGGATTCCCCCGCAGCCGCTTCGAGCCGGCGTCTCCGCTCGACCAGTTGCCTTTCCATGATCGCATCCATCTCGCGTCTCATCTTACTCCCTCGTTGCGTTCAAGGGACTGGCGGACCGCTGGAAGCCTGGCCGCCTGAACCGTGCATACCCATTTTGATGATTAAAGGTAAGCCCGCGCGGCACCCAAATCAAGCGCCGGTCCCCGGGACAGGGCGGCAAAAGGGGATTGCCTTGCGGAGGGCCAGCCGGCCGGGACCGGATAGGGAGGTGGCCCGCCCTTTCGGGCGGGCCTCGGGGTTAGGGAGGGAAGGGATCTTTTCGGAAGGCTGCCTCCTGGTCTTGCCCGCCAGGCTCTCAGCTTCCGAGGTTTTTAGGTATGCATACCCCGTGCCAGTAATCCCGTGACTCACGATAGCCCGTCTTAACGGGCTTTCTGCCGGCTGTAAGTTCATCTGCTGTGTCAATTAGGCGCAAATCCCGATGAAAGTGGCACGTCGATTCGGCACACATGCTCCGCGTCCACGAGAATCTCCACCTTCATCCGGCGAGGCCTCCGGTTTGCTCGTGGATTCGTAAGACCCCGAAGAAGTGCCCGCGCCGTCGGGACAATCCGTGAAACCTTGGCGCCCCGGCTCTCGTCCAAAGACTTGTAGGGAAAGTCTCCGTCCCGGGGAAAGGACGGTATCTGATAGCCTCACGCACTTGCAGAAAGGGGGCCACATGAAGCTGAAAACGCTCTTAATTACAGGGGTCATTCTCGCAGCGACTCTGGGGTTGGCCGCGGAAACGGTTACATCCCACGCGGAGAAGACGTTTCCTGCCAAGGCCGGAGGAACCGTCCGGGTCGAGGCCGCTTTCCAGGACGTCACCGTAACCGTCAGGCCGGGCGATACGGTGAAAGTCACCGTCGACCTCAAGATCTCCACCTGGCCCATGGACGCAAAGAAGATCCTGGATGCGTACGCTCCCGTCTTCAAAGAGAAGGGTGATACCCTCCTCATCCGTTCGAAGGCCCACAGTTCGTGGCAGGTGGGCTGGTTCAACAATGAGGGCAGAATCGACATTCAGATGCCGCCCGGTATGAACGTATCGCTCGACACGGGTTCGGGAGACTGCCGCCTCGACGGCGACACCAACGGCATGGACGTCTCCTGCGATACCGGATCGGGCGACGTCAAGATCGAGGGGAAGCTCAAGAACTTCAAGGTCGATACGGGTTCGGGCGACGTGACGGCCCGGCTCGAAAGGCCGGCCCAAAAAGTCCACATCGACACGGGCTCCGGCGACGTCGATTTCAACGGCGGAGCGAGGGACTTTTACGCGGACACCGGATCCGGAGACGTGACGGCGGTGGGCCTTCTCGGGACGGCGAAATTCGATACCGGCTCGGGAGATGTGAAGGCTGAATGGGCCTCTCTGTCCACAGACGCGTCCGTGAAGATCGATACGGGCTCAGGCGAGGTGCGCCTCAGCATGCCTGCAAACACCGTGCTTTCCGGATCGGTCGAGGCGGACTCCGGAGACATTCACAGCGAATTTCAAGGCACCCCGGCGGAGCATGGCCACCGGCTGACTTTTCCGGGCGGCCCGGGCGCCTGCACCCTGTCGGTCGGAACCGGATCCGGCGATATCACGTTAGTCAAAAAGGGCGCGTGAAACGGTCCCATTCCAAACGATTTCCCGCCCGGCGCCGACCCCCTCTCCTCTTCAGGCGCCGGGTGTTTCTCTCTCGGCAAACACCGTGTTTTGAAAGCACTCCGGAGACTGGTACCATGCAGGAGAGCTTTCGCGCCGCGTCCTTTTCCCCCGCCGGCCGCATTAAGGAGGTTGTGCCATGCCGGGGACCGAGTCCGAGGAGAACGGCCTCTTTCTCAGAATCTACGGGCCGCCGAAGCCAAGGGGAACCCTCCTTGTTCTGCACGGTCTTGGCGACTGGGGCGGCTCCTACGAGGGCCTCGTGACCGCGCCGCCCCTTTCCGGCCTGCGCGTCCTCGTACCGGACCTGCCCGGATACGGCCGAAGCCCCCGGCCGGCGATCCCCCGCACGCTGGCCGGTCTTGCGGATGACCTCGCCCTCTGGCTCGGGAAACGGGGCGAGAGGGCGGTCACGTTGTTGGGACACTCGATGGGCGGCGTGATCGCTCAGCTCATCGCCGAGCGGCATCCGGAAAGCACCACGGCCCTGGTCAACGTTGAAGGGAACATATCCAAGGAGGACTGCTCCGTGAGCGGCAGGGCTGCCTCCCAGTCCGCCCGTACCTTCATCCGGGAGGGATTCAAGAGCATGCTCGAAGCACTGGACGCGTCGGGCAAAGAGGATCCCGGGGCGGCGGCCTATGCCCGGAGCGCCCGGATGTCCGATCCCGCGGTCTTTCACCTGCATTCCTGCGAACTGGTGGCCTTGTCCGAAGCAGAGGACCTGGCCCAACGCATGGCGAAACTCGCCATGCCCGCCCATTACGTGGCCGGATCCCCGGGTGGAGCCGGTCCGCGCTCCATCGCGCTGCTTGCCAGAGCGGCCGTCCCGGTATCCGTGATCCGTCCTGCCGGTCACTGCCCGTTCCTGGACCAGCCCGCCGCCTTCCTCAAGGCCCTGGCGAAAATGATGTCCTAGAAACGTAGCCGAGTACGGCCGTCACTCGCCCCTGCCTTTGAAGAGGGGGAGCCCGAGGTCGAAGGCCATGCGCTTTCGAATGGCCGGGTCGTCAATGTCCGCGACCCGGCCGTGGAGGTCGGCGGCCATCGGCGTGCACAACCAGCGGATGAGAGCGGCGGGCTCCCCGGGAGGTCTGAGCCATCCCTTCTGGTGAAATCCCCGGAATCGCTCCACGGCCCGAAACCGCTCGGGCGACATGCCGCGAACCTCTTCCTGCATAGCCGTGTCCACGATGCCGGGTCGTACGGCGTGCAGGCGGACGTCAAGGCCCTGCGCATCCGCCTCTTCGGCCGCGACTCTCACGAAGTGCTCCAGACCGGCCTTCGCGGCACAGTAAGCGCTCCAGCCCGGGATCACGTGGGACGCCGCGCCGCTGGACACGAAGATCGCCACACCTCCCTTGTTCCGCCGGGGGGCCTGAGCGAAGGCGCGCCAGGTGAAATAGGCACCGGTCAGGTTCACGGCAACGTTGCCGGCCCAGGCCTCCGGGGCGACGGACCAGGCGTCGCCCGCCGGTTCGACCACGCCGGCGTTGGCCACGATGATGTCGGCGGGGCCGAATGCCTCGCGCGTGCGATCCGCAAGGCGCTGCACGGAGGTCCAGTCGGAGACGTCGGCCGAGACGGCCAGCGCACGCCCACCGGCCCGCTGCACCTTGTCCGCGGTCTCCCGCACCTCGGCCTCGTGCCTCGCCGCGACGACCACGGCCGCCCCCGCCCGCGCCAGTTCAAGCGCGGCAGCCCGGCCGATTCCACGACCCGCGCCCGTGATGACCGCGACCCGCCCTTCGAGTCCAGCGCTTTCATTCATGATCAACTCCTCGCGGCTCCATTGTAAGGAACCCGCGCTGGCGGCTGCATCTTCCAAGTGCTTAAATGGCCATGAGGGGGTACGTCCATGCGGGCCACGTCGACCTTTCAGTTCGAACACACGCGGTCGGTGCGGTACGCCGTCTACCGGTCGGCGCGCCTCTCTCTGCGCAGACGCGTTCTGGAGGTGGGATGCGGCGAAGGTCCGGTGGCCGCGGAGATCGCGGCCAGAACGGGGCGCCTCGTCTCGGCGGTAGATACGGAGATGCCGCTCTCGATCAATCCGGCCATTCGCTTTGCGGCCGCGGACGCACACGCCCTGCCCTTCAGGGACGGTACCTTTGACGCCGTGGCATTTCACTTCGCGGTCCTCTGGCTGCGCGATCCCATAGGGGCCTTCCGCGAAGTCCGGCGAGTTCTCGCGCCCGGCGGCGTGGTCATGATCCTGGCGGAGCCGGACCTTTCGGCCCGCCGGGACGAACCGGACACGGGCCTGGGACGGCTCCTGGCGCAGACCGTCGCCGCCTCCGGCGGAAGCCCGGACACCGGCCGCAGGTTGGAGGAATGGCTCGGGGAGGCGGGGTTCGCGCCCAGGCTCCAGCGGACACCCGCGCGCTGGATCACCGTCCACAGCGCGGGCGAAGTCGAGGAGGAGATTGCCTTTCTCCTGGACGCCGGCGTTCTCTCCCAGGGTGAGGGTGACGCGCTCGCGGCCGCCGAACGGGACGCCGTCGCCTCCGGGCGCCGCCGCGTCCTGCTCCCCGTCACGTACGGCGTCGCAGGGATGACGGCCCCCCCTTAATTGTTGCCTACACCGCCCCTATCGCCTTCATGGGACTGCTCTGCCTGGAGGGCGCCGAGAATTTTGTAGAAGTCCTCGTGGACCTTCTCGAACGCCTTGTCCACCGCCGGCCGAGCCTTGCCGTTCACGGCTGTATTCAGAGCGTCCACGCTTCGGGACAGGGTCGCGGCCATGGTTTCCCTGGCCTTCGCGGATTTTCTTTCGGCCTCGCTCCGGGCGTGCTTCGCCATCTGACCGAAGGCCCGGACAAGGGCGTCGCGCTTCGCCTTCATCTCCGGCAGGTAGTCCTTGAGCACGGACTCCCTGCCGTCCCGCACGGCGGTGTGCATCTTGTGGAGCACCTTGTGAAAATCGTCCACGGCCCTGTCGCCGACCAGGGGACACCCGTGGCTTTCGGCGGCTTCGGCCTCGTACCCGGACTTCCTGACCGCCGCCACCAGGGCGTCGACCCCCGTGCTGCTCTCGTCGAAGGTGACCTCGGCCTCGGCCTTCTTCAGGTCCACCCTAGCCCCGGTGACCCCGGGCACGGACGCCAGGGCCTTCTCGACGGTCTTCGCGCCCATCGGGCAGTGGACCCCCTTGAGCTTCAGTGTGGTGACCTCTGTGGCCAGCGCGCCCAGCGAAACGAGAACGAGTGCCGCAACCAAGAACGATCTACGCATGATTCCCCCTCCCTGACATTCATCGGCCGGTTTGAATCTTTTCACGCCCAAGGATACACCGGGGAGTACTCTTTCGGGAAGCCCTCCGCCGGCCCCCGAGCAGAAAGAAAACGGCGGCCGTGACCGGCCGCCGTCGTGCGGTGCTGTGGATTCCTCAGTCGGCTCACCCCTCCAGCGCCAGCAGGAAGGGCTGCTCAAGGGCCTCGACGACCCAGCGGAGGAACCGCGCGCCGTCCGCCCCGTCGATGATGCGGTGGTCGTAGGTGAGCGAGAGGGGCAGCATGAGCCTGGGCGCGAACTCGCCGTCCGCCCAGACCGGCTCAACGCCGGACCGGGACACCCCCAGGATCGCCACCTGCGGCGGGTAGACGATGGGCGAGAACGCCGTGCCGCCGATGCCGCCGAGGTTGGAGATGGTGAAGTTGCCGCCCTCCATGTCGTCCGGCGCGATCCGGCCCGCGCGGGCTTTCCCGGCCAGCGTGTTCAATTCGGCCGAGAGCTGGACGATGTTCTTGCCGTCCGCGTTCTTGACGACGGGAACCAGGAGCCCCCGGTCCGTGTCCACGGCCACGCCCACGTTCACGTAGTCCTTGAAGACGATCTCCTGCGCCACCATGTCCACGCTGGCGTTGTACTGGGGGAAGACCTTCAGGGCCGAGGCGACGACCTTGAGGAGGATGGCGGTGACGGTCAGCTTGCCGCCCGCGGCCTCGGCCTTGCCGGCGTACTTCTTCCGGAAGGCCTCCAGCTCCGTGATGTCGGCCTTGTCGTACTGCGTGACCTGCGGCACGGTTGCCCATGCGTTGGCCATGCTCTCGGCGGTGATGCGGCGGACCTTGGACATGGCTTCGCGCCGTACGCCCCCCCACTTCGTGAAATCGGGGAGAGGCCTGATCGCGCCGAAACCCGCCGAGGGAGAGGCGAGGGCCGACTTGGTGAAGTTCTTGACGTCGTCCATGGAGATCCGCCCTCGCGGACCGGTCCCCTGGACGCGGTTGATGTCCACGCCGAGTTCGCGCGCCAGGCGCCGCACCGACGGCGCCGCCGGGGCGGGCGGCTTCTTCGGCCCCTCCCCCGGCTCGCCGGCGGGTGCGGGACGGGGCTCGGGCGGGGGCGCCTCCGCGACGGGCTCCTCGGGCTCGGGCTCCGGAGACGGTCGGGGTTCTTCGGGCTCCTTCGCGGCGGCCGGCGTGCCTTTCTTTTCTCCGGCCCCCTCGGTTTCGACCTTCATGAGCACCTGTCCGACGGTGACCTGGTCGCCGGGTGCCACGAGGATCTCCACGACGGTGCCGGCCTCCGTGGACGGCAGTTCGAACATGGCCTTCTCGGTCTCCACCTCGAAGAGCGGCTGGTCGACCTCGACGGTGTCGCCCACGGCGACGAGGAGCTTGACCACGTCGGCGGACTGTATGTTCTCCGATACTTCGGGCAAGCGGATGTCTTTAATCATGCCTTTTCTCTCTTTTCCTTATTCCCATCACAAAGCCGGGTCCTCCCCGCGGCGGACCGCGGAGTCTCCCGCCTCAGCTCACCACCGGGTTGGCCCGCTCCGGGTCCACGTCCAGGTCGCGTGCGGCCTTCTTGACCACGGAGGGCTTGAGGTCGCCCTGCCGGGCCAGGAGCGACAGGGCCGCGAAGGCGATGTGCCTGGCGTCCACCTCGAAGAAATCCCTGAGCGCGGCCCGGCCGTCGCTGCGGCCGAACCCGTCCGTGCCGAGCGCCGCGAAGGGGCCGGGCACCCAGCGGGCGACGGACACGGGCAGGGTCTTCACGTAGTCGGAGGCCGCCACGAACACGCCCTTCTCGCCGGAGAGCGTCTCCTCCACGTAGGTCTTCTTCGGCGCCTTGTCCGGGTGCATGAGGTTCCAACGCTCCACGTCCGTGGCGTCGCGATGGAGTTCCTTGTAGCTGGTCACGCTCCAGATGTCCGCGGCCACCCCGTAGGTCTCCTCCAGAATCCGCCCCGCTTCCACGGCTTCGTTGAGGATCGTGCCGCTGCCCAGCAGGTGCGCCCGGGCCTGCGGGTTCTTTCTCTGCGACCGGCTGAACCGGTAGAGACCGCGCAGGATGCCCTCCTTAACGCCCCGCCCCGCGGGCATGGGCGGCATCTTGTAGAACTCGTTCATCACGGTTATGTAGTAGAAGAGGTTCTCCCGCTTCTCGTACATTCGCTCCATGCCGTCCCGGATGATCACCGCCAGCTCGTAGGCGTAGGCGGGGTCGTAGGCCTTCAGGTTGGGCACGGGGTAGGCCAGCAGGTGGCTGTTGCCGTCCTGGTGCTGCAGGCCCTCGCCGGCGAGCGTCGTGCGCCCGGAGGTCCCGCCGAGCAGGAAGCCCTTGGCCTGCATGTCCCCCGCCGCCCAGATGAGGTCACCGATGCGCTGGAACCCGAACATGGAGTAGAAGATGAAGAAGGGGATCGTGTTGATGCCGTGGGTGGCGTACGCCGTGCCCGCGGCCAGGAAGGAGGACATGGCCCCGGCTTCGGTGATGCCCTCCTCGAGGATGGCGCCGTCCGTGGCCTCCTTGTAGTACAGCAGGCTCTCCCGGTCCACGGGCTCGTAGAGCTGGCCCGCGTGCGAGTAGATGCCAACCTTCCTGAAGAGGCTCTCCATGCCGAAGGTCCGGGCCTCGTCGGGCACGATGGGGACGATCAGCTTTCCGATCTCGTGGTCGTTCAGCAGCTTGGCGAGCAGGTGGACGAAGGCCATGGTGGTGGCCACTTCCCTGTCGCCCGTACCCTCGTAGAATTCCTGGAAGAGGGCATCGGGCGGCGTCTTGAAGGGCGGCGCGGTGATCTCGCGTTTGGGCAGGTACCCGCCCAGCTCCTTCCGTCGAGCGTGGAGATACCGCATCTCGTCGCTGCCTTCGGGGGGCTTGTAGAAGGGTGCCTCGGCGACTTCGTCGTCCGAGATCGGAATGCCGAAACGGCTCCGGAACTCCCGCAGTTCGTCGTCGTTGAGCTTCTTCTGCTGGTGGGTGATGTTCTTGCCTTCACCCGCTTCGCCCAGACCGTAGCCCTTGATCGTCTGGGCGAGGATGACCGTGGGCGAGCCCCGGTGCTCCACGGCCGCCTTGTAGGCCGCGTAGACCTTTTCCGGGTCGTGGCCACCCCGGCGCAGCTTGCGGATCTGCTCGTCGGAGTAGTTCTTCACCATCTCGAGCAGTTCGGGATAAGCCCCGAAGAAGTCCTGCCGGATGTAGGCGCCGTCCGATACGGTGTAGCGCTGGGACTGGCCGTCCACGATCTCGCCCATCCGCTTGACGAGGAGCCCGTCCTTATCTTTGGCCAGCAGGGGGTCCCAGTCGTCACCCCAGATCACCTTGAGGACGTTCCAGCCCGCGCCGCGGAAGGCCGCTTCCAGCTCCTGGATGATCTTGCCGTTGCCGCGCACCGGGCCGTCCAACCGCTGGAGGTTGCAGTTCACCACGAAGACCAGATTGTCGAGCTTTTCCCTGGCGGCCAGTGTGATGGCGCCAAGGCTCTCGGGCTCATCCATCTCGCCGTCGCCGAGGAATGCCCATACCTTTTGGTCCGAGACCTGCTTCAAACCACGGTCCTGCAGGTAGTGGTTGAAGCGCGCCTGGTAGATGGCCTGTATAGAGGCAAGTCCCATGGAGACGGTGGGAAACTCCCAGAAACCGGGCATGAGGTAGGGGTGGGGGTAGGAGGACAATCCGCCGCCGGGCCTGCGCTCGCGCCGGAATCCTTCCAGGTCCTCCTCCGAGAGCCGGCCTTCCAGGAAGGCGCGGGCGTAGATGCCCGGTGATGCGTGTCCCTGGAAATAAACGATGTCTCCTTCATGGTCCTTGCCTTTTGCCCGGAAGAAATGGTTGAAGCCCACCTCAAGGAGGGTGGCGGCCGACGCGTAGGTGGAAATGTGGCCCCCGATACCGTGTTCCTCGCGGTTGGCCCGGACCACCATGGCCATGGCGTTCCACCGGATGATGCTCTTGATTCTGCGCTCGATCTCGCGGCTGCCCGGAAAGGGGGGCTGCTGGTCCAGCGGAATCGTGTTGATGTAGGGCGTGTTCGCCGTGAAGTGCGGCTTCACCCCGTAGCCGTGCGCCCGTACGTGCAGGTGCCAGAGCAGGTCGCGGATGCGCTCCGCCCCTTGTTCCTGGTACACGTAGTCCAGGGAGTCGATCCACTCCCGGTTTTCCACATCTCGCAAACGGGCGAGCTCTGCATCATTTTCTTTCGATTTCATTTTTCCCTCACCGTCCGTTCTTTTGATATTCAGAGTATAGCGGATTCCCGCGAGCGGTCCCATCCCCAAGAATCTCGAAACGGATCGCACTGTGTCGAGACAGGTTGGGGAGGGATTTCGCCCCAGGGCCGCACAAATCAGTTTAACAGCATGTAGTTGGGGATTGTTTCCACGAAATGGCAGGAACGTGGACGCCCCACTGCGAAAGTGGCTAGCGCCCGCCCCCGCCGGGGCCGCCCGATCCGCTCGGTCCGCCGGAGCCGCCGGGGCCCTCACGGCCGCCTGCTCCACCGGGACCGCTTTGGCGTCCCGATCCCGAGGGTCCGGTGCCGCCTACTCCGCCGGGCCCGGCTCCGTGGCCCCATGCCGGACCGCTCCGGAGTCCAGGGCCCCCCAGGCCGGCCTGGCGGGCCCACTTCAGGGCCAGGGTGGAAGGCCTGACGCCCGTCCGGGCGCATCGGAGAAGCATGCGCATCACGTCCGCGTCGGCAACGCCGCAGCGCCGCCCCACGAGAAAGACATAGGGCAGTTTGAGGATCTCCGCGTCCGGAAGGTCTGCGGGCATGGCCGCCAGGAGGCCGTGCGCGTCACGGCCCCTCAGCCCCAGCGCCCTCAGGTGCGCCAGGCTCTCGGCTCCGGCCAGGACTCTGGGCAGCCGCTTGGTCTTGAGCTCGCGGACAAGCGCGTTCAGGTCCGCGGGTGAGACGGGACCCGTGACCAGGGTGTCGGCCAGTTCCTCCGTGGCGCTCCAGTGGTAGGCCGCCCCGTCGTCTTTGAGGCCCTGCGCTTTCAGCCCGTCCACCAGGAGCCGGGCGGCGCGGGTCTCTTCCACCATGCGCGCCGAGAGCTTCTCCAAAAAGGGAGACGGAGCCCGCTTGGCGAGGCACTCCACCATCCTGGACACGTAGCGCCGGGTGGGCAGGTTCTCCTGCTGCAGCCGGTCGAGCCCGGACAGGACGGGGACCAGCGACGCCTCCGGGAGGCCGGAGCGTTCCGCGGCCGCCAGAAGCCGCCCGAGGTCTGTGCCCGCATCCCGTTGGGCGGACAGCGCCGACATGGCGAAGCCCAGAATAAATACGAACACGATGACCCTTTTCATCTCACAGCCTCAACACGGCGTTTTCGTGACCGAGTCCGTCCGGCCGCACTTCCACGGCGTTGGGGTCGGTCTCATAGCGCCTGCCGTTCACAAGGAACAGGTACTCGTAGCGGCCGGAGGTCAGGTTGAGCCTCACGTTCCACGTTCCGTTCCTGCCTTTGACCATGGGCGTTTTGCGCGGATTCCAGTCGTTGAACGTGCCCACGAGCGCCACGCTCTCCGCCTTCGGCGCGTAGTACACGAAAGTCACGGAAACCCGGTGTTCGTCGGGGCCCTGCGACGTCGAATGGACTTTTTGGGCGACCCCCTCGCCCCCGCCCTGCAAGGAGGACGTGTTGCGCTGCCCGACCAGCGTCCAGATACCGGCCATGATGCCCGCGAGGACCCCCAGGACGGCCAGCCTGTATCCCCACGCTGCGAAGGGCCCGTCCAGCCGCCAGAGCAAACGGCGCCACAGGGAAGCCGACGGAGGCGGCACCCCGTTGAGGGCCGCGACGATCTTGGGTGCAAGATCGTCCGGAGGGAGATCCCGGTGAATCCCACGGATCCGATCCGCAATCGCCTTCATACCGGTGTCCATGTCCGGGCTTCCTGGCCCACGCTTCATACTTTCGCCTCTTCCACCTCTCCGCCCGCGCGTTCCATGCACGCACGCAGGAGATCAAGCCCCCTGTGGATGCGCATTTTGGCGGCCGAAAGTCCAATCCGCAGGCGGAGCGCCACCTCCGCCAAGGTCATATCCTCGTGGTACCTCAAGAGGACGGCGGCGCGAAGCGCCACGGGCAGGCCAGAGAGACATTCCAGCAGTCTCCTTTCGTCCTGTCCGGCCATGATGCGGTCGCTCGCCGGACTCGCCGGGTCGGACAATGCATCCTCGCGCACGCTGTCCACGGGGACCGTGCGGCTCTGACGCCGGCGCTTCTTGCCGTGATCGTAGCAGATGTTCGCGCAGATGCCGAAGAGCCAGCTGAGAAACCGCGTTCGCCCGTCGAATTTCGCGAGGTCCCGGTAGGCCCGGAAAAAGGTCTCCTGGACGATCTCCCCAGCGTCGTCCCTCCGCCCCGCCATCTTCGCCGCGAAGTTGAAGAGCGCCGGCGTAAAATCCTCCACGATCGGCGTGAACCGCTCCGGTTCCCCCCGCAGGACCGCCCTGATCCGGTGCTGCACCTCCCATTCCTCCATGCCGCCGTGCTCCGCCTCTCATCACAATATCCGTTCCTCCGGGCGAAAAGTCACGCCCGGGGCCGGGCGGGCCGCCGCGGCGCGGCAGCCCGCCCATCGTCCGGTCTGCTCAGTAAAGCCACAGGGGCACGCCCTCGTCGTTTCTGAGCTGGAGGGTCTCGCCCGATTCGACCTTGGTGACGGACAACGCCACGTTGCAGTCTGGGCACTGTATCATGCGGACGCGGACGGTTTCGCCCTTTTCGAGCGTGAAGCCCTGCTGCTGCATGTACCAGAAGGGTCCCAGGGCCACCTTGACCTTGCCCGAACCCGCGGCCTTCAGCTTCACCGTGTTCCGGTGGTTACCGAGGCCCACGTCGAGTTTCTTGACCTTGCCCTGGACCTCCTGGAGGGTGGCCGGCTGGGCCGACTGGCCGGTGCAGTAGCAATCGGCCTGCAGCGCGGTACCCTGGCCGTTGCCCTGGCCCCGGCCC
Organism: uncultured Thermoanaerobaculia bacterium; assembly: GCA_964507185.1. GTDB lineage: Bacteria > Acidobacteriota > UBA4820 > UBA4820 > DSQY01 > CAVRTJ01. The sequence goes on from CAZDOY010000019.1 coordinate 21,085, forward strand.
TTCCGATGGCCTTTCCAGAGGGGGGTCCCATCGCTGGCGCGCAGCTCGATGCTGACGCCCTCGGTCAAATTCTGCACCGAGAAAGCCACCACCTCCGTTTCGTCCTTGTTGATGCACCCGGCCACCTCAGCGGCCACCTGGTCGCCAGGAGCCACCGTGAATCCCTCGGAAACGAGGTACCAGTAAGCGCCCAGTCCCACTGTGAGGGTTTCTCCCGTGTCCGCCGCAAGCACGAAGCTGGGATGTTTCTCCCCCGCCGCGATCGACACGGAGGTTACCTCGCCGGACACCGATCTCAGGCTCGGCAGGTCCACCTTGCCCCTGCCCTGGGCCACCGCGGCCAGCGTAAATGCGGCGGCCAAAAGGACCAGGATCCCTCGCATCATCATCCTGTTCATGGTTCACCTTCCCTTCGTAAGCGTTCACCCCGTTTCGGGCGGCTCCCTTACCGCCCCTATCCACATATTTCCGCGGCGAGACGAAAGGTCACATGACCCAGGTCCGGAAGAACAGGGCACAAGATCCTTGCCTTTCGCGGAGTGGCGGCTATAATGACGGTCCAGGCGATGGAGTCCGCCTCAATCGCGGTGTTCGAACCGCTGATGACCCCTACCCGAAAACTATGGCTTCAGGGCTATAAACGTCGCCGCTCCGGGAGATACCTGTGGCCGGAAGGGCACAAGGAAAGGGATCATGGTGCAGAAAATTGTCTGGATAGCACTCGCTGGCGCCATCGGGACCCTCGCGCGATACGGACTCGGCGCGATCGTCCAGCGATGGCTCAACCACGGTTTCCCATGGGGCACCTTCGTCGTGAACGTCCTGGGCTGCTTCGCCTTCGGTCTCGTATGGACCATGGCGGCCGACAGGCAGATCCTCTCCCCGGAACTGCGCGTCATCGTTCTCGTAGGCTTCATGGGTGCCTTCACGACCTTCTCCTCCTTCATTTTCGAATCGGGACAGATGGTCCGGGCCACCCAGTGGCTGATGGCGGGCGCCAACATCCTCGGACAGATCGCCATAGGCCTGGGCGGGCTGTTCCTCGGATTCGCCCTCGGGCGGATGGTGTAAGATAATGGGAGAGGATGCCATGAGACTGCCGCAGGAAGCAGAACTACTGAGGATCTTTATCGGCGAGAGCGACAAGCACGGGATGCGCCCCCTTCACGAGGTAATCGTGGAGGAAGCGCGCAGGCAGGGATTCGCAGGTGCCACGGTGCTTCGGGGGATCATGGGTTTCGGTGCCAACAGCCGACTCCACACGGCCAAGATCCTGCGCATGTCCGAAGACCTGCCCATCGTGGTCGAGATCGTGGACACCTCCGAACGCATCGACACCTTCCTCCCATTCCTGGAAGAGGTCATCGGCGAGGGGCTTATCACCCGCGAAAAAGCCCGCATCATAGCCTACCGCCACTCGGACGGGAAATCGCAGGACGCATAGCTTCGCACCCTGACCTTGCGTTCTCCATACTGATCCCAAGGGACCGCCCGCGGGAGAAATGCGCCCTTCCGCAGACTCGAGGCGCGACCGGGCCGTTGAATCATTTCATCCCATTACGAGACTTTGAGGGCGATGAACGCACCCGGATGGGCCCGTGAAGGACCTCACCCCGGCCTTGCAGGAGTTGAATACAAACTGGAAAGCTGAGAGCGTGCTGAACCAGGGCGCCGAAAAAGAAGAGGGGCGGAAGCCGTGCTTCCGCCCCTTGCCGTCCTGGAACGAATAAATCGCGGCGGCTACCGCTCGGGTACGGCCTTGTAGCCATAGGCCAGGACGCCGGACTCGCCGGCCTCCTGGATGCGCCGGAACTCGATCGTGACGGGCAGACCCACTTCGAGCCGCTCGGGTTCGCAGTCCGCTATCTGGCAGTGGAGGCGCGTGCCGTCGCTCAATTCCACGATCCCCATGCAGTAGGGCGCCTCGTCGGAAAACCCGCGGGGCGGCGTCCGGATGACCGTGTGCGTGATCACCTTTCCCTCGCTCGGCAGCGTGTAGGGTTCGAACTCGCGCCCCTTGCACTCGTCGCAGACCACGCGCGGCGGGAAGTGAATCTTGCCGCACTTGATGCATTTGCCCGCTTCGAGCCTGTAACGCTGGGGGGTATTTCGTCGGACGATAGGTGGCGTAATCATCACAGCACCTCCAGGATGTGCACGACGGCTGAGCCGCCCGAGCCGCCCATGTTCTGGGCCAGTCCGCGCTTCGCCTTGCCGAGCTGGCGTTCGCCGGCCTCGCCCCTGAGCTGGGAGACCACCTCGTGGATCTGGGCGATGCCCGTTGCACCGACGGGGTGGCCCTTGGACTTCAGCCCGCCGGACGTGTTGACCGGGAACTTGCCGTCGCGGGCCGTGAAACCGGAACGCGTGGCTTCTCCACCTTTGCCCTTCTCCACCGCACCGAGCGCTTCCAGTACGCAGATCTCGGCGATGGTGAAGCAGTCGTGGACCTCGGCGAAGTCGATGTCCGTGGGCTTGACGCCCGCCATTTCGTAAGCCTTGGCTGCGGCCACCGCGGTGGAGTTGAGCCACGTGATGTCCTTGCGCTGGTGCAGTGCGATCGTGTCCGTCGCGTGGGCGGACGCCGCGATTTTGACGGCGGGCTTTTTCGTGAACTGCTTGACCTTGTCCGCGGGGCAGAGGATCACCGCCGCCGCGCCGTCGGTGATGGGCGAACAGTCCAGGATGTTCAGCGGATCGGCCACCTTCACGGAGCCTATCACCTGGTCCACCGTGACCTTCATGCGGTACTGGGCGTGGGGATTCAGAAGGCCGTTGGCGTGGTTCTTCACCGCCACCTGAGCCAGATCCTCGCGCTTTGTCCCGTACTTGTGCATGTGGGCGGTGGCGATCATGGCGTACAGCCCCGGAAAGGTCACGCCGTGAAAGGCCTCGTAATCCTGGTCGGCCGCCGTGGCCAGAGCGTAGGTGGCCTGGGCGCCCGACACGTCCGTCATCTTTTCGACACCGCCGCACAGGACTATGTCGCTCATGCCCGAGGCGACTTCGAAAAAGCCCGAGCGCAGCGCGAGCCCGCCCGAGGCGCAGGCCGACTCCACGCGGGTCGCGGGAACGGGCGCTTGGCCCAGATAGTCCGCAAGCATGGAGCCCAGGTGTTCCTGGCCGATGAAGAGCCCGGGGGTCATGGATCCCACGTACATGGAATCGATGTGATCCACGCCCGCGTCTCCCATGGCCTCGAGGGCGGCCATGACGAATATGTCCCTCAGGGAGTCGGCCCAGAGTTCCCCGAAGTCCGTCATGCCGATGCCGATAATTGCTACGTCGCGCATGGCCTCAATCCTCCACGTTCTTCCGGATCTTGCGCCGGAATTTGGTGTACGTGCCGTAATCCAGGTAGAAGGGATTGGTGTCCAGGTAGTCTCGCGTATGCTTGGCTTTCCCCTGGACGGCCGGCAGTTTGTCCGTGCACGTGAAGATGAAGGCGTCGGAACCCGCGCCCGACCCGAAAGAACAAAAGAGGATGCGGTCTCCGGGCTCGGCCTCGTCCAGAATGGCCGAGAGCCCGAGCGGAGAAGCGCCCGAGTAGGTGTTGCCGAGCGTAGGTACGAGCAAGCCCGTCTTCACCTGGTCGTCCGTGAAGCCGAGCGCCTTGGCCATTCGCACGGGGAATTTGCCGTTCGGCTGGTGGAAGACGATGTACTTGAAATCCTTCTGCGTGGCGCCGGCCTTTTTGAGAATGCCCTGGACTCCGCCCCTGACGTGCTTGAAGTAGGCCATGTCACCGGTGAAGCGGCCGCCGTGGCGCGGGTAGTGCATGTACTCGCGCCGCCAGAAGTCCGGCGTGTCCGTCATGAAGGAATACTGGCAATCGAGGCTGGCGACCACGTCCGTCTTCCCCATGATGAACGCCGCGCCGCCAGCCGCCGCCGAGTATTCGAGTGCGTCGCCGGGAGCGCCCTGCGACGTGTCCGCGCCGATGCCCAGCGCGTACTCCACCTCGCCGGCCTTGACCAGACCGTAGGCCAGGAACATCCCTTCGGAGCCGGCTTTGCAGGCGAACTCCAGGTCGGCGCAGTGGCAATCCGGCACGGCGCCGATGGCCTCCGCCACCGCCGTGCCCGTGGATTTTACGGCGTAGGGGTGGGACTCGGACCCGACGTATATCGCCCCGATGTTAGCGGGCGACACCCCCGAACGGCGGAGGGCGTTGCGCGCCGCCTCCACGGCGATCGTGATGGTGTCCTGGTCAGGGCCCGGAACGGACTTCTCCCGCAGCATCAGACCCTTCTTGTAGCTGGGCGCATCCGCACCCCAGACCGAGGCGATGGACTCGACCTTGATCCGGTAGCGGGGAATGTACGCCCCGTAGCCGACGATTCCTACCATGATGTCCTCCTCGCTTTGTCATAAACTCGGGCGAAAACAGAAGCTTATAACTTATACGATGGCCGTGCCCCCTGGCAAGGGCGGGGGGCTAATTGGGACTTGGGATTTAGAATCTGGGATTTGGAAAAACGGCGGGGGACAGACCTTCGAGGGGCCGCGTACGCCCTACTCACCTGCTCCCCTGATCCCGGCTCCGCCGGGTGCCGATCACTCGATCACTCGACTTCCACGAGTTCCTTCCAAGCCGTCTGCGCGGCCTCGCGATGTTCGGTCCAGTCCTCCTCGAGCGAATCCGGCGGCACGTCTCCGCTGAGTCCGGCGGCGGAAGCCGCCCACAGGTCTTTCAGTGCGCGGAGTCCTCTCGAGAGCTGGTTTGCCGCCGGTGGCCTGTCGAGATGAAGTCTGCACCGGTGAAGCAAAGCGTCCTGGAAGGCCCGCGCCACGTAGAGGCTCTTTCGCCAGTCTTCTGAAAGGACGCCCGAGGCCTCGAGGCGTTTGATCAAGCCGAATCCGCCACCGGGGCCGGGTGGGAGCCCGGCGCGCAGTTGCAGCACCATGAGAAGCATGTCGATGTGCCACAATCCGCCAGGCCAGAATTTCACGGCGCCCTCTAGGTCACCCGCCGAATCCCCCAGGCGCCTGCGGAGATCGCCGAGCTCCACCAGATCCGCAGCGGGCGCGCCGCGCGACAGGGACAGGGCCCAGATCAACCGGAGGGTCTCTTCCCCGAGTGCCAGGTTCCCTGCCACGACCCGCCCCTTGAGGTAGGCCACGCGTTCCCAGAGGTGGGCCGGCCCCTCGAAATAATCCTGGAACGCTTCCAGAGACTGCACCGTGGGCCCCGATTGGCCGTAGGGCCTCAGCCTGAAATCAACGTCGTAGAGCGCACCGTGGCGGGTGACCGCAGTAAACGCCCCCACGAGGTCTTGGACAAATCGTTCCTCCAGCCGTGCGGAGTGGTCCGGGTCCTCCTCCACCACCCACGCCGTTCTCTTGACGCAAACCAGATCCAGGTCCGACCGGGGATGCATTTCGCCGAAGCCGAGGCGTCCGAGCGCCATAAGGCTCAGCCTGTCTGAAAGGAAACCGGGACCAAGCCGCTCCTCGCTCTCCATACGCCTGCACGTGGCATCAAAAACGGCCTTGCAGATGGCGTCCGCAAGCCCCGTGTGCAGTCCGTGCGACCAGGCGACTCCGTCGCCCATGACGATTTCGCGGGCGTGTATAAGAAAAAGCGTGGTTTTGTGGCTTTCCCGGAGGTCGTCGGGCCCCTGGGAGGCGGGATCGAAGCGTGCCAGGTCCCGGTCGAGGTTTCGCATCTTCTCGTAGCTCAGGTGTTCCAGGAGGTAGGGCCAGCGCATGACCGCCTCCAGCATGGGCTCGCTCCGGCTCACGAGCCGGAAGAGAAGCCGCACCAGCCTGGGCCGTCTCAACATGGCATCGAGAGCTTCCCGCTCGGCCGCGAGGGACGCGACGAGGCGGGACAGGCTCACCAGCCCTCGGTAGGAATCCGGGGCCTGCTTGAATTCTCGCTGAAGAGAGTAGTGGATCCGCAGAAAACTCAATCGCCGCTGGGGCGTATCGAGATGCGCCGTAAGCACGGCGTACATGGAGGCCAGGTAGGGAAGCGCCCTCTCGGGATCGTAGAGACCTCCCTGGCGCAGCACGTCTTTCATCCCGTCCCGGCTCAGCAGAAGAGACAGCTCATCCGCCCCGGGCTCCCTCCCTTCCAGGTCTTCGATGGTCCGCCTGAACAGGCCTGCGATGGCCTCCCGTGCCTGTGCGATTCTCCGCTGGGCTTCCTGTGCGGAGGCCAGGCGGAGGCCCCTGGCCAGCTTCGACCATCCCTCGCGCGACGCCGGAAGAGCGTGCGTCTGGCGCATGCCCTGGACCTGGGCCCAGTGTTCGGCCCGCCTCAGCAACGCGTAAGCATTGGCGATATCCGCCGTGTGACTGGCGGGAAGAATCCCTTTCTGGTGCAGTTTCTGGAGAGCCAGGAGCGTCTGCGCCTCACGAACCCACCGGTCCCTTTGCCCGTGGGTCATCTGGAGGACCTGGGCCGTAAACTCGGCGTCTCTTATCCCGCCTGCGCCTTCCTTCACGTTGCCTTTGAGTTGGCTCTTGCCCTCCCTGGCCAGCTCGCGCAGCGTCTTCTCCCTCGACATGCGGACCTGCCGCGCTATCCCGCTCCAGGAGTAGGGTTGGTAGATCACCTCCCGCATCTGCCTGAGAAAGAGGGCCCCCGACTCCCTGTCGCCCGCGCAGGATCGCGCCTTGATCCAGGCCTGCCTCTCCCAGAGGTCCGACCATTCGCGATAGTAGGACAGGGCCGCATCGAAAGACAGCGTGAGCTCTCCATCCCGGCCCCTCGGCCTGAGCGTCGTGTCCACCCTCAGGCAGGGACCATCCGGCGTGGGCTTTGTGAGCAGTGCCGCGGCGGCCTGGACCCAGGCATTGAAAAAGGCGTGGTTCGGACGCCCCATGTCCGTTTCGCCCTCGGAACGATAAAAGCAGACGAGATCCACATCGGAAGAGTAGTTGAGTTCCATGCCTCCGAGTTTACCCAGGGCGAAAACCGAGAGGGTGCACTCTACCACCCGGCCCTCCTGGCTCACCCACATGGGCAATCCCATCGTCTCCCTGAGGGCTTGGCGGGTCAGGGCGAAACTTCTACCGATCAGGATATCCGCCAGGCAGCTGAGTTCCCTGGTCACGTCCTCCAATGGAAGGATCCCAAGAACATCCTGGAGGAGAATACGCGCCGTTTGGAGAGACCGAAAAGCCGAGAGCACGGCTGCCGGATCATCTGCACTCCGCGACAGGAAAAGCCTGGCCAGTCTTTCGTCCATGCCTTCCCGCCCCAGACCGGCCGTGTCGTTGACCTGGTTCGAAAGCCCCGCGAACTGGGTGGGGTGGCGCATGAGGGCAAGAAAAAGCGCCTCGCTGCTGCCCGACAGGTACAGGAGATGCAGGAAGGGCAGGTCGCGGGAAGGCAGACCGTTTGTCTCAGCCCATCGATAAACAAGGAGCGCCGCCCTGTCCGCATCCGGCAACTTGTCCCAGTGGGCATCGAGAAGGCGCGCCTGCGAGGGCGTCAGATAAGCCGCAAGAGCCTTGGCCCCTTCAGAATCCTTCATGGTCCGCAGTGTAACCGGTCGGTCCCCCCAAGGACAACGGCCGGCAAGGCTAGCGGGCCCCTCTCTTGACACCCGGCAAGCGGCTTCCATATCCTTGTATGGGGAGGTGCTTCATGGAGCCGATCATCCTAGTGCTCACGACCGTCGGATCGGAAGACCAAGGTATCCAGATCGCGGAGACGCTGGTGGAAAAGGGCCACGCCGCCTGTGTGAACATCATCAAGCGCATCCGCTCCATCTACCGATGGAAGGGAGAGATCTGGGATGACGAGGAGTTCATGCTCGTGATCAAGACCCGGGAGAGCCTTTTCCAGACCGTTCGCAACACCATCAAGACCATTCATTCCTACGAGCTGCCCGAGGTTGTTTGTGTGCCCGTGAGTCAGGTCAACGAGCGCGTTCAGGCCTGGATCTGCAATTCCACCATCGATATCGGGAGTACCAAGGAGCCCAAAGAACCCAAGGGGGGGCCGAAGGGCAAGAAAACGGAATAATCGCTCTTCCACATTCCGATTACGATCAGAAGAAGGGGCCGGTGCGTAACCGCACCGGCCTTTTTTTTGCAATCGGATACTGGATGACTTATCAAGCCATTCAAACGCCATGGCGTTGCCGCCCCCGAGGGCGCGCCGGGGGCGCGCTTCCCAGGGAACCTCGGCCGGTTTCCTGGGACGGACGCTTCGCGTCCTGTTACCTTCCGCCCTAGCGCAGGATGTCCTCTGCGCGGGGGACCCTCCTCGGTCCCCCGCACCCCCTCGCCACCTCGGCGGCATGGGTATCCCGGGCAGAGTGCAAATAGATGGCTTTTACACTCTCTCCACCGCCATGGCTACGGCGTTGCCTCCGCCGAGGCACAGGGAGACGATGCCGCGCCTGGCTCCGCGGTCTTTCATGGCGTAGAGCAGGGTCAGGAGACAGCGGGTCCCCGAGGCGCCGATGGGGTGGCCCAGGGCAACGGCACCGCCGTGCACGTTCACCTTCTCCTCGGGGAGATCGAGCACCCTGAGCAACGCCACGGACTGAGCGGCGAAGGCCTCGTTGAGTTCAAAGAGGTCGACGTCCCTGAAGTCCCATCCAGCCTTGGCGGCCACGGCTCTCACGGCCGGCTCGGGTGTCATCATGACCCACTTCGGTTCGAGTCCGGCCGTGGCGTATGCGACAACGCGGGCCAGAGGTTCGATACCTGTCTTCTCCGCGTACTCCATGGTGGAGACAACCGCGGCCGCGCCCGCGTCGTTGATCTGGCTCGCGTTGCCCGCCGTCACGACCCCGTCCTTCTTGAAGGCGGGTCTCAGCTTGGCCAGCGCCTCCATGGTTACGTCCGCCCGGATGCCGTCATCGCCGCGGAAGAGGATCGGATCCTTCCTGCGCTGGGGCACGGACACTTCGAAGGTCTCTCCGTCGAACTTCCCGGAGGCCCAAGCGGCCGCCGCCTTCTTGTGACTGTTGACGGAGTACTCGTCCATGGCCTCCCTGGAGACGTTGTACTCGGTCGCAACCAGTTCCGCGGTCATGCCCATGTGCTGGCCGTCGTATGCGTCGGTCAGGCCGTCCGCCACCATGGAGTCGGTCACCTCCCCGGAACCCAGGCGCAGGCCCAGACGCGCCTTTCTCAACAGGTAGGGCGCGTTGGTCATGGACTCCATACCGCCGGCCAGAACCACGCCTGCGTCTCCGGCCTTGATGGCCTGCGCACCCAGCATCACGGCTTTCAGCCCGGATCCGCAGACCTTGTTCACCGTAAACGCGGCGATGCTGACGGGGAGGCCAGCCTTCAGGGCAGCCTGGCGCGCAGGATTCTGCCCCACGCCGGCCTGAAGCACGTTGCCCATGATCACTTCGTCCACGTCCTCCGGAGATACCTTCCCCCTGGAGAGGGCTTCCTTGGCGGCGAATGCCCCGAGTTCCGGAGCGGCCAAGGGAGTGAATACGCCCATAAACTTGGCGATGCCCGTTCGGGCACCCGACAGGATGACTATGTCCGACATGGCGTTCTCCTCACTGAATCAGCTTTGCAGCAGGTCCTCGCTGAGGCTCTGCCCCAGGACGATGAGGGCGTCTCCCGCGTGTATGCGGGTACTGCCCTCGGGATTGAAGGTCATGACGCCATCCGATCTCTTGATGGCGACGACCAGTATCTTGTGCCTCTTGAGCAGGCCGGTCTCGTTAATGGTCTTGTCGGCCAGCGGGCTTCCAGGACGGACCGTGAACTCCTCCATCTGGAGCTGGAGGTTCTGCTTTTCCGTGGCCATTTCGATGAAGTCCGTGACGGCTGGGTTCAGGATCATGCGGGCCATGCGCTTTCCACCCTCCCGGTGCGGGCTGATGACCTTGTCCGCGCCCGCCTTGAGAAGCCGGCGCTCACCTTCCGGCTCGCAGGCCCTGGCGAGGATCGTGAGCTCGGGGTTCAGATCCTTCGCCGTCAGGATGACGTAAAGGTTGTCCGCATCGTTGGGGAGCAGGGCGATCAGACCTTTCGCCCTCTCGATCCCCGCCTTCTTGAGTATCGATTCCTCACGGGCATCCCCCGCGACGGCGGGGACGCCCAATTCCTGAAGACGGTCGGCTTCCTCGGTTCTCCACTCGACGACGACGAGAGGAACATTCTTGAAGGTAAATTCCGACACGATGGTCGATCCGATGCGGCCGTGTCCGCAGATCAGGTAGTGCTCCTTCATTTCCTGCACTTTCTTGTTCATTCTCCGACGTCCCAGGCTCTCGAGGAAGCCTCTCTCAACCACAAACGTAAAGAGGCGGGTGAGGTGATAGGAAAAAGTGGCCACACCCACGACTATGAGAACAATGGTGAACAGTTTACCGGCATGCGAGAGGGGCTTCAATGTCTCGAAGCCGACGGTGGAGAGAGTGATCACCGTCATGAACAGGGAGTCGAGAGCGGACATACCCTCTATGGCCATGAAACCTGCGGTCCCAGCGCACAGAAGCACGATGAGGCTCAGGAGCAGAAATATGGCGCCCTTCGTCCCCTTGCTCATTCTATCCCCCCGCCGGTCCGGCTCAAGCCGAATCGCACAGGCTCGACGGTTTCCCCATGAAACTCCTGGCTTCGGCCAGCACCTTGGCTTTCACCTGCTCCAACGGTCCCTTAATGCAGAATCCCGCGGCGAGCGGGTGTCCTCCGCCACCGAACTGCCGTGCCAGGGCGTTGACCGGGATCCGGCCCTTGCTCCTGGCGGAAACGTTGATGGTGCATGGGTCCAGCTCCACGAAAAGCAGGGCGAGCTCCACACCCTTCAACGAGAGCGGTATATTCACGACAGCCGGCATCTCCATGGGGTCGATCGTGTACCGCTTGAGCATGTCCCGGGACACCTCCGAGTAGGCGATCACTCCCGTTCCGTCAAGCCTGAGATTCTGGATAACGTCTCCCTCCAGTTTTACCTCCGAGAGTCTGCGCTGCCAGTTCAGGTTGAGGTGCAGGGCGTACGGCTCCGCGCCCGCCGCGACCAGCTCACCTGCGGTGTGGAAGGTCTGCGGCGTGCAGCGTTCGTAGGAGAACGAGCCGGAGTCGATGCTGATGGCCGCAAACAGGGGCGAGGCCACCTCGGGGCCTATTTCCACCTTCATGGCCCTCAGCAACCTGAAGAGGATCTCCCCGGTGGATCCGACATCCGGATCCGACAGGATGTGGTGGAATGCCTTGTCGCAGTCGCAGTGATGATCCAGGCAGATCTTTACGGCGGAGCTTTCCAGAAAACGCGATTCCATGCGTCCCAGCCGGTAAGTGAGCCCCACGTCCAGGACGACCACCGTATCGGCGGACCGGAGGAATGCATCGTGATCGTTCGGATCGAAGAGCATTATCTCGTCGCCGTCCACCTGGAGGAATCTCAAGGCCTTCGGCACGACCGTGTCGTTGACCACTCGCGCATCTTTGCCAAGGGCCCTGAGAGCCCGGACCAGCGCAAGTTCGCTCCCGATCCCGTCTCCGTCACTCTTGACGTGCGTGGTCAGCCATATCTTGTTCGCTTTTAAAAGGGCGTCTGCGGCGGATTGTATGATCTTGTCGTTAAGCTTCACGGTCCTTCACCTTGAACTTGGAGTAAATCTCACGGCGAGGCACGCCTCGCTCTCTGGCCACACGGCGCATGGCCTCCTTCTCGTCCAGTCCTTCAGCCACGAGGGCGGTTACGCGGCTTGACACATCCGTCAGGTCCGGCACCTGATCCGCGGTCCTCACCGGCGGTCCGAAGAGCACCACGAACTCGCCACGCTCGGGCACCATGTCCGGGGCGCTCACGAAGGTGACGGTCTCAAAACGCTTTGTCAGTTCCCGGCCAACAACGCACTCTCTATCGGGGAAGGTCCCGGCGGCCTCCGTCAAGAAGGCCCTGATCCGGTGGGGCGCCTCGTAGAATACGAGCGTGGACGGATCTTCAGCCAGGCTCTTGAGGAATCGGGCCCGCTCTCCGGACTTTCTCGGAGGGAATCCCAGGAACAGCACCCGTTGGGAAGGCAGACCGCTCACCGAAAGAGCGGCCGAAACGGCCGATACTCCCGGGACCGGCGAAACCGGGATGCAGCGGTTGTGGCACGCCCTGACCAGTACGTATCCGGGATCCGAGATGCCCGGCGTACCCGCATCGGTGACAAGCGCCACGTTCTCGCCCGCTTCGATCCTGCCGCACAGGGCTTCCACCTGCTGATTCTCATTGCCGACGAAAAACGACTTGAGAGGCTTCTGAATGCCGTAGTGCCGAAGGAGTTTGAGGGTCACGCGCGTGTCCTCGCACAGGATGAGATCAACGAACTTGAGGATTTCCAGCGCGCGATAGGTCACGTCTTTGAGGTTGCCGATAGGCGTTGCCACTACATACAGCGTTCCCATTCCTGCCCCCTCAAGGGAGGCGGATTATAGCACATTTGGGACATTGATAGAGATTCAGCCGCACGAGAGAGGGCCCGAATGTCCGTGGAACGGGGGAAGGGCACGGTCATCGCGCCCACAGCCCGAGAGTACGGGGCCGGGACTTGGCCCGGCCCCAAGGATCTGCTGTCACGGTTGATTTACTGGCCGACCCATGGAATCTTGAAGGGGATTTTGATGGTGGTTCTGCTCTTGGGATCGCGAAAGGCAAGCGTATAGGTCCCGGAACTCATCCCATCGGGATTGGGAAAGTAGATGAGGGTTCTGAAGAAAGTCCTGCTTGGCAGTTCCACGTGATCGTAGAGTATGCTTGGCCGCCCGTCCGGATTGGCGTAAAAGGCCACGCCCGGTATGGGCACGCAGGCGAGGTAGAGCATGCTTCCATAGTCGGGGTTTTTCCTGATGTAGGCGTAGTCGGCGGCGACGAGGGTCGGCCCATAGCCCTTGAGGAGTTCCTTTGTGGATGGGATATGATGCACGACACCGGATGGGTCCGTCAGCGTGAAGGAGTCCCGGTCGACGTGAAGCGTCCTGTTTTCAGTATGGCCGAGCCAGACTTCCAGGGGAATGAACTTTTGCGTGCCCCTGTAACGCGCTACGTCCATGTCTACGATCATGGAGGCGTTCTTTGCCCGCCCGACGTAGCCGTAGGCGGACAGCCTCGAGTAACCGCTTTGCGTAGCAACCACTGTCAGTGCCACGAGGCCTGCGGCGAGAGTTGTCAGGGTGATTGTTCGCTTGTTCATGGTAACCTCCATCGAACCTGTTGAATCCGTTCGGGTCTTTCAAGGAAAAAATATGCAAAGTTCGTTCCAGTCCGTATTCAGTATCCATCTCGCTATCGGCTCTTGCGATGCCGCGTCGGCTTGGTTATTGTGTAGAATGACGGCAAGCGGGGGTAGACGATGGCGGAAGAAGCGCCGGTGGAAGAAGAACTCTACACCATAGGCCAGGTGTCACGCGAAACGGGATTGCCCGTGAGCACCATCCGCTTCTATGAGAAAGAGTTCGGCGGATACATACGCGCCATCAAGACGCCTGGAGGACACAGGCGTTTTCGCTCGACGGACGTGACGAAGCTCAAGCGCATCCATACACTTGCCCACGAGCAGGGGCGGGCGCTGAAGGAGGTCAAGGAGACGCTTGTTTCGGACCTCGATCCGGACTCGCTTCGCCGCGACCTCGATCTACTCCTGGAAGTCTTCGAAAACCTCGTTCAGGAGAACGTCAAGATCCACAAGGCGATCAAGGATCTCACCTACCGCCTGACTCTGGTGGAAGAGGACCGCAAGAAGAAGCGTTTCAAGCTTTTCTAGGCGTCAGCCGCAGTCTGAGAATCCACCCATCCGGCGTCTTCTCCATGTCACCGGAATTCACAACGACCGTTTCGTGGGCGGCTAGCAGGCCGTTTCGGCTGCTCAGCCTCAGTTCGATTCGCACGTCCTGATCGGCCTCGGAGAGGAAATCCCCGGCTATCGCCACGGGAATTTCGCCCGCCTTGGCCTGCGCCCTGCTGCTCTTCTTCAGGTCGTCGATCTCCGGCGTGAGATCCTTGACCTTCGGCCTCTGTGTGGACATCAGAGGGGTGAGCAGACTTTCCCGGATCCGGTCCAGTTCGAGGGCCACGCGCGTGCCGGTGGCGTTTACCGTTTTTACCTTGGGTGCCTTGCGGGCCAGTTCTTCGTCGCTCGCCCGCGTTTTGAGGGTGGCGAATTCCACGTCCTCCTGTGCGGAGGGGGGCGGCCCGGGTGTCTGAACCGGAGGGGGAACGGAAGGTCCGGGCAGTGTGCCCGATGCAACCTTGCGCCTGAGAGGGGGAGGCGCGGGCGCGGCGATGACGGACTCGGTCGGCTTGATGAGCTTCGTCTTGAGAGAGTGCAGGGTGATCCGGCTGATGCCTTTGAGCGTGTCGAAGACGCCGCTCCCGTTGATCGCGCTCGCCTCGACGGAAGGAACGCCGTACCAGTTGAGGTCCATCTCCAGATCCTTCACGGAGAGCAGATTTGGCAGATCCCTTTTGTTGTACTGGAGTACGAGGGGAATGCTCTTCAAGTCGATGTCCATGTTGCTCAGGTTCTCTTCCAGGTCCTTGAGGCTCTCGATGTTCGCTTCCCGCATGGGGGACTGGGAGTCGGCCACGAAGACCACGCCGTCCACCCCTTTCAGGACCATCCGCCGCGTCTCTCCGTAGAAAACCTGGCCGGGCACCGTGTAGAGCTGAAACCGGGTCTTGAACCCGGCGATCACCCCGACTTCCAGGGGGAGCAGATCGAAAAACAGCGTCCTGTCCGACTCGGTTTCAAGGGAAACCATCTCCCCGCGGCTTCTCGGCGAGGTCTTGTTGAAGATGTACTGGAGATTAGTCGTCTTGCCGCACAGACCGGGGCCGTAGTAAACGATTTTGGCCGCCATCTGCATTGTCGCGTAGTTGAAAAAGGCCATGATTCATTCCCTCGTCTGGTTACTGTGCCACCCGCGAAGGAGCTTTTCAAGGGCCGCCAGGTCTTTCTGTCTCCCGGGATGCTTCTCCATGGCCAGTTCTATCGCCCTGAGGGCCATCACCCGGTAGCGTTCACCAAGGTCGGGCCAGCGCTTGAGAGCCTGAAGGTGGTTCTTCACGGTCTCCACGTCCGCTCTCTCCACCGGCCCGGTGAGGGCGGCCACAGGCCCTCCGGTGAAGACGTCCGTCACGACCCCTTCCACGAGGCTCTGAAAGGCAGAGAACGTGTCTGCGGGCTCCGTCCCCGCCCTCAGGAGCATCTCCTCGCTGTCGGCGAGAAGCGCCACCACGTGGTTGGCGGCCGTCACCGCCGCGGCGTGGTAAAGCGTCTTCCCCCGGGCCGACAACAGAAAGAACCGCCCTGAGAGTGTTTGTGCCATGGCCTTCATGACGGCGACGGCGGCCGCTCGCCCCTCGAGCGCGAAGACGGCCCGTCTCAGGCGCTTTGCGCCTGTCAGTGGGTCCGTGAGGGCCATGATGGGATGGAAAGACCCTACGCTTGCGCCTTTCAAGCGACAGTCGTGGAGCGTCCGCGACGGAAGCCCCCCGCTGAGATGGAGCACGACCCTGCCCTTAAGGAGAGGATCACCTGCGGCCATCGTCTGATCGGCCGACTTGAGGTTCTGATCGGGCACGGCCAGTATCACGGGTACTCCCGCCGGGAGGTCGCCGTAGGACCCAAGGACGTCGCAGTCGAGCCACAATGCGCCCTGGCGTGCGGATTCACCGGTCCTGGATATGCAGCCCCTGACCTCCCATCCGGCTGCCTTGAGGGCCAGCCCCAGGGACAATCCCGCCTTTCCGCACCCAACGAGAACGAGAGATCTATCCATGGCTCTTGAAGGCCTCCACGATGTCCGAAAAGGCCGGCGGCATGGGGGATACGACCGTAACCCGTCCCGCGCTCGGGCTGTCGAATGCCAGCGAGTGGGCGTGAAGAAAGAAGCGGTCAGCTTCCTTGACCTTTTTCCTGAGTATAGCCGAAGGAAGACCGTTTTCCAGGTGTCCGCCGTAGATAAAATCCCCCAGGACGGGGTGGTGGATGCGGGCGAGGTGAACGCGTATCTGGTGGGTCCTCCCAGTGAGAGGCCTCGCCTCCACGAGACTGATGTGCGGAAGGCTTTCGAGCGTGCGCAGAACGGTCCGTGCGGGGCGGCCTCCCGTCACGACGGCCATCTTCTGGCGGTTCCGCCTGTCCCGCCCGATGGGCTCCGAGACTTCCACGCACGGGTTCTCAAGTTGCCCCCAGACGAGCGCTCTGTACACCTTTTCGACCGTTCGGCTCTTGAATTGCTCTGCCAGAAAAGCCTGGGCGGCATCGGTCCTGGCGATGAGCAAAACGCCCGACGTGTCCTTGTCCAGGCGATGGACGATGCCGGGGCGTCCTGGCGCGTAGCCCGATGACAGCCCGATATCCTTTGAGGCCAGGATGTTGACTAGCGTATCGTCCCAGTGCCCTCTGGCGGGATGGGTCACCAGGCCGGCCGGCTTGTCCACCACGAGGCAGTTTTCATCCTCGTAGAGTATCGCGAGGGGCGAGTCCTTCGGCACGAGCTCGAAGGGACGGTCCTCGGGGATCTCGATTTCGACGGCCTGCCCCGCCAGGGCTTCCTGCGAAGCGCGCGCGGGCGAACCGTCCACGAGCACTTTTCCGCCGGTCATGAGGCGCTGGATCTGGGAACGGGTGATTCCCCTGTCCGAAAGGACCTTGGCCAGCAGGACATCCAACCTTCTCGCGCCGTCCGAGAGTCTGAGGGCAATGCGCGGCATCATCGCTCTCCCGCCCGGCGCCGGCGGACCACGTAGGTCCCGAGGGCGGCGGAAAACGCCGCCACGGCGACGATCTGAGAAAGTGACACGGTACCGTTGAAGTACAACCCCCTGACCACGTCGCCGCGAAGAAACTCGAGCAGTCCTCTGGCCACGGCGTACAGCATGACGTACAAGAGGAAGACCTGGCCGGTGAACGCACGCCGATGGAGGAGCCAGAGAAGGAGGCCGAATATGGCCAGATCCGCCATGCTCGCATAGATGGGCCACGGGTGGATGCGCACGCCGCCCGCGCACAAAGGGACGGCCGGGAAAACCATGCCCCAGGGAAGGTTCGTCGGACGCCCATAGCAACATCCCGCGAAGAAACAGCCCCACCGGCCCATCCCCTGTCCCAGCGCCAGGCAGACCGCCGCCACGTCGGCCGAGGCCCAGAAAGGCATCCGATGCCGTCGGAGGTAGAAGGCGGCCACCGCCACGGCGCCTATGAAGCCGCCGTAAAAGGCCCCGAAGGACCGCAGGTTGTCGAGCGCAAACTGCCAGGGGTGTGCCGAAAAGGCGCGAAAGTCCCCGATAACCAGTGCCACTTTGGCGCCCGCCAGGGCTCCCAGAAGGCTGTAGACGAAGAGGTCGACGAGCCTATCCGGGTCCAGACCGGCCCGGGGCGCCAGAATCCTCGCCAGCCCAAGAGCGGCGATGGCCGACAGGGCCACCAGGACCCCGTAAGTTCCTATGGGGAAGCTACCGATGTGGAAGAGAATCGGATGCACTCTCGCCCTCCGACTGGGGTTTCAAGAAAGTGAGCAACAAAAAGAGGATGATGCCCGTCGACAGGAAAGCATCCGCGAAGTTGAAGGTCGGCCACGCCGGTCCTCCGGGCCAGTGCACGTCCAGAAAATCCACGACGGAACCGAACCGGATTCTGTCCACAAGGTTTCCCGCGGCCCCTCCCAGAATCGCAGAGAGCAGAATCAGTTCCCAGGGCCTCCGGGCCTTCACGAACAGCGCCCCGAGCAGGAGGATGCCGAGAACCGGCAGAACGAGAAAGACCGTCGTCTTCCAGACGGGAGGAAGCTGATCGAGAAAGCCGAAAAGTCCGCCTGCGTTCTGCCAATGGATGATAGAAAACCACGGTGTGAGAGCCTTCCCGCTTCCGAGGGGGATGCGGTGGACGACGAGGGTCTTGGACCACTGATCCAGAACGAGAACGCCGAGGCTGATGAGCAGGTAGGGAAATCTCTTCATGTCAGGCGAGCGTGCCCACGACATCGGCGCACCGTGGACACAGGTAACCGCCGTCGTGCTCCTTCGGTCGCGTCGTGACGACCCAGCACCTGCTGCACTTTTCGCCATCCGCGCGCCTCACGACGACGGAAGGCCTGTCGGGCGAAGCCGGTGCCAGAACGACACCCGATACGATGAACAGTTCCGGCAGAACGTCTTCATAGCGCCTGAGCAGTTCTTCATTCTCAGCCGTCGGGGCCAATTCCACAACCGCTTCGAGGGCCTTGCCGATATCCCCACGCTGTCTGGCTTCTTCGAGCGCCTTGTTGACGTCTTCCCGAACCGCCCTCAGCTGTTCCCATCGTTTCAGGAGGTCGGGGTCCTCGAATCCGGAGGGTGCGGGAAAAGTGCTCATGTGGACGGACTCGGCGTCCCTGTCAGGCATCACGCTCCACACCTCTTCGGCCGTAAAAGCGAGAACCGGCGCCATGATGCGCACGATCACGTCGGTCGCGCGGTAGAGAACCGTCTGGGCGGACCGCCGCTCCGGGCTTTGCGGTGCGCTGCAGTAAAGACGGTCCTTCAGAATATCGAGATAGAATGCCGACAACGTCACCGTGCAGAACTGCAGCAGTTCGTGGTAAACGATGTGGAACTCGAAGGATCGGTAAGCCCCGATGGTCCGCGCGATGAACCGGTCGAGGAGCATGAGCACGTAGCGGTCCATCTCCAGCAGGTCGTCCCATGGAACGGCGTCTTTCGGCTCGAAGTCCGAGAGATTACCCAGCATGTAGCGCAGGGTGTTTCTTATCTTGAGGTAGGCGTCGGCGTTCCGCTTGACCACGTCCCAGGAGAAACGTACGTCGTCCTTGTAATCCACCATGGACACCCACAGGCGCAGGATTTCGGCGCCGGCCTTCTTGACCACCTCCTCCGGTGCGATCACGTTGCCCTGGGATTTGGACATGGCCCTGCCTTCTCCGTCCAGCACGAAGCCGTGGGTGATCACGCGCCGGTAAGGCGGGGCGCCTTCGAGCATGAGGGCCGTGAGAAGCGAGGTGTGAAACCAGCCCCGGTGCTGATCGCTGCCTTCCAGGTAAACCTCGGAGGGCCACGGCATGTCTTCCCGGATTCCCAGAACGGCCCGGTGGCTAACGCCCGAGTCGAACCACACGTCCAGGATGTCCGATTCGGCCCTGAATCCGCCGCCCCCGCATCCGGGGCAGGTGAAGCCCTCGGGAAGGAAACGCGCGGGGTCGCCCTCGAACCAGACTCCGGCACCATGCTCGGCAAAGGCATGCACGACGGCGTCGAAAAAGGCCGGCTCTCTGACAGGTTCGCCGCACTCAGAGCAGAAGAGTACGGTGATCGGCACGCCCCATCGTCTCTGGCGTGAGAGACACCAGTCCGGTCGCCCCTCCATCATGGCGTGGATCCGGTTCCGCCCCCACGCCGGCACCCATTCCACCGAGTCTACGGCGGAGAGCGCCCGACCCCTGAGATCTTCGTGGGCCATGGAGACGAACCACTGGTTCGTGGCCCGGAATATGAGGGGATTCTTGCACCGCCAGCAGTGGGGATACGAGTGGTTTATGCGGCCGTCCGCGAGCAGCATCCCCTTCTCCCTCAGCAGGGCTACGACGTGGGGATTGGCCTCGAAAACGTTCATGCCCGCGAAGTGTTCCACGTCGTCTTCGAACCTCCCCTTGGGGTCGACGGGCGAGAGGATGGGGAGCTTGTACCGGATACCCGAGAGATAGTCGTCCTGCCCGTGCCCCGGGGCTGTGTGGACGCAACCCGTCCCGGTGTCCGACGTGACGTAGTCCGCCAGGATCGCAAGCGAATCCCTGTCGATGAAGGGATGCCGGAACCGGAGCCCCTCCATGGTACGGCCCTTGAAACGCGCTACGACCTCGCCCGAGAGTCCGGTATCCTTGAGGAAGCTCTCCAGAAGCGCCTCGGCCACGATGAAGGTCTCGTCACCGCAGCGCACGCCAACGTAGGTGAAGTCGGGATGAAAGGCGATGGCGAGGTTGGCCGGGAGCGTCCACGGGGTGGTCGTCCATATGACAGCGCTGAGGTTTCCGCCGCCGAGACCCTCGGGCAACCGGTCGTTCTGTCCCGGCGCCAGCCGGAACTTTACCGTGATGGTCGGCGACGTGTGGTCGTGGTACTCGACTTCGGCCTCGGCCAACGCCGTCTCGCAATGGATGCACCACTGCACCGACTTCATGCCTTTGTAGGCGTATCCCTTCAGGAAGCAGTCGGCGAAGGCCCTGGCGATGGCCGCCTCATAGCCGTAATCCATGGTCTTGTAAGGATGGTCCCAGTCACCGAATACGCCCAGCCGTTTGAACTCGGCCCTCTGCAGGTCTATGAAACGGTCGGCGTAGGCCCGGCACAGATCCCGGAAGGCACGGATGTTCTCCTCGCGTATTCTCCGCCCCTTTTCCTTCTCGATCTGCAGTTCTATGGGCAGTCCGTGGCAATCCCAACCGGGCCTGTACGTAACCTTGTAGCCCTCCATCGACTTGGATTTGATAACGACGTCTTTGAGGATCTTGTTCAGGGCATGTCCGAGGTGGATATGCCCGTTGGCGTAAGGCGGACCGTCGTGAAAAGAGAATACCTCGGCCCCGTCGCGGGCCTTGAGAATCCGCTCGTAGATCCCCATCTCCTCCCAGGCCTCGAGCTGGGCGGGTTCGCGCTGGGTGAGGTTGGCCTTCATGGGGAACTTGGTTTTCGGCAGATTCAGGGTCTCTTTCCAGTCGGTGCTCACGGTACCCTCCCAAAACGTTGAATTTTACCCTTTTATCCCTACCGATTCAAACCGTTCGGCCCGCTTTCGCCGCGCCCGGCCGGAGGCTCACAGGCCGGTATCATGGCCTGAGGATAGAACGAAGAACCGTAGAAAAAGGAGGGACCCCCGGCCGACGAAACAGCCGGGGGCACATTCTGGGTAGGAACAGTTCAGGCGGGCAAGTGTTTTGGGAGGGAGACCGCGAAAGCGGCCCTTTTTTCTGGGTATGGAAATATAAGGTGGGGTTTAATCACTCTTCTGTCCTCCCTTGGGTGAACCCGCGTCCGAAGCCACGGATTTTTTCCCGGAAGGTGCGCTGCCGCTTGAGCGGTGCGCGTAGTCCGTCACGTAGAAACCGCTCCCCTTGAACTGGAGTGCGGGGACGGAGAACATTTTGTGGACTGCGCCTCCACAGTTGGGACAAGCCGTTACCATAGGGTCCGACAGCCGTTGGAGGCGCTCAAATCGCTGGTTGCATTTATCGCACTGATATTCATAGATCGGCATTTTATCGTTCCCTTATGCATTAATATCCGGTGAGTATAGTAAGTCCCCGGCAGCACTTTGTCAAGTCCCCCCCAAAAAGGCGATAACTGCGTTTACGAAGGGATATCCACGAAGTCCTACGCAGCGTATAACTATCTCTCACTACTACCAATTATACTCTTCCCACCCGAGAGGACTGCATGGATACTCAGTTCACACCCAAGAGAGACCGGGCACGCCAAATCGCCGGTTTCCGGGGCCCAGAGGGGGATATTCCGGTGCGGCCCGGTCAACCGTTTCTTTGCCATCCAGGGCGGCGACCGCGTATACTTAACAATCAGGAGGTCCCAATGGAAGAGGCCGTCCGGACCATTCTCAGGGCCCTTGGCGAAGACCCGCAGCGCCCTGGACTGGAGAAGACGCCGGCCCGCGTGGCGGAAAGTCTTAAAGAACTCACCCGGGGGAGCCGGGAAGCGCTCGACGAGATTCTTGAGGGCGCGGTGTTCGATGACCCTTCCCCCGCCATGGTTCTGGTTCGTGATATCCCTTTCTACAGCCTGTGCGAACACCACCTCCTGCCTTTCTTCGGCAGGGCGCACGTGGCCTACGTCCCTTCCGGCCGGCTCGTGGGGCTGTCGAAAATACCCAGGATCGTCGAACATTTCTCCCGGCGCTTGCAGGTCCAGGAGCGCCTCACGGAACAGGTCGCCGAGACCCTTTCCGACCTGCTTCGGCCCAGGGGGCTGGGCGTTGTCCTGGAGGCGACCCACTTGTGCATGGTCATGCGCGGTGTCGAAAAGGAAGGCAGCGTCGCCACGACCTCATCCCTGCGGGGCTCCTTCCTGGCCGACGCCAGGACCCGGGCGGAGTTTATGGCCCTCATCCGATCCCCGGAGCCGCCACGCCCGCCCCGGACCTGAAATCGAAACTCACCTGCCCTTTATCACCCGGGCGCCCTCCGGCACCGTAAAGTGGAAGAGCTTCGAATCAAGGCGGTCGGGAAAACTGATATCCGTGAGCGCCAGGCTTACCTGATTCCCGAGAGCATCCTTGTAGAAGACCTCCGTGATGACCTTCAGGGCTGGATCGTACGCGATCTCCAGGTCCCTGATACCCTGATCGTCGTCCTTCAAGCCGAGGGCCAGTACCACCACCTTGTTCATGACATAGGCTTTTTTGCAGGCGACTTCCTTTCCGAGGTCCGGGCTCCCGGTCAACAAGCGCAGGGCCAGCGGCGCCTTTCCACCTTCAGGCAGAGGCTGCACGAAAACCTGGTTCTCCGATGGAAGATAGAGATAGCTGTCGCGGCCGTCGGCGATGGCGAGCTTGCCCTTAGGCCTGGAATAATCCCACCGCATGAGACCGCCCCGCTCCATGTAGACCGTGCCCTCTTCCACCTCGTCCTGATTGAGGGCGGTGGCCTTGAGGGAATGTTTGAAATGGGCCTCGAGGGCGGTGAAGTGACGGTACCTTTCCTGCAACTGCTGCATGGTCCGGGCGCAGAGGTCCTTTTCCGACCGGTCGCCATCGGCGTGCGCGAACGGCCCCGGAACCATGCAGACCAGAAACACCGCCAGGGCCGCAAGGCTGCAGAATATTCTCTCGGATCGATTCATACCGTCATCCTCCGGGGCCTTCTTTGGGTGGGGCGGCGGACGAGGGAACCGATTTCCCGCTACCCGTACCCTGCCCTGGTATTTCCCGCTGGGAGCGGGACCACTTGGGAATGACCCACACGGCGAAACCGACAGGCCCCTTCGGGGTCTCCCGGGTCAGATAAAAAGGTACCGGCTGTCCATCCAGCACATCTTTCTCGGCCTCAAGGTCAATGGGCGGAAAAGGCCTTCTGGTCTCGGGATTGAGGATGATTCCGGTGACGTGTACCTCCAGCGACAGCTGATCGTCATTCAGGGCCATCGGTTTGATGGTGAGGTGGTAGGATTCCTGGTCCCAGTGCAGTTTTTTTGGCGGCGGTTTGTCCTTGTCTTTCTTGCCGGGCTCGGTCTCCTTCTTTTTGTGCTTCTTATTCTCGGGGTTGAGCTCTATGGTGAAGCCCTGCCCCGCCTGGACGACCGGTGCATCCTTCTGGCTGAAATCGAGCACCTTGAGCTTATCGAGCGGATTGTCGTCCTCGTCGGCCGAGTTCGCGTCGACCCAGCGCGGTATCCTCTTGCTGTAGTCGTGCCCCACCGACTCGCCGTCGAGGGATTGCAGCTGGACCTGCTCGAGTTCCACCCTCTGTGCCCCGTTCCACCTCTCCACCCGAACCAGAAAGAGGATGGGGGGCATGTCGGCCTGCACGTTTGCGACGGGCTTTTCTTCCAATGCAGCCGAGATGGCCAGCACCACGCGCGTACCGGTCGCCCGGTCCGCGTAAAGGCCCATGATCTGCTCCCCCGGGTGGTGGAAAGAGAAGTCCCTCGCTCTGCTGGTAACGGTTTTCCCGACGGGCGCGGCATCCGTCAGAACGACGCAGTGCAGGACACCTTCATCGTCCTCGGTGGGCGTAACGGAAACGTGGAGCGCGAGCTTGAGGGTCGCGTGACGGGATTCGTTGTCCACTGTGAGCAGACGATGCAGGTCCCCCTTCTGGCCCATCGGAAGGCTCGCGCCGAAAGACCCGGCCTCCTTGATCCCCTGTTTGTTGCCCATGGTGAGAAGTCTCAGCTTCACGTGTACGAACTGAAGGGGCGCATCCGTCTTGGGCCAGATGGCCAGGGGGGCTGATAAGAAAAGGAACATCGCGGCGCAGGCCGTCAGCCATTTCCTCATGAGAACAGGATAGGCACGGGGATGGATGGGGTCAAGCAAGGCCGCATCCAGGAGAGTGCCGTCACGCCGACATCGTCATTGCGGTCCCTCGGGACGGGTATGACAGGAAGCGTACCCGCTCCCCTTGATTACCCTGGAGTTGTGGTATAATTTTTCTATGGAGAAAGTGAAGGGCCTCTGGTTTGAGATCGGCGATACCCTTGTTTACCCTGGATACGGCGTGGGGGTCGTCGAGAGCATCCAAGAACGCACGGTGGGCGAAAAGGCCCGCATGTTCTGCGTTCTGCTCTTCAAGGGCAGCGAGAGCGAATCCAAGGTCATGATCCCCATCGACAACGTGAAGGAAGTCAGGCTCAGGCGCCCTGCCAAGAAGGAGGGTGTCAAGAAGGCCATGGACTTTCTCAAGAAAGGGGAACCGGAGATCCTTCCTTCGTGGCGCGACCGGTTCCAGTCTCATGGCGACAAACTCGCTCAGGGCGACCTGGCTTCGGTTGCCGAGGTCCTCAAGGCCCTCCACACGCTGAACGCCAAGAAACCCCTCTCTTTCCGGGAAAAAAAGATGTACCAGAAGGCCCTCCTTCTCCTGACGGCAGAGGCCTGTGAAGTCCTCAACAAGTCCAGGGAAGACCTTGAAGTCGACGTCCTGAAGCTCCTGGCATCGAGCAAGACCGCCTAGCAGCCCGCCGGCATCATACCCTTCGCGACGACCCGCCCCCCAAGTACTACGAAAACGCAATCTCACGGTTAAAATCCGGCCACAAACTCCCGCTAAAGTGGGACCTGATCCTGAAGGAGGGACCATGAAGAAAGTACTTTTCATTCTCGCTTTGGCCGGACTCATAGCAACGGCGGCATCCGCACAGGAAGTCAAGGCCATCGACGGAGCGGGGGCGACCTTCCCCTACCCGATCTACTCCAAGTGGGCTTACGAGTACAAGACCGTGAGCGGCGTGAGTCTGAACTACCAGGCCATCGGCTCCGGAGGCGGCATCCAGCAGATAAACAACAGGACCGTGGATTTCGGCGCCTCCGACGCCCCCGTGAAGGGTGAAGAACTCGAAAAGCGAGGACAGATTCAGTGGCCCATGGTGATGGGCGGCGTCGTGCCGGTCGTCAACCTGCAGGGGATCACCGCCAATCAGCTCAAGCTGTCAAACGAACTCATGGCGGACATCTTCCTCGGAAAGATCACCAAGTGGAACGACCGCCGCATCGCGGCGCTGAACAAGGGCGTCAAGCTGCCCGACCAGGACATCGCCGTGGTTCACCGTTCAGATGGCTCCGGCACGACCTGGATCTTCACCAACTATCTGGACAAGGTGTCGCAGGCCTGGCATGGAAAGGTCGGAACGGCCAAGTCCGTGGAATGGCCGGTGGGCATCGGCGGCAAGGGCAACGCGGGCGTCGCCGGCTACGTTAAGCAGGTGCCCGGCAGCATCGGCTACGTAGAATACGCTTACGCCAAGCAGAACCACCTGACCACCGTCCAGCTCAGAAACCGTGACGGACAGTTCGTCAAGCCGACCATGGCGGCCTTCCAGGCGGCCGCGGCCAACGCGGACTGGAAGAACGCCGATCACTTCTACGTCGTGCTGACGAACGAACCCGGGAAGGACAGCTGGCCCATCGCCGGCGCTACCTTCATCATCGTCTACACCAACCAGCCCAGCGCCGCCAAGATCCAGGCCGTGCTCAAATTCTTTGACTGGAGCTACCGCCACGGCGGAAAGATGGCCGAGGAACTCGACTACATCCCCATGCCGAAGGCCGTTGTGGACCTGGTCGAAGCGACCTGGTCCAAGGACATCAAGAGCCACGGGAAAACCGTCTGGAACGCTTCCATGACCGCGAAGTAAAGACAGCGATTCCTCAATTCCTCCCGCCCGGCCCGGCCTCGGGGCCGGACGACCTCCAAAAGATACGGCCCGGCGAAAGCCGGGCCTGTCTTTTTCGTCAGCCTGCCGTCCCGGGTACCCGTTTATTTGTCCCCCGGGACACTCCACTGTTTTGAGCCCCCGAGATCTCACCGCCCGGACAGGATGGCCACCGTCAGGAGAATCAGCGCCACGGCGATGAGGCCCCGGAATATCCATGGCCCCGACTCCCACTTCGAATCGAGGCCCAGCCCCTGGAACACCAGCGCACCGCACAGGAATAGGAACGCAGACAGTCTCAGAGGACCGTCTACGAGGCGCGGCTCCGCCACCGCAAAGACGACGAGGGCCGCGAGGAGCAGCCATCTCCCAAGCCTGAGTTCTCCCGTCTTCAAGATACCGATCCCTCCGTCGCTCCGGGGTGGATGAAATGTCCGCCCGCCGGCTCGGGCCTACTCCCACTCGATAGTGCCCGGTGGCTTTGTGGTGACGTCCAGGGCCATGCCGGAGATGCCCGGCAAAGCAAGGATCGCATTTCTCAACTCGTCCAGAAGCCCCGATGGGAGAACCGCCGGCCTGGCCGTCATTGCGCGTTCGGACAGGACGGGGCGGACGACGCAGAACTCCAGGCCCTCTCCGTCGATTTCCAGCGGCACAAGTACGGTGGGACACTGCCACACTTCACTATAGAGGCCGTGCCTTTTGAGCCCGGCCATCACCAGCGCATCCGCCTCGCGCAAAAGCTCCAGCCGCGGCCTGGTGACCGTGGCGGCAAGGGGCCGTGCGCTCTTGAGTCCCCGCCCCGTCAGATCGATGACGCAGCGGTTAACGCCCGGGACCTCCTTATAGATCCGGGCGGCGGCGGCGACGGCGGACTCCAGCGGAAGGTCTCCCCACAGAATGACGGGCTGTTCATAGGCGCGCAGGTCGGCCTTTACCCCCACCGAGCGAACGGGAAGGAGGGCCGCCGACACCTTTTCTCCGGCGCTCACCCGGTTCAGGGCTTCCCGCGCGCCCGGCTCTTCCACGGGCGGGCAGCCATCTGAACACAGGAGGCGGATACCCAGTCCCGGGCCTGGAAAGGGGTGCCGCCAGACCAGTTCTTCGGGCAACCCCAGCGTCTCGCCGAGTTCCCGCACTTCCACCTTGTACAACTCGGCAAGCGGTTCAATCACGCGCCCCTCATCGATCATCTTCTGGACCGCGGGTACGCGGTTATGGTGCGTCTTGATCACGTCGGCGCGCCTGGTCCCGCCCGTCTCGATGGTGTCGGGATAGATGGTTCCCTGCGCCAGCACGCACCCGCCAAGATCGAGCCGCGCGGCCTCCTCCCGGAAGACCTCCAGAAACGTGTCTCCGATGATCCGCCTCTTGCGCTCTGGTTCGGTCACGCCGGCAAGCGCCGAGAGGAAGCGCTCCGAAGCGTCCACGAAGTGGAGGTTCTCGCCGAATCCTCTTGCCCGAAAGGCCGATACGACCTTTGCGCTCTCGTCCTTGCGCATGAGGCCGTTGTCTATGTGGAGCAGGTGCACGCGGTCCGGCCCCAGGGCATTGCCCAGCAGTACGGCGCAGACGGTGGAGTCCACTCCGCCGGAGGCCAGGAGGAACGCTTCCCTGCCTTTCGCCTGTTCTCGGATCCGCTCCGAGGCCTCGTCCAGAAAACTCGTCATCGTCCAGTCTGGACGACAGCCGCAGATGTCGACGACGAAGTTCCTGAGCATGATCTCGCCGTGGACCGTGTCGTCCACCTCGGGGTGAAACTGGAAGCCGTAACGCCTGCGCGCGTCATCTGCGATGGCCGCATTCCGGTGGGGCTCGTGGTCGCCGCCCGCGCGCGAGACGCCGATCTCGTTGAAACCCTGCGGGCACACGGTTACCGTGTCGCCGTGGCTCATCCAGACCGTTTCTTCAGGATTGAGCCCGTTGAAAATCGGACTGTGACCCTGGGTTCGCAGATTGGCCGGCCCGTATTCTCGCTTTGTATGTTCGACCTTGCCCCCATAGTGCTTGGCGATTTCCTGGTGTCCGAAACAGAAGCCCAGTATGGGGACTTCAAGATCATAAATCCCTTTGTCGTAGGCGCTGTCTTCTCCCTCGGAGGATAGGGATGGGCTGCCCGACAGGATGATCCCCTTATACTCCAGGAATTTTGCGGCCGGATCCTCGGGCTGGAGGATCTCGGCGAGGACGTTCAGGCGACGGACTTTCGTAGCGATCAGATGGGCGTATTGCCCGCCGAAGTCAATCACGGCAATCTTATCGTGCGGCATGTACGATTTCCCTCCCGGACGCGACGGAGGCCTCCGTCAGCCGATTATCGTAACACATTGGGAGGGGCTAAAGGCTAAAGGCTAAAGGCGGAATGCTAGCGGCGAGTGAAGGGGTGAAGAAGTCGGGAAGCTAAGAAAAAGGGCGCCACAGGCCTCTGTACGCTCCGTGGTTCAATCCCAATTCGCAAATCGCAATCCTCCCTTCCTCCCATCCTCCCTGTTCAACCAACACTCATCGTCTCCTTCG
The DNA here is from genome assembly GCA_964507185.1 of uncultured Thermoanaerobaculia bacterium. Classification (GTDB taxonomy): domain Bacteria; phylum Acidobacteriota; class UBA4820; order UBA4820; family DSQY01; genus CAVRTJ01. The sequence continues at coordinate 49,403 of CAZDOY010000019.1, forward strand.
GGCGGCTTCGAAGAGGGCGAGAGACGCGGCCACGGAGGCATTCAGCGAATCGAATCCGGGCGCCATGGGAATGCGGAGCTTCGATTCACACAGGCTGGCAACCAGGGGTGATACACCCCGCCCTTCGGCCCCGACCACAATCGCCAGCGGTCCTCGCCAGTTGAGGTCCGCCTCCCAGATCGACTCGCCGTCCATGGCGAGCGCCGCGCACGCGAAGCCGGAGTCCGCGGCTTCCCGAAGCACCATGGCCTGGTTGGGAACGAGGGCCACCTGGAGGTGTTCGGATGCCCCCGCCGAGGCCTTTACGACGGCGGGTGTGATTCTCGCCGCGTGATGCTTGCGCAGGGTCACGCCCGTCGCGCCGGCGCAGAGCGCGGACCGCAGGATGGCGCCTACATTCTGAGGATCCGTAAGATTGTCGAGCAGGAGCAGAAGGGGGGGGCGATCGTGAGTCAGAAGGTCTTGCCAGTCCACGTAGGGATAATCGGAAAACTGGGCGGCCACACCCTGGTGGTTTTGCGTGCCGGCCTTGTTGTTGAGGGCTTGGCGCGAAAGGCGGTCCACTTTCAGATTCCGGCTACAACCTGCGGCTTGGGCAAGTTCGTTGAGCCGGGATTCATCCGAAACCCATATTCTGTCGACGCGGCGACGACCGGCCCGGATGCACTCTGCGACGGGGTGCACGCCGTACAGGATATCCACCTCAGAGCTCCTTCAAAACACCGAGTCCCTTCTCCAGCGCGGATAGAGTCAGTTCATCGGTATGCGGTGCGGGCAAGGCCACGGCGCCAACGGTTCCGAGAGGGACATAGTTCACTTTACCACTGCGGTTTTTCTTGTCCCACCCTGCTGTCGCAAAAACCTGCTCCGCTGTGAAAACTCCCCTGTGATCTTCGAATCCCAGTGAGCGGACCCCGCCTACGATGCGGCGGCAGCTGTCCACAGACAGGTGCCCCCGTGCAGCGGCGACCGCGGCCTCCCAGCAGAGTCCGGCGGCGACGGCCGCGCCGTGCCCGACCTTGAAATGCGAGAGGTGTTCGAGCGCGTGAGCCACCGTGTGTCCGGCGTTGAGAACGTTCCTGCGGCCAGAACGTTCGGCCGGGTCGCTGTCGACCACGGACATCTTGATACGCACCGAAGTCTCCACCAGCTTCCATAGCAGGGGCGCCTCACTCTTCAGCGTCCGAACGTCGAGCCCAGACAGCCATTCGAAGTACTCTCCGTCTGCGATGGCCCCGTGTTTCAAGCATTCGCCCAGGCCGCTTCGGAACTCACTTTCGGGTAGTGTGTCCAACGCCTCGAGTGCAATGCAGACACCGGCCGGGGCGTGAATGACACCCACGAGGTTCTTACCCCGTGGCGTATTGACGGCCGTTTTGCCGCCCAGCGAGGCGTCCACCATCCCGACGAGGGTCGTAGGGATGTTCACGTATGGGATACCCCTAAGATACGTGCCGGCGGTGAAGCCCACGATGTCGGACACCATGCCGCCGCCCACGGCAAAAAGCACGCTGTCCCTGTCGATGCGCCGTGCGAGAAGGGCATCTTCTATCCGTGCCTTCGTTCCCCTGTTCTTTCTATCCTCCCCCCCCGGGAATAAGACCGTGTCAGCGCCCGGGAAGGTCCGCCGGATCCGGCCGAGGAACCCGGACAGGACACCGGCAAGGGATTTCTCCGTGCAGAGAACGACCCGCCGGAAGCTGACGCATTCCTCCAGGAAGCCAAGGGCTTCCCGTAGTTCTCCGGCTATCACGACAGGATGAGAATGAGAAAGCGGATAAACAGGGCGGGTGAGCTTCAAAGTAGAGGGGTGCATCGATACCCCGGCCTTGCGGGCCGGGGTATCGTGCGGGTCTTGTTACATTTTCACGAAGATGATCACCATGGTGTACAGGGCCAGCGACTCGATGAACGCCAGACCGATGATCATCATGATCTGCAGCTTATCGGCCATGCCGGGATTGCGCGCGGCGCCCTCGCAGGCGGCCGAGATGGCTTTGCCCTGGGCCAGGCCGCAGAGCGCCGAAGCGAAAGCCATGGAGAAACCGGCAGCCAGAACCCCGAAGGCTTCCCTGCCGACGCCGGCGGCGTGAGCGACAGGCTCCTGCGCGAATACGGGAGCAGCCAGCATAAGCATCAAAGACCCCAGCAGTATCATCCAACCTTTCTTCCTCACGGAATGCCTCCTTTCCGATCTTCCCCTAATGATGTTCCACTGCCCCCGCGATATAAATCATGGAGAGCAGGACAAAGACCAGTGTCTGCACGAATGCGACAAAGATACCCAGCAGAAGGAAGGGAACCGGAATGGCGAAGGGAACGAGGTGCAGGAAGACCCCCCCGACCTGATGGTCCCCAAAGATGTTGCCGAAGAGACGGATCGCCAGAGACATGGGCCGCGCGACATGGCTGACGAGTTCGATCGGCAGAAAGAGCGGCGCCATGAGGGCGATCGGTCCCATGAAGTGCTTGACGTAGCCCACCCCGTGCGTCTTGACCCCGTACCAGTTGTAGACCACGAACGAGCACAGGGCCAGGGACAGTGTGACGATGATGCTGCCCGTGGGCGGCATAAAACCCGGAATGAGGCCGATGAGATTCGACAGGAGGATGAGCACCGAGAACATCCCGATCACGGGCATGTACTCCCGCCCGTGCGGTCCGATGATATCGTCCAAAAACTTCCCGATGACTTCGGTAAAGAGCTCTAGGATCTGTTGGAATACGCCCGGCTTCTCCACGGAAAGATTCCGGGTGACCAGGTAGAACAGCGCCAGCGTCGTCACCATGATGAAGGCGAGAATGACGAAATAATCCGGGATAGGCCTGTGTATCAGCCCATCCACAAGCATCGTGAGAAGGGAGTTCATCTCGTGCATGTCAGCCTCTTGTCGGCAAAACTCCGGCAATTGCCAGAAGCATTACGGGCCCCCCAATCCCTAAGGCCACCCCTAGGAACTCCCGAGGTAGGAGGGTAAGAATACCATACAGCACTACCAGGAGCAAGAGGGTGCGGGCCAGCACACCGGCGGTGAAGCCAAATACCGACCCCGTGCTGACGTGAGCTGAACCCAGTACGTGGCCCAGGCCGGCGGACATCCACAGGAAATCCGCCGCAACGACCAGAAAGGTCACGCAGAAGGCCAGGGCCGCCAGCGGGCGCAAGGCTACTGCGAGCACTGCGCCCACGGCCAGCCACGCGGGCACGGCGAGTATCAAGAAGCGGCGCCGGAAGGCGTTAATCATCGTGCTCATCCGGCTTCCCGTTATTGTCGGTGTTTATGGTGTTGAGCATCTTGATGAGGTAGACGAAAGCACTCACCAGGCCCAGCACGAAACCGGACACCGTGGCGATGGGCGAACTGCCCAGCCAGCGGTCCAGCAGGTATCCGCCGCCCGCCCCAACGAGCACCACCGCCGGAAAGGTGTAGATGAGCTCCAGATAGGTGCCGAGGCGGCGAAGGGGTGATGCCATGTCGCCCTGCTATGGTTTGAGCAGCGTGGCCTGCGCCGCCCACTGCAGGAAGGGCTGGGCGTAGAGCCCGATGGCCAGCACGGCGACTGCGCAGAATGATAGCACCGCGGCCAGGGGTCTTCCTGCCTGCGAGTGGAACTCCTCCTCGGCGTCCTTGAGGAACATGTGGTAGATGATCCGGAAGTAGTAGTACATGGCGACAACGCTCGTGACCGCTAGGACGACCGCCAGCAAGTACAGATGCGCATGGACGGCGGACATGAAGATCATGAGCTTGGCGATGAATCCGCCCATCGGCGGGATGCCTCCGAGAGACAGGAGGAAGAAGATCATCACGACCGCCGTAAAGGGATTCCTTCGAATGAGCCCGTTGAAATCCTCCAGGCTGTCGCCCGCGCTGCCCTCGCGCTGAAGGTAGAGCACGAGGCCGAAGGCACCCAGGTTCATAAAGGCGTAGACCAGCAGGTAGAAGGCCGCCGCGGAGATGCCCTCGTTGTCGCCCGCCCGCCCGGCCGCGACAAGCCCGATGAGGATGTAGCCGGCGTGCCCGATGGACGAATAGGCCAGCATGCGCTTGACGTTGTCCTGCAGCATGGCCGCGATGTTGCCCCAGAACATGGTGATGACGGCCACCACGGACAGAACGCCCGACCATACGGGCGCAACGGGCATGAAACCGGACACGAAGATACGCATGGCCATGGCGAAGGCGGCGGCTTTCGGGGCTACGCTCATGAAGGCCGTGATGGGTGTCGGGGCGCCCTGGTAGGCATCGGGTGTCCACCAGTGGAAGGGGACGAGGGCGGCCTTGAAGAGGAGTGCCGCCGCCAGGATCATCAGGCCGGCACCGAGCGGAAACCCGATGGCCGCCATCCCCCCGGCGTGAATGCGCGTCATCAGCACGGTGCTGAGCGTGTGCAGGTTGACGCTGCCCGTAGCCCCGTATATGAGCGAGGTCCCGTAAAGATAGAGCCCGGAGGAGAAGGCGCCGAGGAGGAAGTACTTGGTGGCTCCCTCTATGCTCGCCTCCCTGTGCCGCATGTAGCCGGCCAGGACGTACACGGACAGGGCCATGGTCTCCAGCCCGACCCAGAGGGTCAGCAGATCGGTCCCGCTGGCCATGACCATCATGCCGAACACGGAGAAGATGATGAAGGTGAAGTACTCGCCCGTCCAGGCCTTCTCCAGGTCGAGGTACTTGAAAGACATGAGGATGCTCAGGGCGGCGCCCAGCAGGAAGATCACCTTGAAGACCTGGCTGTATCCGTCCACCACCAGGCCGACGGAACCGTCCAGCCCCGTGATGACGGGAACGTGCATGCCGGGCTGCAGGGCGGCAAGAGTCTGAAACGTAAGGACGAGGGCGACGATGCAGCCCACGAAGCTCAACACCCCGATTCCGGCGCGCAGCTTCCTTCCGCCCGGCACGGCCGAAAGAATCAGGAACAGCATTCCGAAGCAGACCAGAACCCACTCGGGGCTCATGAGGCGCCAGAATTCAGGATGCAGGACAGGCATGGTGTTCTCCTAGCGGATCGGGGAAGCGGTGTCGCCGGCCTCGGCCGCGGGCTGCGCGGACTGACTGGGCGTCGTCTCGGCCAATACGGGGAGCTGCTTGTGTTCTTTAGCCGCTTCGACTCTCTCCATTGCGGGACGCATGCGGCTCATGACGAACTCTACGCTCTTGTCCATCTTGTCCAGAATCGGCTTGGGGTAGAGCCCGATCCAGAGTGCCATGATGACGAGCGGAATCATGTAGCCCCATTCGCGGCCGCTCATGTCGTTCCCCTTGACGGTCTCCTCGAGGTGCGGGTTCTTGACCTCGCCCCAGAAGACCCGCTGGTAGAGCCAGAGCATGTAAGACGCGCCCAGGATCATGCCCGCCACCAGGAAGAAGATCAGCGACTTGGAGAAGATCAGGTAGGCCGGCATGGTGTAGGCGCCGAGCAGGATGATGATCTCGCCGACGAAGCCGTTAAGGCCGGGCAGACCGATCGAGGAGAGGGTGATGATCATGAAGAACGTGGCGTAGACCGGCATCAGCTTGGCAAGACCGCCGTACTGCTTGATCTCGCGCGTATGCATGCGCTCGTAGATGATGCCGACCAGAAGGAACAGGCCGCCGGTGGAGATGCCGTGGTTTATCATCTGGAGGATGCTGCCCTTGAAGCCGGCGACGGTCAGCGTGAACATGCCGGCCATGGCGAAGCCCAGGTGGCTCACCGACGAATAGGCGACCAGCTTCTTCATGTCCTTCTGGACCAGGGAAACCATGGCGCCGTATATGACGCCGATGATGGACAGGACGATGAGGAAGGGCAGCCATTTGATGGTGGCGTCGGGCAGGATGGGCAGGGCGAAGCGGTAGAAACCGTACGTTCCCATCTTCAGCAGGACGCCGGCCAGGATGACCGAACCCGCCGTCGGCGCCTCCACGTGTGCATCCGGCAACCACGTATGGAACGGGAACATGGGCACCTTGATGGCGAAGCCCACGAAGAACGCGGCGAAGATCCACCACTGCAGGCCGGGCGCTATCGAGAGGTTGAGGATCGCGTTCAGGTCGAAGGTATGGACGCCCGCGGCGTTGACAGGCGTGTGGAAGTAGAGCACCAGAATGCCGATCAGCATGAGGACGGAGCCGGCCAGCGTGTACAGGAAGAACTTGATGGCCGCGTAGAGCTTGTTGGGACCGCCCCAGATGCCGATGAGGAAGTACATGGGAACCAGCATGACTTCCCAGAAGACGTAGAAGAGGAAGAAATCCAGAGAGCAGAAGACCCCCAGCATGCCCGTCTGGAGGACCAGCAACCAGATGTAATACTCCTTCTGCCTGTCCTTGATGTACTTCCAGCTCGACCAGGCGGCCAGAACACCGAGGAAGGTAGTCAACATCACCATCAACATGGACATGCCGTCGACGCCGAAGTGGTAGCTGGCGCCAAGGGATGTAATCCAGGGGAAAGGCCCCTCCTCGAACACCCACATCTTGTGGGCGGCGTCGGCAGCGGCCTGCGCCTTGTCCCAGCCGAACCACAGCGGGAGGCTGACGATGAAGTCGAGCAGGAAGACGCCGGTGGTGAAGTACTTGATCAGCTTGGCATTGTCCTTCGGAAAAAACAGGACAATGATGGCCGCGGCCAGAGGCACGTAGGTCACAATGGAAAGTATGTAGGGCATGTCCTTGGCTCCTTGATATCAAACTACCGATACAGGTACCACACCATTAGCAAAACGAAGCCCGCAACCACCCCCAGGGCATAGTGCTGGAACTGCCCGGTCTGGACCTTCCGGTTCAGGCGGGAAAACCACTTGAAGGTAGCGGCCGTTCCGTTGACCCCCGCGCCGTCGACCACGTACCGGTCCACGGCCAGGGAACCATAACTCGCACCGACGGTGAGGTTCCGGACGCCGTTGACGACGCCGTCGACGATCCACCGGTCCCACCACCAGAGCCCCTCGCACAGCCTCAGCAGGGGGCGGATAAACATGGCAGAGTATATCTCATCCATGAAGTACTTGTTGAGCAGAATCCTGTACGGCACCTTGAAGGTCGCGGCGAGCCTGGA
>CAZDOY010000020.1:0-10494 GCA_964507185.1 uncultured Thermoanaerobaculia bacterium
GCGGGTCCTAAGGAATGGCGATCACTTCTGGGGCTGGAGTCGAGTGAGCGAGAGGCGCGGGCTATCAGGCAGAGCGAGAGGACGGGCCGGCCGTTGGGATCAGGTCGGTTCATAAGCCGTCTGGAGAACTTACTCGACAGGCCGCTCAAGAAGCGCAAGCCCGGCCGCAAAAGAACAATAATGAGAAATAAGTAATGTGTCCCCCGAATTCCAAAGACTCTTTACTCTTCTTTGACACCCTGACTTGCCGTCGCCTGACGGCTCTTCTTAATTTTCGATGCTCTGCTGCACCATTCGCAGAGAAAATTCAGAGATCTGCGACCGCCCTTCACTATCAGGGCGGCGCCTATGATAACTATTACAAAGGGAAAGAAGATAATCAGAAAGAGCATTGCACAAGACTATCAATGATGGTATCTGCACGCAAGCCGGTCGCAGTGGAAGCGATTGTGAACCATGAGCCAAGGGTCGAACGGCCTGATCGCGACATGAGATAATAAATGAGAAGATAGGGACAGTGACTTATTTCAGAACAGGGGCTAGAGAATGCGATATCGAAATGGGATCCGTCCGGCCGTAATCATCGGCTCTGCCTGCATCGCCACGGCAATCTGCCTGATGGCCTGGATGCCGTATCAGTGGGAAGACGCCTTCATGGGCGGCGTTCCTTTCACGATTATTCTTGTTGTTTCAGTGATTCTTTTGGTCTCCGCGGGCGGTCTCCTTAAGGGCGCGATGTGGGGGCGGAACCTACTTTCCATCCTCCTTCATTTGCTGGCTGCAACTTTTGTTTTGCTTTTCGGCGGTCTTCTCTTCTCCTTTGACGCGCCTCTTGCAGGGCGGACGGGGATGGTGTTCGTCGGTCTTTTCGTCTTGCCGGCCATTCTCATTGTGGCCCTCCTGGTATATCTGCACAGTGACGCCTTCATGAATGGCCTGACGGAGCCGCCTCCGGCCACACATCAGAAGCCCGAGAAGGCGAAAAGGAAGCTGGGTTGGCGTTCTCTGGTTGCCGTTCTGCTCGCGCTTTACCTTCTTACATGGATGTTTGGGGCGCCCGCGGTTCAAACGGCCGAGACGAGAATCACCGTTTTGCGCTACAAGATGATTGCGAGCGTGAGCCCCACGCTGGCAAAGGATCCCAACTTCCCGGCCTTTGCCACGCACGCGGCATTCCCCGTTCTCCCGGGCGTAATCCTGCTCCGGCAGGACGGTGCAGCGGCGAATCTAGACGGGTATGGCGCCTGGGTGGTCTACGTTTGGTACGGCTTTGGCTCGAAGCGTCTGCTGAGCTACCGCCTGTGGGCTTCATAACAAAAAGGGTGGGGGTATACCTCGCAATGTAGCAAGCAGGGCTTCCAACGTGTCTTCCTCGCCGCGTCTGGCATCTGAGCCACAAACAGCTGGCGCGGCCCATGTGGGTTCTTGAACGACATGTTGAACGGTCCGCCTCGCCGGCGGCTTGGTAATCGACAAAAAAACGCGGGGCCGGGGCCCCGCGCCTTCATGTGCCACATAACAGCCGCGTCGTTACAGGGGCGGCTGAGCTACGCCGCAGCCCGGCGGGTTGTCCAGGGTGTTGCTGTCGAAGAGGCTGCTGTAGTCGTAGGTCGAGTAGTCGTAAAGGTAGCCCCAGGCCATGTGGTTGTTGGGATCGTAATAGATGTAGACGTACTGCGAGGCCCCGGGCTCGCTCCAGAACATGGTCCCGCCGTTGTAGACCTCGACCGTTCCGGTGTAGACGCGGCCGTTGTCTTCGGTCCACTGGCAAGCCCCTGTCGCGCTGTCGATGCACACGGTGGACGTGCCGGCGTCGTCGTGGAACTTCTCCGTGTAGGGCGGAAGAGTGACCACGGACGAGTAGATCTCGGAAACCGGGTTGCCATGGATCGCGCTGCCCCAGCTTAGGACAACCGCCGGCACGATGCCTTGCAGCGTGGAAAGCCCGAAGGTGTCGCCGGGCCAGATGCCGGGGTCCCCGTAGGCGGGCGAGATTTTATTTGCCGGTGTTGTCCATTCCCTCGAGAGTGAAAACCGGCGCAAGAAGGTCGCGTATCCCTCGGGTGTGTTCGGCGTCTGCCAGGCGACGAAGACATCGCCCGGTCCTGCCGCGATCACCGAGAGAAGATTTTCACCAGGACCGGAAGTGACCTCAATCGGGGCAGACCAGGTTTGGCCGCCGTCGGTCGAGCTGGCAAGCCAGCCGATATCATCTGTTCCGTTCTGCGTATCCCAGGCTGCGTAGAGGGTGCCGGCAGAATCGACCGCGAGTGAGCCATCGATCCACCAGGTCGGCAAAGCGATTGTGCCTGCTCCGGGGCCGACTGCAACGGGCGCAGACCAGGTCGTTCCGCCGTCAATCGAGCTTGTGAAATATTCGGTCCCGTTACTGACTGCGAGCGTCGATGGGTCGGTGTCGTGACCCCAGTAGAGGACGCCAAGCGTGCCGTCGGGCTCGACCACGATGCGGCCCATGTAGGCGCCGCCGTATGGGAAGCCGGGACTTATTGCGGTCGGCATCGTCCAGGTCTGCCCGCCATCGACCGATTTCTGGATCACGGCATTGAAGTCACCACCCGAGAATGCGCAGCTGCCCGTCGGATCACAGAGGAAGCCGATCTGGTCAGCCCTCGGGCCATAATCCCACGTCACATAGACTGTCCCATCGTGTCCCACCGCGATCCAATCGCGATCGCCCCAGTTTCCATACCCATCCCCGAAGTCGCCGATCGGGGGGACCGGCAAGATCGTCACTTGTGGAAAGGTCTCGCCGTGATCGAACGACACCGCAACCAACGGACTGTTCCGCCAGACATTTTGGCCAGCAGTGTTCTTCGTGACGGAATACACCATGTAGGCCACATAGAGCGTTCCATCGGGGGCAACAGCCACCGCGGGATCCCAGCTACCCCCTACGTAAATATCCCCAACCCAGCCCGGCGTCGATCCCGGCATTACTGTCGAGGGTCCGAACGTCCGGCCGCCGTCAGTCGATCGCGCAAAGCCGATCCCAGGATGTCCCGCCGAGTCGCTACAGCCGATCCAGGCTTCGTAGACGTACGAGCCGTCGACAGCCTGGTCGACTTCGGCATTTGATGTCGGGCACTGGCTCACCGCACCGGTCATATCGACATAACTTGCCCCCTGCGGGCTCATCTCTTCACCTGCCCGCTGGGGGTTCACCCCTTTTTCTCCCGGAAGATGGCCATGCCAACTGGCCGGGAACCGCGGCAGCTTGCTGGGCTTGCCGTGACCTGACGTGCTTTTGGTTGCAGCTTGCGCGCCGCAGACAACCATGCCCAGGCACAGCGCAACAGCCAAGCCAGAAATAAATCCCTTCGATCGCGTGTACATGCTTTGAGTCCTCCATAAACGCCCGCTGAGTCGCCCCGGATGTGCTGAAGCCACGCGGATTTGGATCAGGCCCACAGTGCCAAATCGGATTGTCGAAGATACTGCTCTGCATGGAAATAGCGATCCAGATTTGCTTTACTGCTTAACTATATCAGCCTGCTGGAGAGGGGGCAAGCCTTAACAGGCCCAAACAGATTATGAGTCGGCAAGGTAGACCGGTTCGGCTCTGTACGCTCATGCCGTAATGATCTAACCTGTAGCTGGGGCGTGACGCCAAGAAGAGAGCGCGCTTCTGAGCCAGTCCGCGAGGCATCTCTGTGGGTGAGGATGCCCATGAGAAAATGGTCTGCCAAGGAACGCCTTCGGCGGTATTGCCAGGCGCGACTCTCTTTGCGAGGTCAAAGTAAATGGGACAGATACCGCGCCTTCTGTTGCTCGCCGGGGCTGCTGCCGCGACTGTTGGAGTCGTCCTGGCGTTGGAGAACGGGCAGTTCCTCGCCATAGGCATTGTCGCAGTCCTGGTGTGCCTTATGGTTGTGGCGACGTGCCTGCATCATGGAGCTGCCGTCGCAATGAAGGAATTCATGGAGCAACCCCTGCATCTCGAGGTATGGGGGGCTCCTCTTTGTGGCGAGGCGGGCCAGGTATTTCGGCTGGAGAAAGTGCATGCGTTCGGTGCCGGGCTGCTGATCTGGGTGAAATCTGACCTCAACGGGCAGCGTGTCTTCATCAAGGTCGCACAGCCACGCGACGTTCGGCGGCGGGAGAACGGTGTGGCGATCGGCCGCGCGAAATACGTGCAGGTCAACAAGTCGACCGTAAAGATGGCGCCCGGACTTCCAGCAATATCCCTCTCGCGTTCGGCACAGACTGAAGAGCTGGGATCAATTCCTGAGGGTTAGTCTTTTGATCCGACCAACAGTTAAGTCAAGAAGCAGGAGGTCGTCCCTGTTTTGCTGTGAATCGTGGTCGCCGGGGGGCCTTTCCTGCCGGATTGGAACCACATGACAGAGAGGGAGCGCGCTGCGGGTGAAACTTTTTGATTTGCGGTGGCGTTAGAGGAGCTATGGACCTGGTACTGGACGCGCAACACCTGGTGAAAAGCTACGGAGATCTAAAAGCCGTCGAAGACGTATCCCTTCGACTGGACGCGGGAGAGATCGTGGGCCTGCTGGGCCCCAACGGCGCCGGCAAGACGACGACGGTGTCGATGATCGCCGGCCTGATCGCGCCCGACAGCGGCGACGTTTCCCTGATGGGGCGCCCGGCCTCCTCCAACGGCGAGGTGAAGCGCGCCCTCGGGCTGGTGCCCCAGGATCTCGCCCTTTACGACGGACTCACCGCGGAGGCCAACCTCAGGCTCTTCGGCTCCCTCTACGGGCTCGGAGGCTCCAGGCTCAAGAAGGCCGTGGCGGAAGGGCTCGAATTCGTCGGCCTTTCCGAACGGGCGTCCAGCCGGGTCAAGACCTTCAGCGGCGGCATGAAGCGCCGGCTGAACCTCGCGGCCGGGCTCCTCCACGACCCGTCCATCCTGCTCCTCGACGAGCCGACGGTCGGCGTGGACCCCCAGAGCCGCAACGCCATCTTCGACATGCTGGAAGTGCTCCGGTCGCAGGGGAAGGCCATCCTGTACACGACGCACTACATGGAAGAGGCCGAGCGCCTGTGCTCGCGGATCGTCATCGTGGACCGCGGCCGGGTGCTGGCGGAAGGCACGACCCGCGAGCTGGCCGCCGGCCTGCCGCAGCCCAGGCGGCTGGCGGTAGAAGTGCGCGGACCTGACGGCGAAGACGGCGCGTGGCTTGACGGCGTGCGCGCCCTGCCGGGCTTCAGCGAGGTGTCCTTCAAATCCGGCAATCTGGCCGCCACGGTAGAGGACCTGGCCTCGGGCGCCTCGGCGCTGCTTGCGTTTCTAGACGCCCACGGACTCGAGGTTTCCGGCCTTCAGACGGAGCGCCCGGATCTGGAGACGATCTTTCTCGCGCTGACCGGACGCGGGTTGAGGGACGACGGATGATCAAGGCGCTGAAGGCCCTGGTGGGCAAGGATCTGAGCCTGTTCTTCTCGGACCGCAGGGCGGTCGCTCTCTCTTTTGCCGCGCCCATCGTCATCGCGGCCTTTTTCGGATTTCTCTTCGCGGGCAACAGCAGCGACAGGGGGAAGATCGCGGTCCGCGTTGCGGATCTCGACCACAGCGCCGTGTCGCGGTCCATCACCGAAGCGCTTGCCAGGGACCCGAACCTGGATGTGAAGCCGGCGGCCACGGCGGCGCAGGCCCGCGAACTGGTCCGGAAGGGCAAGGCCGCGGCGGCGGTGGTCTTTCCGGAGCATTTCGGCCGCGACGCGGTGGACGCCTTTTTCCGCCAGCAGAACAAGCCGGCGCTGACGCTCCTGGAAGATCCTTCGCACAGTGCCGAAGCGGGCATGCTGGGCGGCATTCTCACCGAGCACGTGATGCAGGTGGTCAGCAAGGAGGCTTTCACGGGCGCCGTGGGCATGCAGAGCGTCCGCCGGTCCCTCGGCGAGGTCGAAAACAACAAGGCCATGGCGCCTTCGGACAAGAAGGACCTGACCGCCATTCTGCAGGGCGTCCTGAACCTCAACGAGCGCGACGCGGAGGCGGGAGACAGTGGCCAGGCGATCCGCGGAGGCATCGGCGTTCCCTACGTCACCAAGGCGGAGGCGGTCACGGCGCGCAAGGGCGTGGCCTACAACTCCTATTCCCACTCCTTCGGCGGGATGGCCCTGCAGTTCATCCTGATGGCGGCCATCGAGTTCGGCATGGCGATTTTGCTGGAGCGCCGCATGGGCATATGGAAGCGGCTCCTGGCGGCCCCGCTGCGCCGCTCCACGCTGCTTATGGCCCGCGGCGTCAGCGGCGCGGTGATCTCTCTTTGCATCTTCCTGGTGTGCATGGGCTTCGGCATGGTGGTCTTCGGCATCCGCATCCAGGGAAGCTGGGCCGGGTTCCTGCTGCTTGCCGTCGCGTACTCCCTGATGGCCTCGGCCTTCGGCCTCTTCCTCGCCGCCCTGGGCCGCACGCCGGAGGCGACGCGGGGCCTGGCGGTCTTCGCCGTCCTGATTCTCGTCATGCTGGGCGGCGCCTGGGTGCCGGCCTTTGTCTTTCCCGCCTGGCTCCAGAAGGCCACGCTCCTCCTTCCCACCCGCTGGGCCATGGACGCCCTCGACGCCGTCACCTGGCGCGGACTCGGCATCGCATCGGCGCTGCCCGCGGTGGCCATCGTCCTGGCTTTCACCCTCCTTTTTTCCCTGGTCGCCATCTGGAAGTTCCCCGCCGAAGAGAGCTGAAACGGCTGCTGAAAATAACATGTCGGCAGAGTTCCGGGAACACAATACCTGGCGATTGACGTGGGTGGGGCTGGAAACCGGGCTTTTTGCATGGAAAGAATTGCTCGGGTTTTGCGGCTCGGTATTCTCGTCATCCGAGCGCGTGCCGCATCATCCGGGCCGGCGGGACAACGAAGGGCTCGAGCCGGTGAACGAAGAGCTTGAATTAGGTGAGAGCGGTCAGAATCTGGAAAAGAGACCCGACACCTCTTTTGCAGGAGCGAGCGCATGAGCCTCACCCATACTCCTGACAGGTCCGGGTCCCAGGCCGCAAGGCCGCCGGGGCGGCTCTCCCGCCGGAGATCGCGATCGTGGGGATGGCAAGCCACGACAGCAGCCTCCGCTTCATCGTCCCCGACAGCCTGGTGGGTGCGGCCGGGAACATCGTGGCCCACGAGACGCCGTCGCGGACCTGCATCGCTCGTGATCTTCTGTTAGTCGTTGGCCTTCTGGACCTGCTGCCGAACAGAGGGCAGGGGCCATCGAACGCGCCCGTGGTAGAATCGGGACCAGCAGAGTAGAAGCCATGAGCGGTTCTGGCAGGTGGGACCGGCGAGCTGGTTTCGATAGCTCCCCTGTCACCAGAAATGTCCTAATGGGGGATATCATGAATCCGACGAAAAAAACGGCGAGGTTGGTCGGGGCCCTTTACCTGCTTCTGGCCATATCCGGGATCTTCGGCTTGATTTATGTCCCGGGGAAGCTGTTCGTGCAGGGTGATGCCGCCGGCACCATCAATAACATTCTGGCATCTCAGGTCTTGTTCCGCCTTTACATTATGAACGGGGTCATGTCCGCCGTGCTGTTCATGCTCTTGGTGTTCGCACTCTACCAACTCTTTAAAGATGTCGATCGTACCCAGGCAAGGCTCATGCTGATATTTGTTGTGATCCAGGTCCCAATGGCACTTGTCAGTACTCTGAGCCAGGTTGCAACTCTCGAATGCGCGCGCGGCGCCGGCTACCTGTCCGTCTTTTCCAGAGCCCAATTGGATGGGCTGGCCATGTTGTTCCTCCACATGGATAGCCAGTTGACGATCGCGTTTGAGTTCTTCTGGGGGCTGTGGCTCTTCCCACTGGGGTGGCTGGTGATCAAGTCCAGATACCTGCCCCGCTTTGTAGGCATCTGGTTGATCCTCAATGGGGCCGCATACGTCGTATCTTACCTTGTTGGGACCTTGTCGCCGGAGTACGTGGATATGACCGGCAAGGTCGTGACTCCGTTTCTTATGGGCGAGCTGGTGTTTATGCTGTGGCTGCTGATAATGGGAATCAGGCCGCCGAAGGAAGGCGGTCCGATACCTTCCTCCGCTCCATGAACCACCCCGGCGGACGCTTTGACGGGGGCACATCCATTGGGACGGGACAGATCTTCTGGGTCTGCGTTCCGGCGTGAACATTCTTTGAGCCGGCAACCCGGCCCGGCGCCGGTATGTATGCGCTGATGTCAGAGGCGGTTGTGCACTGGCCCGAAGAAGCATAATCCTGAAACTTCTGCGCAAGAGAACGCGTACCAACCCCTTTAAGGTCATCGGCTTAGCGTGTGGCTGTGCTCCAGGGGAGAGCACGGCTTAAGCGGAACATCACGTGGCCGGTCGACTTACTTGAAGGGGAGATGGGAGCATGAAAAGAACAGCCCTGTCCTTCGTACTATCATTTTTCGTATTCGGTTGCGTGTATGCCCAAACCCAGTACAACCCGAGATTGAGGCCCTATGTGGATGCGTTGAATGAAAAGGGGCGGGAGCCCGTTCATTTCGTACTGAACAAGCTGGATACCTATGACCTGATCATTTTCGACGATGCCCTGCATACCGCTGTGGAACCTTTCGAATTTTACCAGAGTCTAATCAAGAACGCGGATTTTCAGAAAAAGGTGAAGTATGTCTTTCTCGAGGTCGCTTCAATCAACCAGCAGCCCGCCCTGGATGCCTATTTCGAGTCGAGACCCGAGAATGTAAAGCTCCTGTACCCTGTGTTTCAAGACGATTTCAGCGGGACCGGGTGGCCCTATAAGACCTATTTCGACCTGCTTCACGCCATTTGGAAAGCTAACGCGGCACTGCCTGTTCAAAGTCGATTCAAGGTGATTGCCGTGAACGCGCCGGCCTACTGGGGTGAAATGCACACCCCGGAAGATGTAGAGCTGTTCAGGCTGTCACTGGCGGGCAACGATTATACGATGTACAAGATTATTCTGTCGTATATGGGTGATTTCAGATCCGGTGACAAGGGTATATTTCTCACGAACACCCGCCACGCCTACAAGGGGATCAAGAACAGGGACAACAGGTACTACTTGAATTGTGGCACATTCTTCTATCTGCGCAATCCAGGAAGAACCTGCTCGGTGCATTTCCACAATATTAATCTCAGTTTTCAAGGGAAAAGGAAAGTCGGTCCCAATACACCCAGGACGACGGAAGGATTGGAGAACGTGATCGTTAGGTGGGTCCGCATGGAGAATGGTCTGTGGGACAGCGCTTTCAAGGCATTCGGGAATACTCCGGTCGCCGTGGATCTGAAAGACACGCCCTTCGGCAACGCTCACTATATCGGCAATCACATGCTGAATGCGGCACCCGGGCAAACGATGTGCGATGCATACGACGCCCTGATCTTTCTGGCACCCATCGAAAAACTGCACCAGACCGCCATGGTGGATAGCATCTATACCGAAGCGTATAAGCGCGAGTTGGAGAGGCGAATAAGGTTCCTTTATACCGGGGAACAGATCGATGGAATGTTAAAGGGGTCCGGTTTCAAATCGTTGAAGGAATTCATAGACAGGAAGTTCGTGTCCAGGCCCGAAGTGTTGAACCCTCTTGCGAAGGGAATAGGCCCTGTCGACGCATGGAAATCCCGGGAGAAATAGGGACAGCCACCTAAGGATGATCCGTCCGCACGGCCTGCGTCCGGATGCCGTCTTTCGAAGGCCCCGCGGTGCAGGCTCGGAGACTGTCGCCTGCCGCTGATGCCGGGCGCACTGCGTCCGATGCAGGCGCCCTCATAGGAGCGAGTGCATGAACCTCACCCATACTCCAGACAGGTTTCAAACCCAGGCCGCGAGGGTCGCCGGGGCGGCGCTCCTGCTCGCGATTGCGATCGTGGTGGCCGCTAACTACGGCATCAGCTTCCGCCTCATTGTTCCCAACAACGCGGTGGATACGGCCCGGAACATCATGGCCCACGAGACGCTCTTCCGGGTCAACATTGCCTGCGATCTCCTGTACGTTGTCGACCTTCTGATCCTGGCCGCGGCGCTCTACGTGGTTCTCAAGCCGGCCGGCCGGACCGGAGCCCTGGTTGCAGCGTTGTTCAGAGTGGTTTTCGCGGTGGTGTGGGCCGTCGCGGCACTCGGAATGCTCGGCTCTCTCCGGCTCCTGGGCGACGCCGGGTACCTGCCGGTCTTTGCTGCGGCTCAACTGCAGACCCTTGCGCGGCTCCGCCTTTCCGAAGCCTACGATGCCTACTACATCGGCCTGCCGTTCTGGGGGTTGGCTTCCACCGTATGCAGTGTCCTCTGGTTGAAATCCAGGTACATCCCGCGCGTTCTGGCAGGGTACGGCGTCTTGTCATCCGTTTGGTGCGTATTGTGTGCCTTCGCGTTCATCGTTCTTCCGCACTTCGACAAAACGGTCAACGCGTGGTTGTACGACATGCCGGTGGTGCTCTTCGAACTCGCCCTGGGTCTTTGGCTGTTGTTCAAGGGACTGCGAATTCCTGAGCAAATGGCCGAATGAGCGGTTGCGGCGGACCGGTTCCTGTGTCCTCGAAGGCGCGTCAAGCGGCCC
>CAZDOY010000020.1:10594-23634 GCA_964507185.1 uncultured Thermoanaerobaculia bacterium
ATGAGCGGTTGCGGCGGACCGGTTCCTGTGTCCTCGAAGGCGCGTCAAGCGGCCCCTTAAAGTCCCGGCCGTCGGCCTCCCATCCTCCCATCCTCCCTGTTCAAACCAGAACTCCGCGCCTCCCCGTCTCTGCGGTTCGCGCCTGGCGGTGCCCTAAGTGGGTGAGTAGGGAATTAGGTGAGTAGGGTGTTTGCCGGCCTTCGAAAAACTGCCCGCGGTTATTCACTCGATCACAAAAAAAAGAGGCGGGAGTCGTAGCTCCCGCCTTTGAGGGGTTAGGGCATATCGCAAAACTGAGGTTCATGTTCTCGTTGGCTTTGACGCTTTTCTGGAACTCGCTTGTCTCGTAGGCTCTACCAATTGAGCACCACGTCGTCGCCGCTTTTCGAAAGGCGCAAGGTGTCCCCCACGCCATCGACTTTGTAAAAATAGAGGTTGGGCGGCTCGGCAACGGCTCCCACGTCGGTGAAGGAGTCGCCCGATGCGCCTTGAAGGAGCGGCAGGTTGCTCGCATCGGTGCCTTTGTAGATGAATTTCGCGAACGGGGCTATGGCGTTGTCGAGCGTGAGTTTTCCGTATCCCCACACGTCGTTGGGCGTCGTTCCCGTAAAGCTGTCGGATCGCGCGTTGTTTTGGAGATAATTGCGAATCTGACCCAGGGTTAGGGACGGATCGGTGCCCAGCATGATGGCTGCGGCGCCCGCGACCTGCGGGGAACAGAAACTGGTGCCGGATTCGGCGATGTGCTTGTCGGCTGGGGTTTCCTGCACGATGTATGAATCCTGAGGCGAGCCCGAATACCAGGACGATCCTAGCTGGCTGGACAGGCTGGTGACGATCACCTCGCCGGGGGCCGTGAGGTTCGGCTTCTGGTCGTTGACCACGGCGTCGCCGTCGGCCGCTCCCCTCAGTGGTCCATGTGAGGAGTAGGACGCGATGTTGTTAAGTGTTTCGGACGTGGATTGGGGCGTACCGTTTCTGTCTGTCCACGACGTCTTGGTGACGTGCGCGCCCACGGCGATGACTTCGTGGGCGGCGGCAGGTCCGTTTATCATCTTGGCGCTGTCGCCTCCGAGGTAGCGGTTGGTGCAGTCCTCTGTTTCGCTGGCAAAGTAGCCGTACGTCCAGGAGGGAAGGTAGCCGTCGATGGTGGCGCCGGAACCGGAACCGCCATCCTGGCGGAACTGGATTATGATCGGCATCGGTCCGCTCCACCCAGAGGGCTTGTAGTAGAGGTCTCCGCCGTAGCTGGACTCGGAGGTGCTCGCGTAGTCGTAGGCGACGTAAACGTATTGCAGAGCGGAGTTGTTGTAGTCAGTCATGGGCTTCTGAAAATCCAGATAGACGCCGAATGTGTCGGAATCGGAAGTCGTGGTCGGGTCGCCGACAAAGGAATCGAGCCGGCGGGTCCTGGGCAGGTTGTAATACCCGCTGTTGGAGGGATCTACGGCGAGCCACGATGTCGGGATATATGTCCACGATCCACGATAGTCGGCGGGAATCCAGGCCCTGACCTCCACGTTTGCGGAGGCGGGAAGATACCATTCCATGGCCATCTGCTGACCGGTATACCCGTTGCCGTTCCAGTCGTAGGAATAGGCAAGGACGTTCGTGTCGTCCGTGTTGTAGCCGGTTGTAGGATTGGCCTCGCCGCAGATGGCGCCGTCCACGTGCTGGTTGTTGCCCGTGTCGTTGCCCGCGGCCGCACTGAGGACGATCCCCTGGCTCGAGTCGGTCACGCCGAAGCTGTTGTCGATCCAGTAGGAGAGGTCGTCGCCGCCGTCGTGCGGACCCCACCCCGATCCGAAGCTCATGTTGATGGACACGGGCCTTCCAAGGTTCGCGGCCTTGTCCTTGATGTAACGGAGACCGTCCTCGATGTGGGTGTCCGTGAGATCGGACTTGACGAGGATGATGTCCGCTTCGTCCGCCTGACCCATGTAGGTGCCGCCGGTGGAAGAGCCGTTGCCCGCCCCCACCCCGGTCGTCGAGGTGCCGTGTCCCCAGGTGGGCGTGTCGTCGTCCGCCTCGGTGCAGGTGCCGGCGTTGATCTGGGTCGAGCTCCATTCGGTGCCGTAGCTGTAGCCCGCGGGAGGCGTGCCGGCGCTGCTCGTCTGATCCCAGATATAGAGAATGCGCGTGGTGCCGTCGGGATTCTTGAAGTCCTGCTGGCTCCAGTCGATTCCGGTGTCGACGGCCGCATAGATGGCGCCGCTGCCGTGGTATTTCCACAGGCTGTGAACGACCGTCGTGTGCGTGTCGACGAGCGCGTTGTTCATGTAGGGCCGATTCTGGACGGGAGCCTGGATCTTCTTCACGTCCGGATTCTGAAGGAGGCTGACCAGAGAACAGATCGGAACCGTCATGTAGACCTTGTTCTCGGGAAACGTTTCTCCCTCGTAGACGGCGCCCGTCTGTTTCGCGATTTCGGGCAGAAGGCCGGGCGAGTCGGATATCACCACGACGCCGAGGGCCGGCACACCGTTGAGGCTCTCAAAACGGTAGAGGCCCTCCAACCCTTGAAGGTTCTCGTTGTTTTGCAGGCCGGTTGCGCCCGGTTTCACTGCCAGCTGCGCCCTCTTCGCGGCTGTAAGTGAGTGGACGGAGGACGACACCGACTTGAGAGCCGAAGCGCTGACCTTGCCGGGCGTTTTCGAAGCGAGCGGGTGCTCGGCTGGCGCCACGAGCATTCTCAACCTCGCATCGAGCTTGGCGGTCTGCGCGGGGGTAATGCGGGCCTGGTCGAGTTCGGTGTGCAGGTTCTTGAGGGCCGCGGCCAGTGCGGTCGCGGTCGGCTCCGGACGAGCCGCCTGGACGGCCATTCCAATGACCGACAGGCAGATCACCACCCAGAAGACGCTCGTGGGTGCTCTCCGGCACCCGCGGGATCTCTCTGAATGTGGCGGATTTTTGAGATTGTCCGTTTCCATTGTGAATCCCCTAACCAGAATGAGTTTATCGGGCTCGGTCGTCGTGCAAGCCCATCGCATGCAATGTTACAAGCAAGATCATTGCCATGACCTGCCGCGACCGGGTAATCGACGTTATCTATTGATAATAAGAAGGATATATGGTTGCGCCGGACGTGTCCTCTGGAGCCTTCTGCACGAGAAGTGCTACCGGACGGTGCCAGCGGTGTGTGGGCCAGGTTACACATTCGGCCTGCGCCCGTGGCGGCTCATCTCAAGCTTCGCGGTCCCGTTTGCGGCCGCACGGTTGTCCTTGGAATATCCTGGTGGCTGCAATCGGGTTGTGCTCGAGGCCGGAAGGCGACGAATTCAGAAGAGGCTCCGTTGAAAGACGGTGTTACTGATCCGTTCCAACTCGGGATAAGTCTCGATCAGGCCATCGGGCACGGGCTGCCTTTCCCCCGAGAGCGCAAAACGGGCCTGGAAGGCGTTGGCCGGAGCCTTTCCCCTGAAGTGGTTGTTGAAGATCATGACGACCTCGCGCGTACAGGGCGCGGCCTCCAGGATCGATTCGATCCAGGGCGCCAGTTCGGATTCCGAATAAAGATAGTTGTAGCGTTCGTCGCGTCCCGCACCCTCCGTGAACCACGCGGTGGCGTTGCGGCCGTGGAAGCGGAAATAGGCCAGGTCCGAGGTTATGGCGTTGGTCGGGCCGAGGCTGTGGGCAAGCGCGGGCTGGTCGATGTTGCAGAAGGCCACGTTGCGCTCGCGGAGCATCCCGAGGACGTCCCTGGACGCCCACGACGCATGCCTGACCTCGACGGCGAGGGGGTAGGCGGAGAAACGGCCTGCGAGGTCCAGCAGGGTGCGGCGGTTCTCTGGCGTGTTCTTGAAGGACCACGGCCACTGGATGAGCACGGCCCCGAGGCGGTCGAATCGCACCATGGGCTCGAGGGCCTTGTGGAAGGCGCGCTCGTCCACGAGCGAGGCCTTCCGGGTATGGGTGAAACCCTGAAAGAGCTTCACGGTAAAACGGAACTCCGGGAAGTCGGAAATCCTCCGGACCCATTCGCCGGTCCTCAGGGGAGGTGGAATCCGATAGAAGGTGCTGTCCACCTCAAGCACGTCGAAATAGCGGGCCAGGTAGGCCAGCGGGTCGAAGGCCCTCCCGGCCTTGCCCGGGTAGACGATGCCCTTCCAGTCCGGGTAGGACCAGCCCGCCGTGCCGATTCGAATAGCGGTGCGTGTCGTGTTCCTGGTCATCGGGCGTCCGTCCATTTCTTTCTCTCGATCACTTGATCACTATTGACTCGATCTCTCACCCGGCACCCGTCCGGTCGCATGCTCCGCGATCTTATTTCTCTTTCACCCAAACGATCTTGTAGGCGAAGCGCACCTCGTGGGGTTCGACCACGACCGGCGGGTAGAGGGGGTTGACCGACTCCAGGATGACCCGTCCCCCGGCTTCCCGGAAGCGCTTGACGTACTTGTCGCCGTTCATGAGGCCGATGACCGCGTAGTCTCCGCTGACGGGCTTCTTTCGCGTGTCAACGAGGACGACCTGGCCGTCTTCGTACTTGGGGATCATGCTGTCGCCCGAAACCTCTACGCCGAAACCGTTGGGATCGGTGAACTGGGGCGGACGCGGCAGGAAGTACATGCCCGCGCCGGCCGGGTACCCCTGGTCCGTGAATTCGACGCCGGGGCCAGCCGAGGCGAAGGCCACGACGGGCACTTCAGGGGACATGACGCTTTCGGTCGCGAGATCCGAGATGGGAACCTCCAGTGCCTCGGCGATGGCTTCAAGGGACTTCAGCGAGGGGGTGATGCGTCCCTTCTCGATGCGGGCGTAGTTCGGCGGGCTCCAGCGTAGGCGCCGGGCCACCTCCGCCTGGGTCAATCCGCGGGACATGCGTATCGACGCGATCCGTTTTCCGTAATCCATGACCATCCTCCATGGGATTAATATAGTCACTAGTGACCATGAAGTCAAGTGCGCCGTTTGTGACGCGGATCACTGCGCGGAATCGATGGAGGGTTTATAAAGTGAAACATCATGTTCGGGGGGACGATTCGATCCCTGGGAGTCCAACGATCCCTTCTTCATACATAGGCAGGTAGAACAACAGGTTTTGACGGGCCGCGATACCCCGTTCCGGGACACGCCATACCCGTCAGGAGGGTTTAGGACATGAAACAAACTCATGGTGGAAAACGGTGGAAAAGATGGACGGCGGGCCTGGCGGCGGCCCTGGTCGTCGTCGCCCTGGCCTCCGCGCCACGCATCCTCCGGAGCCAGTCCGGCTGGACGCTCATCGGCTGGAATAACCTGGGTATGCACTGCGAGGACGCGGATTTCAGCGTCTTTGCGATTCTTCCGCCCTACAACGTCGTCGATGCCCAGCTCGTCGATCCGTCGGGAAGCGTCGTCACGAACGCCTCGGGCATTACAGTAACCTACAAAGCGATCGCCGACCCGACGGGATCCATCAATACGACGTCCATGGGAAAGACCAATTTCTGGCAGAACGTGCAGTCGCTTTTCGGCGTTTCCCTGCCCGTGGATGCGGGGCTTGCGGGACAGGATATGCCGGGCCCTTCCAACACCCCGCAACCCATGAAATTTGTGAGTTCTGAAAACTGGTTCGAAGCGGAGGGCATCCCCATGACGCCCTACGACGACAGCCACGTCAAGAATTACTATCCCCTCATGCGCCTGACCGCGAAAGACGCCTCCGGGACGGTGCTGGCGACGACCGACGTGGTCCTGCCCGTCTCGGACGAGATGGATTGCTCGGCGTGCCACGCCTCGGGATCGGGTCCCGATGCCCGACCGGCGGCCGGCTGGGTCAACGACCCCGATCCACAGAGAGATTACCGCCTCAATATCCTTCGCTTGCACGATGAGGAGCAGGCCGGAAACGCCACCTATGCGGCCGCCCTGGCCGCCAAAGGTTACAACGCCGGCGGCCTGTACGACAGCGTCACGGTGGACGGAAAGGCCGTTCTCTGCTACGGCTGCCACTACACCAATGCGCTCTCCGGGACGGGCTACCAGGGCATCATGCCGCTTACCGAGGCGATGCACACGCTTCACACCACCGTCATCGACCCCACCAACGGCATGACGCTCGACGCGAGTACCAACAGAACGGCCTGCTACCGGTGCCACCCGGGCTCCGACACGCGCTGTCTGCGCGGGGCCATGGGCAGCGCGGTGGCCTCCGACGGCAGTCTGGAAATGCAGTGCCAGAGCTGTCACGGGCGCATCAGCGCCGTGGGTTCTCCGACCCGCCAGGGCTGGCTGGACGAGCCGAACTGCCAGGCCTGCCACACGGGTACCGCCACGCACAACAGCGGGCAGATCCGCTACACGTCAGCCCTGGACGCTTCGGGCCAGCTCAGGCAGCCCGCGGACACGACCTTCGCCACCAACGCGAACACACCGGCCAGCGGTTTTTCTCTCTATCGCTATTCCACGGGCCACGGCGGACTTCAGTGTTCGGCCTGCCACGGGGCAACTCACGCCATCTACCCGACGTCGCACGTGAACGACAACCTGCAGAGCCAGGCCCTGCAAGGTCATGAGGGGCCGGTGGCGGAGTGCACCGCCTGCCATGCCTCCATGCCATCCACGATCAACGGCGGCCCGCACGGCATGCACCCCGCCGGACAGAGCTGGGTCTCCGGGCACGAGAATGCGGTCGAGAGGGGGGGCTCAGCCCAGTGCCAGGCCTGCCACGGAACGGATTACCGCGGTACGGTACTGTCGCGCTCCTTCGCCAACCGGAGCATCAGCACGGAATTCGGCACGAAGAACTTCTGGCGGGGTTTCCAGATCGGCTGCTATACCTGTCACAACGGGCCGAGCAGCGACAGCCGCAACTCCAACCAGGCACCCGTCGTCTCGAACCTCTCCGCATCGACGACCGTCGGTTCTCCCGTCTCGATACCGCTCCAGGCATCGGATGCGGACGGGAACACGCTCACGCTGAGGATCGTCTCCCAGCCCGCCAACGGCACGGTGGGGCTCTCCGGAACGACGGCGACCTTCTATCCCTTCGACGGATTCACGGGCAACGACAGCTTCACTTACGCCGCCTGGGACGGCATGACGGACTCCAACCTGGGCACGGTCTCCGTGACCGTGGCCGGCGGCTCGTGCACGCTGAACTGTTCGGCGACGGCACCGGCGGCGGCCAACGTGGGCGACTCCGTGTCCTTCTTCGCCGACGCAACGCCCGGCGGGTGCTCGGGCAGCCTGAGCTACGACTGGAACTTCGGTGACGGAACGCCCCATTCCAGCCGGCAGAACCCGACCCACACCTACACCGCGGCAGGCACCTACCACTGGACCATGACCGCTTCGATCGCGGGCGTCACGTGCCAGAAAGCCGGCGATATCACGATCAACGCCATATCCTCCTGCACCGTGTCCTGCTCGGCCACCGTGCCCTCTACCGGGACGGCCGGCTCTCAGGTCGCGTTCCAGGGGACGGCCACGACGAGCAATTGCGGGAGCGCAGGTGTTCTGTACGTCTGGAACTTCGGCGACGGCACGGCGACGTCTTCCGAACAGAGTCCCTCGCACGCCTATGCGTCGTCGGGGACCTACCACTGGACGATGACGGCTTCCGCCTCGGGGTCCACCTGCGAGAAATCCGGTGACATCATCATCTCCGCGGCCCCATCGTGCACGCTGTCCTGCTCGGCCACGGTGCCCTCCACCGGCACGGCGGGATCGGCGATCGCTTTCCAGGGCTCGGCCACAACCAGCAACTGCGGCGAGGACGGCGTCCAATACGCGTGGAACTTCGGAGACGGAAGCGATCCCGTCTATACCCGAAACGCCAGCCACACCTACACGAACGCCGGCACCTATGCGTGGAGCTTTGCGGCGACGGTGCAGGATCAGACCTGCCGGAAGACTGGAACCCTGACCATTACAGAACCTCAAATCCAGCCGCCGACCGTCGACGGGGTGAACGAACTTCGCAACCCGTTCCGCCTGCAGATCCTCGGGGGCAATTTCGAGCCCGGCATTAAAGTCTACATAGGATCCAGCGAGGATCCCTGGGCGGACACCAGCTACGCCAGCGGTTCGGAATTGGTCCTTGGCCGTGGTCGCCGGCTCAAACGCCAGTTCCCGAAGGGCGTGCGTGTGACCATCCGACTGGTCAATCCTGACGGTGGTTCCGTCACGACCAGTTATCAAAGGGGAGGGCGGTCCGACAGGGAGAGATGATCTCGTCACCTGCGAGGAGGCCGTCCCCGCACATACGGAGGGTACGTCTTCAAATCGCATTGGATTCACGAGCCCCGGGGAGGACCTCCCCGGGGTTTTCTTTTTGGGTCTTATCCGCCTTGCACTTCCTCGTTATCGATGTATCTTGTAGTAGAGGCAGACGAAGGAGGCGGAATGATCAATCCACAGGACGACCACCAGTTGGGGGACTTTATAAAGGGCCGGCTGCTCTTCATCGAGGATTACTGCCGCAAGCACGGCCTCGATAAGGACAAGGCCATGGAGGACTTGAAGCGCGAGGCGCTCAGGATCGCCGATGATCCCGAAAAGCAGGATTTCCTGGAAAATCGCCTCTTCTCCGGGGTCATTCTTGCCAGTTCACACCTGCCGGACTGGGTCGACAAGGTCTTTCTGGAAGCCATGACCATCGCCCTCAAGGGGCCGGGCGCAGCCCTCTACACCACCACCTCCAAAATGCCCTGCATTACGTTCGAGGCGGGCCGCTTCAACGCCCACCGGCAGGCGGAGTCCGTTTTCCGCGTCTACTTTCAGGGCAAGAGGCCCGAGGACTGGCTCAAGAAGACCTTCATCACGATCTACAGGAGCTGCTACGGCGATGCCGCGGCGGACCGGTTCAGGGTCGAAGAGGTATCCCCGAAGAAATTCAACGTCATCGTGGACAACCAGGGCCTCGAGAAAGCCAGCCGCACGGACTGTTCGACCGGCGTCGGCTACCTCTACGGCGCCATGGAAAAACTCGGCGCCCCCGATCCCGTGGTCACCCACGAAAGGTGTGGTGCGGTTCCCGGCGCCGGCAACAGGCCGTGCGTGTTCGAGGTGAGCTGGAAGTAGCAATCCAAGCGGGATGGAGTTGGCCCCTTCCCGCTCGGCGCTCGGCTCGGCAAAGCCGGCCGCGGCAAGGTCTGATTGTACGAAAGCGCCGCGGCTTCGGCTTCTCTGCTTAGCCATCCCCACTTTGAAGACGCCCGCTGCCGTGTGTCAAGCATACCTCCACCGGTCTTTTAAGGAAGGACCTGATGACCTACCGGCGGAGCCGAGGCACGTCCGATCAAACCGATTATGTCCCCAGAACTTCCACCAAGACGGGCCGTTTCCGGCCCCCGCTCGTCAGGTAGGCCCCGGCTGCGAAAGCTCTCAATCCATCCAGCATCTGTCTGGCCAGTTCTACACCGTAAGCCATCTGGTCCTCCCGCCGATCGTATTTTTCGAACTGAGCGATGACGTTGTCCGGGACGAGCATGCCGGGTACCTCGTTGCGCAGATAGAGGGCCTGTTTGAGGCTCGCAATGGGCAGTATGCCCGGGAGAACGTGCACCGGAAGCTCCTGCAGCCGGTCCATGAAGCGCCTGGCCGCCTCCAGCTCGAAGATGGGCTGGCTGAGAGCGAAGGCTGCTCCCGCATCCAGGCGTTCCTGGAGCTTTCTGTATTCCTTTTCCGGATCGCCGGGCGTCAGGCTGACGCCCACGCCCACTGCGAACTGCGTTGGCTTGCCGGTGGCGTTGTCCGAGAAGTCCAGACCCCGGTTGAGAGAGCGTATGATCTTGACCAGCCCCACGACATTCACGTCGTTCACCGTGGTGGCCGTCGGGAAATCGCCGATCGTGGCAGGATCTCCACTCAGGGCCAGAATACCGTCCACACCGAGCAGGGAGGCGCCGAGCAGTTCGGACTGCAGGCCGAGGAGGTTCCTGTCGCGGCAGGTCATGTGGAGTATGGTGGAGAGCCCGGTTTCACGCTGGATGAAATGGGCCAGGGCCATGGGTGAGAGCCGGACCCGCGCCATCGGGTTTTCGGCGATATTGACGGCGTCGGCGCCTGTCTGCTTGAGCAGCCGTGCCATTTCAACGGCATCGTTCGCGTCCGGCCCCCTGGGGGGCTCGATTTCGCACGTGACGGTGAAGGACCGTCCCAGCTTCTGGAAGAAGCCGTCCAGCGCCTCCTCCGGGGGAACGTCCGCCGCAGGTTGAATCTCCTCCGTCACCAGCCAGCCGTTCGAGGCGACCTGGCGCTTGACGGGCCGCAGGCCTTTAATGGCTTTCGCGATCGCCCGGACGGTATCCGGGGTCGTACCGCAGCACCCGCCCACGACGTTGACCCCAAGGTCGACATACTTCCTGACGTAGTCGGCGACGTATTCCGGGTTGGAAAGATAGACGATCTTCCCTTCGATCTGCGTGGGATACCCCGCGTTGGGCATGGCCACGAGCGGGCAGTCCACGTGCCTCGCAACCTCCTCCACGAGCGGAAGGGTGTCCGCGGGTCCCACCGAACAGTTGATGCCCACCACGTCGGCGCCCTGTGCGGCCAGCCTTCTGCATCCTTCCACCGGCGTGTCGCCGAAGAAAGTGCGTCCCTCCCGGTTGAAGGTGAGCGAGGCGAGAACGGGAACGTCTGGCGCCACCTCCCTGCAGGCATCCATGAAGAAGAGCGTCTCCAGGACCGATTGCTGGGTCTCGAGGATGAAGAGGTCCGGTCCCGCGTCGGCGAGTGCCGCTACGTGTTCGCGACAGACCTCCCTGGCCTCGGACTCGTCCATGTCTCCGTACGGCTTCAGCATGACCTTGAGAGGGCCCACCGACGCACCGACCCAGACCGGCGTCCCGTGGGCGGCGCGGCGCGCGAGCTCGACGCCGCGCGCGTTGATGTCCTTCAGGGCACCCTCGAGCTTGAAAGAGGCCAGATTGAGCCGGTTGGCCTTGAAGGTGTTCGTGGTCAGGATCTGCGCTCCCGCGTTAACGTACTCTTTGTGGAGGGCCAGCACGAGGTCCGGGCGGCTCAGGTTGGCCTCTTCCTGGCAGTGTTCCTGCGCGAGCCCCCTGGATCGCAAAACAGTGCCCACGGCCCCGTCCGCCACGACGACGGAATCCTTCATCCAGCTCAGGAGCGAAGTACGGTTGGACATTTCAAGCCTCCAGGTCAGACCGCAAAGTAGTGCGCTTGCGGGTGGTGGACGACCAGTGCCGAGACGGAAGCCTCGGGGTCCATCATGTATCCTTCGGTCAGCCGGACCCCTATGCGCTCCGGACGCAGCAGTCCGAAAAGGGCTTCCTGGTGGGCGAGGTCTGGGCAGGCGGGGTAGCCGAAACTGTACCGGGCGCCCCGGTAGCGTGCCTGGAACCGGGCGAGCATGGTCATGTCTTCCGGATCAGGGAAACCCCATTCCTCACGGATCCTTCTGTGCAGCCATTCGGCGGCCGCTTCGGCGGTTTCGAGGGCGAGGGCCTGCAGGGCGTGGCAGAGGAGGTACTCGCCGCGCCGCTTGAGAGATTCCGCCCTGCGCCGGACGCCTTCTCCTGCGGTGACGACGAACAGGGCGACTGAATCCTCCAGTTTCTCGGACGCAGGCCTCACGAAGTCCGATATGCAGTAGAAGCCTCCGCTTCGCTGCCTCGGGAAGCGGAAGTCGACCGGCCGGACGTTTTCGCCCGCGAGCCGGAGTGTGTTTCCATCCGAGCCGGCCCTGAAGAATCTGTATAGGGCCTTTCCCTTGAGCCAGCCGGCTTCCTGGATGCCGCGGATCACGGCTTCCAGCTCGAGGGCCTTGGCGTTTCCGGCCTCCTTGAGCTTCAGGAAGCTGCCTCTCAAGCCCAGGTGCTTTCCGTACAACATCTGCGGGTTGAGGTAGGGCCAGACGGCCTCGAGATCGACCTCCTCGAGCACGCGCTCGTCCCCGTCCGGCGGGCCCAGGCCGGGGACGATCTCCACGCGGGGGCTTCGGACGGCGGGGGCTTCGGGCGCGGCGGGTTTGGCCGTTTCCCGTCTCTCGGCCAGGGTCGAGCGCCGCGCCTCGGTTTCCGTCCGAAGAGCGCGTCCGGCCTCCTGGTCGGAGAGCCGGTTCAGAAGGTCGAGTCCGGCCATGGCGTCCCGGGCGTAGGCGACGAACCCGCCGTAGGCCGGGGCGATCCTGACGTCCGTGAACTTCTCGGTGAGCGCCGCGCCTCCCACAAGAAGAGGAGGCGTCAGGCCCGCCGCCGTAAGGTCGTCGGCCGTCGTGACCATCTGAAGGGCGCTCTTCACGAGCAGGCCGGAAAGGCCTATATAGTCGGGGCTGTGTTCGGCGCAGGCCTGGATCAGCTTTTCCGACGGCACCTTGATGCCCAGGTTGACCACCTCGTATCCGTTGTTGGAAAGCACGATGTCGACGAGGTTCTTGCCGATGTCGTGGACGTCCCCCTTGACGGTGGCCAGGAGAATCTTTCCCCGGCTGCGGCGGTCCGTTTTCTTCATGAACTTCTCGAGGTGGGAGACGGCGGCCTTCATGGCCGCCGCCGACTGGAGCACCTCGGCCACGATGAGCTCGTTGGCCGCGAAAAGGCGCCCGACCTCGGCCATGCCTCCCATCAAGGGGCCGTTGATGATGTCGAGCGGGGTCATGCCGCCGGCCCTGAGTTCGTCTAGATCCGAGATGAGGCCGGCCTTCGTGCCCTCGATGATGCAGCGCCCTATCCTCTCCATGGGGGTGCCGGCCCGCGCCCGGGTCGCCGGACCCGCAGATTTCCTGCCCTTGAAGTGGTCGTTGAACGCCCCGATCGGGTCCGTCCCCCGGTCGAACAGAAGGTCTTCGGACAGCGCGCGCTCCCCGGGGGGGATGGAGGGGTAGCGGACGATACGCTCAGCGTTGACGATGGCCATGTCCAGGCCCGCCCGGGTGCAGTGGTAGAGAAACACCGAATTCAGAACGCTCCTGCCGGCCGCGGGAAGGCCGAAGCTCACGTTGGAGATCCCTGCGATGGTCTTGCACACGGGGAACTCGGCCTTGATAGCCCGAATGCCCTCGATGGTCTCTCCCGCGCTGCCCGCGTAGGCTTCATCTCCCGTGCCGCATGGAAAGACGAGCGGATCGAAGATGATGTCTTCGGCCGGTA
>CAZDOY010000020.1:23734-55846 GCA_964507185.1 uncultured Thermoanaerobaculia bacterium
TCTCCCGTGCCGCATGGAAAGACGAGCGGATCGAAGATGATGTCTTCGGCCGGTACGCCGTATTTCGTGGTGAGCAGTTCGAAGGACCGCCTGGCCACCGACAGCTTCTTCTCTCGCGTGACGGCCATACCGCCCGCAGGATCGTCGTCGATAGTCTGCACCACGAGCGTCGAGCCGTAGGTTCGCGCAAGGGGCACCACGCGTTGAAAGCGCGCCTCCCCGTCCTCGAGATTCACCGAGTTGATGACCGACCTGCCCTGGCAGAAGGTGAGCGCCCGTTCGATGACCGCGGCGTCCGTGCTGTCTATCATGAACGGCGCCCTCACCATGCGGCCGGCCTTTTCCAGGAATGACTCCATATCGGCCATTTCGTCGCGATCAGGATCCTGAAGGCAGATGTCCACGACCTGCGCACCGGCCTTCACCTGGTCGCGGGCGATCTCGGCGGCTTCCTCGATACGGCCGGCCGAAATCAGGTTCCTGAAGGCCTTGCTGCCCAGGACGTTCGTCCGCTCGCCCACCAGGACGGGCCTGTTGTCCTCTTCCAGCTCCAGAAAGTCGATGCCGGACAGGAATGTCCGCTGGTAATCGGGGACGCGCCTCGGAGGCACGCCGCGAACGGCTTCGGCAAGGGCGCGGACGTGGTCCGGTGTCGTGCCGCAGCACCCGCCTACGATATTGACCCAGCCCTCCCGGGCGAAGCGGCCGACCTGGGCGGCCATGTTCTCCGGCGTGAGGGCGTATCGGCCGTCCTCGTCCGGCAGTCCCGCGTTGGGGTGGCACGAGATCCTCGTTCTGGCCAGGGCCGACAGCGCCCTGAGGTGGCTGGCCATGAAATCGGGGCCCGTTGCGCAGTTGAGCCCCACCGAGAGCAGCGGCGCGTGCATCACGGAGGCGTAGAAGGCCTCCACGTCCTGGCCGGCCAGCATCGTGCCCATGGGCTCGATGGTAGCGGAGACCATGACGGGCAGGTCGATGCCGGCCTCATCCATGGCCCGCCGGATACCGAGAAGTCCGGCCTTCACGTTGAGCGAATCCTGCGACGTTTCGAGGAGCAGCACGTCGGCGCCGCCGGCCACGAGACCCGCCGCCTGAATGCGATAGCTCTCCGAAAGTTCCTCGAAGGTGGTGCCCCCGGTCACGCTCAGGGACCTGGTGGTAGGCCCCATGGAACCTGCGACGAACCTCGGGCCGGAAGGGGTGGAGAACCGGTCGCAGGCTTCCCGCGCGATTTCGGCGGCGCGCCTGTTGATCTCCAGAGCCTCGCCCCGCAGGCCGTACTCCTGAAGAACGAGAGGCGTAGCGCCGAAGGTGTCCGTCTCCACGAGATTCGATCCGGCTTCCAGGTAGCTCTCGTGGACCCAACGAATAATGTCGGGGCGCGTCATCACCAGGTAGTCGAAGCAGCCTTCCTTGTCGGGACCGCCGAAGTCCTTCGCGGCGAGATTTCTCGACTGGAGCATGGTTCCCGTGGCCCCGTCGAGCAGCAGGATCCGCTCGTCCAGCATGGCCAGCAGCTGTTCGGTACGTCCGTTCATGAGGGGCCTTTCCCGGGGCACCGCCCCGATCGTCGGCATCCTGGTGTCGTCTCTTCAGTGCAAGAGCCGGAGATCATTATACATCTGTAACACCGGCGGACCTTCCGGTCATCCAGGTCGGGGGAGGGGGAGGTGGGGATTTGGGAATTGGAATTTGGGAATTGGGATTTGAAAGACGGCAAGGAACCGAGGTACGAGACTTTTCGCGAGGGCTAAGGGCTAAGGCCGAAAGCATAAAGGAAAGACAGGAATCGGCAGGCGGGGGGCCTTAGAAGCGGCCGGCGGGGCCGGCCGGCTGTCGAATTTCCTCCGAAGGCCATCCCTCGTCCTCCTCACCGAATCCCTGACTCACGGACTCACGGACTCACGTTCCCGCCCTATTGCAAGGCAGGGGCAAATTTGGTATAAAGAACGTTTGTGGAAGGAGTTTTCACCATGGCCAAGGTTTGCGAGATCTGCGGAAAAAAGCCGAGCGTTGGGAACAACGTGAGCCACGCCCACAACCTCACCAAGAGGCGCTGGCTTCCCAACCTCCAATCCGTCAGGGCCAACGTCAACGGACAGACCAAGACGATGCGCGTGTGCACCAAGTGCATCAAAGCCGGCAAGGTTCAGAAGGCCGTCTGACGTTCCTTGAGGAAAATTAGAAGTTCTTGAGCGGCTCGGGCGGAGGCGTTGCCTTCGCCCAGCTTGTTTCTTATCTCCCCGGCGATGGCTTGAGCCCTTCGCCGACTCCCATCTGAATCGGTCAGCATGGCATCCAGCGCCGCGGCGACGCGGGCGCCCGTAAAGTCCCCCTGTATGAATTCCTGAATGGCCATCCGGCCAAGGACGACGTTCGGCAGTCCGACCCAGGGAAGCTTGACGAGCCTCCGCCCTATGGCGTAGGTCACGGCCTTCACGCGATAGACGATAATCTGCGGAATGCCCATGATCGCGGCCTCCAGCGTCGCGGTTCCGGATGCCGTCGCCGCGGCGTGGGCGTGACCGAGCACGTCCAGGTATTCCCCCTTGATCCAGTGGATGCGGGGGGCATCGAAGGCCCGGCGCATGTCTTCCGGCAGGCCATCGGCCCATGGGATCAGCACGTCGATGTCATCGTGGGCGGCCGTGAGTCTCCCGGCGGCGTCCATGAGGGGCGGCAGGTTGCGCTTCACTTCCGAGGTGCGGCTTCCGGGCAGAAGGGCAAGCCTCCTGTTCCGCGAGGACAAGCCGTTTCGTTCAAGGAACGCCGCAAGGGTGGAGTCGATCCTCGCCGTGTCCACCAGGGGATGGCCGACGAAGCGAGCCTCCACGCCACGCTCTTCCAGAAACGTCTTTTCGAAGGGGAAGATGACCAGAGCCCTGTCGACGTAGCGCTTGAGAAACTCGGTGCGTTTCTGCCGCCAGGCCCACACCTGCGGCGTGATGTAGTAAACAACGGGAATGCCCATGCCGTGGGCCGTGCGCGCGAGCCTGAAGTTGAAATCGGGAAAGTCCACGAGCACGATCGCATCCGGCCTCCTGTCGGCCAGGGCCCTTTTCAGCTTCGCCATTTCCCGCCACAGATCAGGGAGGTGGGATATCACCTCGCCTATGCCTACGACGGCCAGTTTGTTCATGGGGACGAGGAGCTCGACGCCTGCCGAAGCCAGGGTCGCTCCGCCCGCGCCGAACCAGCGGGCCGCGGGCTGCAGCTTGTCGAAGGCCTTGACGAGGTTCCCCCCGTGTGCGTCTCCGGAATGTTCTCCGGCCACGATGGCCAGCGTCAGGTCCGACGGCATGTGCCCTCCATCGCGCATTGTAGCCCAAGTGCGAGGGGAAATGGATTTCGGCCCCCGGGATTCGCGATCGCGGATTTGAGGGCCGGCAGGCCGGCTGCCCTCGAAGCTGAATGCCCCGGCCGCCGGTCGCTTTCGGCCCTTTTCTCCGGTTTCTCCGGCGGAGAGGGTCACGTCGAAAGGAACGTCCCTTTATACTTCGAGTCACTTGCTGTTACCATAACCACATGGTGGTCAGCGGGATTCGACAGCATGTGCCCTCCCGGCTCGGCGTGAAGACGAGCCCAGAAACAGACTCCATTCGTGCATTGGAACCTACCCCCTGTTTCGGGCGCCGCGGTGCGGGCGCCCCCCGACACCAGGAGTACGGACCATGGCAGATCACTCGGGCGGCACGGGACACTTCAAGAAGGACCTGAGCTGGTTTTCACTGCTGACAATGAGCCTCGGAACCGTGATCGGTTCGGGCTGGCTCATGCTGCCGGGCGTCGTCGCTTCCAAGGCGGGCCCGGCGGGCATCGTGGATTGGCTCGTCGGCGGCGCGGGCATGCTCGTGGTGGCCCTGGTCTTCTGCGAGCTCGGCGCAGCCTGGCCTGCGGCGGGCGCCGTCGCCAAGTACCCCTACCTCTCCCACGGGAGCTTCGTGGGGCACCTCGCGGGTTGGGCCGCGCTGATCTCGTACGTCATCATCCCCCCCGCAGAGGCCGTGGCGGTCACGCGGTACGCGGGAACCTTCTTTCCCGGCTTTCTGACGCCGAAGGAGAACCTCAGCCTGTTCGGGCTGGCGGTGGGTACGATCATTCTCATACTCATTGCCATGCTGAACTACTTCGGCGTCAAATACCTGGGCTACTTTCAGAACGTGGTGACTACGGTCAAGTACATCCCCATCATCATCTTCGTCGGAGGCGTGGGCTTTCTCGCCTTCCACGCGAAGAACTTCACGGCCTATCACGGCTTTGCCCCCACCGGTCCGTCCGGACTTATGCTCGGGGCCGCCGCGACGCTCTTTGCCTACACGGGTTTCCGCCAGGCCCTGGATTTCGGCGCGGAGGCCAGGAACCCCGGACGGGATCTTCCTATCGCGCTGATCCTGACACTCGTGATCGGGACGGTCACCTACTTCCTGATAGCCGTGGTCTTCACCGGGGGCATTAACTGGACGCACCTCGCCGGGTTCGGCGTACGCACCGGCGACTGGGCATCCCTTGCCAATCTACCCGCGCCTCTATACAACGTCACGGCCGCCGCCGGGCTGGCCGTCATCGCCGCGATCATCTTCTGGGACGGAATCGTCTCGCCCAACGGCCCCAACGCCACCAACGTGGGGTCCGTACCTCGCGTGGGATACACGATGGCCGAGGGCGGCACCATGCCGAAGTTCTTCATGAAACTGCATCCCCGTTACGGAACGCCGGGGTGGGGGCTCTTCGCGTGCTTCCTGCTCGAGGAGTTCTTCCTGCTCGTGACCAACGGGGGGTACGGTGAACTGGTTTCGGAAGTGGGCGTCGCCTTCATGGTGAGCTATGCCATAGGGCCCGTATCCATGGTGGTTCTGCGCGACGTCGCGCCCGAGGTGCCGCGCCCGTTCCACCTGCGCTGGGCGGCCGTGTTGTCGCCGGCCGCGTTCATCATCTCGTCTCTGCTCCTGTACTGGAGCGCCTGGCCGGCGACCGGTCTGACGCTCGCGGTTCTCTTCGGCGGGGTGGTGATTTACCTGGTCTACGCGTCACGCAGAGGCGGCCTCCTCGCTTCGATGAAGTACGGGAGCTGGTTCATCGTCTACCTGCTGGCCATGGCGGCTCTCTCCTTCGCCGGGGACACACACTTCGGCGGCAGGGGCCTCATTCCCTTCGGCTGGGACGTGGCCGCCGTCGCCGTGACTTCCCTCGTCCTCTATTACTGGGGGCTCCGACAGGGACGCGCCTATCACCGCGAGGTGAAACCGGAGGTGGCGTAGGGGACGGGCCTTCGCGGACGTTGAGGGCGAAAGCCTGAGGCCGAAGGGCTAAGGCGAAAACAATGCAACGACAGGGGAGGGGACTTCGAGACAATTCTCCAGCCGTACCGGGGCTCTTCTTTGACCCGCAGATTTTAGGGCTCTGCTCTTCCTCACACTGATGGAGTCTCGGGAATGCCTTCGGCGGCATGGATTGCCGTCTCAGCTGGAATGACGGATCGGTCTTTCCTTCGAGGATCAGTCTTCCGCGTTTTCAGATCCCAAATCGTTACGCCCCCGTCCTCCCATCCTCCCTGTTCATCTCCGGTGCGAAGCTCTTCCCCCTGCCGTCTTCAAACCCGATACCCCGATTCCCAAATCCCAAATCCAGTGTGGTATGGTTGTGTACCGGCGGCCGGACCGCCACCGGCGACCGGAAACGGGGCATCCAGAGCCTTGCCCGAATCGCTGAAATGCTGTAATATAAGGTCTTTGCGAGTGGAGGATCGGCTTTATGAACGTTCTCAAGCGCATGCGCAGCATGCAGGTACTCAAACTACTCCTCTGGGTCGTGGTTCTATCCTTCATCCTGGCCATGTTCACCGTCTGGGGCGGCGGCCTGGATACGGAAAAGGGCGGCCATACCCTTCTCGGTCGGGACTTTGCCGTTAAGGTCGGGAGCGACAGCCTTCCGCCGGGGGCCTATCGCCTCCAGTACAGGTTCTACACCGAGCAAATAAAGAGCATGCTGGGCAAGAACTTCAAGCAGAGTTTCCTGAAGGGTGCACCGCAGCGAATCGCCTCGCAGATGGCCGATCAGATCATGCTGGGCCAGCTTGCCGAGAAGTACGGTCTGACCGTCAGTGATCGAGAGGTCGCCCGGACGATAGAGCGCATCTACCACTTCAAGAATCCCAAGAGCGAATATCCCGTCATGCTTTCCAGGTTGGGGGTGTCCGCACAGGATTATCAGGCCATGGTCCGCAGCGAGCTCCTCGTCCAGAAACTCCGCGATCTGCTGTCTGATACGGCCTATATTCCGGACAGCGAACTCCAGCATCTCTACAAAGACAAGAATACAAAGTTCAACGCCATGGTGGCAGTCGCTCAGACGGCTTCGTTCATGGGCAAGATTGGACCCATCTCTGCAGCGGAACTAAAGGCCCGGTACGAGAAAGAGAAGAAAAACCTCGAAACGCCGGAAAAGCGGAAGGTGGAATACGTCGAGGTGACTCCGGATGCCATCCGCAAGAACATCAACGTGAGCGACGCGCAGGTCAAGGCCTATTACGGGGATCACATCAAGGAGTTCTCCATTCCGGCGGACCAGCGCCGGGCCAGCCACATCCTGATCAAGGTCGCCGAAGACGCAAAACCGGCGGTCGTCGCGGCCGCCAAGAAGAAGGCGGAAGAGATATACAGGAAGGCCAAAGCAGGCGAGGACTTTGCAAAACTCGCAAAGGAATATTCAGAAGGTCCGACCTCATCGAGAGGCGGAGACCTCGGCTGGTTCGGCCGGAAGAGCATGGTCAAACCCTTTGCGGATGCGGTCTTCGACCAGTGCAAAGCCGTGGGTGATATCGTGGGTCCCGTCAGGAGCCAGTTCGGTTTCCACGTCATCAAGCTGACTGGAATCGGGGGCCAGGCCAAGCCCTTCAACGAAGTCAAGGACCAGGTCCGCCAGACCATGCTCCTGTCTGACCCGGTCTACTCCAGCCAGGCCACGAAGCTCGAGAATGAAGCGGAGAAAGCCCTCGGCGAGGCAAAGGACGACGCGGCGATGCAGGCGGCGGCAAAGAAATTCGGACTCGAGGTCCACAAAGTCATGATGCCCGTCGCCAAGACGGACGCCATCGGGCCCCTAGGCAAAGACGAGGCGCTCGCGGAAGCCGTGTTCAAGGCGATGCCCGACCAGTGGAGCGAGCCTCTCACGGTGAGGAAGAACTGGGTGCGCTTCAAGGTCACAAAGGTCCTCCCCGCCCATCCTGCAACGTTCGTCGAGGCTGAGCCTCAGCTTGCGAAGGAAGCAAGGGACGAGAAGGCCGCCCAACTCGCCCGCAAGGCGGCGGACACCCTGGCGAAGGACGGGAAGGACGCTAAAACGCTCGAAGCCGAGGCCAAGAAATTGGGGCTTCAGGCCAGGGAGACGGGGCTCCAGAATGCCAAGGGCTACGTCGCCGGCGTAGGCCGGGACAGGGACCTGAGCAAGGCTCTTCTCGCGGCCAAGGTCGGGGAGCGGGTCGGTCCTCTCAAGGTCAAGAATGGCTGGGTCGTGGCGGTGGTCACGGATCACCAGGACGCCGACATGAAGAAATTCGAGGCTGACCGGGCCGACTTCGCAAGGACCCAACGGGGCCAGATCGCGAGCAACATCATGCAGGACTATATTGCTCAGCGCACGAAGGAACTCGAGAAAGAAAAAGCGATCCACTACAACATGAGCCTGATCAAGCAGATGGAGACGGCATCCTAGGGCGCGACAAGGGTTCCGGCGCCCGGCGGCTTTTTCCTTTTGCCTGATCGTTCCGCGATGATTCTGCCGCCTACTCCGGAGAAGGCGCCATGCGCACGAGAAGCGGACTCTTTGCTGCCATCGCACTGGGTTTGGTGGCGGGACTCGCGTCGTTCTCCGCTGAGCCCGCAGCCATGGGCTTGCCGCTGGACATCCGGGTGGATTGGGCCCCGGTCCATTGCGGTGGGACTCTCTATCTCTTTTCCTCCGGCGGCCGAAACCAGATCATGGGCCCTGAGGACTC
Source organism: uncultured Thermoanaerobaculia bacterium (assembly GCA_964507185.1). Taxonomy (GTDB): domain Bacteria; phylum Acidobacteriota; class UBA4820; order UBA4820; family DSQY01; genus CAVRTJ01. The sequence continues at coordinate 31,728 of CAZDOY010000020.1, forward strand.
GGCGCCCAACTGCGATCCCGTTCACATGTCACCGCTGCTCCAACCGGCCTGTGGCGGGGACGGGATCTGGGTCCTGGACCGGAAAGGCACGCTCTGGGAACTGGGGCGGGGGATACCTACGCAAGTTGCCGCTGACCTGGGGAACGCCGTGGCGCTGGTGCCTTATCGGACCATGCCGGTCGTGTTCTTCCCTCACGGGCTTCGACTTCCGGACGGTACGCGCAAGAAACTGAAACTTAACATCTCCCATGCCGTGGCCATGGGGCAAGATGGCTTCTGGGTGTGGGGCCCGCAGGAAGCGGCGAGGCTCGACGCTTCGGGCTCCATTCTCTGGACGTGGAAGCCGGAAAGAGGCCGGCCGGGCCCCGCGACCCTCGCCGGCACGACCGTATTCGCGGGCACCTCAGCAGGGGACCTCGTCGCTCTCAAGTCCGGTAATGGACGCGTGCGGTTCGCATACAGGGGCGGGGGGGAAGTCGTCTCGGTTCCTCTCGTACTAGGCGGTGAGGTCGTCTACGCCTCATTGGACCACTTCATCCGGGCGGTCAAGATCCGGGACGGTCAGCTCGCGTGGCAGTTCAGGGCCGAAGGGAGGCCGTCCTTTGGTCCCTTCAAGGTCGGGGCTGGAATCCTGTTCGCGGAGTCGGCCGGTTCCAGGCTCGTCATTCTGGACCCGGAGGACGGGCACGCCGGGTGGACGTGGAAGGTGCCGGAAGGCTCGATTCTGAAGTGTCCGGCTGTCTCAACGACCAACGCAGTGGTGCTGGCTTGGACATCGGGTCCAAATCCGGTCATGTACCGCGTAGCCCTGCCCTCCAGCCTCCCGAAACAAAAGCGCCTCAAATCTGCGCCGGCCCACCGCCGGAGGGGTTCGGGGAAATGAAAGCGTTCCCCATCTGGATCACGCTCGACGGCTTCGCTCCCGGCCCGGAAGTCCAGCGCTTCCTCCGCGACGCCTGCCCACTGGGCGTCATTCTCTTTGCCCGCCACCTGAGGTCGGAAAACCAGGTCCGGGAACTCTGCCAGTGCATCAACGAGGCGCGTTCCGACTCGCCGCCGCTGATAGGTCTCGACCAGGAAGGGGGACGGGTCGACAGGCTGTCGGCCCTCGGGTACCGCTTTCCTTCTGCGGAGGAGATGGGAGGCGATGCAGGGCGGGTTCGGTCTCTTGCGGGTGAGATGGGCGGCATCATGCGCTTTCTCGGTTTCGACGTGGACTTCGCCCCCGTCGCCGATCTCGGTCCCGCCTATGACGGGACGGGACTGGAGAGCAGGGTTTACGGCTCCGATCCTCTGGTTGTAGCCGAGTGCTGCGAGGCCTTTCTCGAGGGCCTTGACGCGGCGGGTATGGCCGGCTGCCTCAAGCACTTTCCGGGCCTTGGAGGCTCCAGGGTGGACAGCCACAAGAGCCTGCCCCGGATCGGGGGTGCCCTCGAAGAGAGAGCGCCCCACCTGGAACCCTATATCAGGCTTGCCGGGCGCGTTCCTTACGTCATGGTAGCCCATGCCGACTACTACGAAGTCGGAGCGGGGACGCCCTCCTCCCTGGACCCGCGCGTATACGAACGGCTCAGGCAAGCCGGGTTCGGGGGATCGAGCTTGACGGACGACCTGTCGATGGGCGCGGTGGCCGGGCGGGACAAATTGACGGAACTGGTTAAACAGTGTCTGGAGGCAGGCGCGGATATTGCTCTGTGGGTATCAAACCAGGAAGAGACGTTGAGGGTCGTGGAAAGTCTCGGCGCGCCATCGTTCTAGCTTGCATCTCACAGGTGTTGTGCTTCAAACTAAAAGGGAGAGGGGGCACTCAGTGGCCGATATGCCTGTCGCCCACATCCTGATTGTCGACGATTCTCGCTCCTTGAGAGAAAAGATCAAGCGAGCGCTCGTATTTCCCGACATGGAGGTCCGATTCTACGAGGCCGAAAACGGGCTGGACGGTTTCAAGATCCTAATGGATGAGCAGGTCGACCTGGTGCTCTGCGATCTCGTGATGCCGGAGATGGACGGCTTCTCGTTCCTCAAACTGCGTGCCTCAAGACCGGAGATGGAAACCATTCCCGTGCTCATGCTGACGGCCATCGACGAGACGGACCAGAAGGTCAAGCTTCTCACCTCCGGCGCAGGGGACTATATCGTAAAACCCTTTCACCCCGGAGAGCTTCTGGCCCGGGCGAACGTCCACCTGAGGAGAAAACTCCTGCAGGACGAACTCAGGCAGAAGAACGAACTGTTGACCGAACTCTCCATAAGAGACGGTCTGACCAAGATCTACAACCGGCGGCATTTCCTCGAAGTGGCGGGCGCCGAAGTGTCACGAAGCCGCCGGCTGGGACTTTCGGTGTCCGTCATGCTGATGGATGTGGACCGCTTCAAGACGATCAACGATACCTACGGACACGACGTCGGAGATTCGGTCCTGGTCACCTTCTGCGCAGCCGTCCGGAAGGAGCTTAGAGGATACGATATCCTGGGCCGGTACGGCGGCGACGAATTCATCGTTCTCTTTCCGCAGACCGGGTTGGATGAGGCGATGGAGGTGGCCGTCAGGACTGAGTCGGCCATTGAGGCCGTTAATATACCGGATTTGCCCGAGGTGAACCTCAGTTTCAGCGGCGGCGTGGCGGCGCGCTCCTCGGAGGCGGAGGACCTCGAATCCATGATCAAGATGGCGGACCAGGCGCTCTATCAGGCCAAGACCAGGGGCAGGGCCTGCGTGACGTGCCTCTGAACACGGACCCTCCCGCAAATCGTCGGTAATTCGTTCGAGACAGGTCCTTGCCCATCGACGGCGTTCAGACCCTCGCCGAGGGATTGGGCGTCCCGATATCGAAGCAGTCGCGTCCCCTGGCGGACAGCAGGGCCACCAGAACGACCATATCGAGCGCGTAAACCAGAACGGAGAATATGGCCAGGATCTTCATGCCCAGAAGATGGGTTGGTGGGAGGTGGTGTGACAGCCAGTACCACGACCGCCCCGGCAGTTCGCCGGTGCCAAGGATGGTCTTGGCCACCACGATCGACGAAACATAGACCAATCCTATCCACCAGCCTGCGGGGTGGCGTATTTTCACGACGGTGCCGAGGGTCCAGAGCAGAACGGAAGGAACCGCGAACATGAGGAGGAAAAAAGCCGACAGTCTCAACGGCCCCGCATCCTCGAGGGTGCCGCCGGCCAGGGCCGCATAGAGGAGTATTGCTCCGACGACCGCCCAGGTCAGGCCCTTGAACTTGAAATATCCCCCCAACGCCCTGGAGCGCGCAGTGGGCATCCTGTCCGTATCCATAGACTGTTCCCTCGCACCCCGGTGCCTCCGCAACGGAGGCCGGCGGTCTTTTCCGCCTCAGGCCACCAGCGCTTTTAACGCCGCCTGGATGAAAGGATCGAGATCACCATCCAGAACTGCGTCCGCATTTCCAATTTCCGTGTCGGTCCTGTGATCTTTGACGAGTCTGTAGGGATGGAGAACGTAGGATCGGATCTGGCTGCCCCACGCGATATCCATCTTGCTGTCCTCGAGAGCCTGTCTTTCCTTGTTCCTCTTCTCGAGTTCCAACTGATAGAGTCGCGATTTAAGGACTTTCCAGGCCGTTTCCCGGTTCTGGAGCTGGCTGCGCTCGTTCTGGCAACTGACCACGATGCCCGAGGGAAAGTGGGTCAGCCGAACGGCGGAGGAGACCTTGTTCACGTTCTGGCCACCGTGACCGCCCGCCCTGAAAGTGTCCACCCGGACGTCCTTTTCGTCGATCTCGATCTCTATGTCGTCGCTCACCTCGGGCGAAACGAAGACGGATGTGAACGAGGTGTGGCGCCTCGATGCGGCGTCGAAGGGCGAGATGCGGACGAGTCTGTGAACGCCGCTCTCGGTTTTCAGGTAGCCGTAGGCGTAGTCGCCCTTGATCAGAAGCGTGGCCGATTTTATCCCGGCCGTGTCCCCGTCCTGGTAGTCCAGGATTTCGACGCTGTATCCCTGTCTTTCCGCCCAGCGAACGTACATTCGATAGAGCATGAGGGCCCAGTCCTGGCTTTCGGTTCCGCCCGCGCCGGGGTGAATGGTCAGTATGGCATTGTTGATATCGAGGGAACTCGAGAGAAGCGCCTTGATCTCAATGTCGGCAAGAAAGGCCTGGAAATCGGTGAAAAGTTCTCCGAAGTCTCCGCCCACGTCCTCGCCCTCGGATTCGAGTTCCATGAACGCATCGAGATCATCGACGAACCGGGCGAGTTTGTGGATGGACTCGATCCTGGTTTCCAGGGAACTCTTTTCTTTGAGGAGCGGTGCGGCCTTCTGGGGATCGTTCCAGAAGTCGGGGGCGGTCGATGCACGGTCGATTTCGCTCAGGCGGCTCAGGAGGCCTTCTTCGTCAAAGACAACTCCTGAGTTCTGCGGCCTTGTCCTTGAGCAGTTTGTATTCCTGCTTGCTTTCTTCCGGTATCATCAAAATTCCTCTTTCATGTAGTTCGGGGCTTCCTTCGTAATGACGACGTCGTGTGCGTGGCTCTCTCTGAGACCGGCCACGGTGACGCGCATGAAGCGTGCCTTGGTACGCAGTTCGCTGATCGTGGCGCTTCCGGTCAGTCCCATGCCGGAGCGAAGTCCTCCGATGAGCTGGGTCACCACGCTCTCGAGGCTCCCTTTGAAGGCCACCATGCCTTCGATACCTTCGGGAACGAGCTTGGAGAGGGGCATTGCGCCTTCCTGGAAATACCTGTCCGCCGACCCTGCCTTCATTGCGCTCAGGGATCCCATGCCCCTGTATGCCTTGAAGGTCCGACCCTGGTAGAGAATCGTCTCGCCAGGCGCCTCTTCGGTGCCGGCGAAGAGCGAGCCTATCATGACCGAATTGGCTCCCGCGGCGATGGCCTTGACGATCTCGCCGGAGAAACGTACGCCGCCGTCTGCTATCACCGGAATGCCCTTTTCGGCCGCAACGCGGGCACACTGCGCGATGGCGGTGACCTGCGGGACACCCGCACCCGTGACGATCCGAGTGGTGCAGATGGAACCTGGCCCTATTCCGATCTTCACGGCGTCGGCCCCGCGCTCTATGAGAGCCATCGTGCCCTCCGCGGTGGCTACGTTTCCGACGATGAGCTGGGCCTCCGGGTATTTTTCCTTGATGTGCGCCGCCGCATCGAGCACGGCCTGGGAATGGCCGTGGGAGGAATCGAGCACCAGAACGTCCACGTTCACGTCGAGCAGGGCCTTCGCCCTGTCGAGTACGTCCCCGCCGACACCCAGGGCCGCGCCTGCTCTTAGCCTCCCCATCTCGTCTTTGCACGCGCTGGGAAACTTGATTTTCTTCTGTATGTCCTTGACGGTGATAAGCCCTTTGAGGTGGTAGTGGTCGTCCACGACCAGGAGTTTCTCGATCTTGAACTTCTGGAGGAGCTGCTTGGCCTCCTCGAGGGTCGTGCCCACGGGCACCGTCTTGAGGTTCTCCTTGGTCATGAGTTCGCTGACCGGTAGATCGGTCCGGTCTTCGAATCTCAGGTCCCGGTTGGTAAGGATGCCCAGCAGACGGCCGTCCGGCGCCGTGACGGGGACACCGGATATGCGGAACTTGCGCATCATGTCGAGGGCTTCGTAAACCTTCTGTTCCGGCCGGATCGTGATGGGGTTGGTGATCATCCCCGCCTCCGAGCGCTTCACCCTGTCGACTTCCTCGACCTGTTGATCGAGGCTCATGTTCTTGTGAATGATGCCGATTCCACCCTGCCTCGCAATGGCAATGGCGAGGTTGCCTTCGGTCACCGTGTCCATCGCCGCCGAAACCAGCGGTATGTTCAGGGCGATCTTATTGGTCAGGTGGGATGTAGTGTCCACGTTCTGGGGGTGGACACTCGAGTGCGCGGGCACGAGCGACACGTCGTCGAAAGTCAGGGCGATCTGGGGGGGTTCTTCCAGCATTCACATGCTCCTCACTAAGGAGTTTATTATAGTCGAGTAACTGCAGCGGTGCCAATATGCTTCGCAACGGGATGGCTCGCTGCGCTTCTGGGCGGCACCGTTGAATGCACGTTTGAACGTCGGCCGTTTCCCGTTTACCATGGATGAGCCAGGGAGGTCGAATGGGACTACAGGGCAATCTGAAGACCATCGTTCTGTCCGACGTTCTCCAGTGGATATCCACGAGCCGCAAGACGGGCATCCTGCACATCAGGGGGACGAATGGAGTCACGAAGAGGATCTTCTTTCGCGGCGGTCTGATCTGTTCTACCGCCTCCTCCGACCCCCGCGAATACCTCGGCCATTTTCTGATAAGCCACGGCTACCTCACGGAAGACCAGCTCAACAAGGCCATGGAAACGCAGATCCAGACGGGAATCAAGCTGGGGAAGGTGCTCGTCATGGTCGGAATCATCGAGGAAGACGAACTGATGGGCATGCTGAAGCTCAAGGCCGAAGAAAACCTGTACGGGCTTTTCCTCTGGGACGAGGGCGAATTCACGTTCGAGGATCTCCAGGAAATTGACGAGGACATGATTCACATGGCCCTGGATGTGACGTCGCTCATCATGGAAGGCATACGGAGGATGGACGAGTGGGGACGGATCAGAAAGGTGATCCGCAACGACGGCATTGTCTTCAGGAAAGTGAGCGGAAAGGGCAATGACGCCGGTCCCGTCCTCAAGGATTTCGAGCAGAGAGCCCTTGCCCTCTTCGACGGATCACGGAGCTTGGCCGAGGTCGCCCTCGAACTCCACGCCACGGAATTTCAAGCATCAACCTCGGCCTACAAGCTCGTTGAGCTGGGTTTCCTCGAGGCGGCGGGCGAAAAGGAAGGGGCAGAGGAGGCGGCCTATACGGACATACAGCGCCAGTTGCTCGGGGAGGCCGAGAAGGCCCTGGAGGGCAGCCGGTTCGAGGAAGCCGTCAATCTCTATGGCTACCTGCTGAAATACCTTCCCCGGGACGAGGAGGTGACGAGGGGGCTGGCGATGGCGGAGGAAGGGTCCTGCCAACTCTACTTCAAGGAAACGGTTCCGCTTTCCTCCGTCCTCGAACTCGCGGTGCCGCTCCAAAAGCTGGCGAAGGAAAGCATCTCGTCCCACGAGGGGTTTCTGGCCTCGCGAGTCAACGGGACGTGGGATATCGCGTCCATACTGAAGGTTTCGCCCATGCCGGAGCGGCAAGCCCTCAAGGCCATCAGGAAGCTCCTCGACAAGGGCATACTCCGCGTCAAGACCGGATAAAGATTCCCCGCCCTCGCAGGCGGGGAATTCTACCGTCACCGACTCAGGCTCACAAGGTGTCTGTCCCAGTCTTTCCAGTTCCAGTTGGGGGCCTGTCCCGGGAAGGTGGCGTCGACGCTCAGGCCCGTCATGCCCGAATGCAAGATGACCTGGGTGAAGACGTCGCTCTGGTGAGACCACAGGGAGGGATCCAATACAGCCACCCCGTTGGCCTTCTCCCTTATTCCCGCAAACTTCTCGTATGCCTTTCCGGGCTCACCGCCCGTGGAAAGGGCCCACTGAGGATCGTTGGTCAGTATGGCCATCCCACCGGAAAGCACCAGGCTGGGCCTGCCCTTTGTCGTGCCCTTCTTGCCGAATGTCCAGACCTCCGCACCCTTGTAGGTCTGCTGCTCCAGGTGGACCTGGGGGGCGATCTTGTTCTTCAGAAGGTCTTCGAACCGCCTGCTGTCGCGCAGGGTCAGGAACAGGCCCATGCGTTTGGCGCGGCCGGTTCCGTCCGAGTCCCTCATGGACACCACGCACCACTGGTCGCCGAGCGCGGGCAGCAGATCATTGGCGAAAGAGAGCCCGAGCTTGCCTTCGGCGGCACCGATGCCGGCCCGGATCCAGCCCATCTGGTCGGGAGGGAGATCTTTCTGGAGTTCGTCCAGCGAGAGTTGGTAGATGCGGGCAGGGTCTTTTCCGCCCGACCACACGTAAGCCTGACCGTCCTTCGGAAGCCGGCTCGCCATATCGGGATAGGAGGGAGAGCCTTCCGCGGCGATCCGCCAGACGCCTTTCGGGGGGTCGTTGAACCCGATCCAGAACCGGGTCCGCCAACCCTCCTGACCGGCCGTCGGCGGGAGCGTCCAGAAGCCCAGGGCGTTGATCGTATCCAACGACAGTATGGGTTTGATCGCATGTTTCAGGTCCGAAAAGGAGAACTGCGGCGTGCTCAACGACGCCGGTCCCTCGTGGGGCTTGTCCGGGGGCGTGACACCGGGGACGGGCTCCGTGCTCTTCTTGTCCCCGGATTCCTCATCGGCGACCTTGCGGATCTCCTTGTGGTGTTCCCGTATCATGCTTTTGAGGAGGCTCCCCTTTACGAAGAGAAGGGCGCCCTTGCCGGCCGGGAACTTGTGGACCGTGGACAGGAAAGAGGCGTCCTTTCCGAGGGACTTGTCAGCCGTGGTCCCCAGGACGTCCCTGGCGACCTGAGGGCTGGAAGCCATGACCACAAGGGAATCGGAAACGCCCCAGACAAAATCCTGGGTTCTCTCGTGGTCTCCCAGCGCGGGAGCCTTGTACAGTGCGATCCCTTCAACGGTTACGTTGGCCGGCTCCTTGCCCAGCTTCTCGGCCAGGAACTTCTCCACCTGGTCCGCCTGTCCGGGACCCAGGCGAATGAGGGCCGCCCCCTGGTAGGTGCCGGATGCTTCCCAGAGGCCGATACCCATGGGTTGGTTCCTGAGAAGGTCCGGGAGTTCCGCAGGCCTGACGGGTTGGGCTGCCCAGACCTGGCCGAGAACCTGCAGCATCGGGTCCGTTCCGCGACTGGCTCGTGCGGGAGAAGTCCTACCCTGGCTCGCGGTCTGCGGCGACATCCATTGGCCGAGTTTGTGTATTTCTACGAATACGCTGGTCTGGTCGGGAAAGCGGTTGGCCAGACCTTCATAGGCCTGGGATCCTCTCTGGGACCACCAGAACCCCCCGACGGCGACCACAATTGCTGCCGCCACTACTGCTATGGCCAGAGTGAACCTTTTCATGGTCACCTCCTCATACACGGCATGATACGACTTATCACGGGCAAAGGTTTATGAGGGTGCCGGGGATCGAGTCATCCGGTAAGGAGCGGGGAAAAGAAGCAACGGCCCCTGCCCGCGCAGGCCCGAGGCCGGCGACTGCCAACGTCGGCCCTCGCCCATTCGCAGCCCGGTCTCCGGGGATTTCCCCCTCCGGTTCTGAAAGCGACAATCGGCGTCAATGGCGTTATCATATGGTCTCTACAGGGAGGTGGAACCTTGAGAAGAAAAGCTGCGGCGGCATGCTTGCTACTGGTCCTCGGCGTTTCCGCCTGGGCTTCAAGAAAAATCTACATCCTGGAGCACCTTTCGCCCGACTTGAAAAAGAAACAATCGAAAGGATACAGCGTCGAAGGCAACGGGTTCCACTTCCGGGACAAAGCCCTGGATGTAAGGGTAGAACCCATAACGGGCAAGGAGCTGAAGGCCTATTACAGGGCGCAAGGCGTTCTTGATCCCTTCGCCGGTTTTCCGCCGGAGGCCAACTACGTTTTCTTCAGACTGCGCATAGAGAACCTGGGCAAGTCGGACAATCTGAGCTTTTCACCGCAGGGCGCAATGTTCGGAAGCGACGGAGCCCTCGACGACATAGGTCTTTACCAGCTTTTCTACAAGGAGAACGACGGCGAACGCAGGCTGGCCGCCGCGGGCAAGACTCTCTTCCTCAAGAACCTCTACCTGCCGGCAGGCTACTGGATCGAGCGCCTGCTCGTCTTTCAATACGACAATCCCTACCCCACGAAGAAGATATCGCTCATTCTCAGCAACATACTGATGGGGAAGGAGGGCCTGGACCTTGAGTTTCCATTCAGGACAGACTTCAGGAAGGAGAAAATCAGATGACCGCACGCGCCATGGATGGAAAGAAGACCGGCGCCGACATCAGGGGGGAAGTGGCCGAAGGGGTGAAAGCCCTGGTGGAAAAGGGCCTTCGGCCGCCGGGCCTCGCCGTGGTCCTGGTTGGTGAAAACCAGGCGAGCCGCGTTTATGTGAACTCAAAAGTCAAAGCCTGTGCGGAGGCGGGCGTCTACTCCAAGAAGGTGGAGATGCCGGCCGACACGACCACCGGGGACGTCCTGCAGGTCGTCCACGACCTGAACGCCCGGGCGGATATCGATGGAATCCTTGTGCAGCTTCCTCTCCCGCCTCAGGTGGACGAGGGCGCCGTGCTTCTGGCCATCGATCCCGATAAGGACGTGGATGGATTCCACCCCGTCAACATGGGAAAACTCGTATTGGACCAGCCGGCCTTCGAACCCTGTACGCCCGCGGGCATCATGGAGCTGCTGCGGCGCTACGGCGTGGAACTCAAGGGCAGGAGCGCCGTCGTCGTCGGCCGCTCCCACATCGTCGGAAAGCCCATGGCGCTCATGCTTTTAAGGGAACACGCGACGGTCACCATCTGCCACTCACGAACGCGGGATCTTGCCGCCGTCTGCAAGGAGGCGGATGTTCTGGTCGCCGCGGTCGGCAGGAAGGGGCTCATCACGGAAGACCACATCAAGCCGGGAGCCGTGGTGGTGGACGTGGGCATGAACCGGATTACCGACCTTGAGGAGGCCGGACGCTTCTTCAACAACGACCCCGACCGCCTGCGGATAGTCAGGGAGAAGGGCGGCACCCTTGTCGGCGACGTCGTTCCGGCGGCCATGTGGGAGAAAGCCTCGCTCTATACGCCCGTACCCGGCGGCGTGGGGCCGCTCACCATCGCCATGCTTCTGGCCAATACGCTGAAGTCGGCCCGGACCCGCCTTGGAGTCGGCTCGTGAACATCCCCGCTCCCGATCGGAATTCGAGAAGGCCGGCTGTCCCGGCGCATCTTCTCGCGGCGACTGGGCTCGGGACACCTGGCGGGAACTCGAGAGTCCTCCGTTACTTCCAGACTGGAAGGTGGTCATGCTCCATGTGGGCCTGACCGGTGGCATAGGATCGGGAAAAAGCTCCGTGGCCGACATGTTCGGCGACCTCGGCGCCGTGGTCTTGGACGCGGATCGGATCGTGCGGGACCTGCTTTCGCAAGGCGGAAGGGCCGCAGGTCCTGTGGCGGAGGCCTTCGGAGCGGATGTCCTCGAACCGTCGGGCAGCGTGAACCGCAAAACTCTCGCGGCCGTCGTATTTAACGATCCTGGAGCGCGGCGGAGGCTGGAGGCCATTCTCCATCCGCTCGTTCTAGCCGAAAGAAGGCGGATGCTACTGGAGATTGAAAGGGAGAAGGGCACTGGGGCTATCGTGGTGACGGAGGCTTCGCTGATATTCGAAGCGCACACGGTGGCCGAATTCGACGCGGTGATTCTCGTGACCGCGCCGGAACCGGTCCGCAAAGCGCGACTGATGGATGCCGGTTGGGATGCCGGGGAAGTGGAGCGCAGGATGGCGGCCCAATGGCCGGATTCCGCCAAGGCTCCGCTGGCCGACTATGTCATCGATAACGGGGGGAGTTCCTCGGATGCCCGTGCTCGAGTCGAGGCCCTGTGGCAGCAGTTGAAGGAGCGGTCCCGTGCTGCTCGATAAGAACCTTCTGGAGGAGGTACTTGGAACCCTCATATCGACGGGGGCGGACTATGCCGAGGTCTTCGTACAGCGGAGCAGCTTTACGACCATGAGCCGGAAAGACGGCAAAACGGGGCAGATCAACGGCGGAGAAATGCAGGGCGTGGGGATTCGTCTGGTGGCCGATGACGTCACCTGCTTTGCGTCCATTTCCGGCCTCGACCGGAAGGACCTTGTGGACGAAGCCACACGGTTGGCCCGTTCCTTCTCGTGGGGGCCGCGTTGCACGCTGGCCCCGCTTGAAGTTCAGCCCTCCCGGCACCTCAACCTGTCGCTCGTCCCCCACGACGTCGTGCCCTTCCAGTGGAAGGAGGCCCAGCTCGTGTCGGGGGAATCGGCCGCACTGAACATGGACGACAGAGTGGGGGCCTACTACGGGCTTTATACTGACTCGAGCAGCGAGGTGCTGGTGGCCAACTCTCTCGGTGCACTGGTGGAGGAGACCAGGAGCTACGTCACCCTCTACCAGCAGGTCAGAACCCGGAAAAACGGACGGTCGTTCGTCGGGGCGCAGGTGAGGAGCGCCGCCAGCGGCTACGAACTGGCCAAGGATGTCGGTCCGAAGGCCGCTGCGGGCGAAGCCGTCCGCACGGCTCTCTTCCAGCTTGAAGCGCGGCCCGCGCCCTCGGGCGTTCTGCCGGTCGTTCTAGCTCCAAGAGCTTCCGGGTTCTTCGTCCACGAGACCGTGGGACGATGCCTGGAGGGCGACCTGGTTGCGGGACGACTCTCTCCTTACTGGAAGAGCCGGGGCGAGCGCGTCGCGCCTCCCGGATTCAACCTGTGCGACGACGGGGCGGCGCCCGGAAAAAGAGGTACGAGCGACTATGATGACGAGGGCACGCCCACAAGCCGCGCGACGCTCATCGAGGGCGGTGTACTCAGGGGATTTCTTCTGGACAGGATTTCCGCGAAGAAGCTGAACCTCCTGCCTTCGGGTCACGGCCGGCGGGAGAGCTTCCGCTACATGCCCTCTCCGCGCATGCGCAATCTCCAGGTGCAGGCCGGCCCGTTCAGCCGCCAGGAACTGGTAGAAGGCGTGGATTTTGGCCTGTACGTGGTCCAGATGGGTGGCGGAAACGTGGACGCCGCGTCCGGCGACTTCGTATTCGACGTGACCGAGGGATATCTCATCAGGGGCGGCAAGATCGCAGAGCCGGTGCGGGGAGGGCGCGTTTCAGGGAACGTGTTGTCGGCCCTCCTGGCCGTGAACGGAATCGGGGGCGACGTTGGTTACAGCGTCGGGACCTGTGTGAAATCAGGGCAGCGCGTGCCTGTCAGTGATTCGGTCCCCTCCCTGCGCATGCAGAGGCTGGATCTGATAGGGGCGGGTTGATGGGGATGAAAGCACTCTTTGTGGTAAGGGATGCCGAGTCCGCCGAGACCCTCAGGAACTGCCTTTCGCTCCAGTGGACCTCAGAGATGGTGCAATCGGCCGAGGATGCCATGGCACGCCTTGCCTCGGGGGGCGTGGACGTGATATTTGCGGACCTCGAGGAAACGGGGATGGAGGATGGGGGGTTCATTACGCAGTTCCGAACGCTTGCGCCCTGGACGCCCATCATCCTCCTGTTTTCCATGGAGCGACGCGAGGAAGTCCCGGCTTTCATCGCCCAGGGAGCAACGGACTTCGTCCTTAAGCCCCTGATACCGACGATCCTTCGCATCCGTCTCGAGGCGGCCATCGGGCGTTCGCCGCGCAAAGCTTCCATGCCCATGGCCAAGTCCGAAGAGGCCATCCTCATGGGCCAGTCGCCGGCCATGCTGGGGGCGAGGGAACAGGCCACCATCGTGGCACCCACGGAAATCCCCGTACTGATCCTGGGCGAGTCCGGGACCGGCAGGGGTGTCATCGCCAGGCAGATCCATTACCAGAGCCTGAGGGCGGACGGTCCCTTCGTGGTGGTCAACTGCCTGGGCCCGTCCGAAGATCTCCTGGACGGTGGGTTCTTTGGAAAAGAGGAAGCCGGCGGCCGGGTTCCAGGTCAGATCGAAGAGGCAGCCGGCGGGTCCCTGTTTTTCGACGAGGTCGCCGACCTGCCCCTTTCTTTCCAGGTCAAGCTGCTCAAAATCTTGAAGGAAAGGACTTTTGCAAGGATGGGCGATGCCACGCCCAGGCAGACGAACGTTCGCTTTATTTTCTCCTCCTCGCGGGATCTCGCCGAAGAGGTGTCGGGCAAGCGCTTCCGGGAGGACCTGTACTACAGGATGCAGACCTTTCCACTCAGGGTGCCTCCGCTGAGAGAGCGGACGGAGGACATCCCCGTTCTCGCGCGCACCTTCCTTCAGAGCTACTGCCGGGAATTGGGGAAGCCCTTCGAAGGTTTCACCGACGAGGCCATGGAGTGCCTGCTGTGGTATCCTTGGCCGGGCAACGTGCGCGAGCTGCAGACACGCATGCGTTTCTGTGCACTCTACCTCAGGGGCGCCGTGCTCAAGCGGGACGACCTGCCCTTCGAGCTGCAGGGTTATACGGGCAGGGGCGTCGGCAGCTACGCGCACGCGAGGTTGCAGTTCGAAAGGGAGTACTTGACGCGCCTCTTGAGAAAACACAGGGGCAATGTGAACCAGATGGCGAAGGAAGCGGGCAAGCAGAGAGTCGAAGTTTACAGGATGCTCAAGAGATGCGGATTGGATCCTACAAAATTCAGGGTGTGACCTCCCGGAAAAGGCCCACCTTCTATTTCTTCGGGCCCGGTCTGCTCATTCTCTACCTGGCCGTCCATGCTGTTCTTTCGCCGAGATCGCAGTTTTGCGGTCCGGCCTTCACCCATGGAAACCGCCGCGGCCACGACGTAGCGCTGACGTTCGACGACGGCCCGAACGAACCCTACACGGACCAGATCCTGAAGATCCTCGAAGACAGAGGCGTCAAGGCGACGTTCTTCGTCGTCGGAGAGAATGCCCTGCGTTATCCTGAGGCCCTCCGCCGTGAGGCCAGGGACGGGATGGAGATAGGCAACCACAGCTACAGCCATCCCTACATGATCCCGGAGAAGAGCTCCACCATGTTCTGGCAGATCCGGAAGACGCAGATCATCATCGAGCAGATAGCCGGCATCAGGCCGGAATGGTTCCGCCCTCCCCACGGATTCAGGGATCCCAGGCTCTTCCGGCAGACTCGAAGGCTCGATCTCACGGTGGCCGAATGGAGCAATATGCCCCGCGATTGGACGCGGCCGGGCGTCGACGTGATCATCCAGCGTACGCTCAACAATCTCAGACCGGGCGACATCATTCTCCTGCACGACGGCGATAACGTCATCCACGGCGGCGACCGAAGCCAGACCGTGGCCGCCTTGCCGTTCATTCTGGACGGTCTCGAGGCCAGAGGGTTCCGTCCCGTGACCCTTTCCCAGCTCGCGAAGGGCGGTGGAAGGGGATTGAAGGACTACCGGAAGTTTCAGTCCGAGGGACTCTAGCCCCGCCCCGGACCCGGTCCGCTATGGAGACAAGCCATGGGATTCAAAGACCTCGGAGATTTCGTTTCCGCTCTAGAGAAGGATGGGGAACTCCTACGCGTAGCAGAGGTGGTGGATCCTCGCCTGGAGATAACCGAGATCCTGGACAGGGCTGTCAAGGAGGGCGGTCCGGCGGTGCTCTTCGAGAACGTCAAGGGTCACGACGTCCCCGTTCTGGGCAACGTGTTGGGAACGCACGGGCGGATGCTCAAGGCGCTGGGGATCGAGAGCTACGAGGAAGTGGACCAGCGCATCAACGCGTTCTTCGACGTCAAGCAGCCGCAGGGACTTCTGGACAAGATCCGGATGTTGCCCCAGCTCGCCGAGCTGGCCTCCTATATGCCCAAAACCGTCAGATCGGGGCCCTGCAAGGAAGTCGTCCTTGAAAAGGGACGGTTTTCACTGAAAGAACTGCCCGTCTGCACCTGCTGGCCGGAGGACGGAGGCGCTTTCATAACTCTCCCCATGGTCTTCACGAAAGACCGCCTCTCTGGAAAGCGCAACTGCGGGATGTACCGAATGCAGGTCTTCGACGAAACCACGACAGGCATGCACTGGCAGCTTCACAAGCACGGTGCGAAACACGCGCGGCAGGCCCTCAGAAAGGGCGAGAAGATCGAGGTGGCAGTGGCCATCGGCTCCGATCCGGCGACCTATTTCGCCGGGGCCATGCCCCTGCCCGACGACGTGGACGAGATGCTTCTGGCCGGTTTCATCCGGAAGGAGGCCGTCGAAATGGTTCGCTGCGAGACTGTCGATCTCGAAGTGCCCGCCAACTCCGAGATAGTCCTGGAGGGCTGGGTGGATCCTTCTGAGCTGAGACGCGAAGGTCCCTTCGGGGACCACACGGGCTACTACTCGCTGGCCGACGACTATCCCGTCTTTCACGTGGAGTGCGTCACCCGGCGGAAGAAGCCCCTCTACGTCCATACCATAGTCGGGCCTCCGCCCATGGAAGACGCATTCATGGGGTATGCGATCGAGCGCGTAACCCTCCCCATCATGAAGAGGCAGCTTCCGGAAGTGCTGGACATGCACATGCCGCCGGAAGGGGTCTTCCACAACCTCATGATTCTGTCCATCGACAAGCAGTACCCCGGGCACGCCAGAAAGGTCATGCACGCGATATGGGGGCTCGGCCAGGCCATGTTCACCAAGGTCATCATCGTGGTGGACGGCGACGTGGACGTTCAGAACATGAGCGAGGTGGCCTGGCGGGTCCTGGCCAACATCGACCCCGGACGGGACCTGGAACTGGCCAGCGGGCCCATGGACGTCCTGGAGCACGCCTCGCAGCGCTTCGCCTACGGTGGCAAGGTCGGCATCGACGCCACAAGGAAATGGCCTGGCGAGGGCTTCGAGAGGGAATGGCCCGGGGTGATCGCCATGGACCCTGACGTGAAAGCCCGCATGGGCGGCCTCTGGGAAAAGCTCAGACGGCGGGACCGATCCTCGTCCTGACCCCGAAGGACCCCCTTCCTGACGATCGCTCCACCTGTGCGCCCCCGGCATCCCGGGGTATCGACCCCATCTTCACTCAGGTCAGGAGTTTGGGGCTACGCTCCCCCACGGGCCGGAAACGATCCGCACCGAGGTTGCGTAGAAGATACTGACGATGCCCCAACGTTGCCGGACCCACCCTTCGGGATATACTATTTCTAGGCAAACATCTTAGATAACAGGCATCGGGTCCATCGAGAGCTTTCCGGAGGTGCGAGTGCGCCCCGGGTCAGACACCTTGGAGGTCGTTATCATGACAGCCAAAAGGATACGCCGGCTCATGCTCCTGGTCCTGGCCGCGGGCATCCTCCTGTCTCAGGGAGCCATCCTGTACTACCGGGTCTTCTTCACGAGCCCGCTCACCGCCCCGCAATCGCGGTTTTATTTATCCTGGAACGGCCCGGGGTACAAGGTCCTGGAGTCCCACGGCGAGGTCTGGACCAAGGCCGGTCTCCGGAAGGGCGACGTGATCGTCGCCATCACAGACAAGCGCGGCTTTGAGCGTAGACTCACCGGTGAGTATGCCTTTGCGGACTGTGTGAGAAACATCTCTTTCGGAGAGCCCTTCACCCTCCTGGTGCAACGCAAGGCCCCCGACGGCGCCGTGAAACAGATGCGGCTCGACATTCCCGCCCAGCCCAGGCTCCCGAGCCCGTGGCGCGAACGATTGCCCCGTTACGCCTTTAACCTGTTCTTTACCGCCATATGCCTGGCGGCGGGGCTTTTTATCGGTTTTGCAAGGACCGAAAACGACAACGCCTTCACGGCAAGCCTTCTCTTCCTGAGCCTGCAAAGCCTGACCTGGGGACTGTCACAGGCCCTCTTCCCCCCGGTTCTGCGGGTCTTCGGGCTGGCCCTCTTCATTCTCCTCCTGTCCTTCATGACGTCCCTTTTCATGCGGTTTTTCCTCCTCTTCCCGACGCCGTCTTTCCTGGACGGGCGGCTGCCCTGGCTCAAGGACGCCGGGTTGGTTTTCGGCGGAACGTTCACGGTGTGGAACTTCAGTATTCATTACCTGCAGGAGTCCGATACAGCGGCCTTCGTGAGGTTCTTTGCCGGTTTCCGGTGGGTGGACATCATTCTCGATGTCATCTACTGCCTGCTCTTTGTTCTGGGAATCGTCGCGCTGGTCGGGAATCTCTTCCACGTCAGGCAACCCGGCGAACGAAACAGGCTGATGATCCTCCTCATAGGAGCACTGTGCATTCTGCCCTGGCTGGGGATCTATCTTTACCAGGTAACGATCGGCGGCCTCAGGCTCCCTTCGTGGTTCTGGATCGTCATCTATGCGCTCATGATCTGTTTCCCTCTTGCCTTCGTCTACGCCGTGGTCAAGCACCGGATCTTCGGCATCCGCGTCATCCTCAGGCGTGGGCTTCGCTTCGCGTTGCTGCACAGGGGTGTTCTCTTTCTGGAGGGGATCCTCATCTTCGTTGGCTTCTACTACTTCACGGACCCATACGTCTCAAGGGTACTCGGTGAGCCGGGGCGGGGCATGCTGGCCATCATGACCGCCGGCGCGACCGCCGGGATCGTCCTCGGCGTCTGGCGGGTCAACAGGAGGGTCATGCCGCGCATCGAAAGACAGTTCTTCCGCGAGGCCTACGACGCGCGCCGGGTTCTCACCAACCTGACCCTCAAGGTCCGTCGGCTCGTCGCCGATCCCAACGCCCTCGTCTCGACCGTCACGGGAACCGTCTTCGATGCTCTGCATCCGGACAACGCGGCGGTCTTCCTGCGAGCCGCCGAAATCGCCTCCCTGCCCCTTGCGAACGGTGAGCGCAAGCGCTTCAGGGACGTTTCGGCCGGCAAACGGCAGGAGGACTTTTTCTGCTGGTGGCACAGGTCCCGAATTGCCCCAGGCGAGGAAGCTCCCCTCGAGGTGTGCAATCCGCCCCGCATCCTCTCGGCCGACTCCCTCGTGGTGCGTCTCATGGAGAAAGACCTGCGCGAAGAGTTGAGAGGCCTGGACGTGGACCCGCAGTCGAGCCGGTCCCGCGCCGAATTGGTCCGCCTGCAGGGGACGAAGGAGGAGAATGACTTTCTCCTCCGCACGAATGCCAGGCTCCTGATCCCACTCTCGGCGGACAACCGGCTCATGGGCTTCCTCAGCCTCGGGGAGAAGCTCTCTGAGGAACCCTACTCCAAGGAGGATGAGGATCTCCTTCTGGCGGTCGCCCAGCAGGCGGCCGATACCCTCGACCATGCCCGTCTTCTCCACGAGGGTCATGAGCAGACGCAACTCAAGCGCGAGGTCGAGATCGCCAGGCAGGTGCAGGAGAATCTCCTGCCGCAGATCGTCATTCCTGTTTCCAACCTGGAGTACGCCGGCACGTGCAGACCCGCGCGTTACGTCGGCGGCGATTACTTCGATTTCATCCGCGGCCGGAACGGAAGCCTGGGCCTGGCCCTTGGCGACATTTCGGGCAAGGGTGTTTCGGCCGCGCTGCTGATGGCGGCTCTGCAGGCCACGCTCCGGGTGCAAGCCGACACGCACGGCGGCCACGTTGGAGAGATGGTGGAGGGTATCAACAGGCGGATGTGCACCGCGACGAGCGAGACCCGCTTCGCGACCCTCTTTCTCGGATTCTTCGATTCTGCGAACAGGGTCTTGAACTACGTGAACGCCGGTCACAACCCGCCCATGGTGTTCAGGAAGAAGGGCGCGGATCTGGATGTTCTAAGGCTCGAGTCTTCGGGAACGATCCTGGGCGTCTTTCCAGACGCGAGCTTCGATCAGCAGAGCTTCCCGTTCTCGCCCGGGGATCTCCTGGTGGTCTACAGCGACGGCGTCACCGAAGCGGTGAACGAGGCCGACGAGTTCTTCGAGGACGAACGGCTCGAGGATGTCATCAAGCTCAATGCCCATCTGCCCGCCCAGGCCATCGTCGACAGCGTGCTCCGCGAGGTGTTCGAATTTGCCGGCGGACGGCCGCAAAACGACGACATCACCATAATCGTCGCGAAGATCACGTGAAGTCCGGGCACGGGCGTATTACAATAAAAAAACGGGGAGAAGAAGGGACAGTAGAAGCGGAAAGCGGACGCGGGTCCGCCTGACGCCGGAACATGGCTGTCGGCGCCCGGATCGTCCGGATTTCGCCAATCTGAAAAGGTATGCACGTCCTCTTCAGGAAACGCGGCCACGGTCCCCGGGCCCGCGCCGAAGTTCCGGGCCGGGTCACCCGCAGGAGGTCCCAAATGGATAGGATGAAAATCGAAGTACTTCTTCTCGCCGCGCTGGTTCTCTGCCTGACCGGCTGCGCGTCCAGCCTCTCGAGCCAGTCCTACTCGCGGAACGAGGCTCTGCAGCCCATGTCCGTTCAGTACGGCGTCGTCCAGAGCGTCCAGGCCGCCCGCATCGAGGGCACGAAAACGGGAACCGGGGCCCTCGCGGGCGCGGTGGCGGGCGGAGCGGCAGGGAGTGCCGTCGGCGGGGGCCGGGGCAGCGTGGTGGCCACGGTCGCCGGCGCCGTCATCGGCGGCCTGGCGGGTGCCGCCGGCGAGGAAGGCATCACGAGGAAGGACGCGCAGCAGATAACGGTCAAGCTCGACGACGGGCGGCTGTTTGCCATCGTCCAGGCCGGCAAGACCCCCTTCAAGGGGGGCGAACGGGTCCAGGTGCTCACCAGTCCCGACGGAAACATGCGCGTGGAACCCGCCACCTCGCAGACACCTCCTGCACCGGACACCCAGCGCAGGTAGGCTTCACCCCAGGAGTTCGCCGCGCAGGACCGTGACGGCCCGGCCGGAAATGACCACGCGGTCGCCCGCGGTCCGGACCTTTACGATACCCCCTCGCGCTGAGGCCTGGTATCCGGTCATCTCCGTCCTGCTCAGGCGCCGGCTCCAGAACGGTGCCAGACAGCAGTGGGCCGACCCCGTAACGGGGTCTTCGTCGACGCCGACGGCAGGCGCGAAGAAGCGCGAGACGAAGTCGAACTCCCCCGAGTCGGAGGGCGCGGTGGCAATCACGCCCCTCACGGGCAGGGTGCGCAGGGCGGTGAAGTCCGGGGCGAGGCCTCGTACGACCGCCTCGTCCTCGAACAGGGCGATGTAGTCGAACTGGTTCCGCCCCACGTAGAGCGGCCTTGCGCCGAGCGATGCGGCGAGCCCCTCCGGGGCGTCGGCCTCCCGTTCGGGCTTGGAGGGGAAGTCCATCTCGATCCACCCGCCGGACCGGGACGCGGTCAGGAGGCCGCTCCTGGTGTGGAACCTCGCCGTCTCGTCAGGAGCCAGCAGACCCTCTTCCCACAGGGCATGGGCGGTCCCGAGCGTGGCGTGCCCGCACAGATCGACCTCCGCGGCGGGCGTGAACCAGCGCAGGCTGTACCCGTAGGCCCTGCGGACGGGGAAGGCGGTTTCGGAGAGGTTCATCTCGCGGGCCACGGCCTGCATCCAGGCCTCTTCGGCCTCCGACTCCAGGAGGCACACGGCCGCCGGGTTGCCCTTGAAAGGTTCGTCCGCAAACGCGTCCACCTGGATGATTCTCGTCGTCCTGCTCATCGTGTTCTCCTCCCTGTCTGCCGGGACATCCCGCCCCTGCCGAAAGCATAGGGAAGGCTCTGGAGGGAGGCAAGGTCGGGGCAGGCTTCCGCCGAGCCGGCGGAGTCCGGTCGCAACCGATCGGGTCAATCGCCCGCGGGACGATAGGACCCCGGAACGGAGCGGAAGCTGACGGCTATCCGGTTCCACCCGTTGATGGCCACGACGGCCAGGGTGAGGTCCACCAGTTCCTTTTCATCGAAGTGGGCTCTGGCCTGTTCGTAGACCTCGTCCGGTACGTGCGTTTGTCCCACCATCGTCACGGCTTCGGTCCAGGCGAGCGCTGCTCGTTCGCGTTCGGAAAAGAAGGGGGTCTCGCGCCACGCAGAGAGGGCGTAGAGGCGCTGTTCGGTTTCGCCCGCTGCGCGGGCGTCCTTGGTGTGCATGTCGATACAAAAGGCACAGCCGTTGATCTGAGAAGCCCGCAGTTTGACGAGTTCCCTGAGCGGCTTTTCGAGACCGCACTCGCCCAGGTAGGACTCGAGGCCCGCCATCGCCCTGTAGGCACCCGGGGCAACGCTCTTGTAGTGGATTCGGGGTTCCATGGTTTCCTCCTGTCTGCGACGAAGATCACCGGAGCGACCACGCTCCGGGAGTGTGAACCAACGTCCCGGGCCCGGCTCCCATTCCCGGGGCGGCTTGCGCGCAATGCAGCAGGGGCGGTATCTTGGTGGCCTTGGCCCGTTGTTCACACCGGTGCCGGCCCGCCGGCTCCTCCACCGTCGAGAGAGCGTTCCCTGGCGAAACGCGGACGAGAGGGCGCCGGACCACTCGAGGAGGTTCCCGTGAAGCGCGTCCTAATCCTTTCCTTCCTGCTGGCAGTCGGTCCGACGACACTCGCGCAGGCGGTCCCCGGCCGCCTCTTCGACGCCATGTCCTGGCGCTTCGCCGGGCCCTTCCGCGGCGGCCGGGTGCTGGCCGTGGCGGGCACCCCGGGCAAGCCGTTCACCTACTATTTCGGCGCCGTGGACGGGGGTGTCTTCAAGACCGCCGACGGGGGGACCACCTGGACGCCGCTCTTCCAGCACGAACCCACGGCATCCATCGGCGCGCTGGCGGTGGCGCCGTCGAACCCGAGGATCATCTACGCCGGCACGGGCGAGTGCGCGATCCGGTCCGACATCACCTACGGCGACGGCATGTACCGCTCGGACGACGGCGGGAAGACCTGGCGCCACATCGGCCTGACCGGCACCCGGCACATCGGGAGCATCCTGATATCCCCCACGGACCCCGGCACGGTCCTCGTGGCCGCCCTCGGGCACGCCTACGGCCCCAACCCCGAGCGCGGCGTCTACCTCACTACCGACGGCGGAAAGACCTGGAAGCACACGCTCTTCGTGGACGCGGAGACGGGCTGCGTTGACCTGGCCCGCGATCCGGGCCGCCCGGACCTCGTGTACGCCGTGGCCTGGAACACGCACCGGACGCCCTGGTTCCAGTACGCACCCGTGGAGGGGGCCGGTAGCGCGATCTATCGTTCGGAGGACGGTGGGCGGACGTGGGAGAAGCTCCCCATGACGGGACTCCCCGACAAGGGCCTGGGCCGCATGGGTATCGCCGTGGCGCCGGGGACGCCCGGGCCGCGCCTCTACGCGATCGTGAGCGCGGGCAGGCGGGGCGGCGTCTACCGGTCGGACGATGGGGGAAAGACCTGGCGCCGCACCTCGGGCGACAGCCGCCTGCTCTCCCGGGGGTGGTACTTCGGACGGATCGTCGTGGACCCGAAGAACCCCGACGTGGTCTACGTGCCCCACATCTCCCTGTACAAGTCCACGGACGGCGGCGCCCGCTTCACCGTGATCAAGGGCTCGCCGGGCGGCGACGACTTCCACGCGCTGTGGATCGACCCCGACGATCCCTCGCGGATGGTCCTGGGGTCCGACCAGGGGGCCGCCGTGTCGGTGGACGGGGGCGCCCACTGGACCACGTGGTACAACCAGCCCACCGCCCAAATCTATCACCTTGCCACGGACGACGCTTTCCCCTACAGGATCTACGCCAGCCAGCAGGACTCGGGCGCCTTCGCCATCGTGTCCCGCTCCTACACCGGCCGAATCACCAACTGCGCCTGGGAGACGACGGGAGGCGGGGAGTCCGGGTACGTGATCCCCAGGCCGGGCGATCCGGACATCGTGTACGGGTCGAGCGCGGGCGGCCGCATCTCACGCTTCGACGCAAGGACCCACCAGTCCGTGAACATCTCGCCGGCCCTGTTCAACAGCTTCTGGAAAAAGCCGTCGGAGGTGGCCTACAACTACCCCTGGAACACGGCGCTGGCCGTCTCGCCCTTCGATCCCGACACCCTGTACGTCGGGGCGCAGGTGGTCTTCAGGAGCACCGACATGGGCGACCACTGGTCGATCATCAGCCCCACCCTGACCGGACGGAAGAAGAACGCCGAGTGCGCCGGCGAGCCCACGCCGGCCACGGCGGCCGCCTGCGGATACGGGTGCATCTCGGCCCTGGCCGCCTCCCCGAAAACCAGAGGGCAGATCTGGGCCGGCACCACGGACAGCCGGCTCTGGGTCACGGCGGACGACGGCGCGCGCTGGCGGAACGTCACGCCGCCCGGCCTCGGTCCCTGGAGCCGCATCGAGCGGCTGGAGCCCTCGCCGTTCGACGGCAGGACGCTCTACGCCGCGGTGGACCGGCACAGGATGGACGACTTCAGGCCGTACGTCTACGTGACGCACGACCTGGGAAGGACCTGGCGGGAGATCGACGCGGGCATCCCCGACGGCGCCTACGTGCGCGTGGTGCGGGCCGACCCGTTCCGCAGGGGGCTCCTGTACGCGGGGACGGAGACGGGCGTGTACGTCTCCTTCGACGACGGCGCGCACTGGCAGTCCCTCCAACTCGACCTGCCTACGGCCTCCGTCCGCGATCTGGCCGTCCACGGCGACGACCTCATAGCGGGGACCCACGGACGCGGCCTGTGGGTGCTGGACGACGTGACGCCGCTCAGGCAGGCCTCGGCCGCGGAGGCCGCCGAGGCGGCCCACCTTTACGAGCCGGCGCCGGCCTATCGCCTGAGGGTCAGCCTCTACCACGGCGAGCCCGTCCCGCCCGACGAACCCT
>CAZDOY010000021.1:0-6827 GCA_964507185.1 uncultured Thermoanaerobaculia bacterium
AGTTTCACGGCATCCTGTCCGTCGCACGCCTCGCCGACGAGCCGGACATCCGGCAACGTTCTCGCATCCAGGAGGTCCTCGAGGAGACGAAGCGGCGAAAGGACGATCCGCCTCCACATCCCCGGCTCTTCTCCCATGAGCCCGCGCGTGAGCACCCGGTCGCAGGTCGCAAAGCCGACGCCCGGAAGGCTGTAGTCGATGGCACCGGTGGGACAGGCGTCCATGCAGGCGCCGCAGCGCGTGCAGGTTGCCGTCACCTGATGCTTCTCAAGCGATTCGCCGGTGATCGAAAGAGTCGGACAGGCCGTCTTGCACCGTCCGCACTGGATGCAGGCATCCTGGCGGATTCTGACGCGGTAGGGATTGAGGGGACTGAGCAGCGACTGCAGGGCGCCCAGCGGGCAGAAGAGACCGCACTGGATACGCTTGCCGGTCAGCGCCGGCAAAACCATCAGCAGGCCCGCGCCCAGAACGATGAAGATCACCAACTGCACGGCGCGCACCGGGCTGTTCACCTCCGCGTACTCGGTGACCGTCTTCAGCGGGCAGAGCCAGGAGCAATACTCAGGCGACATGCTCATGAAGGACGTCACCGCGACGGCCAGCAGAAGGGCGAATGGGAAATACCGCCAGTTCCAGTTGAAGCGCCCGCCCATGGAAGGCTTTCCCCGGTGCAGCTTCGAGAAGCCCTCGTCCAGACCGCCGTAGAAGCAGCCGAAGCTGCAGAAGCCACGGCCCAGGGCGAGCACCGAGACCAGCCAAAGGCTCAGGATGGCGTAGAACCCGCCGTAGGGCCCGCCCAGGAGCTTCGTGGGAAAGATCAGCGTCCTTTTGAAAACGGCCGGCAGTATGAGCTGAGGGATGGCCACCGGGCAGAGCGGCACGTTCCGGGCTTCGATCATCGCCTGCGTCAGAACCATGGAGCCCCGGGTCTCCATGAGGTGCGGCACGAAGACGAGAACGAAGGACGCGGCGTAGATGACGAAGAAGAGCGACCGGTAGCGCGATACCCGGCCCGACCTGAAGATGAGAAACGTCATCCCGGTCAGAAACATGGCCCAGGCGGAGCTTGCCGCGAACATGGGAGGATTCGGGACGTTGAGGGCGATGGTGAAGGTACTCAGCAGGAGCAACATGACCGCCGCCAGAAGCAGGCTGGCGAAGACCGACTTCCGGTGCCGTTCCGGCCCCGCGATTCTGTTTGAGATCGCCTGCTCCGTCGTGTTGACCATGACATTCATCGCGCGTCCCTCCCTGACAGGGCCACGATGAAGGCCCTTCAGAGGGCGCGCAAGAAAATCCCGACGAACGGCGGATCACGCGCGACGAACCGCGCTCACACGGCGACGAACGGGTTGGGTATCCAACAGTGGGGAGGGTAGATGGGAGATCCGGGATTTGGAAAACGGCCGGGGAAGGGGCTTCGAAGGCCTCCCTGCGACTTGATCACTGAATACAGCCGCCCGGCGGGGAAGGGGCCGAAGCCCCTTCCCGCCCGGGCGCTGATTCAGTAGCTGTGTTCGTCGAGGGTGACCTTGCCCCTGAAGACCCAGTAGATGCTCGCCGTGTAGGCCAGGACGAGCGGGACCCCGATGATGGCGATGATGAGCATGATCCCGAGCGTCTTGTGCGAGGACGCCGCGTTGTAAATGTCGAGGCTGAACTGCGGGTTCGGCGTTGAATAGACCATGTCGGGGAACATCCCTATGCCGAAGAGCGCCATGGTCAGGAGCATGGCGGCGCACGAGGAGAGGAAGGCCTTGAAGTCCCGGCCGTGGTGGATTTCGCGCGGGATGTTGGCGATGGCGAGCATGTTCAGAAGCGGAACCAGAAAGAGGACGGGATGCGCCTTGATGGTCTGCGTCATGTGCGGGATGTAGAGGAGCGTGGCGAGGGTCGTGCTCACGTAGCAGATGATGAAGAAGATGATTGTGTTGTTGACCCAGCCCCGCACCTTGTCGTGCATGGTCCCCTCGGTCTTGAGGACCATGTAGATGGCGCCGTGCATCATGAAAAGCGCGACCGTGGTGATGCCCACGAGCAGTGGGAAGGGCTGGAGCAAGCGCAGGAAATCGCCCGCGTACTCTCCGTTCGCGGTCAGCGGCACACCCAGTGCGATGTTCCCGAGGGCGGCCCCCAGCAGAACGCTCGACAGGATGCTGCTCACGGAGAAGCTCACGTCCCACATGGTGCGCCACCACTGCTGGGGCTGTTTGCTCCTGAACTCGATGGCCACGGCCCTGAAAATGAGCCCGACCAGCAGCAGCACGAGCGCCAGGTAGAAGCCGGAAAAGACCGTTGCGTAAACCATCGGGAAGGCCGCGAAGAGAGCGCCCCCGCCGGTTACCAGCCAGACTTCGTTGCCGTCCCAGACGGGCCCGATGGCGTTGATCATGGTCCGGCGCTCCTCGTCGGTCCTGGTCAGGAGGTGCAGGGCGCCGACGCCGAGGTCGAAGCCGTCGAGAATGGCGTAGCCCGTAAAGAGCACGCCGACGAGAATGAACCAGATTATGTTCAGATCGATAGTCATGCCCTGTGGCCCTCCCCAAGCATGTCCGCGTCCACGGGTCCTTCCTTGATCTTGTGGTCGAGGAGATAGATGAACAGCGCGAAGAGGAGCAAGTAGATGAGCGTGAACAGGATCAGCGACGTCAGGGTCTGGCCGGCCGTCACAACCGGGGACAGGGCATCCCTGGTGCGGAGCAGGCCGTAGACGATCCACGGCTGGCGGCCCACCTCCGCGGACATCCAGCCGAGCTGGTTCGCCAGCTCCGGCAGCACCACGGCCACCACGAGGATCTTGAGGAACCAGCGCTTGTCGAAGAGCGTCCTGCGCCACCAGAAGAAGACGCCCAGCAGGCTGATGCCGATGAGCGCCATGCCGATGGCCACCATGGCGTGGTAGGTCTGGAAGACCAGGTTCACCGGCGGGCGGTCCTCCGGCTTGAAGGCGTCCAGGCCTTTCACGGGCGTCGTCGTATTGCCGTGCACGAGCCAGCTCAACATGCCCGGCAGGGCCACTCCGAATTCCACCTTCTCCTTCTTCTCGTTCACCCAGCCGAAGAGGTGCATGGGCGCGGGCGCGTCGGCCGCGTAGACGCCTTCGTAGGCGGCGAGTTTGGCGGGCTGGTACTTGGCCACCTCCACGCCGCTGGCGTGGCCGCTGACCAGTTGGAGGATGGAGGCGAAGACCGCTACGACCAGCGCGATCTTGATGGAGGCCTTCGCGAAATCCTGGTGGCGCTTCTTGATGAGGTAGTAGGCGGCGACGCTCAGCACCAGGAAGGCGCCCGTCTGGAAGGCCGCCACGAGCACGTGGCTCAGCCTGTCCAGCGTGGACGGGTTGAAGACCACCTGCCAGAAGTTCGTCACCTCGGCGCGGGCCCTGATGCCTTCGCCGACGATGTGGAAGCCGGCGGGCGTCTGCTGCCAGGAGTTGGCCACGATGATCCACAGGGCGCTGAAGATCGAGCCCAGAGAGACCATGACCGTGGAGAAGAAGTGCATCTTGGGGCTCACCTTGTTCCAGCCGAAGAGGAGGATGGCCAGGAAGCCCGATTCCAGGAAAAAGGCGAAGATGCCCTCCGCCGCCAGCGCGCTCCCGAAGACGTCGCCCACGAACCGGGAGTAGGCGGCCCAGTTCGTGCCGAACTGGAACTCCATGACGATACCCGAGGCGACGCCGATGGCGAAGATGAGCCCGAAGATGCGCACCCAGAAGCGCGTCATTGCGTGGTAGAGGGGCTTCTTGGTCTTGAGGTACATCCCTTCCATGATCACGAGGATCAGCCCCAGGCCGATGGTCAGGGGCGGGAAGATGTAGTGGAAGGCGACCGTCCAGGCGAACTGGATGCGCCCCAGCAACAATGCATCCATTAATCCCTCCTATAAAATTCTCGATCTGCTTTGTTTTAATGCCTTTACGAACCTGTCCTGCGTTTCCCCGCCTTAGGAGCGGTTTTCCTCTTTCGTTCCGAACGGCCTCCTTCAACCCTGGCGGCGAGGGCGTCGAAGCGGACGTCGTCGAGATAGTCAGCGAGATTCTGGGTGGCAGAATACCACACGGCCTGGACCGGGCACAGGTCCGTCAGCGGGCAGGCCTTCTCCTCGGTGAGGCACGCGTTCAGTACAATCGGACCTTCGATGGCCTCGATGACCTCGCGGAGGCTGATCTCGGAGGACTTCTTCGCAAGCGATACGCCGCCCTTGTTGCCGCGCACCGTGTCCAGGATCCCGGCCGCCGAGAGCCGGCTCACGATGCGCCGGATGAACGCGGGTGGGATCAGCCGCTTCCCCGCGATCTCGCTCGCGGTGACCCGTGTCCCCTCGTCGAGGCCCGCCAGGTACAGGACCGTCCGCGCCGCGTAGTCTGCTTGTCGACCTATGGTTATCAAGGGCTCCCCCCAAATGATACCAAGGGAGTAATATTACTCCGCGTGTATCATTTGTCAAGTCCCTGGGATCTGTGCCTGCACCATCTCCCCATGGTAAACGAACGCCAGCAGGCTGAAGAAGACCCGCGTGGGACGCGGTACCGGGAGATGGCCCGGGGTTGAGTCATGAGTTTTGAGTTTTGGGTTGATGTGGTGCGCCGGCACGACCAACACATGGGTAACACTTTTAGGTCAATACATAGGTAACACAAGCTCCTCACCCGCAGGTGAATGCTCGCCTTCCCTTACAGGAGCCCCGGGATGAACCGCTTGGTGCGCTCACGGTACGCCTCATACTCCGACCCCAACGTCTCGACCAGCGCAAGCTCTTCCTTCGAGACCCGCTTGAGGACAGCGAGCGTGATCGGAACCAGGAGCCCCAGCAGGCTGATCCAGTTGGCAAAGAGAACCCCCCACTCCCAGGAAAGCTACGAGGAGACCGGTATAAAAAGGGTGCCGCACGAAACGGTAGAGGCCGTTTTCCACAAGCGCGTGGTCAGAGTGGACAGCCACGTCGACCGTAAAGAAGCGGCCGAGCGTGAGAATGGCCGTCCAGCGGATAAAGAGGCCGATAAGAACCAGAACGAGGGCCAGGAACCCGGCGACGCGTGGGGCCCGCGGGAAGCCACTCGGCGCCGTTTGACAGCACGATCCCCACAACGATGGCGAGCCAAAGCAGACGGAGCGTACCCCGGTCGCGGCTTTGCACTCACGCTCGGCGGTGAACTGGTCAGGAATTTCGGCATTGCCGCAACCGGCGCCTTCACCCGCAACTGGGCGGCCAGGCCGGCGGGCCGCACTGACCTCGCCGTCATATCGCTCTCTCCATACTGGAGCTTGCCAGACCTTCACCTCACCGTCACCCCCAGGGTGTCCTATTCGCGCAACCTGAGCGACACGGGCACGGTCGACAACCACTCCGAACAGTACCAGCTCTGCCTCGGCTGGAACCCCACCTGGGGGCATTCCTTCCTGTCCTTCCAGGGTTCGGCGGAATACGACCGGAACGCCGACGCGGTGACTCTTCTGCCCGTGACCAGCAGTCACCGATACACGCTCAGCCTCGTGCTGCGGTGGGGAGGAGGAAGCGGCACCCTCAACGACCCCTATACCGGCGCAGTCGGTACCCAACCCTATATGCCCCCCCTACAGGGCCTTGGAGGAAACGGTCAGAGGATCTGACGGGAGCTTGACGAACCGGAACCGGGGTGCCGGGAGAGCAGCACCGAACTTCTCTCCCGGCGTCCCGGCACCCCTTTTTTCCTATTTGAACATCTCGGCCTGCCCACTGCCTTCAGAAGACTGTCCCCGTCCAGGCGCACGAGAAGCGCTTTCGCCGCAGGCGCCTCGCCAAGCGACGCCTCCGTCGCCGAAACCTCCAGCCGCTCGAAGGCCGCCATCTTCCGGATCAGCTCCAGAAGCAGCGGAACGTCGCCCGCGCGGGCTTCGCACACTTCGATTTCGATTCCCTCTTCTGTCTTCAGTTTCTCGGACACGCTGCTTTCCCCTGTCATCCAGCAGAACACCGAAATCCAGAAAGTCCAGGTTTCGCCCGACGAGAAACCCACCACCTTGTTTGGGTTCCACCAGAGCGGAGCACGCCATCAGGGAAGAGTGGCAGTAGAGGTCCACCGCGATGTTCGCTTCCCAAATGAGCCGTTCCGGTACTCCGGCCCCGTTTGCCAGCCCCCTGATTTCCTGTGCCACATTTTGAGGCGCTGAGGCCTTGGCTCTTTCGACCGCCCGCGCGACCAATTTTTCACCGGGGCCTCCTTGTCGGGCCAATCCTCTCTCGTAGTAGTCGTAGGCGAGTTCCCGAACCGCCGCCTTCATGCCGGTCCCGACCTCCAGACCGGACAGGTAGGGATCGTCCGGAAGTCTCAAGACCGGGAGCGGACCAGTCACCAATGCAGGCCACAGGAGGTATCCGCCCCACGCAGCCGCACCCAGGCAGGCCAGGATCAACCATCTCTTCAGGATTTTCTTCATTTCCCCACCCGCTTCCGTCCGACGCCACGCTTCTGGTCCGCCAGCCGTTTGTGCGCTCATTTCAGCACCCTGCCAGCTTTTTCTTCATTTCCACACACGGAAGGTCGATGCCGGCCGGGCTCCGGTGTACCATGTCCCGGACGCGGCGAAATCCGAGCGCTTCGTAGAACCCGACCGCGTTCACGGTGGATTTGACCCTGAGCCTCGTGAGCCCGTGCTTGCATGCCAGATTCTCGGCGGTCTCGTAGAGGCGCCGCCCGATCCCCCGCCCCGCCGCTTCGGGGTGGACGTACACCGCGTTCAGCTCCGCCCCTTCGAGGTTCAAGATCAGAAAGCCCAGGACCCGCCCTTCCTCTGCCACGAAGAACTCGAAGTCCCGCATGCCAGGCAGGTATCGCTCCGGCG
>CAZDOY010000021.1:6927-41631 GCA_964507185.1 uncultured Thermoanaerobaculia bacterium
TCCTCTGCCACGAAGAACTCGAAGTCCCGCATGCCAGGCAGGTATCGCTCCGGCGTCAGCGCCCCCGCCCAGACCTCCACCTGCGCCTGCGAGTACGCTCCGCCGGCCAGCCGCAGCACCGCCGCCCTGTGGAGATCGCAGATCTCACCGGCGTCTTCTCCCGCCGCCCTTCTGATGGTCAGCATGTCATTTCACCAAAAGAAGAATCCCGAGCATGAGCCCCTCCCGCCGAGTAGCTCACAGGCCTTCCCGTCCAAGCTACCACACAGAGCACTCCGGCGCTTGTTCAGTGCCTCTGTCAATCCATCCTGTAGCCCACCAATCGCACCTCGACCTTGAATATCCGTCCCCCTCCGCCGTTCAAAACCGAAGGCCTCCCCGTCCACTCTTGCTTCAAAGGCCTCCTGCATGCCGTCGTTCCTTTAGCCTTTGGCCCTTCGACCTCAGCCTTTGCGCCCGTCGGTGCGGTGAAGGGGTTAAGAGTTAAGGGTGAAATCGCATGCGGCGCTTCGAAGGCTCGTCCCCTGCCATCGTGTAAGTCATAGGTTCTTTCTATTCTCTGCGTTTCTTGCGTCTCGGCGGTGAGATTCTCTTCTTCGAAGGCCCACCGTCTGCCGCGGTGCAAATCCTAAATCCCAAATTCCAATTCTCAATTCTCTTTTCTCACCGCCTCACTGTCTCATTGTACGGAACAGCTTTTCTTCCGTGTCCCCGCGCCTCCGCGGTTGGCCCCGCACTTTTCAAGGCGCGCCGGATCGGATGTATAATGAGCACCGATGGGCGATTCGATGGATCGTACGGGTTTTCTGCGCAAGATCTTCCTGCTCGACGGCGGGCTGGACGCCGTGCGCAGCCTGCGCGGCGAGGACGAACCGGGTCGGCGCTCGCCACCGTCCTTCTCGATTCCTTTCACATTCCTCCGGCCTCCGGGTGCACCTCTGGAACCGCAGTTTCTGAAGCACTGCACTCGCTGTGATCTTTGCATGGACGCCTGCCCCGAGCACATCATCATCAAGGCCGAGGACGAACTCATGGGCGAAGGCACGCCGATCATCGACCCATCCGTCGCGCCGTGCACGATGTGCGGCAAGTGCATCGAGGCCTGCCCCGACGAGGCCCTCCTCGAGGACGAGGACAAGCGCATGGGGCGTGCGATCTGGGACGCCGAGACGTGCCTGTCCCGCGACGCCATCGAATGTACGAAATGCATCGAGAGCTGTCCCCTTGGCGAAGCGGCCATCGAGGCGGTCGCCGGCACGGGAATCGTTATCCACCCGGAAACCTGCACGGCCTGCGCGTTCTGCTACCACGCCTGCCCCACGGACCCCAAGAGCATCCACCTGGAAGGCCGTCCACCCGTCCCCCTTCGCGGGCACCCGCCCGTTCCCAGGCGCCATGAGTGAGCCCCCCGCCCTGTCCATCGCCGGCCTCACTAAGCGCTACGGACGCCTCGAAGCGGTGTCGGACCTCGACCTGCACGTGGCGCGGGGCGAAATCTACGCATTCTTGGGCCCCAACGGCGCCGGAAAGACCACGACGCTCAAGACCGTCGCGGGACTCCTCCAGGCAGACGATGGAACGATCCACGTGTGCGGTAAACCCGTCGAACCGGACGCATTGCCCTTCAGGAGGGTGATCGGCTACGTCCCGGACCGCCCTTTCCTCTATGAAAAGCTGACCGCCTGGGAACACCTCGAGTTTCTCGCCCAAGTCCACGACCTGAAGGACTGGCACGACCGGGCGCTCGCCTATCTGGACCTCTTCCGACTTACCGACTGGCGCCACCAGCTCATCGACGGATTTTCCCACGGCATGCGCCAGAAACTCGTGCTCGCGGGCGCGCTGCTCCACCGCCCGGAACTGCTCCTGGTGGACGAACCCATGGTCGGATTGGATCCCCGTTCCAGCCGCGACGTGAAGGACCTCTTCCGGAAGCAGGCGGCCGAGGGCGTGGGTCTCTTCCTGTCCACACACTCACTCGATATCGCCGCCGAAATCGCGGACCGCATCGGCATCCTGCAGGGGGGGCGGCTCATTGCGGAGGGTACCTTCGAACAGCTTCAGAACTTAGCGAGCCGCCCGGGCAGCAGCCTGGAGCAGGTCTTTCTCCGCCTGACCGAAGAGCAGGCCGAGAGCGGCGTGCCCTACGCCGAGACGGGGCACGGGCCATGAGAAATCCATTCAAACCGACGGTGGCGCTGGTTCTCGGGGGTGGCGGGGCACGCGGTCTCGCCCATCTCGGGGTTCTCAAGGCCCTGGAGGCGGCGCACGTATCCATCGACCTCATCGTGGGATGCAGCGCCGGAGCCATGGTCGGCACCGTCTACGCCTTCAGCGAGAACCTGGCAGAGGCGGAGGAGCGCTTCGTCACCTTCACGTCGTCGCCCCAGTTCAACAAGAACCCCTTCCGGGACCTCCAGGCCATGACGCCCATGGATGTCAACGGAGACGGCTTCTTAAAGAGAATGAAGCGGGTCTACAAAATGGGCATGTTCTTCGCGACCAACCTGCTCAAGGAGTCCTACATCGATACCAGGCAGTTCAAGAAGGACGTCAACAGCATCGTCCCCGACGAGCAGATCGAAAACGCACGCATCAAGCTCGCCATTATCGCCACGGACCTGCAGAACGGGGAAAAAGTCGTGATGACCAGGGGATCTACGCGCTCGGCAGTTCAGGCCAGCAGCGCCATCGCGGGTGTCTTCCCGCCCGTACTCATCGACGGCCGCGAACTCGTGGACGGGGGGTTTGTGAGCAAAGTACCCGTGGAGACGGCCGTACGCCTGGGCGCCGACGTTGTCATCGCCGTGGACGTCTCCTTCGACGTGCAGGATTCCCAGGACTTCAGCAGGCGCGGTACAGCCATCAGCAGCCGCGCCAGCGCCATCATGGCCGAAACCCTGAAGAACGCCGAGCTGAAGCTGGCCGACGTCGTAATCCACCCGGACATGGCCACGGTCCATTGGGCAGACTTCGCGAACGTCAAGGACATCATCCCGCACGGAGAGAAAGCCGCACGCGAGGTCATGGACGACATCCGGAAGGCCATGCGCAGGGGCGTCTGGCGGAGGCTTCTGTGGTTCCTCGGATGGAGAAGGCGCCGGGTCGTATCCCTCCCCGCCCACGTCGACACGACTCCCCCAGAGATCCTCCAGCGTGTCGCGACGGAACCGCTTGCGCCGCTGGACGAACCCGACGACGAGGACCTTCCGGCAGACTGAGTCTTGTCAGTGCGGTCCCTTTCTCGCCCGAGCGCCCCTTATGAACCGAGTTGCTTTACGCCCTCTTCCGGATCATCTCGGACCGGGAAGGTAAGGACGAAGGCCGTCCACGTCGGGAAGAGAGCCAAGCCTGGCACGGCCTCGGCGACCAGCGCCGCCACGAGCGGCCAGCGAAAGCCGAGGATCAGGATGAGAACAGCCGTGGTCAGCACGTCCAGGGCCACGTCCCAGGGAGAGGCCGCGCCGGGCAGAAAGAGCGGAAAGACCGCGACCTGGATGAGGTCCGCGGCGCCCGCCACGGCCAGGGCCGCGTACTTCCGACGCTGCGTCAGGGACGGCTTCCGTAAGTTTCCAGAGGGCTTCAGAAGATTCCACATGCTCTCAGCTCTGCGGGCGGGAAAAGGGTCGGCCCTTCCCCGCCCGAATCAAGGGCGCATCCTCGCTGGAACGGCGCTACTTCTCGCGCACCCAGCGCAGGATCTCCGGGATAC
This sequence comes from uncultured Thermoanaerobaculia bacterium, assembly GCA_964507185.1. Taxonomy (GTDB): domain Bacteria; phylum Acidobacteriota; class UBA4820; order UBA4820; family DSQY01; genus CAVRTJ01. The sequence goes on from CAZDOY010000021.1 coordinate 10,640, forward strand.
TCGGCCTTTTGCCTGTCATAAGGATGCCCACGCGGAATATCTTCCCTGCAACCCAGGCGATCCCCACCGTTCCCGCTGCCAGGAGCCCCAGGCTGGTACCAAGCTGCCAGAGGGGCACGTCGATGGAGCCGACCCTCAACAGCATTGTAATCGGTGATGTGATGGGGAAAAGGCTGAGTGCAACGACCCACGACGCGTTGGGAGTCATGATGGTGGGCATCATCAAAACGAAGGGAATCACCAGGCCGAACGTGACCGGCATCTGCAACTGCTGCGTCTCCTGCTGCGTCGTACAACACGCGCCGATGGCCGCATAAAGGCTTGAGTAGAAGACGAAACCGAGAAGGAAGTAGACGACCAGAACGACCAATTGCGTCAGCCTGATAGGCGGCCCTTCAAGGTGCGCCTGGAAATTCATGGGATTCGCAAAGTAGACGAAAGCACCCAGAGTAATCCAGATGCCGTACTGCAAGAGCCCCACGGAGGCTATCCCAACGATCTTGCCGAGCATCAGTTCGAAGGGGCGCACCGCCGAGACGATCACCTCCACCACCTTGCTGTTCTTCTCCTCGAGAACACCGTTCATGATCGCGACGCCGTACATGATAATCATCATGTATATGATCATCGCCAGCACGAAGGGCATTATGAAATCCATGATGGACCCTTTGCGGGTCTTGCCACCCTTCTCGACCTTCACCGTCTCCAGATCCACCCGCCCCTTCAACTGCTGCGCGACACCCGGCGCGAGCCCGAGCTTCGCTAGGCGGTGCTCCAGCAGAACGGTGTTCAGGCGGCCGTCGAGCACCTGGAAGAGTTGCGGGTTACTCAGGTTCTGGCCGTAGTAGGTTCCCTTGAGACCGCTTTTCTCATCGCCTTCAAGAACGAGCGCACCATCCACCTTGCCGTCTCCGATTTCGCGCCTGATGGTCGTCATGGCGGCCCCCGCAGGCGCCAGCTTGAACACGAAGCCTTTCGCCGCCTCCGCGTGGGATTTGCCATCCGAGTCCGCCTCTGCAGGAGAAGCCGGAAGTGCCCTGACCATAGCGGGTCCAGCCCACCCCGTCTTGTCCACCACGAGCACCTGCATGGGCTTTCCCGTATGCATTACGGACAGCACGGCCGGCAGAACCATCAATCCCCCGAAAATAATCGGCATGATGAGGGTCGTAACGAGGAAAAGCTTCCTGCGCACACGGTCCATGAATTCCCTGCGGGCCACAACCCAGACGTTCGTCGCGTCAACCCTCATGGCCCACCTCCCCGTTGCCCGTAACCACGGTCACGAAAATGTCGTGCATGGAGGCCTGTTCCTCGCCGAAACGCACCACGTCGCCGCCTGCCTGGAGGATGGCCGCCAGAAGGTCCCGTAGCGGGACGCCTTCTTTGAGGGTGTAACGTGCCTCGTGCCCGTTGAGCCGCGCCTTCTGAACCAGGCCATCGACGGTATCCGCGGCCGGGGCGTCACCCGAATATTCCACGCGGATTTCCTTGCTCCCGTAGCGGCTTCGGATTTCGCCGACTTCGCCGCTCAGAACGATCTGACCTTTATTGATCAGCGCGATACGCTCGCACATCTGTTCCACCTGCTCCATCTGGTGCGTCGAGAGCACGATGTTCGTGCCCTGCTCGAGGGTCTCCTTGATGACCTCCTTGAAGAGGTCCATGTTGACGGGATCCAGGCCCGAAAAGGGTTCGTCCAGGATGGCCACCTTTGGCTTGTGGATGAGGGCTGTCAGGAGCTGGATCTTCTGCTGCATACCCTTGGACAGCTCTTCCACCTTGTTCTCCGCCCATTCGGCCAGGCCGAGCCGGTCCAGACCGGCCAGTGCGCGCTTCTTCGCCTCCTTTGCGGACAAGCCGCGGAGCTGGCCAAAAAAGACGAGGAGTTCCCAGACCTTCATCTTCGGGTAGAGCCCCCGGTCCTCCGGGAGGTATCCGAAGTAGTTTTCGTGCTTGCGGGACTTGGGCTCGCCGTAGACCGAAATGCTGCCCTCGTCGGGCAGTATGATACCCAGGGTCATGCGGATGAGCGTCGTCTTCCCGGCCCCGTTCGGGCCGAGCAGGCCGAAAATCCGGCCTGCGGGGATATCCAGATCCAGAGGCTTGACGGCCTCGACATCGCCGAAATTCTTGCGAACCCCTCTGTAGCTCAGGGCGTCCATGCTCCCTCCTCGAGATGAATTCGTGCCACGCGACCGGTCAGCCGCCATCTTAGCCGATTTTAGCAGACCGTTGTCAAATCGCCCGGATTGTTGGATAATTTTTTTCTTAATGAGGGCAAGGGATTGGCGGTAGAGTTGAAATTTCCTTACGTGGCGGTGGAAGGTCCTATCGGCGTGGGCAAAACGACCCTCGCGAAGCTGATCTCCAAGAGGATCGGCGCCAGCCTCCTCATGGAAGACGTCCAGAATCCCTTCCTCACTGATTTCTACAAAGGAAAGAAGGGATCGGCGTTCCAGACTCAGCTCTTCTTCCTGCTCACCCGCTACCAGCAGCAGAACCAGCTCGTCCAGCGGACGCTCTTCGACCGTCAGATCGTGGCCGACTACATCCCGAGGAAGGACAAGATTTTCGCCTACCTGAACCTCACTGATTCGGAACTCATCCTCTACGAGAAGCTCTACGCCCTGCTCATGGAGCCGCTCCCGAAGCCCGATGCGGTCATCTATCTTCAGGCCACCACGCCCACGCTCGCAAAGAGGATCCGGTCCCGCAGCAGGGACTTTGAAAAGCACATCTCCGACGAGTACGTGGAGGGGCTCAACAAGGCCTACAATTACTTCTTCTTCCACTACCAGGAGACCCCCCTCTTGATTGTGAACACAAATGATATAGACTTTGAGAGGAACGCGGCCGAACTCGACCAGTTGATCAACCAGGTCAACCGGCTCGAGAACGACGTTCTCTTTTATGCGCCGCCTGGAACCAGATGACTGGACCGGGACGGCAGAGCATACCGATCCTCTGATCTTTCCCCCAAGCCCAAGGGCCAGCCCCGACGGGATGGGGAGAAGGGAGAAAAGAAATGTCGAAAATCAGGCAGACCATGCCGCAGGCGGTAACTGTGCCCATCCTGAGGGAGCGCAAGGCCGCCGGTGAAAAGGCCGTCATGCTGACGGCCTACGACTACCCATCCGCCCGGATCGCCGAAGACGCGGGCGCCGACGTCCTGCTCGTGGGCGATTCCCTCGGCATGGCGGTGCAGGGCCGCCACGACACGCTCGGCGTGACGCTGGACCACATGGTCTACCACTGCTCCATGGTGAGCCGCGCGGCCACGCGGTCCCTCGTTGTTGCCGACATGCCCTTCATGACCTACCACACCGGCTGGCAGGACGCCGTCAGGAACTGCGGCCGCTGCCTCCAGGAAGGCGGCGTCCAGGGCGTGAAAATAGAAGGCGGACAGAAGCGCGCCTCGCTCATACGGCGCCTGGTGGCCAACGAGATCCCCGTCATGGGGCACATCGGACTCACCCCCCAGTCGCTGCACGCCCTGGGCGGGTTCAAGGTGCAGGGCAAAACCCTCGCCGCCGCCGAGCAGCTTCTCAAGGACGCGAAGGCCGTGGAGGAGGCCGGTGCCTTCGCACTCGTGCTCGAGTGCATTCCCTCTGAAGTGGCCGCCGAGATCACCGCCAGGTCGGGCATTCTGACCATCGGTATCGGCGCAGGCCCCCACTGCGACGGGCAGGTCCTCGTTTTCCACGACCTTCTCGGGCTCTACGACGGGCGGCTTCCCCGCTTCGTGCGCAGCTACGGCGATTTCGGCAAGGAGATGCGTAAAGCGCTCGGCCGTTTCAAGGAGGACGTCCTGAACGGTCGCTTCCCCTCGGAGGCGGAGGCCTTTCACCTGTCTTCCGAACTTGCCGGCCTTTTCGGCGGTCGATTGAAAGATGTTGATACTTCGACGCATTAAAGAAACCAGGGCCTACAGCCGCACCAGCAGGGCCCGGGGCGAGACCGTCGCCCTGGTTCCGACGATGGGGTTTCTTCACAACGGGCACCTGTCCCTCATCAGAACGGCCAGAGATCTCGCCGACAGGGTCATCGTGTCGATCTTCGTCAACCCGACCCAGTTCGGGCCCAACGAGGACTTCGAGCGCTATCCCCGGGACCTGGCCAGGGACAAGCGTCTCTGCGAGGCCGAAGGCGTGGACGCCATCTTTCTGCCGGAGGCCTCCGAAATGTATCCCGATGGCCATGCAACGTTTGTAGACGTCGATGGTCCGCTCACGGTGAACCTCTGCGCCGCCAGCCGGCCGGGCCATTTCAGGGGCGTGGCCACCGTCGTCACCAAGCTCTTCAACATCTGCGAGCCGGACGTGGCGGTCTTCGGCCAGAAGGATGCCCAGCAGGCGGCCGTCATACGGCGTTTCACCGCGGATCTGGACCTTCCCGTCCGGATCGTCGTGGCGCCCATCGTCCGGGAGGACGATGGACTGGCCATGAGCAGCCGCAACGTCTACCTCTCGGATGAAGAGCGCGTCCAGGCACGGTCGCTGAACGCTTCGCTGCAGAAAGCGCGCGAGATCTTCGCCTCGGGCGAGCGCGACGGGGCCGTCATCCTCGAGGCCGTGAAGAAAGCCGTCGCCAGCCAACCGCTCGCGAGGCTGGAATACGTGGAACTCGTAGATCACGGCTCGCTGGAACCCATTCGCATTATCGAAAAGCCGGCCTTGCTCGCCGTCGCCGCGCGCTTCGGCACAACCCGGCTGATAGACAATACGCTACTGCCGCCTCAGACGGGGAATTAGACCATGTTTCTAAACATTCTGAAGGGGAAGATCCACAGGGCCACGGTGACCGAAGCGAACCTCGAATACGAGGGGTCGGTCACCATCGACAGGACGCTCCTCGACGCGTCGGGCATCTTGCCGCACGAACGCGTGGACATACTGGACGTGACGAACGGCTCGAGGCTCACCACCTACGCCCTCGAGGGGGCCCGCGATTCGGGAACGCTCTGCATCAACGGTGCAGCAGCCCACCTGGTGAACGAGGGAGACCTCGTCATCATCTGTGCTTATGCCCTCATGGACCCCGTAGAGGCAAAGTCCTTCCGGCCCCGCGTGGTCCTGGTCGACGACGGCAACCGGATCAAATCCGTGGGGCGCTACCGGGACGGGAAGCTCGAGCACGACCATTAGCCTCTGAGATGCCCCTCCCGGGCATCCCGCCCAGATCCCGCCCCCTATTCCGCCAATCCAACGGACGCCCGCCTTGTGGTATGCTGTGCGGGTCTTTTGGAGGTAGCACTTGGCAAGGAAGTTCCTTCTCGCGGTCCTTATCGGCCTGTCTTTCAGCGCGGCGGCATGGGCCGAAAGCCCCGGGTTTTCCTACGACGTTTACCTCAAGAGCGATTACGGCAGGGCGCGCTTCTGGCTGAACACGGGCACGGGCCGATTCCGCTGGCTGGACACGACCAAGAAGCTGGACGTAGAAGGCAAGGGAACGTTAGCCTTCCCCAACCTGGGGCCGATCATATTTTTCTTTTCCGGCGAGATGGACGGCTACGACTGGATCAGCATTTCGTTGAAGATATACGGGACGCGGGCGACGGGATACCTCGCCGCTTTTCCAGTCGGAGAACCGGTCCGGAAGATCACGTCCAACATGTACGACCGGGACATGCGCAACGACGTCGTCCGTCGGAGGCGGCCCAGGAAGCGCCCCGAACCCAAACCAAGCGTCAAGAGCATCCACCCGAGGCCCTCTGAGGTACCTATCGCCACTCCGGAGAAACACCGGCCTGGAGGGAACACGAAGCGACCACGCTGAGTGCCCCGGTTGCCCCCAAAACCCCTTGCGATTGTCAGAGCCCGTAACGGCCCACGTCGAAGGGCAGGGCCTCGCGTTGCGTGGTGATGAGCTGGTCTATGCCCGAGGCGGCGAGGTTCAGGAGGCTGTCCAGATCCTTCTTGGGGAAGGGTTCCTGCTCGGCTGTTCCCTGGATCTCAATGAACCGCCCGTCGTCCGTCATGACCACGTTCATGTCCACTTCCGCGATGCTGTCCTCCTCGTAGCAGAGGTCCAGTATCTTCTCGCCCCTCAGGATGCCCACGCTCACTGCGGCGACGTGGCGCTTGACGGGGAAACTCTTGATGAGCTTCGCTTCCATCATGTGATTGAACGCGAGCAGGAGAGACACGTACGCGCCCGTCACTGAAGCCGTGCGCGTTCCGCCGTCCGCCTGCAGCACGTCGCAATCGAGCCAGATCGTGGTATCCGGGATGGCGGACATGTCGACCACCGTCCGCATGGACCGGCCGATGAGGCGCTGGATTTCCTGGGTTCGCCCGCTCTGCTTGCCCCTCGCTGCCTCCCTCGGCGATCTCTCCGAGGTCGAAGCGGGCAGCATGCCGTACTCTGCCGTCACCCAGCCCTGGCCGGTTCCTTTTATGAAATGGGGCACCCTGTCCTCGATGGAGGCAGCGCAGAGAACCTTCGTTCTTCCCACTTCGATAAGGCACGAACCCGCCGGGTGGACGAGGTAGTCGGTTTTGATGGACACCGGGCGGAGTTCGTCGTGTTTACGACCGTCATTTCTCATGGCAGAACCAACCTTTCTTCATCCACGGCCTGCATGTCCCTGATTTTCTCGCCGAGGATGTTCTCCCCGACCTCCCTGAAATGTGTGCCGGCGTCCGTGACGTAGCACGTCAGCGAGCCCCGTTCGCGCTCCGCAGAACGCTCGTCTTTCGAAGAAAGCCGTTCCGCCAGGGCCGCCACCGCGCTCGCTGCAGAGGAGATGAGCGTGACGCCCTCGCCCGCGACGCGTTTCAGAACAGGAACCAGCACAGGATAGTGCGTACAACCCAATATGAGGCTATCCACGTCCTCCGCAAGGAGAGGCGCGAGATACCTTTCGGCAACGTCGCTCGCGATCGGATCGTCGGCCCAGCCCTCCTCCACGAGCGGAACGAACAGCGGACACGCGACAGAGAAGACGCGAACCGATGGATCGATGCGCTGGATGGCCCGGCTGTAGGCCCCGCTCGAAACGGTCGCCCTCGTCCCTATCAGTCCCACGCGCCCGCCCCTCGTCGCCTTGACAGCCGCCCTGGCACCGGGTTCGATCATGCCCAGTACGGGGACGTCCAGCTCCCCGGAGAGGGTGTCCAGTGCCCACGAACTGCTCGTGTTGCAGGCCACCACCAGAAACCTTATCCCCTTCCCGGAAAGAAAACGGCCGATCTCACGTGAATAGCGGATGACCGTGTCGCGGGATTTGTTACCGTACGGGACCCGGGCCGTATCGCCGAAATAGAGGATGTCCTCGCCCGGCAGGTGCCTGCGGATCTCCCCGACCACCGTCAGCCCGCCCACGCCGGAATCGAAGACGCCGATGGGGCCGCTAGAACTCACCTGCGCCACCTCCTCCATCGGCCCGCCGAATGGAAGGCTCCAGCATGCCGGGTTCGAACGGAATGGGGCGGCTCAGATCGAGGTGCCCGAGCAGTGTGTTAACCTCCTGTCCGTCCACGAGAATTCGCACGGACTTGATGTCGGCGAAGTTCCACGCAAGCGTGTCGATGATGCCGTAGACCCTCGCCATTTCCGTATCGGACCCTCCTCCCGTCCTGACCGGTCCGGCCAGGTCCACGACCGCCTGGTTCCCGTTCAGCACGAAGAATGCCCTGAGCGTGCAGTTCTCCGGAAAGGGCATCACCATGCCGTCGCCGGCCGGCCCCGCCAGGTAGCGCGACACCAGTTCAGCCATGTCCTTTTCGCGGTCGCCTAGTTCGGGCATCTCGACCCGATACTCGTTAAGCAGCATATCCGTCCCCGAAGGATAGAGAAGGATGCGCTGGACCTGCTGCTGTTCCTGAAGTGGCGCGGTCGGCGCCTCTTCCTTCGAGGGAGCCTTGCCGCGGCGGCCGCATCCCGCAGCCAGCAGAAGCACCACCGTCGCAAAGACGACGATCCTAAGGTGTGGGGACAGCGATCGGGTTTTCATAGCGATTCTTGAAATCGACAATGGCCTTGTCCAGCGCGTTGGCCGCCTGGTCCTGGAAGGCTGGATCCTCGAGTTGTTTGGCTTCCGTAGGGTTGGTCAGAAATGCCACTTCTACCAGCACCGCGGGCATCTGCGCTCCCTCCAGCACCACGAAGGGCGCTTGCCTGACTCCGCGGTCGCCGGTGTTCAGAAGCTGGTTGAATTCCTTTTGTATGGTCTCGGCCAGTGCCTGGCTCTCGACCATGTGGGCCGTCTGGGCGAGGTCCCAGAGAACGAGCTTCAGGTCCTGCCCGTCGGAGGATCCTGCGCCTCCCGTCGCGGCGTTCTCCTTGTCCGCAAGCTGCCTGGACCACTGATCCGTGGCGCGGCGACTCATGAAGTACGTCTCGGTACCCCGCGCGGAGCGTGCCGGCGAAGCGTTCAGGTGTATGGAGACGAAGAGATCGGCCTTGTTGTAATTAGCGATAGCGGTTCGCTCCATCAACGGAAGCGTCGTGTCCGTGTTGCGGGTGAGTATGACCTTGAAGCCCTGGGCCTCGAGGTCCGAGGCGAGTTTTTTCGCCAGCACCAGCGTGAGATCCTTCTCCCGGATTCCTCCGACGCCTATGGCACCGGTGTCGTTTCCGCCATGGCCCGGATCGATAACGATGACGTCGAAGGCCGATGTCCTCCGCGGGGCGGCCTGAGGCGACGCACCCCGTCCCGGCATCGCCGGAGTCTCCGACGTCGTCCCCTGAGGGACCACCTCCAGGCTCGGCGGAGGAACGGTCTGTCCCTCGCCTTTGAAGATCAGTATCAGCCTATCAGGGTTGCGAAGCCCGAGGCGATCCATGTGCCGGAAGCGTGTCCCCAGATTGACGCGAAGTACGTGCCGCCCGCTTTCGGTGGCCACCTCCTCGACGACCCCCTTCCCCACATCCTGAGACAGGGGTTCGAACCGGGCTCCGGACAGGGTCACCATGACCGATCCGGACCTCTGCCTGACGGTCGCCGAGGTAACCGCCGGCCCCGTGAGCGTCAGCCTGACCGCATCGGAGCTCACGGCCACGTCCACGCTCACGGCGGGTTCTTGCCTTTCCTTATCCCCATCGGAACCTGCTTCCGCCTGCACCTGCGATTTCCGTGGCGGCTCGATCGCAATACGCGCGCCGTAAATCTCGGAGAGTAACTTCCCGGTGTCGCCGACGGCGAGCCATAGACATCCCGATTCTTCCTGCGGAACGTGTTTCAGCTTCAGGATTTTTCCGTCCACGGACGCGACCGCAGAAGTCGTCGAAAAGACCACTCGCCGTCCGTTCATCGACATGACGGGATAACCCGAGACCGAATCTTTTGCAAAACGGCCTCCGAGCCCGTTGGCAAGCTGGCTGCCGCAGACCCACTCGACGCCGCTCCACGACCGGCTGGCCAGGGTCAGTGTGCCCTTTGGAGTTTTCAAATCGAGTGCCGACACAGCCTGCGCAACGAAGAGGACGGCGATCAGCATAATCAACAGACGCTTCATCGGACTCCTTCGGAAGCCTGCGGCGGACTTGTCCTCTCAAGTCCGGGCCCGCGCTCCGGTCTTATGAATTGTAGCCGCAGGGCCGTGCGATGGCAAGGCTCAGAGGCCAACCTGCCTTGACCGCTCTTTGATCCCCACGCGGAGTCACAAAGACGCGTAGGACTAGGGATGGGGGGAACAAGCACCCGCCCCCGCACCCCCCCGCCACGGCCGGGGCTTCGAGGACAGATGAAGATCGCCTGTACGACTTGGCTCGAGTTGGGTTTGAAAGGGACGTTGGAGCGGGCGAGGGGTCTCGAACCCCCGACCTCAAGCTTGGGAAGCTCGCGCTCTACCAACTGAGCTACGCCCGCGCCAGACGCCTAAGAGTACCCGATGGCGGACTTCCAGGTCAAGGGTCTGGGGAACCGAAGTTCGCCAGCCGACATGTCGTGAGGAGGGCATGTGCGGCCCCTCCGCCGCCTTTCTCACCGCCTCTCTGTCGAAACAGGAAGAGACCGCGAGGGTTAGCGACGGCTCTCACCTTCAGGGGACAACGACGGGTTCCTTTTGAAGCCGGATGCCGAAGCGCTGAAAGACGCGTTCCTCTATGACGCCCGCCAGTTCGAGGAGCTGCGATGCCCCTCCCCCGCGGTTCACGAGCGCGAGCGCGTGCCGCTCGGAGATGGCCGCCCCGCCTCGCCTGTATCCCTTTCGAAAGCCCGAGTGTTCGACCAGCCAGGCGGCGGAAACCTTCACGCCGTCCTCCGCCGGGTAGACCGGGGGGAGAGCTTCCCCCAGCTCCTTCAGCCTCCGTGAGAACGTCTCGTAGGCGTCGGCTCTCAGGACGGGATTAAGGAAGAATGAACCCACCGAGCGGGTGTTGGGATCGTCCCGGTCGACGACCATGGCCTTGCGTTTTCTTACGCGAAGGACCGCCTGGCGCACCAGGCGAAGGGCGTCTGCCGGAGAACCTTCCGTTTCAGGGCTTCCTGCGTTTTGTATCTCGTCGACAAGATCGGGATACCCAGACGGGGTCGGAAGCCCCTTCTCAAGCTTCAGCACCACACGGGTAATAACGTATCTGTCTCGGTCTCCTGCCTTGAAGCGGCTCATCCTGTAGCCGAAACCGCAGTGCCGTCGCTCGAAGTGCCTGACCGCGAGCGTATCTCTGTCGACGCACCGAACGGACGCAAGGCAATCCCCCACCTCCTGGCCGTACGCCCCTATGTTCTGGATGGGGGCGGCTCCTACGCTCCCGGGAATGCCCGAGAGACATTCCACCCCCCGTAGTCCGCGTTCCACGGCGGCCGTCACCACGTTGTCCCACTCGACACCAGCGCCCGCGGAGATTTCGACACCGTCGTGTTCTTCTCTGAAGTCGATGCCTGGAATACTCACGCGGAGTACCAGTCCCTCGTACCCGTCGTCCGAGAAGACGAGGTTGCTCCCACCTCCCAGGACCTGGACCGGAAGGCCTTTCTCCCCTGCCAGCTCGAGGGCCTCCCGTACATCCGACTCGTCCCGGCACTCGTAGAAATACCGGGCCGCGCCGCCGACGCCGAGACTCGTGTAGGGAGCGAGCGTAATGTCTTTCAGGAATTTTTCCGTCACTGCCATCGCCGCCCGTCCGGCCACGGCAGGGCCGGCCGTCGGCCCGCGCGCGGCCCCTCTATTGTACCCGATTCCGTTCCGGGGGAAGAACGCCGTTACGTCTCGGTCCGGCGCGGCCAGGAAATATAGGAAGCCAGCGTCGGGACGATCACGAGCGTGGCCAGCGTTCCCGAAAGAAGGCCTCCCAGAACGGTGATCGCGAATGGTTGGAAGACGCGCGAACCCGTCGCGGTCGTTATGGCCGCCGGCGCAAGTGCGAAGATCGTGGTAAACGCCGTCATCAGGATCGGGCGCAACCTTACGGTCGCGGCGGTCAGAAGAGCCTCGTGCGGCGCGGCGCCCGCCACCCGCTCCCTGTTTGCGTACTCCATCAGTACGATGGCGTTGTTGACGGAAATACCCGCGAGGGTCAAGACGCCCATTCCCACGGAGACGTCCAATCCGCGACCCGCCACGGCGAGCGCCGCCGCCGCGCCCACCAGTGACAGGGGGACGGTCAGCAGGATGATGAGAGGCTCGATCCATGATTTGAACTGCAATACCATAATGAAGTAGATGAGGAGCATGGCCAGCAGCACGGCGAATCCAAGCTCTTCAGCCGTCTTGACGAGGAGAGGATACTGCCCCGAGAAGGCTATTTCGTAGCCGGCGGGAAGGCGGATTCGTTCGAATCGTTTTCGCAGCCGGGAGACCATGCCGGGAATACTGCCTCCCACGTCCGTGATGAGGGTGACCTCGCGCTGGCCGTTCAGCCTTGTAAGCGCCGCCGGCGCGTTGCGGATTTCAACGTCGGCAAGCTTTTCGAGCGGGATGAACCCGCCGTCCCTCGTGGGCACGGGCAGTCGCTTGAGCGCCCCGATGGAATAGGGGTCGTAGCCTTCTCCCGGGTCCATCTTGACTATCACGGGGATGATCTCTCTCTGATGGACAACCTGCGTGGCACTCACGCCAAGCCTGGAGGCTTTCAACGTATCGAGCAGGTCGGAGGCCTTTACGCCGTAGACGCCCAGCTGGGGATAGCGAACCCGCACCACCACTTCTGGGACCGGGTACTGGGTCTCGTTGACCACGCCGGCAATCGCGGGATCCTTGTTCAGTATCTTCTGGACCTGCGAGGCAATGCGCGTAAGGGTGCTGAGGTCGGGACCGAAGACCGTGACGCCGAAAAGCGCAGGCAGGCCCGAGAAACTCTCGTCCATGTTTTCCTGTGTTGGCTGGTGATACAAGAAGATGACGCCGTGAAACCCAGAATAGGCGCGGCGAAGCCTTGCGGTGATCGCATCCGCCGTTCTGAGACGGCCTCTTCTCCTGAGCTTGATGTCCAGCTCGCCCCGGTTGATGGGATCGACCACGAGGCTTCCGCTGGGCGCACCCACGCGGAGGTAGACAGTCGTGACGTCGGGATCCTCGAGGGCTATGCTCTCGAGCTGCCTGCCGACCCGGTCCATCTCCGGCAGCGACGTCCCGTGGGGCATGCGGTACTCGATCAGCAGGGACCCTTCGTCGATGGGCGGCAGAAGGGCCACGTCCCTTATGAAGAAGACCGCGCACCCCCCTGCCGCGAATACGGCCGCGGACAGGATGAGCACGACTTTTCTGCGTTGCAGGGCGTAACGGAGCGTCCTCTGCAAAAGGCCGTCGACCTCGGCCAGCGCGCGAACCCCCGCAAAGCCGTCCGGGGGCTTCTCTATCCGCATTCGGCTGAAAGCCAGAGGCACGAAGGTCAGAGAAATAAGCAGCGATGCGAGAAGTCCCGCACTGATGGTCAATCCGAACGGCTTGAGAAAGACGCCGGCCAGCCCGGTCACCAGTACGAGAGGCAGGAATGCGGCCACCGTCGTGAATGTCCCGGAGGCGTCCGGACCCGCTATCTCCGCTGCGCCTTCTATGGCCGCGGCTCGTCCGTTCGTACCCATCTGGCGATGGCGGTAGATGTTCTCGGACACCACGATCGCGTCGTCCACGAACATGCCGATGCCCAGCGCGAGGGCCGACATGGTGATCATGTTCAGTCCCTGGTGAAACGCGGACATGACGGCGAGGGTGGCGAGCATGGTGATCGGAATGGTGGCGGCCACCACCAGCGTGGGCCCGAGCCTGCCCATGAAGAAGAAGAGGACCAGGACCGCAAGCAACGCGCCCAGGAGCAGGTCGTGAATGATCTCACGCCGGGCCTGTCCGATCATCTCCGACTGGTCGTAGAACTTATGGATCTGAGCGCCGGGGGGCAAGAGCGCCTTGAGCTTTTCCACGGCCCGGCCGGCAGTTCCCGCCACCTTGAGCGTGCTCGCGCCCGGTTGCTTGAGAATGAAGAAGGCCACCGCCGGCTCGCCGTTTCCGTAGACGCTGTAGTGCCTTGGTGCGCGCCAGTCCTTGACCCGCGCCACGTCGCCGAGGAGGACCGTTCGTCCGGAAGGTCCCTTTATGGGGAGGTTCCGTATGTCCTCCAGGGTCATCAGCCGTGCGTTCCCCCGGATGAGATACTCCCTTGAAGACCTGTCCAGATACCCGGCGATCTCAGCGCGGTTGTCGGCCTGCACGAGCGAGACGAGTTCCCCGATGCTCATGTGGAGGGCCGTCAGCGCCGCCGGACTGACATGGATGACGAAGGCCCGCCTGTCGCCGCCCAGCACCTCGACCCTGGAGACACCCGGCACGTCCATGAGCCTGCCGCCCAGCGAGTACTCCACGGTCCTCCGAAGTGCGACCGGGTCGCCTCCGTAGACGACGTAGCCCAGGACCTCCTGCAGCGTCGTTCCGATGGATTCGATGCGCGGAACCACGCCTTGCGGGAGCGTGCCGCGCACCCTGGCCAGCCTGGCTGTAACGAGTTGCCGGGCCTGCTGAACGGACGTGTCCCAGTCGAACTGAACGGTCACCACGGAAACGCCCACAAACGATGTGGACTTGACGCGCTGGACGCCGTCGATGCCCCTCATCCGGCTCCCGATGGGCCTGCTGATGAGGAGCTCCACGTCCTGCGGAGCGGCGCCGGGGTCGTGCGTGATGATGTTCACGATGGGAACGCTGAGCTTGGGGAAGATGTTCACCGGCATGCGCGCGCCCCCATAGAGGCCGAGCATGCCCGCAACCAGGAAGAAGAGCGCCGTGACCATGGGGTGGTCCAGCAGCCATCTCAGAAAAGGCTTCATCAGTCTTCGACCTTGTAGGTCTTGCTGTAGTTTTTGTAGAAGAGTTCGTAGGCGCCGTCCACGACGATGTCGTCGCCGGCCCCAACGCCCGACACGACCTCGTTCCACCCTGAATCGCTCAGCCCGAGATTCACGCTGGTCATGACGAACTGCCCGTCCTTCTTAACGAAGACATAAGGCAGCTCGTGCTTGTCGTAGACAACCGCGCTTCTCGGCACGGCCAGCGCCTCGTTGTGTGATTCGAGTTCGATCTGCCCGCTCACGTGGGCTCCGACGGCGGCGTGCTCCGCAAGGCCCGGACAGTCGATCCAAACACGCGTTCCGCCTTCAGGCGTAAGGTCGGGAAACACCGTTGCCACGTGGGCGTCGATCATCGCGCCTCCACCCACCCTGACCTTGGCCGGGCGCCCTTCCAGCCGCGCGTGCGGAGGGGGAAAGGTCGTCGCCACGATGCGTAGCTTTTTCGGCGCCAGGACTTCGGCCAGCAGGGTCCCCTTCTCGACGTCCTGCCCCTCGTTCACGGCCCGGTCCGTAAAGACGCCCGAAACCGGCGAACTGATGAGCATCTGAGCTTCAAGCGCCCTCAGCCCGGCCTGCGCCGACTTGAGCTCGGCCCCGACCCTGGCGGCTTCGCCCTCGGCCGCCGCGAGGTCATTCTCGCTCACGACCCTCGTTTTCGCGGCCCCGCGTTTCCTGGCAACGATCGCCCGCGCCAGCGCCAGGCGCTTCTTCATGGACGCGACACGCGCCTGCAGATCACGGACGTTCGCATTCAGAATGGGGCCTCCGACCTTGAACAGAGGTGCCCCCTGCCTGACCCGCACGCCCGTTTCTGCGATGACCGAGACGATCCGCCCGGGGCCGAGGGCAAAGATCTTCACGCTGCCCGTGCTCTCGACCCTGCCGATCCAATCCGCCGTCCTCTTAAAATCTCTTTTCGACACGGGTTGGGTTTTAAGCTGGGAGGCGACTTTCAAGGCCCCTTCGCCCGATGTGCGCTCCAGTAGAAACCACCCTCCCACGGCGCCTGCCAGGACAATTGCCGTGACAGTCGCCCAGACCATACGTTTATCTCTCAGCAGACCCTTCATGGATCTTCTCCCTCAGTTTAACCAACCTCCCCACCGTTCCTTCGCTTTACTCCCAGGACGACGAGGAGCACCGGCAACACGCCAATGGTCAGCGGTATCTGGACGAGCATTCCGCTGACGATGGCTATGGCGAGCGGTTGCTGCATGGCCGACCCCTGTCCGATGCCCAGGGCGAGCGGAGACAGCGCAAGGATAGCCGCCAGCGTGGTCATGGTGATGGGCCGCATGCGGTGTTTCCCTGCCGTGATCAGGGCCGTCTTCACGTCCATCCCCTCATCTACGGAAAGGAACTCGTTGACGTAGAATATGGCCACTTCGGTGACGATCCCTACGATCATGGTCATGCCCATCATGGACGTGATATTCAGCTCGGTCCCTGTCCACCAGAGCCCTATGAAAGCAGCCGACAGCGCCATGAGCGTCGTCATCATCACGGCGATTGCGAGCCTGAACCGTTCGAATAGATAGAGGAGCAGAAAGAACACCAGCGCCACGGCGGCCCCGAAAACGGCCATCAGGCCGGCGAACGCGATCTGCTGCTGGCGGTACAGACCGCCCAGAGTGTAGTAAAGGCCCTTCGGAATCACGCCGGGGCTGTTCAAGACCCTTTTGACGTCGCGGATAACCGATCCCATGTCGCGCCCGCTGATCCGCCCGGTGATGGCCACCATTCTTTTCAGGTCATCCCGCGTTATCTCGGGCTGGCCTATAACCGGCGTCACCGTGGCCACCCGCTCGAGTGGAAACAGGTGCCCGTCGGGCGCCCGCAGCTGGAGGTTCCTGACCTGGTCGGTGGTCCGGCGGAGGCCTTCCGGCATCCACACGCGGACGCCCACCATCTTGGGGGCCTGTAGAATGTGCGTGGTGACCGACCCTTCCAGGTAGCCCGAAACCAGCTTGGTCACTGCCTCGGGATCCACGCCTTCAAGGCCGGCCCTCGTCCGGTTCACGCGGATGTCCAGAGCGTCTCCGGCGAGCACGACGCCGTTTTTCACGTCCACGACGCCCGGGATCTTCGAGATGGCTTTTGCGACCCTCGGTGCCAGCTTCATGAGCTGGGATTCGTCATCGGAGAAGATTTTTATTTCGATCGGCTGTGGCACGGCCGTCAGGTCCCCGATGAGGTCTTCCATGAGCTGGGCTTCTTCGATTTCCAAACCCGGTACCTCGTGTTCGACCCGGTTCCGGACGTCGTCCATGACTTCCTCGATGGGGCGCCTCGGGTAGGGCTTGAGCCTCACGAAGAAGTCGCCGGTGTTCGTCTCCGTGACGCCTCCGCCGAGTTGGAGTCCCGTGCGCCTCGAGTAGGTGTCTACGTCCGGCGTCTCGAGGAGGATCTTGCCCACCTGTCTCAGCATGCGGTCCGTTTCGGTCAGCGAGGTTCCGGGTTCCGCCACGTAGTCCAGAATAAAACCGCCCTCGTCCATGTGCGGCATGAAGCCCGAACCGACGTATTTGTAGCCCGCGTAGCCGAGCAGGAGAAAGGGGACCAGGACGAACAGCACAAGCGCGGGTCGCGCGAGCACTTTCGACAGGACCGACTCGTAGCGTGCGTGCAGCCAGAGCGTCACCCTGCCTCCCTCCTTTTGGTTCGCGTCTCTGTCCGTCAGCAGGTGGCCGGCCAGCAAAGGTACCGCGAGCCACGCCACGAAGTACGAAATGACGAGACTGGCGGCCATGGTCAGAGACAGGGCCTTGAAGAAGGCGCCCGTCACGCCGGACAGAAAGGCCAGCGGCAGGAAGATGATGATGGTGGACGTGGACGATCCGGCCAGCGGCCGGGTGAATTCGCGGACCGCCTGCATCACCCTGCTCCGGTGGGAACCACGCCCCCCCCGCAACCGCCGGATGATGTGCTCCATCATGACCACGTCGTCGTCAATGATGAGGCCCACCGCCGCCGCCATCCCTCCCAGCGTCATGATGTTGAAGCTCATGTTCAGGAGATAGAGCAGGAGGACCGTGACGGCCAGAACCCCCGGCACGGCGATCACGGCGATGAGCATCATCTTCACGTTTCGAAGAAACACGAGCAGGATGAGCGCCGCCAGGATCACACCGATCACCACCGCGTCGCGGACGCTCCCGGCCGACGACACGATGAGGAGGCTCTGGTCGTACCAATTGGCTATCTTTACGTCGGGCGGAAGCTTGTCTCGATAGCTGGCAAGCTTGGCCTTCACCTGTCGGGCGATCTGTACCGTATTACCGGTGCGCTGCTGGAAGATCTGCAGGATGACGGCGTCTTTGCCGTCGGCCGTGACGCGCGTCCAGTTCGGTGCCGTGGAGCGCGTCACGTCGGCCACGTCGCCGACCCGCACCACCCCGCCGGCGCCAGATCTCAGCAGGGTATTCGAAATCTCATCGGCGCTCTGGAGACGCGTGTCCGACACCACGAGATAAAGCTTGTCGTGATCCTCCAGACGCCCTACGGCCCGGATCACGTTGGCGGCCGAGAGAGCCTTCGCCACGTCGCCGAAGGTCATACCGTACGCCTGCAGCCTCGCCGGTGTGGTGGAAACCCTGTACTCCTCCTTGAGCCCTCCCTGGATGCCCACCTTGGCGACGCCCTGCACGGTCGAAAGGAGCGGCCGCAACTGGTAGACGGCGATATCTCGGAGCGAGACGAGGGATCGGGAGTCGGAGATCAGGCTGTAGGCGATGACGGGGTCAACCGTGGTGTCCATGCGTTCGACCTGAAAGGTCGTGCCCTTTGGCAGCCGTCCCGCCACCTCGCCGATGGCGGATTGGACCATGAGCATGGATTTAACCATGTCCAGGCCCCACTTGAAGTTGATGTTGATCTCCGCGCTTCCCCGGCTCGTCGTCGACCGCACCTCGTGGACTCCGGGCACACCGCGGACGGCCTCTTCCACGGGCCTGGTCACCTCAATCGCCATTCGGTCGGCCGGCCTGTCGCCAGCGTCCAGCATGACTCGAACGCGCGGGAAGCTGACCCTGGGAAAGAGCGCCACCGGCAGCCGGAAGGCGGACAGCGCACCACCGATTATCAACACGGTCAGCAGAAAGAGGAGCGAGCGCCGGTGCGCCTGCATCCACTCGGTGAACCTCATGAGGCCTGCTCCACGCGCACGGCCATCCCGTCTTCAAGCTCGTAGTTGCCCTGGACGACTACCTCGTTCCCGGCCGCGAGATCTTTTCCGATCACGAGGATATCCCTGCCGTTTTCCAGACCTACCTTGACCTCGTGACGGACGGCCTTTCCGTCTTTTACGGTGAAGAGGACTTCTTTTCCCTTCTTGGGCAGCACCGATGCATAAGGAACCAGCAATCCTTTGGCCGACGCCACGGTGAGTTCCCCGCGGACGTAGGTACCGAGAGGCAACTTCCGGTCCGCAGGCAGAGAGACGTAAACATCCACCAGCCGGCTTTCGGGATTGATCGCGCCGCCGACGGCCCGCAATCGGCCGGCGAGGGACGCCGCCATACCGTCGTCCGCAGGGGTGAGCGTAACGGGGGCCCCGACCTTCAGCGCGGCCACCTGCGAAGGTTGTACGCCCAGTCTGACTTCCAGCCTGCCGTCATTGACGAGTGCAAGCAACGTCTGCCCCGCCTGGATCATATCGCCCCTCCGGACACTGACCTTGTACGCGGTACCGGAAGCTTCCGCCTTGATGCTCTCCACTTCACCCGCCTTTCGTCTGAGGAGGCTTTCCAGCTGTGCATTTGCGTCATCGTAGTTCATCCGGGCCTGCGCGAGTTGGGCTTTGTCGGCCAGCTTCAGCCCGTACTTCGCCTTCATGGACTCGAGGTCCTGCCGGGTGGACTGAACGGCGTGGCGCGCGCGCGCAAGTACCAGTTGCGTGTCCGGATCGGCTTCAACCTGGAGGACGGTCGTTCCCTTCGACACGTACTGACCTTCCCGGACCAGGACCTTCACGACTCGACACGGGTAAGAAACGGCCAGCGCAGACTCGCCGTCCGGAGCCGGAATAACCGCTCCGTAAGCCTCCGCCACCTTCCGGATCTCGCCCTGGCGGACTGCCGCCGTCCGAACGGTCGCCGTAACCTCTGTCGGAGCCTTGCGACCGGCGGCGGTTTGCTCTTCGGCCGTTCTCATGCCGCTGGACCTACCCATGAAGAAGGCCGCCAGCGCCAGAGCCACGAACGCCGCCGCGGCGATAATCAACGTCGTGATGCGCTTCCGGCTCATGGCTTGCTCCCTTCAGGTCCGGCGGGCCCGGCGGCGGCCGGCCCCTCCGAGGGGAAATAGCGTCCGGAGGCCAGTTCGAGGGCGGTGCCGAGAGCCACGAGGTCGTAGCGCAGTTTCAGGGCATCTATCCGTGAACTCCACATGTCCCGCTCGGCCCGCGTAAGTTCCATCATGTTGACATCCCCCGTTTTGAAGGCGGCCCTGTATGCTCTCGCGAGTCTGTCCATGGCGGGTACCGTCTGGTCGGCCGCCGCGATCCGCCGTTCCACAATCCGCATGTCCGCCAGCACCTGCGCCACCTGCGCCCGCGCCTCGAAAAGCCTCGCTGAGTATTCGTCGTAGAGCTGTCGCCGGGTCGCACGCTCCTGTGCGATTCGCCCCTGATTGTGGTCGAATACGGGCAGGTCGATGGAAACCGCGTAGCCCGTCGTGACCACGTTGCCCGTATCGCGCAGGTGTGTAAGGCCGATGACGACAGAGGGGAACTGGGCGCGGATGGCCACACGCAGCATGGCGTCCTGGCTGGCGTATCCTTTTTTGAGCGCGAGAAGGTCCAACCGCCTCGACGACAGATCCTTCACGAGGGGACCTCCGGCCGGGAGAGAGGACCACCGGGGCAGCCTTACGCCCTCCTGGATGGGCACCTTGTCGGTGGGCGGCAGCCCGAGCAGGTGGTTGAGTCTCTGCCTCTGCTGTTCCACGATCTGCTCGAGATCCAGCGCACCCTGACGGGCCTGGTACCACGCCGCTTTCGCCGCGGCCGCGTCGCTCTCTGCCACCTCGCCTCCGGCAGCGGCCTTCTCCAGGGCGGATACGTTTGCCGAGAGGCTCGCCTCGCGCTTGCGCGCCAGCACAAGTTCGCGCCGGGTGAGGACCAAACGGTAGACTTCGAGCTTCGCAGCCTCGGCCACCTGCCACTCCTGCCACGCGATACCAAGGTCCACGGCCTCCTTGTGCTCCCGGGCCGACTTCTTGACGAGACCGTGCGTCATAAGGCTCGTCACGAGCCAATCCAGGCCGGTCCCATACCCGCTGACGGTACCCTGGTCGCTTCCCCCCGAGGGGATGTCCTGGCTGTAGGAAAAGATGGGATTCGGCAGGAGCCTGGCCTGTAGGAGCTGCGCCCCCGCGATCCCCGCCTGATCGCGAACCGCCCGGAGTTCGGGGTTCGCAAGAACGGCCAGGATGGCGGCCTCGTCGGGAGAGAGTCCGTCTTTGATATCGAAGTGGATGGGTTTGAGAAGGGGGTGCTTTATCTTGGCCGCGTCCTCCTTCACGACTTTCATGTCAGGAGGTGCAAGAGCCTTCTGTTCGGCCTGCTTGTCCAGCGGTAGCGGGTGGTACGTCGCACACCCGGAGAGCAGCGCCGGTACAAGCAGGAGAATCAGTGGCTTCCATGTTTTATTCACTCGGCAACCTCCCCGAGACCATGACGTCTCCAAATGTGAGTAACTCATCTTACGGGAGAAATATTACCGGATGATGACCAGGGCAGGGAAACGATTTTAAATTCGGGAATTGGGATTCGGGATTTGAAAGAACGCACACAAAACGAGGCACCTGGAGTCCCGCCCTCGACTCGATCGCCAGCTTACTTGATCGTACGATCGCCCGATCGATCCGCCCGCTCCGCGGGAAGAAAGAGCGTGAAGACGCTGCCCTTTCCGACCGTGCTCTCTGCGGTGAGATCACCGCCATGGGCCTTTGCAATGGCCCTCGCAAGGCTCAGGCCCAGCCCGTTGCCCGACTGGCTGCGGCTCTGGTCGCACCGGTAGAAGCGATCGAAGATTCGCTCGATCTCTTCACCAGGAATACCGGGGCCGCGGTCGGACACGATCAGGAGCATCCGCCCTTCTTCCGCCCTCACCGCAACACCTATCTCGCCGTCCCGGTAGGTGTATTTGACGGCATTGTCCAGCAGGTTGGCCACCACCCGCTGGAGTCTTGCCGTGTCCCCCAGTACGGGAAAGCGCCCGTCCCCAAAGAACTGCAGCGTCAGTCCCCGCTCTTCCGCAGCGGGTTGAAACAGGTCGCACGCGTCCCTGGCGAGGGCGCCGAGATCGACGGCTTCTAGTCTCAGCCTGGCCATGCCCGCCTCGGCCTCGGAGATGTCGAGCATCGTGTTGATCATCTCGAGAAGCCGGTCGCACTCCTCTACCGTGCTGGCGGCCATGCTCTCGTAGTCGCCGTCCCCTCCACCCCCTGTCAGGGTCATTTCCGCCAGCCCCCTGATGCGAGTCAGGGGACTTTTGAGATCGTGGGCGATGTTGTCGTTGACCTGCCTCATTTCGGTGACCATGAGCTGGATGCGCTCCAGCATCCGGTTGAAGGTCAAGGCGAGGCGGTCGATCTCGTCGCCTCGGCCCGTGACGGGGACCCTGCTTTCGAGGCTTCCGTTCGAAATCTCCACGGCCGTGTTCGTCACGTTCTCAACGCGCGCGATGGTCCGCCGCGCCAGCAGCCATCCCATGAAGCTGGATGCGATAAGCACGATGAAGAGGGACATCCAGAAGCTCTGTCGGAGATCCTCCAGGAGGTCCTCGTCGTCTCCGAGGTACCGGACGACCTCGAGAGTCAATCCCGGTTCGAGCGATGCATAGAAATCGCGTGCGTGGTAGTTTCGCCCCTCGACGGGAACGGTCTTGAAAACCGGGGTACCCTCGGCGGCTTTTTCGACCGAGGTCGGGTCCACGCCTACACTGCGAAACGCCGAGTCGTCCGAGGCGGCGATCAACCTGCCGTGCCGCCCGATGAGCCGGAACAAGATCTTCCGCGGTCCGATCGAGCTCGCCTCGCGCTCGAACTCGGCCTGCATGACGCCCGGTCCCCCGGCTTGGACCAGTTCGGAGAATTCGTTCGCCTTGTCTCTCAGCCAGTTGTCCGACCTGTTTTCCAGACCGGCCTTCAGAAAGAGGTAGAAGCTGATGAACAGAACGATCAGCGAGAAGGCGATCGCGGCCGCGAGGGTCAGCGTAAGGCGAAAGGCCACGCTACGGGATCCTAACCTGCCGAATTGTCCAGACATGGCGCGCACCTCGCGGATCAAGCCGGGTTCATGCCTCTACCCTGCCATCCGGCACATCGTAACGATGGGTATCTTAACCGGCTTCTCCGAGTTTACACCCTCGTCTCAAGAAAATGGTCCCGCCGATGAGGCTAACGCGGTTTCATTGTGATCCAGAATAGACTCGTAGCGGGAGCCGTTGCATCGTGGAGACGCGGTGCTCAGGACGGGGCCCGCTGACGGCGGCCGGGGAGGATTCATGGCATACGAGATGGGCGGGAAATCGGTGCTGGTGACCGGGGCGACGGGGCTCATCGGCGGCCGGGTCGCAGCGCTTCTTCTCTCATGGGGCGCGACGGTTCGCGTGCTGGCCCGCACGTCGGAGAAGGCCTCGCGCCTCGCCAGGGCCGGGGCCGAGAGAGGACGAACCGGGGAAGCCTACATCCTCTGCGGCTCCGAGGTCGTTACGGTGGCCGACTTTTTCGGCCGCCTCGCCCGCATGGCGGGCCGGAATAAGATTCCTTCGGTGCCCTACTGGGTGGGTTTTTCCGCCGCCGCCCTCTGCGAGGGGTGGGCTCGTCTGTCCGGGGCCACCCCGGCCTTCACCCGGAGCGCCGTCCGCTTCGTCAACCAGAGACGGACCAGTTTTAACGGCACCAAGGCTGAGAAGGAACTCGGCTTCGTTCCGCGAACTTCCCTCGACAGTGGACTCGAAGCGGTCCATGCGTGGCTCCAGACCGCAGGGATCGTAAAGCGCGCTCCTTCGAGCCAGGACGGGAAGGCGTGAGCCAGGCCGGGGCGAAGTTCAGGCTCTATGCTTGAGCACCGGCGATGTCACCGCCCGTCTTCGAGGATGTAGCCCACGCCCCTGAGGGTCCTTATCAGCTTCTTGTTGAACCCCTTGTCGACCTTGTCTCTCAGCCGGCTGATCCGCGCCTCCACCACGTTGGACTGGGGATCGAAATTGTAGTCCCACACGTGCTGCATGATCATCGTCCTCGACACAACCCGGCCCGCGCTCCGCATCAGATACTCCAGGAGGGCGAACTCGCGCGGCTGGAGGTCGATCGTCCTGCCGCCCCTCTTCACTTCGTGACTCAGGAGGTCGAGCTGGAGATCCCCCGCGACGAGACTGGTCGGTTCCGTCGCACCCGAGGCCCTCCTGAGAAGCGCCTGCACTCTGGCCATCAATTCGGAGAAAGCGAAGGGCTTCGTGAGATAGTCGTCGCTTCCGGAGTAGAGGCCCCTGACCCTGTCTTCCACCGAGCGCTTTGCGCTGAGAATCAGTACGGGAACGTTAACCTTGCGGCTTCTCAGTTCCCGTATGACCTCCAGGCCCTCGAGCTTCGGCAGCATCACGTCCACCACCAGGCAATCGTAAGGCTCCGCGAGAGCCATGTTCAGGCCCTCGTCGCCGTCTGCGGCGTGATCCACCGCGAAGCCGGCCTGCCTGAGTCCCTTCTTCACGAATGCGACGATCTTCACGTCGTCCTCAATGATAAGTATGCGCATCGAATCACCCCCGCCACCGTCAACGCCATTTCGAGTTCCTCAGCTTAAAGTCTAATCTGAAAAGGGACGGCCCTCCAATCCTCGTCCTCCAGCCCACGAGCCGACCTCTTTCGCACCAGCCGGCCCCGGCCGCTTTCCCCTGGGACAACTGCGCCTTCAGTGCACCGCTGAGAACGTTGCTTTTTGCCCGCCCCTACCCTAAACTTCCACCTGCGTTCGAGCAGAGCAGGAGTGATGTATGGGATGGTTCAACAAGACGCCTCCGCCCCCACCACCGAAGACCGTGATAGCCGGCGGTACCCGCATTAACGGCACGCTGTCGACACGGTCCGAGATAGAGCTTGAGGGAACGGTAACCGGTGCCGTGAAAACCGATGCGGTGCTCCGCGTTCTTCCCGGGGGGACTCTCGAAGGCGAAGCAGACTGCAGACGCATCGACTGCCGCGGTACTTTGAAAGGCTCCGTGCGGACCTCCGAGATGCTGACTTTCAGGGAAACGGCCACATGGCGCGGCGAACTGAGCACTCCCAAGTTGTCCATAGAGAAGGGCGCCAGGCTGGAAGGCCGCCTCCAAGAGAGATCGGAGTGAAACTCTACGCCATTACGGACAGGACCCTGCAGGCGTCGGGCGACCTGGTTATGCAGGCTTCGAGTCTCATCAGGGCCGGTGTCGACATCCTGCAGATCAGGGAAAAGAACCTGTGCGACGCCGCACTGTCAGGCGTCCTCAAGGTCCTTGCGCCGGAGGCACGCCGCTTCGGTTGTACCCTTCTCGTCAACGGGCGGGCCGACCTCGCCCTGCTCTCCGGAGCGGGCGGCGTCCATCTGCCTTCGCAAGGCATTTCGACAGCGGACGCGCGGCGCCTTCTGCCGAGGCCGCTCATGGTGGTTCGCAGCTGTCACAGCATGGACGAGGTCCTTCTCGCCGCCCGGGAAGGCGCCGATGCCGTGACCGTCGGACCCGTTTACGAAACACCGTCAAAGAAAGCCTATGGGTCGCCGATGGGGCTCGAGGCCTTCGGCGCTATCTGCACCGTCTCGTCGATTCCCGTGTTCGGCCTCGGCGGCATCGACGAAGAGCGCCTGGAACCCGTACGGGCCGCCGGTGCCGCCGGTATCGCTGCCATAAGGCTTTTCTGCGCCACGAAAAACCCTTACGAGACCGTGCAGGCCATTCGGGACCGCCTCTGATGGGATCCCTCCCGTCGCCGCGCGGGCGAAGCGCCTGCCGCCCGCCGAATCGGGCCGAGCAATATTTTGACCCTGCCTATGTTTTACCCTAAGATTAGGGTTTGGGAATTGTTCCTGAATCGTTTCACGGAGGTTAACCGATGAAAGTAAAATTGACGGTGGGTCTCATCATCGTCTTGGGCGCTGTTGGCCTTTTTTTTCTTTCCAGCACCGGCAACACCAAACCCGTCTACTACTACAGTCCGACGCAGTTCATCCAGAAGCCGAGCCTGAAAAACGACAGGCTCCGTCTGAAAGGGACCATAAAGCCGGGCACGGTCAAACAGTCCAAGGACAAGATAAACCTGTGGTTCGACGTGACCGACGGCAAGAACAGCGTGCCGGTGCACTACCGCGGCGCCGTGCCGGACGCCTTCCAGGAAGGGCTCGAAGTCGTCGTCGACGGACGCATGGGCGACAAGGGTACCTTTCAGGCCAACGAGCTGATCGTGAAGTGCCCCTCCAAGTACGAGTCTAAGAATACCGGCCCGAACGCAAAGGGCCCGACCGCTTAAAGGTATGCACGTATGAATAACCTGGGGAACTACGCCCTTTTCATAGCGCTGGGCCTTGCCGCATGGGGAATAGTGTCGTCCTCCGTTAGCTACAGGACGAAGGACCTCCGCTATCTCAGGTCAGCCATCCGATCGCTGTACGGAATATGCGCCATGGTCCTTCTGGCCGTAGGCGTGCTGTGGGCCGCGCTGCTCCGGAACGATTTTACGCTCAAGTATGTTTGGGAGTACTCGCGATCGACTCAGCCCACCATTTACAAGATCACCGCCCTCTGGGGCGGCATGAACGGCTCGATCCTCTTCTGGTGCGCACTGCTCTCGATCTTTTCCGCGCTCGCCGTCAGCTTCAACAGGAAAAACAACCTCAAGCTTCTGCCGTTCACGACGCTGGTTCTTTTTCTGACGCTTGGGTTCTTTCTGTTTCTCCTGAACTTCAAGACAAGCCCCTTTCTCCCGTTGCGGGACTCGGCGGGCGTGCTCATCAGCACCTACTCGCCGCAGATGCTGGCGAGAATCCAGGGCAACGGCCTCAATCCCCTGCTTCAAAACGTCTACATGGCCATCCATCCTCCCATGCTCTATCAGGGGTACGTGGGCTTCGCCATCCCCTTCGCCTTCATCCTGGGGGCACTGGCCCACAAGGAGCGCAACACCTTCTGGATGCGGTCGGCCAGGAACTGGGCCATGTATGCGTGGCTCACGCTCGGGATCGGCATTCTGCTCGGCGGGTACTGGGCCTACATCGAACTGGGCTGGGGCGGATACTGGGCATGGGACCCGGTGGAGAACGCGTCCTTCTTGCCGTGGATAACCGGCACCGCGTTTATTCACTCCTTCCTCATGCAGGAGAAGCGGGGCATCTACCGCTTCTGGAACGTCTTCTTCATAGTGGCAACCTTCATCCTCTCCATTTACGGAACGTTTCTGACACGGTCGGGCATCCTGCAGTCGGTCCACGCCTTCGGGCAGGAAGACCCCTCCATCCCATGGTTCTTCAGACTGGGGACGATATTCCTGGCCTTCATGGCGGGCATGCTTATCTTGAGCTTCGGACTCATCCTCCGCAGAAAGAAGCTCCTCACCAGCGGCCAGACCCTCGAATCGGCGGGCAGCCGTGAAACCATGTTCCTCTATGCGAACATCCTTTTCGGCCTCATGGCCTTCGTGGTTCTTTTCGGCGTCACCAGCCCGATCTTCTATCGCATGGCCACCCACAAGGAACTCAGCCGGGGCCCCGAATTCTATGACCCCAGGATGATCCCCATCGCGCTTCTCGTGCTTCTCGTCATGGGCATCGCCTCCATAGCTCCGTGGCGACGCGGCGGCTGGGCAGCTTACAGAAGGCAGATCCTCATCCCCGGAATAGCCGGTCTTTCCGCCCTGATGGCCTCGCTGGCGGCCTTCTTCTCGGGCGGCGCGGCATCCAGGGCGGACTTCGCCTCCAGGCCGTTGACCTACATTTATCTCTTCGCGTGCGTGGCCCTGGCGTTTTTTGTTTCTGGCATTCTGTTCGAGGAGTACACCAGAACGGTCAAGCACGCCCACGCCACGCGCGGATTGAGTGCCCTCAAGTCCCTCCTGGCCCCATTCAGGGACAACCCGAGGCGATACGGCGGTTACGTCGTTCACCTCGGAGTGGTCTGCCTCCTTCTCGGCATAGCGTTTTCGGCGACTTTCCAGCAGGAATACCAGGAGACAATGAAACCAGGCGATTCGGCCCGCTTCGGCCCTTACACGGTAAGGATGGCCGACTTGAACCACGACGACCTTAACTCGAACCTGCAGAAGGTCAATGAGGTCAAGATCTGGGCTGACCTCCAGGTCTATCGGGGGCCAAAGCTGGTGGCCCTCCTGCGTCCCGAACGCGTCTATTACGCCAGCAATCCAGAGCAGCCCACCTACGAGGTGGCCATCCATTCCACTCTGATGAGGGATTTCTATACCTTGATGGCCGGCTTCGACCTGAAGAACGACACGGCCATCATCGGCGCCTTCGTCAATCCCATGGTGGCATGGCTGTGGCTGGGCGGAGTCTTTATACTGATCGGTGGCATCACCGCTATCTTGCCCATGAGGAGGACATAGTGCTTATCACGGTCATCAGCCTCGTCATAGCGGCGGGCGTCTTCCTTTGGATATTTGCGCCTCTCTTCGGGCAGCCTGAGCAGATTCCTCAGAAGCGCGGCCGCGAGGAGCTCATGTCTGCGGTGAACCGCTCCGTGCACGAACTTGAAACGGACCTAAAGCTGGAAAAGATCCAACAAGAAGACCTCGACGTCATACAAAAGCACCTTGAGGAGGAATCCTCGTCCTAGCGGGGGACCATGAAAGCCCACATCCTCTGGACCGACCGGAGGACGCTGTCCCTGCTCGACCAGCGCCTTCTGCCGGGTGATGTTGTCTATCGGGAGTACGTACGGGCCGCCGACATAGCGGACGCCATTGGAAACATGGAGGTACGCGGGGCACCGGCCATCGGCATTACCGCAGCCTACGCCATGGCCATTTCTGCCTGGGCAGGTGCCGAAAAAGAATGCAACACGCGTGAATTCAAGCGCCTGCTCAACTCCGATGCCGACCTCCTGAAAGGAGCCCGGCCAACCGCGGTAAACCTGGCATGGGCCGTCGACAGGTTGACCTGTCTGGCCAAGGACCTCATCAAGAACGGAGCCGAACCCGAGGACGTGGCCTTCGCCCTCGAGGAGGAGGCAATCCAGATCCACAACGACGACATTGCGATGTGCAAGGCCATCGGGAAGCACGGCCAGCAGTTTGTCGCCAAGGGTTCGACCATCCTGACCCACTGCAACGCAGGCGCCCTGGCAACCGGCGGATACGGGACCGCGCTCGGGGTGGTTCGGGCCGCCCAGGAAGCCGGCAAGAGCATCAGCGTGTTCGCGGACGAGACGCGGCCCTTTCTCCAGGGAACCCGTCTTACGGCCTGGGAGCTACAGCAGGACGGCATTCCGGTAACCCTTCTCTGCGACAACATGGCCGGATCCCTCATGGCGCGGGGACAAGTCGACCTGGTAGTCGTGGGCGCGGACCGGATAGCCGCAAACGGCGATACCGCCAACAAGATAGGCACCTATCCACTGGCCGTCCTCGCGGCCAGACACGGCGTTCCCTTCATCGTCGCCGCACCCTCCAGCACCTTCGATCCCGAGACGGCGACCGGAGAAGGCATCCCCATCGAATACCGTCCGGAAGAAGAAGTCCTTTCCATCGGGCACGAACGACTCGCGCCCGAGGGTGTACCCGCCATCAATCCGGCCTTCGACGTCACGCCGCACGCGCTGATCAAGGCGATCGTCACCGAGGATGGCCCCATCGCTCCCGTCGACGAGGAGACGGTAGGATACTTCCTGGCCCAAAACCGGCCATGAGTTATATCCTCGGACTGGAAAGTTCCTGCGACGACACTTCTGCCGCCGTTCTGGACGGAGAAGGCCGCGTCATGTCGAACGTCCTGGCCTCCCAGGACGCCGTTCACGCCCCCTACGGCGGCGTGGTACCGGAACTGGCGAGCCGCCAACACCTTCGCAACATGGCCGGAACGGTACGCAGCGCCCTTCTGAAGGCGAACATCGACAAGAAGGACCTTTCGGCGGTCGCCGTCACCGTCGGCCCGGGCCTGCTCGGCAGTCTGCTGGTAGGCGTATCCTACGCCAAGGCTTTCGCGTGGGGCCTCTCCATCCCGGTCTACGGGATCAACCACGTTCAGGCCCACCTCCGATCGCCCTGGATCGAAAAACCCGATCTGCCTTATCCCAGCCTTGGATTGGCGGTCTCCGGCGGACATTCGCACCTATTCCTCTGCTCCTCACCCGAACACGTCACCATGGTCGCCCGCACCCGTGACGACGCCGCCGGAGAGGCGTTGGACAAACTCGCCAAGCGCCTCAACCTGCCCTACCCGGGCGGCCCGGTCATCGACAGGCTTTCGTCGCGAGGGGATTCCAGGGCCATACCGTTTACCATGCCCCGCATGGCTTCGGGTTCCCTGGATTATTCGTTTTCAGGGCTGAAAACGGCCGCGCTCCACTACATGATTTCCAACGGACTCGAGCCTGCGTCCCGTCCGGACCTCGACGCACTTCCGCAGTGGGAGTACGACCTTCTGGCATCCTTCCAGAAACGGGTCGTGGACCACCTCCTTCAGCGGCTCAAGAAGGCCGCCCTGCTTTACCGTCCCGCATCCCTCGTGATGGCAGGAGGAGTGGCTTGCAACAGCGTCCTGCGCGCGAGGTTCACGACGCTGGGCGAAGACCTCGGAATTCTAACGGGCTTCCCAAGTCCATGCTTTTGCTCCGATAATGGTGCCATGATAGCCTTTTATACCCATTCGACGGCCGCCTGCGCAAGGCCGTCCGGCCTTGAGCTCGACGCCTTTCCGACCGTCAGGTGGGAACAGGCGGTTGCCCCCTGATCGGATAGGAGCCGACCATGTATCATTTGCTGACCAAGAAGCAGATCGAAAGCAGCATGAAGGACCTCGACGGATGGGTTGCCAAAGACAATGCCCTCGCCAGGCACTTCCGTTTCGAGGGCTACATGGATGCGCTGAAGTTTGTCGAGACCGTAGCCGTGGACGCGGAATCCCGCGGTCACTACCCCGACGTTCTTTTCAAGTATCTCGAAGTGGTCATAATGCTCTCCTCCCACGACGCTGAAGGAATCACTGAAATGGACTTCATTTCAGCCAGGGCGATCGATAAGCTAGCGGCGAATTTCAGCGCCGGGTAGGCGGTCCCGCAGAGGTCCACGGCATCCGGCCACCCTGCCGAAAACTGAGGAATATCTGTTCCCTGTCCAACTCGCTGGTCTAACTGGCCTTGGCTCTCGGATCGCTCCGCATGCGCCGTAGGCCGCCCGTAACGCCCGCCCTGTTGGATTTGACTCTGCCTCGAAAATCTGTATAATTGCCCACGGACCGCTAGCTCAATTGGTAGAGCAGCGGACTCTTAATCCGTTGGTTCGGGGTTCGAGTCCCCGGCGGTCCACCAGGCAGAATCGATCCAGGGAGGCATTGCCTCCCTTTTTTGCCGTACACCGCATCGGCCTGCACGAGGGAGGCGAGAAGGGCGGGGATGGTCCGTGGTTTTCAAGGTGCAGGCGCCAGCTGCCTGGCGCCGAGCCGTAGAAAAGCCGGAAGGGGCCCCGCCCCGGGAACCGTGACCTCCCTTGAGACGCAGCGAGCTCTGCGAGCGAGGCCTCTAGGGAGGACAGGTTCGAGTCCCCGGCGGTCCACCAGGCAGAA
>CAZDOY010000021.1:41731-55075 GCA_964507185.1 uncultured Thermoanaerobaculia bacterium
GAGCGAGGCCTCTAGGGAGGACAGGTTCGAGTCCCCGGCGGTCCACCAGGCAGAATCGATCCAGGGAGGCATTGCCTCCCTTTTTTGCCGTACACCGCATCGGCCTGCACGAGGGAGGCGAGAAGGGCGGGGATGGTCCGTGGTTTTCAAGGTGCAGGCGCCAGCTGCCTGGCGCCGAGCCGTAGAAAAGCCGGAAGGGGCCCCGCCCCGGGAACCGTGACCTCCCTTGAGACGCAGCGAGCTCTGCGAGCGAGGCCTCTAGGGAGGACAGGTTCGAGTCCCCGGCGGTCCACCAGGCAGAACGACCCCAGGGAGGCGCGGCCTCCCTTTTTTATGTACACCGCATCGGCCTGCACGAGGGGACGAGAAGGAAGGGCGGAGATTTCCGTGTTCTTGGAGGTGCAGGCGCCAACTGCTTGGCGCCGAGCCGTACTAAACCCGGAAGAGGCCCCGCCCCGGGAACCATAGCTTCCCTTGAAACGCCAAACCTTACGAACGCTCCAAAGGCAGTGGCGAAACTGGCTGCATTCACACGGATAATCCCTATCCGAGCGCAGCCCGCGGCTCACGAGTTTTTCCTTTTCTTTCACGCCTTTACTTGCCTGATGGCCCGCATGCGCGCTATAATAATGCGCCTTCTGGAGGGGTTATGCGTCGTCGGTTTCTGGTGCGTGTTGCCGTTCGCAGCGTCGTCATAATGGCGCTCTCTCTGCTGTTCGCGATCGTGCTGTTCCACTTTCTCTTTCAACCCTTCCAGGTCTCCGGTTTGAGCATGTCGCCGACGTTGGAGAATCACGACTACATACTCATCGACCGCGTGTTCTTTCGTGACGACGCTATCCAGAGGGGCGAACTCGTTGTTTTCCGGCTGAAAGGCAGCGGGCCATTCATTGTCAAGAGGGTCGTGGGCCTTCCCGGTGAAAAGCTCCAGATCAGGCAGGGGCGCCTGTACATCAACGGCAGGCACCTCTCGTCTCTTGACGAGAGGATGTCCGCTCGCTCCAATTTTGGTCCCGTCGTCGTTCCTCGCGGGACCTATTTCTGCATGGGGGACAACCGTGGGGTCAGCCTCGACAGCAGACAGTTCGGCCCCGTTAAGGCTTCCAGCATATACGGCACGGTGCTGCTGAGGTATCTGCCTCTGGGGCAGGGTATGTTGCTTGAGAGGCAAACAGATGCGAAGTGATAGCGTCCTGCTGGTCATTTTCACAGGGGGGTATTAACGGTGAGCCTGGCCACTACTCAGCTGCAAGGCGACTTCTCGCAGTTGGGTCTTCCCGAGATTCTCGACTATGTCACGACCACGGGCAGAACGGGTGTTCTGCTCCTCCGCAACGGGGCGGTTACAAAGACACTTCATTTCAAGAGCGGCGTCGTGGTGTTCGCCTCTTCCAACGTTTCCGATGAACGTTTTGGCGAGATGCTCCTGCGCGAGGGCAGAATCACGAAAGAGCAGTTCGACGAGGCGAGTAAACACGTCACGCGCGGCAAGAGGCTCGGCAAAATACTCGTCGAGATGCAGGCACTCTCTCCCAAGGAGCTCTGGAACGAGGTACGCCGCCAGGTCCAGGAAATCGCCTATTCCGTTCTCCAGTGGGATTCGGGGGCTTTCCAGTTTTTCGAAGGCGAAGAGCGGACCGGAGAAAACATCACAACGTCACTGACCGTTCCCGAACTGCTCCTGGAGGGTTTGAGACGGATAAAAACCCCGAACCTTTTCGATGAGCGCATACCCAAGAAAGACGTCGTTTTCGAGCGCGTTCTGCCCGCCCACAGGCCGTCGGGGCTCCATTTCGAAGAGTATGAAAAACACGTGTTCAAGCTTGTCGACGGATCGAGGAGCGTCCAGGAAATCAGCGATTTGAGCGAAATCGGCGATTTCGAGACGCTCAAGACCCTCTTTATCTTCTTCACCATCGGGTATCTTCACGTGAAGGGGCGCAAGGACCGATTCGAGGAAGAACAGCGCGAGATGCGCGAACTCTCCGATCTCATCAGGAACTATAATGAGATGTTTTCCTTTATGTACCATTACCTATTGCGGGAGATAGGCCCGATCGCGGAGAATATTCTCGAAAAATACCTCGGACGTCTTAAGACGGCCCAACCCGAGGTATTCGGCAGGGTCACCATCCGGTCCAATGGTGCGCTTTCAGAAGAGCGGATTCTCGAGAACATGATGGAACTCCAGGGAGATCGCTCCGCCATTCTCGTGCAGGCCCTGAATGAGTATCTCTATTCGGCCCTCCTGGCCATCAGGAGGACGCTCGGCTCCAATCACGAATCCAAGGTCATGCAGACCCTCCGAAGCACTCGAAAAGACCTGTTCCGTGGGTGAACCCGATACCCTTGCCCGCCCGGCGGGGCAGCTGCTCGGCATCGTCGGACCCACCGCCGCAGGCAAAAGCGGCTTTGCCCTGGAAGTAGCCACACGCTTCGGCGGGGAGATCGTTTCCTGCGATTCCATGGCGGTCTACCGCAGACTGGACATAGGGACCGACAAACCCTCGCCTGCCGATCGCGAACGTATTCCCCATCACCTGATCGACGTCGCCGAGCCCGGATCTTACTACTCGGCCGGAGCTTTCAGGCGCACCGCCCTCCGTGCGATGCAGGATATCTGGAGCAGGAACAGGCTGTGCGTCCTGGTCGGAGGCACGGGGCTCTATTACAGGGCCCTCACGCAGGGTCTTATCGCCGTCCCCGGCCGACAGGATGATTTGAGGCAACGCCTGCAGGCTCGCATCCGCACGTACGGGCCCGAGAGACTTCATCGCGTTCTCGCCCGCTTCGACCCCTCAACCGCCGCCCGAATAGGAGCCCGCGATTCCCTGAGAATAGTCCGAGCCATGGAGGTATTCATCACGACCGGCAAGCCCCAGTCGAAATGGATCACCGAGACTCCATTCGGAAAGAGAGTCATTCCCGGCCTCAGACTCGGTTTGACGGCGCCAAGGGGATTCCTTTACGATAGGATTGAGCGTAGAGTCGACGAGATGATGAGGCGGGGGTTGCTCGAGGAGGTGAAGGCACTCCACAGGGAGGCTGTGCTCACGGGCCCGGTCAGGAAGGCCATAGGATACTTGGAATTAGCGGCCTTTCTGGAGGGTTTGATAAGTCTTGATGAGGCAGTCGCTCAGATCAAACTGCATTCGAGACGCCTCGCAAAGCGTCAGATGACATGGTTTAGAAAAGAAACCGACATTAAATGGTTCGAAATCGATAAGGAGGCCTGGAAAAATGATGCAATGGAATTCATCAAAAGATGGTCCGAAAAAGCCGGCCGCTAATCGTGAGGTCAACATCCAGAATCAGATCCTTAATTTTGTGCGGAAGGACAGAGCTCTCATTACCATCTTTCTGGTAAGCGGCAAGAAATTCGTCGGCCAGGTGCTGGGCTTTGATCGCTACACGATCCACATCCGCGGGCGGGATTACGACCAGATCGTCTTCAAGCACGCCATCACGAACGTGTCGGTTCCCCGGCATATCATGCAGAAACTCCAGGGTGTGGAGGGTGAAGACGACATGGGCTCGGATTCCGATTTCGAGACACGCGATCTCGCCAGGGGAGAAGACGATCCCGTTTCATGACCAGAAGCCCCTCCCGCGACCATGGGGCCGTGGGAGGGGCTTGTTGCACCTGCAGAAGCTGAGCCACCGAGGGGGGGCAGGATGGGCACAGACCTCCTGAAGAAAGTCGATTTTTTCTCATCCCTTGATCGTCTGCAGCTGGGAGCCATCCTTAAAGTCGCGGAGACACGGCTCTTTTCGAAAAACGCCGTTCTCTTCCACAGAGGCGAGCCTGGCGACAGCCTTTACGTCATACTCAGCGGGCGCGTCAAAGCCATACTGATCGGCGAGGATGGGAGGGAGGTAACCCTAGCCTTTCTCTCCGCCGGCGAGATAGTAGGCGAAATGGCCCTTTTCGACCCCGGAGAGCACAGGTCCGCCACCGTCGTAACCGTCGAGCCTTCCGAGCTGTTGATGCTCACGCGGGAACAGTTCATGCGGGCCATCGCCGCCAATCCCACCATAGCCCTGTCTGTCATGAAGACACTTGCGAGGCGGGTCAGGGAAACCTCTAAAAGAGTGGGCGACCTCATATTCCTAGACACCTTCAGCCGACTCGCACGCTACCTGATGGAACTCGCTCAGAAGGAGGGCCACCCATTGGCAGATGGGTCCACGCTTATCACCCGACCAACCCAGGAGGAGATCGCTCATTTCATAGGCGCCAGCCGCGAAACCGTCAACCGGGTTCTCAAGGAACTCGAAAACCAGGGATTTATTCGCCTCGTCAGACGCAAGATCATCATCTATCGCACCCCGCCATGACCCTTTCCGACCTTGCCCGCAGCCTTCCCTCTGGGCCGCACCTCCAGGTCTGCCGATCGCTCGATCACCATTAGCTGAACCACTTTAATCCCGGTCCACTCGCATGCTATAGTGACCTTCTTAATTCCACGAATGGAGGGGTCTTATGCGCAGAATCCACGCTGGCAGGATTATCGCACTGGTCGCCCTTGTGGCCTTGTCGGCCATGGCCGTCCAGACTCTTTACAAGCCTTATCGTGAGAAGCTTACCCACGGTATCGTGGACTGGGACCAGGGCTGGATAAGAGCCGACGCCAGCGTTCCGCTCAAGACCGGGGTTCCCGCCGCCCAGGCCAGGGTGCAGGCCAGGAGGGTAGCGGTGATGAAGGCCCAGGCCGAAGCGCTCCGCATCGCGATGCGCCTTCCCGTTGACAGCGAGAGCAGGCTGGAATCATACGAAGCGTTGAGAATCCATGTGCGGGGCATCGTGGCCGGCGGCGAAGTTGTCTCGGAAGGCGTACAAAACGGCGCGTACGCGCTCTCTCTAAGAGTTCCTATCAACGGTGTCAAGGGCATAGCGGCCGAGGTGGCCAAGGTCACGTTGCCTCCACCCGAGCGCGAGGCCGCGCCACCCCATAATGTCGAGGTGCCTTCCAAGCAAGGAACCACGCGCGAAGAGCATGCCTCCAGCGCGCCTGGAACCGGCAAGGAGCCCGTCCAGGAGCCAGGAGTGACCTCGCTCGCCGCGTTTTCTTCAGTAACGGTGGATGCCAGCCAAACCGGCGTGAAGCCTGCCCTCCATGCCCGGATTATCGATCCAGACGGGCGCGAAATCTACGGCGTGAAGACAGTCAAGCCCCTCGTCACGCGGGAGCGCACGCTGGCCCGGTACGTCACGAAGGGCGACTCTTCCGGTTCGCCGGACAACGTCTCCTGGCTGAACCCGGGAAGACTGGGGGCCATACCCCTGGCACTCATCTCACCGCCGCAGTTCCTCCTCGCCCAGCGCACTCCCTCTCGAAGACCGAGGGGCTCCGAGGAGTCCCTCACCGTCAGGGCCGAGAACGCCGCTGGAACACTCAAGGCCGATATCGTGGTCACAAGGGAAACAGCCGAAAAGCTCAGGAAGCTCAACGAGAAAACAGGGGCTCTGACGGAGGGACGTGTCGTGGTCATAGTACGTGCCGACGTTGGCGGCGTCGAGAGCCGCAAGGACTTTCGCTGTCCCTCCCGATCCAGCTTCCTCGCCCGCCGGTAGCATTCCGGGGAGCCTGTCGTGGCAAGGCGAACTTCACGTCTCGCGGGATTGACACTCGGCTTGGCCCTGGCCGGTCTCGTAGCGCTTCCCTTGGCTGCGGGGCTCGCCTCCGCCGGAGAGGGACGCATCTACGACATCCTGATGCGACTCCGGGAGAGCCGACCCTCCGGCAGGGTCCGCCTGGTCTGCCTGGATGAGAAAACCTTTTCGGCGCTTGGAGGCCGCAATCCGACGAGGGCCGAGATAGCCTCCGCCGTCGACAATATCTGGCAGGCCGGCGCAAGCCTCATAGGCCTCGATCTGATCTTCGACCAACACCGCGACGAAGCCGGGGACGACGCGTTGCAAAAGGCCCTGGCGAGCGTCGACGCCGTTCTCGCCTGCAGTCCCTCCAACGGCCTCATGCCGATCCGGCGGTTTCGAAGTCAAGCCGTCGGTCTCGGATCCGTCGATTTCCTCACCGACCGGGACGGGATCGTGCGTTCCCTGCCGGGTCCCTACTTTCAGAGCGACGGAAAAAGCCTCGCCGTTCGATACATGCCGATGGCGCTCGAGTGCGCTTTGCTTTACTGGTATCCCCGCAGGCCTCCCCCACTGAGGCTCTCCGGTAACACGCTCAAGATCGGAGATCATGACTTTTCAATGGCGGGCCACGCGTGGCTGATCCCGTTCTGCGGCGGAGACGGCACCTTGCCCCGACTCTCGTTCGTGACCGCCCTCAAAGGAGGAGCGGCGCTAAAAACCCTCAAGGGGACGATCGTCCTCGTGGGTTCAACACGTCCCATCCAGCACGACTTTTTCTCGGTCCCGCTGCCGCGTCGCCGGACCCGGTCCGGGACCTTCGAGGAACTTGGCAGCAATACCATGGCGGGGATCGAGATACACGGCCAGGCGCTTTCCGCGCTCCTGGAGAAGCGTTCCATCGTGCCCGTGGGCCCCTCCATGCGGTGGTTCCTTTTCGGACTTCTGGCCCTCCTGGGAACCACTCTAACTATCTTTCCTATGAAGCCCGTCGCCTCCCTCGGTCTCTGGCTCCTGCTCGGAGTGACCATCGGAGCCGGCGGGATCGTCGCCATGCTGCACGGCCGTCCCCTCCCCCTCCTCGGCCTTTCATTGACGTGGCTCGCGTATGCAGGGACGTCCTTCTCTTACCATCGCTACCTCGACTTCCGAGAAAGAAAGGCCGTCGAAAAGTTGTTCAGCCGCTACGTGTCGCCCAACATCGCGCGAGTTCTTCTCGCCAGGCCCGACCTGGTCCACCTGGGCGGAAGGCGGAAGGTCCTTTCCATCCTCTTCGCGGACATAAGGGGGTTCACCAGCCTCTCGGAGCGCCTCCCGCCCGAGGTCGTCAGCGCCCTGCTCAACGAGTACTTTACGGAAATGACGGACGTGCTGTTCGAATTCGACGGGACCCTGGACAAGTTCATCGGCGATGCGGTTCTGGCGTTTTTCG
This sequence comes from uncultured Thermoanaerobaculia bacterium, assembly GCA_964507185.1. GTDB lineage: Bacteria > Acidobacteriota > UBA4820 > UBA4820 > DSQY01 > CAVRTJ01. Next base: position 48,760 of record CAZDOY010000021.1, read on the forward strand.
GCGACCCCGTCGACCAGGAGGATCACCCGGCGCGCGCGATGGCGTGCGCGGTCGCCATGCAGAAGAGAGCGGCGGCTCTTCGCGACAGGTTCGAGTCGGATGGCAAACCCGCCATCCATGTCGGCATTGCCGTCCACACGGGCCCCGTGGTCGTCGGAAACAACGGTTCGGCCGACAACTTCGACTACACGGTCATCGGAGACGCCGTGAACCTCGCCTCGCGGCTCCAGGCCCTGGCCACGGCAGACGACGTTATAACGACGATCCGGACCATCGAGAATATTTACGAGTTCAAAACGCGTTATGCTTATGAAGAGATGCCACCTGTACAGGTGAGGGGGAAAAGCGAGCCCATAGCCATCGCAAGGGTTCTGGGGACAGTCCAATAGGGAGGTTGACCATGCGAAGACACCCCGTTTTGCTCGGCGTGATCCTGATCATGCTGTTCGGGCTTGCGCCCATGGCGCAAACCACGGTCACGGTCACGGGAACCGCCGCCATTCTTAACAAGGATGCGGCCCAGGCCCGGGATCGGGCCATCGAGAACGCGCTGAGAACTGCCGTTGAGAGAGTCGTGGGAACAATGGTCGATTCGGACAGCATGGTCAAGAACAACGACCTTCTCTCGGACAAGATCTACACCCAGACTACGGGCTACATATCGAACTACAAGGTCCTCTCCGAGAACCGCGACACCGATTCGAACATCTACAGCGTGAAGGTCGAGGCCTCGGTCAAAGAGGGTAACCTCTCCGACGATCTCAAGTCCCTCGGCGTCCTGATGCACAGGATGAACATGCCCCGCGTTGCCGTGGCGCTCCAGGAACAGGACGAGACGGCATCCGACCAGCTCTTGAGAATGCTGAAGAACAAGGGTTTCCTCGTCGTCGATACGGGGCAGAAGCCTCAGTCGCAGGGATTCTGGGACATGAACCAGGGACAGCAGGCGGACCTGCTGAAGCAGTACGGCGCCGAAGTCGTGATTCTCGGGACCGCGAAGGGCGAAGGAGGATCCAGCATCGGCGGCTCGAGCCTCAAGTCATATCAGGCCAACGTCAGCCTCAAGGCGCTCAAGACAGACTCCCACGAAGTACTCGGGACCGCCACTGGCAGCGGAACGGCCGTTCACGTTGGGGAGGCGGGCCTGACACAGGCGACGAGACAGGCGGTCACCGTCGCGGGCAACGACCTCCTGAGGCAGATTACCTCTCAGTGGGCTAAAGAGACATCATCCACGCGTATCATCGCGCTGGAAGTCCTTTCCGCGGATGCGTCTAAAGCCGGGGACATAGCCAGAAAACTCAAGCAGCAGGGACGTGGGATACAGGATGCCATCGTCCGCGAAGCCCAAGGGGGACGGGCGACTCTGAACGTCTCCATGCAGGGAGACGCCTCGGCGCTGGCACAGGAAATCAGGAAGCTCTACCCGGGGGCGCGAATCGTCTCCCAGTCCGCAAACCGTTTGACAGTGTCTTTTTGAAGCGATTATTCTACCCATAAGGGAGGACACGGCCATGAAACGGACTCTCGTTTCCATTTTCATTGCACTCTGCGTGATGACCTCGCTGGCGGCTCTGGCCCAGAAGCCGAGAATCGCGGTTCTTAAGATCAGAAACGACCAGCCCTACGGCGGCGCCCGCCTCGGCCCGGCCGTCGGAGACTGGCTCGTCGAGAAGCTCGTCCAATCGGGGCAGTATCGCGTCATGGAACGCCGCGAGATCAACTCGGTCCTACAGGAACAGGGATTTTCCCTCAGCGGAGCCGTCGACGATAAGACCGCCATCCAAGCCGGTAAACTCCTCGGATGCCAGCTCGTCGTCCTGGGAGCGGTCACCGACTTTTCCCGCCACAAGTCCGGCGCCCACGGCGCATTCGGCATCGCCTTCAACGTCGGGAAGGTAACGGCCGAGGGAAAGCTCAATATAAGGCTTGTCAACACCACAACCGGCGAGATCGTGTACACGGGGAGCGCCTCCGGCACACACTCCTTTTCCAAGGTGGACGTGGCCGGTTTCGGGGGCGGCGTGGATTGGGATGAATCCCAGGCCAGGCAGATCTTCGAACCCGCCGTGACCCAACTGGTGAACAAGATTGTGGCCAGGACCGCCGCGATCAAGGACAGTCTCGGATCCGTCGCCGAATTATCCGGCAAGGTCGCGAAAGTCGATGCCGGGAAGCTCTTTCTCAACATTGGCAGTACCGACGGCGTGAAGCAGGGCGACAAGTTCTCGCTCTATCACGTGGGTGATACGATCACCGATCCCGACACCGGAAAGGTCCTGGGGCAGGAAAAGACTAGAATCGGGACCGTGACGGTCACCAAGATCATGGCCGATCACCTCTCGGTGGGCGTCCTCGACGGCGGCGGCCACGCGGAAGTCGGCGACGCCGTTCAGAAGCAGTAGGAGTGAGAGTGGATGGGCACCATGGCCGTTGAGGCTCAGCGATGACCATACCCAATGTGCTGACGGTTTTCCGGATGGTGCTCATCCCCTTCTTTCTCATGGCCGTCATCTACGGTCATCCCAGGCTTGCGCTTTGGATCTTCGTGGGCGCCGGACTCACCGATGGCCTGGACGGGTTCATCGCCCGCTTCTTTAACCAGAAGTCGACCTTGGGGGCTTTTCTCGACCCGATGGCCGACAAGCTTATTCTCACCAGCGCCTACATCGCCCTCGCCCTGCCTGAAACCGGCATGACGCATACCATTCCCATCTGGATCGTCGCACTGACCATTGCGCGCGACGTCGTCATCGTCATGCTCGCCCTGATACTCAACCTCAGTCACGCCATCAGGAGTTTTCCACCGTCCATCCCCGGAAAGTTCACGACCTTCTTTCAGATCGCCTTCGCGGTGGCGGTCCTGCTTCAAAACGGTTATTATTTCCCGGATTGGATCGTGGCCATTCTGCTGTGGTCCGTGGCGTTCTTCACCGTCTTTTCCGGCCTTCACTACCTGTGGCGCATGAAGACAATGATCAAGGACTCGCCGTGAAAAACTACTACATTCTCCTCGGATTGCTCCTCCTCGCTGTCTCGATCATCGCGTGCCGGACGGCCACTCCCACGAAGCCCCACTCGCCTCCCGACAGTTCGGATTCCGCTCCGCAACATTCCCCTGCCGTGGTTTTCCCCGACGGCTTCTCGGTACACGTGAGTCTTGCCCTGACACCCGAGGAACAGGCCCGCGGGCTGATGTTCGTCAAGGATCTGCCCTCCGACAAGGGGATGCTCTTCCTTTTCAAGACGGATGAGCAGCGGGCCTTCTGGATGAAGAACTGTTTCGTTTCGCTGGATCTTATCTGGCTGGACGAGGATTTCCAGGTTGTCGACATAACGCACGACGCACCACCGTGCCAGGCCGACCCCTGTCCCAACTATTACCCGAGCCGCGCCATAAGGAACGTCCTCGAGGTTCTCGGAGGAACGGCCGACAAGCATCATCTCCAGATCGGAGAGCGCCTTGTCGTAGTCGACCTGCCCAAGAACCTCTGACCGCGTCCCGGCCGCCTTCATCGATTATTCGGTCCCGCCGAAGCTCAAAGCGAGGCGTGCACCACCTAACAGGACAGGCCCTTCTTTGTCCGTGCATCACACGTGAATCGGCGGATGCCGCCCGCCGCCATCACGGAGCACCGGGCGTCGCCCATGCTGGCTCGGCACCCTCACGGTACCCTTGCTGAAAAGCCCGATAATTCATTGACAGGGAACCATTTGAGGGGTATACTCCCTTAGATTCAACTCTACGGAGCGGAATCAAAATCCAAACTCAGGAGGTAGTAGTTACATGAGCATGACCGAAGGAAAGGACCACCAAGGCGATTCTGCGCCCTTCGAGGTGCCCGCGGAATGGCTCAATCTCAGCTCGGACAACATCGGCGAGGAGCCGGAAATCGACATGGGTGCCCTTCTCAAGGCGAAGGTCGCCGATCACAGCGAGCGCCAGCTCATCAAGGGGCGAGTGGTGGCCATAACCCCCACGGACATACTTATCGACGTGGGGCTTAAGAGCGAGGGGATCGTTCCACGAGAGGAGTTCACGAGCCCCAGGGGCGAACTCATCGTCGAACCCGGCGAGGAGGTGGAGGTCTTCCTCGAGCGAATGGAAGACGCCAACGGGCACGTCGTCCTCAGCAAGATCAAGGCCCAGAAGATGAAGGCCTGGGAAGAGGTCGAACAAGCCTACAAGGAAGACCGTCCGATCAAGGGCGTAATCCTCGACCGCGTCAAGGGCGGACTCGCTGTTGACGTGGGCGTCCGCGCCTTCCTTCCCGGTTCCCTGGTGGACCTGCAGCCCATCCGCAACCTGAGGGCCCTCAAGGGACAGGAAGTCGAGATGAAAGTCATCAAGGTCAACCGCAAGCGCGGGAACATCGTGCTCTCGCGGAAGGCCTTCCTCGAAGAAAAGGTGTCGGTCCAGAAGGAGAGAATTCTCGAGGCCGTGGAAGCGGGCCAGCCTCTCAGCGGCGTCATTAAGAACCTGACCAATTTCGGCGCTTTTGTGGATCTCGGAGGCATTGATGGTCTGTTGCACGTGACCGATATGTCCTGGAAGCGCATCAATCACCCGTCCGAGATGTTCCAGGTGGGTGATGAGATCGAAGTACTCGTCCTGAACTTCGACGAAGAAAACGCCAAGCTGCAGCTCGGATTCAAGCAACTCGAGCCCTCACCTTGGACGGACGTCACCGACCGCTACCCGATCGGCACAAAGGTCAAGGGCAAGGTCATATCTTTGACCAATTACGGCGCCTTCGTCGAGCTCGAGCCCGGCATCGAGGGCATGATCCACGTCTCCGAGATGTCGTGGACGAAGAAGGTCAAGCATCCTTCCGCAGTCCTCAACGTGGGTGACATGGTCGAGGTCGTGGTACTCGACGTGGATGCCGAGGCCCAGCGCATCTCCCTGGGGCTCAAACAGGCCGAACCCAACCCCTGGGACATCATCACCGAGACCTTCAGCGAGGGCGACCGCGTCACTGGGAAGGTCCGCAACATCACCGACTTCGGCGTCTTCGTCGAAGTCCTTGAGGGCGTCGACGGCCTGGTCCACATTTCCGACCTTTCATGGAAACGCATCAACCATCCCAGCGAAGTGGTCAAGAAGGGCGACGAAGTCGAGGCCATCATCACCAACATCGACGCCGTCAACCAGCGTCTGTCCCTCAGCATGAAGGCCCTCATGCCCGATATATGGGACAAGTTCTTTCAGAACCACTACGTCGGTGACGTCGTTCCCGGAACCGTGACCAAGATCGTCGACTTCGGCGCATTCGTCGACCTGGGCGACGGCGTGGAAGGGCTCGTGCACATATCAGAGCTTTCCGACCAGCACATCAGCAGTTGCGCCGAAGTCGTGGACGTTGGGCAATCCTATCCCTTCAAGATCATCCGCCTTGAGCCGAACGAGAAACGGATCGGGCTTTCGCTGAAGGAAGGCCACCGCAGGGAACGCCAGCAGCGGGAGCGCGAAGACGAGAGCCACTATCGCCCCGTCGCGGATGGCAGCGTGAGCCTCGGCGACGTTCTTGATTTCAGCGGCTTTCAGAAGAACGATGATGAGGAGCAGGAGTAGACCATGACTAAGGCCGATTTGATCGAGCTGGTCTCAAAAAAGTCGAACCTTCCCAAGAAGCCGGCTGAAATCATCGTGAACACGATATTCAAATCCATAACCGAAGCTCTTGACGCCGGTGAGAAGGTTGAACTGCGAGGCTTCGGCTCGTTCCGCATGAAGGTGAGAGAGGCGCGAACCGCCCGCAATCCGAAAACGGGCGAAAAGGTGCACGTCGACAGGAAGAAAGTTCCTCACTTCCGCGCGGGGAAAGAGCTCAAAGAATCGGTCAATCGCTAGAGCGACAAAGCCGGCGGTCCGGTGTTTTCCCGCCAGACCGCCGGTTTTTTCTTTACCCGGGTTGATTCCGATGGATATCGTGTTTTCTCCATGGCGCCTGCAATACGTGCAATCTCCCGACAAGGATTCGTCCGAGTGCGTATTCTGCCGAGCCTTCACGGAAGAGCCGTCCCTCGAAAACCTGGTTGTCTACCGCGACGACAAGACGGCCGTCATGCTCAACCGGTATCCTTACACGAACGGCCATCTCCTGGTCATTCCCAGAAAGCACGTCGACACCCTGACCGGTCTGGACGCCGAAACACGGGCATCTCTCCTCGAGATCATAACGTACAGCGAGTCCTTGCTCCGCAAGGTGTACAACCCGCATGGTTTCAACGTGGGCCTCAACCTTGGTGAGGCGGCCGGTGCCGGGATTATCACGCACCTGCACTTCCACATCGTCCCCCGCTGGTCCGGCGA
>CAZDOY010000022.1:0-51842 GCA_964507185.1 uncultured Thermoanaerobaculia bacterium
ACGATCATCTTGTCGCCCTCGTCGTAGACCTCCGGAGGCGCCTCCTCGTCGAAGCGGATGAAGACGGAGCCTTCGCGGCTCGCCTTCTCGTAGAGAAGCTCGTACTTCCCGTACGTCCTCATGTCGCGGTAGAGGTGGTACTGGTTCAGCCCGGAGTCCCTCTCGCTGGCCTTGATCCCGGCGTGCACCGCGGCGCTGCAGCAGAACCGCGAGCAGTACTGGTTGGGGTGCTCCAGGCCGCAGTCCTCGCTCTGGCGGCTCCCTACGCAGTAGACGTACGCCACCGTCTTGACGGGCCTGCCGCCCACGGTGAGGGGACCGTCGCCCTGCGCGAGCATCTCTTCGTACTGGGGCAGCGTCACGACGCGGCTCTGGCCCCATCCGTATTCGCCTTCGTCGGGCTGGTAGGGGTCGAAGCCCGTGGCCACGATGATCGCGCCGACATTCAGCGAGATGTTGCTCTTGTCCCGGACGCGGAGGGTCACGGTGAAGTCGCCGACGGTGCCGGATTTCTCAATGAGTTCCGCTTGCGTGAAGAGGGTGATCCTCGGCTGGGCCTTGACCTTTCCGGCGAGTTCCTCCACGAGGTCCTCACCCTTTCGGTCGCTGGGGAAGAGTTTGCCCCAGCGGCGGGTCCATCCGCCCACCTTCGCCTCGCGCTCCACGAGGAAGACGTCCAGGCCCATGTCGGCCAGGGTCAGGGAGGCCACCATCCCCGCGACGCCCGCGCCGATGACCACGACCTTCGGCGTGGTCTCCACGCGGATCGTGCTGAGCGGCTCGCTGAGGCGGGTCTTGGCCAGGGCGGACCGGATGATGCGGATCGCCTTGTCGGTGGCCTGAGGCATCTCGTTCCTGTGGGCCCAGGAGCACTGTTCCCGGATGTTGGCCTGCGAGTAGCAGTAGGGGTTCATGCCCGCGCGCGAGGCCACGCCCTTGAAGGTCTCCAGATGGAGTCTGGGCGAACAGGACGCGACGACGATCCCGTCCAGGTTGTGCTGTTCGATGTCGGACTTCATCTCTTCCTGGGAAGCGTCCGAGCAGGCGAACATGGTGGTTCTGGCGACCACCACGTCGGGGTCGTTCTCGACGGCGGCGCGGACCTTCTCCACGTCCACGTAGTCGGAGATGTTGCCCCCGCAGTGGCAGATGAATACGCCCAGTCGTCGATCGCTCATCGTTGCACCCCCGATTTCTCAAGGAAGGCCGCGGTCTGGGCGGCGGCGGCTCCCGAATGCAGGATCGTGTCCGGTATGTCCCGGATGGCCGACGACGTTCCGGCCACGAACACGCCGTCGATGTTGGTCATGGCCGGAAGGAGGTCCTCGTCGATCTCCCGGACGTAGGCGTAGGGGTCGGCCTGAAGCGCGCCGCCCTTGAAGAGCTTCAGGGCGTCGGGATTTGGAAGGAGCCCGACGGAGAGCACGACCAGATCGTGTTCGGCCTTTGCGTGGCCGCCGCCCGTCTCGATGTCCTCGTAGTGCAGGATCAGGTTCTGGTCCCCGGTCTCCTCGATCTTCGCCACCCGGCCCTTCACGAAGTTCACGCCCATGCCCTTGGCCTGCTGGTAGAACTCCTCGAAGCCCTTGCCGAAGGCCCGGATGTCCATGAAGTAGATGGTGATGTCCGCCAGAGGCAGCGCGCCCATGATCAGCTGGGCCTGCTTGATGGAGTACATGCAGCAGACCCTGGAGCAGAGCTGGTTGCCGACGGTGCAGTCGCGCGACCCCGTGCACAGCACGAAAGCGATGTTGTCCGGCGCCTTCCCGTCCGAGGGGCGGAGCGTGTGGTTGTAGGGTTTGGTCGGCGCCACGAGCCTGTCCATCTGCATGGCCGTGATGACGTTCGGGTACTTCCCGTAGCCGTAGGCCTCCTTGTGGTGCGGGTCGAAGAGCTTGTAGCCGGTTGACACGATGACCGACCGCACCGCCTCGGTCTGTTCGCCGGGTCGGAGGTCGAAGTCGATGGCGTCGGCCGGACAGGTGTTCACGCATTCGTGGCACTCGGCGCACCCGCCGCAGTCGACGCAGCGGTTCGCCGCGGTTCTCGCCTCTTCTTCGGTGAAGCAGCCCTCGATTTCCTTAACGCTCTTGATGCGCTCGGCGACCGGCAGTTCGGGCGCGTTCTTCCGTTCGCGCTTCGAGAGGGTGCCGCGCGCGAGGACTTCCTTCTTGTCCACTTCGGCGAGTCTGTCGTCGAAGGTGAGGCCTTCCAGCGTCTCGCCCTTGAGGAAGCGGTCGATGTAGAAGGCGGCCCGCTTGCCCTGGCCGATGGCGTTGACGATCATGGAGGGTCCCGTGACGGCGTCGCCGCCGGCGAAGACCCCGGGGATCGGCGTCAGGAGGGTTTCCTCGTCGACGCTGAAGGTACCGTCGCGTTTTTCCTTCAGTTCGCCCGCGAAGGGGTTCGTGTTGGGCCTCAGGCCGATGGCGAGGACCGCCAGATCCACGTCCATCGTGGTTTCCGATCCCTCTACCGGCACCGGGCGGCGCCTTCCGCTCTCGTCGGGCTCGCCCAGCCTCATGCGGATGTATTCGATCTTCGTCAGGCGTCCGTTCTCGCCGAGGAAGCGCTTCGGCGTCTTGAGCGTCTCGAGCTGGACGCCCTCGTCCAGGGCACCCTGGACCTCCCAGTCGTGGGCCGGCATCTCCGCACGGCTCCTGCGGTACATGATCACGACCCTGGCAGCGCCGAGCCGGATCGCCAGTCGCGCCGGGTCCATGGCCGAGTTGCCGCCGCCGATGACGGCCACGGTCTTGCCCGAGAGGTCCTTCAGGCGTCCCGTGTTCGCATCCTTGAGGAACCCGATGCAGTCGCTGACGCCTTCGAGGTCCTCGCCTTCGACCCCGAGCTTCCACGCTTCGGACGTCCCGACACCGAGGAACACGGCGTCGTAGCCCTGGTCCCTGAGCGCCCTGGCGGATATGACGGGGCTGTTTGTGCGGATCTCCACGCCCAGCGCCGTGATGTTGGCGATGTCCCGGTCCACCACGTTCCTGGGTAGCCGGTAGGCGGGAATGGCGTACCGCAGCATGCCCCCGCTCTCCTCGTCGGCTTCGAAGACCGTGACGCGGTAGCCCTTTCGGGCCAGGTGGTAGGCCGCCGAGAGGCCCGCGGGGCCGGACCCTACCACGGCGACCTTCTGGTCGAGGATCGTGTCGGGCGGCCCGTATTCGGGCTCCGGATGGTCGGCGTAGTAGCGGTCCACCATGAACCGTTTGATCTGCCGGATCGAGACCGACCCTTCGACCTCGCCCCTCGTGCAGGCGCCTTCACACGGCGCATAGCAGGCCCGGGCGAGGGTACCGGGCAGGGGGGCGTCCTCCATGTGGAGCCTGAAGGCCTCCTCGTACTTCCCTGCGCGCACGAGCGACACGTACCCGTGCGCCTTGACGCCTGCGGGGCAGGTGAAGGAACAGGGGGAACTGCCGTACCGGGTCATGATCGCCTTCTTGGGGACGGCCTGAGGGAAGGGGATGTGGGCGGCCCGGCGTGCGGCCAGGTCGAAGTTGAACTCGTCCGGGATGGCGACGGTGCATACCAGTTCGCATTCGCCGCAGCCGGTGCAGGCCGCCGCGTTCACGGAGGTCACCTTCCGGTTGAGGCGGACCTTGAAGGTGCCGTCGCCCTGCTTTTCTATGGCCTCGACCGTGCTGTTGGTCAGCACCGTGACGTTGGGGTGGTGCGCGGTGGCGGCCATCTTGGGGGTGGAGATGCAGCTGGCGCAGTCCAGGGTCGGGAAGACCTTGGACAGGAGGATCATGTGCCCTCCGACGCTGCCCTCCTTCTCGACGAGCAGCACCTTGTAGCCCATGTCGCCCAGGGTGAGCGCAGACTCCATGCCCGCAATCCCGCCGCCGACTATCAAAACGTCCTGATTCATGGTGATATCCCGCTTGTTAGGAGTCTTTGACTGTTTTGAGGAGTTCGCTGAAGTTCTTCATGTGCGAGACGAAGGACTCCGAGCAGACCGAGCAGATGGCGGCCATCTTGAGGCGCTTGGGGTTGTACCCGTGCTCCGTAATTAGCGCCTGCGCCTCGTCGATGACTTTTGCGGTGCGCGACGTGCAGTCCTGCAGGAAGGCGCAGTCGCCGCCGTCGGCCGCCACGAACACGCCGTCGAACCCCGATTCCAGGGCGTCGAGAATCCAGCCCGGCCGGATCCCGCTGGAGCAGGGAACCCTCAGCGGGATCACGGACGGGGGGTAGTGCATGTGCGCGCTTCCGGCCAGGTCGACGCCCGGATCCGAAATGTTGAGGGTGGTGAAAGCGAGGATCCTGGGATCCGCGCTTTCACCCTGCGCCTGCGTCTGGCTCATCGAGCGCCCCGGCGGACGAAGAGGCGCCAGTAGCCTGCTTCCTCGACGTTGCCGAGGTACTCGTGCTTGGACTTCCCCGCCCAGAGGGGGATGTCTTCGTTGGTTCCCTCGTCGGAGGACAGCACTTCCAGCAGGCCGCCGTTCTTCGGGACCTTGGCCATGGCCCGCTTGGCTTCGAGGAGGGGGCCGGGGCACGCGGTTCCCCTGGCGTCGACCTGTACGTCAGCCTTCAGCGCTTTGAGTTCTTCAGTCGTCATGGTGATCTCCTTGGCGATCGCCGGGCGCGGACCCCCCGCACCCGTGCAGGACCCCTGACTGAGCATGAAGCGTGCCGAACTTCCCTGCGCAGGTCCCGTGCTGGTGCTAGCACCTTCAGCACAAAGGACTTGGCCTGTTTCGGATCCGTTGCAACCCGTGCACGGTTCCGGCGCTACCTATGCACAGACGCAAGGCCCCGGCGGCAATACTCGTGCAAAACTGCTAGTATCGAGATGTAGAGAAAGGACGTTGCATGGATCGAGAAAAGAAAGAGGAAAACGGCACGGAGACCGCCTACATCTCGCGGTTCAACCGGGACCGTTTCGAGACCATCCTCAACAGCATTTCCGACGGCGTGCTGGCCATGGACCTCGACAGGCGCCTGACCTGCTTCAACACGGCCGCCGAGCGGATTCTCGGCAAGAAGAGGCCGGAGGTTCTGGGGAAGCAGTGCGAAGACATCATCGGCGGCGGGCTCTGCCAGATGAGTTCCCCGCTCGAGTACACCTTCAAAACGGGCCAGTCCGTGGTGAACCTCCCGCTCCACCTCGAAGACGCCACGGGCCGCAAGCTCCACGTCACCGTCTCCACCTCGCTCATCCGCGATCGCGGCGGCAAGGTCCTCGGCGCCGTGGTGACGCTCAGGGACCTCCAGCTGGTCAAGCGGCTCCTGGACGACGTGGGGTACGACATGGGCGGGGCGAAGATCGTCACCGTGGAAAACCGGGTCAAGCGGCTGCTCGACATGGTACCCATGATCGCCAAGAGCGAGAGCACGGTCCTCATCTCGGGAGAGAGCGGTACGGGCAAGGGGCTGCTCGCCCACACGATCCACGCCGCCAGCGACCGCCGCGACCGCCCCATGATCACCGTGAACTGCGGGGCCCTCCCGGAACCGTTGCTGGAATCCGAACTCTTCGGCTACAAGGCGGGCGCCTTCACAGACGCGAAGCGGGACAAGCCGGGGTGGGTGAAGGCCGCGGAGGGAGGAACGCTATTCTTCGACGAGATCGGGGACCTCCCCCTGCCCGTCCAGGTCAAGATCCTCCGCCTGCTGCAGCAGAAACGGTACGAACCGCTGGGGGCGACCGAGAGCGTCGAGGCGGACGTGCGCATCATCACGGCCACGAACCGCGACCTCAAAGACATGATGAGCAAAGGGCTGTTCCGCGAGGACCTGTACTACAGGATCAACGTCATACCCCTCGTCATGCCGCCCCTCCGCGAGCGCAAGTCGGACATCCCCCTCCTGGCCGATTCGTTCCTGCGGAGCCTGTCCATGGCGCGCGGAAAGCTCGTGGACTCCATCTCCCAGGAGGTGCTGGCGGAGCTGATGGCCTACGACTATCCCGGCAACGTGCGGGAGCTGGAGAACATACTCGAGCACGCCTACGTCATGGCCGCCGGCCCGGCCATCAAAGAAGGGAACCTGCCCCAGTGGTTCGCGTCGAAGCACCGCGAGGGGGCGGCGCCGCCGGCCGAGGGACTGAAGGGGGTGGAGGCGGAGTACCTGCTCGAAGTCCTGGCGGCGAACAAGTGGAACCGCTCCGCCGCCGCCCGCCAGCTCGGGATCCACGTCACCACGCTCCACCGGAAGATACGGCGCCTCGGCATCGAACTGCCCGACCGGGACGGCCGGTCCGCCCGCAGGAAGCCGGGCCGAAAGGACTGAGGCCCTTTACAGGATTTGGGAATTGGGATTTGGGATTTGGGATTTAAGCGCGGCGGGGGACGGGCCTTCGATGGCAAGCCCGCGGTGGACTCAGCAAACGATCACCGCGCCGAAGGCGCACTAATCACTGGATCACTTCCCCCGATACACGTTCACCAGGAAGGAGAAATCGCCGTCCGGCGGGAGTACGATCCCGTGCACCCCGCGCTGGGCCACGCAGACGTTGTCGGGGTACCACAAACTGATGTACGGTACGTCGTCGGCGAGTACGGCCTGGACCTTCGCGTAGATGGCCCGCCTGCGGGCCGTGTCCTGTTCCCTCGCGCCCTCCTCGACCAGCCTGTCCACTTCCGGGTTTGAGTAATGGCCGCGGTTGAAGCCCTCCGGCGGGAAACAGGTGCTGGCGAACCTGAGCCTGAAGGCGTCGGGATCGGTGATACCCACCCAGTTGAGGGCGTAGGCGTCGAAGTCGCCCCGCTTGACGTCCGAATAGAAGGTGCCCCACTCCAGCCAGCTGATGGTGGTCTTCACGCCCACCTGGTCCAGGTACTCGGCCACCGCCGAGGCGATCTGCCGGGACACCTTGTTGTTGGAGGTCTTGTAGCTCAGGCGGAACCTGACGCCGTCCGCGTCCGGCTTCAGGCCGGCGGCATCCAGCAGCGCCCGTGCCCTGACCGGGTCGTAGGGGAAGGTCCGGACGTTTCCGTCGTAGGCCCAGTGGCCGGGGGGAAGGAGGCCCGTAGCGGGGCGGCCGAACCCCCTGAATATGTTCTTTAGAATGGCCCGCCTGTCGATGGCGCAGGCGAGCGCCTGCCGCACGATCCTCCGGTCGAGAGGCGGACGCGCGCAGTTGAGGCCGACATACGCGTAGTTGGCTCCCGGCCTTCTGATCAGCAGGTATCCCTTTTCCCGGAAGTAGTTGAGGCTGTCCGGAGGAAGGTCATTGACGACGAGATCCACGCTGCCGCGCCGCATCTCCAGGGCGCGGACGACGGGATCGGGAATGATCTTGAACGCTATCGACCGGGAACGCGGTATGGGACGGTAGTAGGGATTGCGGGCGAAGACGAGCCACTGGCCGTGGATCCACTTTCTCAATGCGTAAGGTCCGCATCCGACCGGTGGAAACGCGCCGCTTCTCGTACCAGCCGGAACGATGCCCACGTTGAGGTTGGACAGAAAGGCCGCGTAAGGTTCCCTGAGAGTTATCTCCAGGGTGGTTGGGTCGACCACCCGGATTTGTTCGATCCGGTCGAGGTCGCCCTTTCTGTAGGACGGGACATCACCGGAGAGGATGGACTCAAGAGTGAAGGCGACGTCGCTCGCCGTTAGCTTCCTACCGTCGCAGAAGCGGATGTCGGTCTTGAGCGTGAAGCGGTACGTGACGGGGTTCAACCGCCTCCAGTGCTGTACAAGATCGGGAACGGGTTCAAAGTCCGGGCCTATCCTGAACAGTCCCCTGTAAAGAAGTCGGAAGACGCGGTCTGCGGCGACGTCGGAGCCGAGCCGGGGATCAAGGCTGGCCGGCTCCTGCTCTACTCCGACGACAAGGTCCGCCTTGCGCGGAGCGCGTCCGCAGGAGACCAGAACGACCAGAATTACAATACAGGCCGCACGACACAGGTGGGTAACGAAGTGTCCAGCAGAAACAGAGGATTTCGGGTCAAAGCGGGCAATCATGACGGAGTCACTCGACCTGCCTGGAATGGACGGTCCGCCCCCGCGCCTCGCCTTGCGGACGATCTGGCGCTCCGTGAACGACCGACGAATGCCAGTGCAAGACTCATTTCTTTTTGCGAAGAAGCTCTAGAACGCGTTGCCCCGGCGTAATGGAACCGAGCACGACCGGGCGGCCCGCTCCGGTCGCGGAGGGGATGTTGCCCGGGGATCCCATGACGGCCTCGTTGGCAAGAAAGGCCATGAGCACGGCCTCCTTGGCCTTGCCCGGCAGTCCGTACTCGTCCGTGGTGGACAGGATCAGTTTGGGGAAACCGTCGCGGAGGCCTTCCATGATGCTGGGATTAAGAATACCGCCTCCTGAGACGATGATCTCTTCATACCGGGCCGTCTGGAGCGCGAACTCCATGATCGCCGCCGTGAGGCTCTTGACCGTAAAGGCCGTCAACGTCGCCACTGTGTCCTTGGGCTGTCTATCGGAGAATTCAGTGAGGAGGCCGCCCAGAAAAGCGGGACCGAATGTGTCCTTGTCCAAGGACTTAGGAGGTTTCTCGGTCAGGAAGGGATGGTCGAGAAGCCGTTTGAGCAATGCGTCGTCTACTGTCCCCGCGGAAGCCCAAAGGCCGTCTTTATCACACTGCATCCGGCCGTCGGTGAACTTCTCCATGGCCATGTCGATGAGGCAGTTCCCGGGGCCGGTATCGAAGGCGTGGACGCCATCTTGTTCCGCACCGGCGGGCAGAGTCGTCATATTGGCGATCCCGCCGATGTTGATGACGATGCGTCCCCTCGACGCGTGGTGATACAGGGTATAGTCGAGGATCGGCGCGAGGGGAGCGCCTTGCCCGCCCGCCGCCATGTCTCTCGATCGAAAGCCGGAGACGACGGTTATGCCGGTCCTTTCTGCGATGACGGCGGCGTTGCCTACCTGGAGGCTCCCGGTCACAGCGTATCCGGGCATCTTCTCCGGATGGGGATGGTGGTAGATGGTCTGTCCATGGGAGCCGACAAGATCGACTTCCGCTATCGGGACGCCCGCCGACCTGCAAACGTGGACCACCGCGTGGGCGAACAGCTCGCCGAGGTAAGCATCCAGCAGGGTGATGTCCCGCGCCGTCGTGGACGGTCCCTGGCACCGCAGAATTTTCGCTCGTACGGCAGCCGTATATTTAAGGGTTTCCTGTGCCCTTACCGTAATGGTCGCGCCGACGCCGGTGCCCTTCATTTGCACCAGCACCGCATCGATGCCGTCCGCCGACGTTCCCGACATGAGACCTACGATGGTCTTCTCGTCCTTGAGGCGTATATCGGTCAGCATGGTCACCTCGTCTGATGGGGCCATCGTAAACGATGTCGCGTGCACAGGCAAGCTTGGATGGGGCCTCCAGCCGGTGCGGCGAATTGACAGCCGTTCCTCCAGCCGTTTAGCATACCCAGGGAGGCCACGGTGCGAAAAGCGATTCCCGTCCAGCCGGATGGTTCCATCGTCTTACCCAGGGACCTTACGGAAGAGGTCTTCGGCAAGGCCAGGCAGGTAGTGGTCCACGTGCGCTCGGGGTACGTCGTCCTGTCTCCCGTCTACGTCGACATGGAATCCGGCTCCATACCGGACCTGCTCAAGAGCTTTCACGAGAGCGAATCTCTGCGAACCGTCCTGAAAGCCCATTTCGACCGAAGCGAGTCCGATTCGGTCCAGTTCGAAGGCGATCTTTCCGTCCTCTCGCTCAGCGACGTGTTCCTTTTTTTGTCGGCCAGCAAGAAAACGGGTGTCCTTTTCCTGGAGGGAGCAACACGGTGGGGTTTCTTCTTTGATAACGGCAATCTGGTTTACGCCGCAAGCGACGAACCTCGTTCCGGTCTGGCCGCGCATCTGCTCGCCAAGCAGTTCATCACTGAACAGGATCTGGTTCAGAACCTCGAGAGGCTTAATGAAGGCGCAAACGCGCTCACCGTTCTCAGCGAGGCATCCGGGTTAGACGGCAAGGAACTCCTCGACCAGCGCATACGCCTGGTGGAAAGCGCCGTCTTTCACGTGTTCACCTTCGATTCGGGGCGATTCGGCTTCAGGAACGGCACGGTCGCGGCCCCGTTCAGACTGGCTCTGCCCATGACGACCACAAATTATGTTATGGAGGCGACTCGGCGAGTCGACGAATGGGCAAGACTCAAGGACCGTGTTCCGGATTCCGGCACGGTTCTCGAAATCGTCGAAGACGTGACGGCGTCCACGAAGCTTTCCTACGAAGAAGAGCAGGTCCTCGCACAGGTGGTGAACGGCCGGGCGATGGAAGAGGTCATCGTAAAGGCCAAGGTTGGGGACATGGAGGGCAAGAAGGCCATCGTCTCGCTGATCGCGGCGGGACTCCTCAAACCCGTTAGAAGTGAAGTCCGTGGGGCGGCCGAACCATCTCCTGCACCGACTCTCGACGAGGCTGAACACCGGGCCCTGATGGCAAGGCTCGAACGCTACAACAGCGTGTTTTCAACCATCTACCAGGCACTCTCCGTCGAGGTCGGCGGCAAGGTTGACGTGATCCTCGGCGCCTTCTTCAAGGGGCTCGAACCCGGGGGGTCCGTGCTGGCAGGCCTGGACTTTACCTCCGAGGGCGTCCTGGCCGAGGATGCCGTGCTGGAAAGACTCGCGCGGCTACCCGGTGACCGCGAAGCCGTTCTCGTCAAGGACCTCAACGAACTGCTGTATTTCCAGCTCTTCGCCGTGAAGAACTCCCTGGGACCTGACATGGAGGCCGGTGTCGTCGAGATGGCCAAGAACCTGCTGAATGCCTGAGGTCCCAGCCACCCCCTGCGGCCGGATTGCAATGCGTGATCGAACGGGGTGGAGGTGAGAGGGGTGAGCGGAGCGGGAAGGCCTCCGCTTAGGCCATATTCTTCAGGAGAGGTCGAAGCTGCTATCGACCGCCGATAGATCGGAGAGTGTCTCTTCGTCCCGTGGCGTCTCCTCGGGATTCAGCAACCTGCTCGCCTTGTACCACGGCTTGAGAATCGTGTTCGTGGCGCGCTCCGACGTCCAGAAAAGGGCGGCCTGGGGCCTGCCGAAATGGAATCCCTGGGCCATGGGGATGTCCAGGGCCATCAGCGTCAGCAGTTCTTCCGTATTCTCCACGCCTTCCGCAATAACCTGGCTGCCCAGCTTCTGACACATGGCCGTCACGCTGGCGACGAGCGCCTGCTTGCGGGCCGACCGCTGTATCCCGAGAATGAACGCCCTGTCCAGCTTGACGTATTCGGGTTCCAACCAGTAGAGGTGCTGCAGTCCCGAGTAAGCCAGTCCGAAGTCGTCGAGAGCGAAGCGAAAGCCCTCTCGTCTAAGGAGCCGGAGTATGCGGGACAGGACCCTCGGCCGATGCGTCGTGGATCGCTCGGATATCTCGATCACCACGGCCTGCGGAGGAATACCGCTAGTGTCGAGGAGCTTCCGGAAGTGGTCCTGCCACTGACTGATGTGCATGAGCGTCGATATGTGGATATTGACGAAGAGCTGTCCGAAAGGAACAAGGAGGCGCCCGGAGCGGAACGACGCCGCGACGCAGGCTACGTCAAGTTCGCGGATGAGATGCGTGGACACCTGGCTCGTGGGGCCGAACACGTATCCAGGATTCGAGAGGATCGTATCTGCAGGCCCCCTCATGAGGGATTCGTACCCCACTACTTTGCCCGAGTTCAGGTGGATGATAGGCTGAAAGGCCGTCGAGACAAATCCCCGAAGGAGGAGGTCCCGCACCTCTGAATCTGGAGTCATGGATTATCTTCCGAGAGTTGATTGGGCACGCCGAGGTTGTGAATGGCGGCACTTAAGACGTTGAGTTCGACCGGCTTCTCGAAGTAATAGGAAGCCCCCATCTTGAAGGCCTGCTGCATGATCGCGGGATCGCCGTATCCCGTCATCAGGATGACCTTCGTGTCCGGGCACTTCTCCTTCGCGAACTGGAGCAAATCCAGGCCTTCCGCGTCCAGGGTTCCGGAGAGCCTGATGTCTGAAAGCAAGACGCTGATCTGCTCCGAACGCAGAATTCTCTTTGCTGCGACGGGGTTGACCGCTGTGAGGACTTCGACGTCTGGGCCTTCGAGCAGGGCCTTGAGGCCGAAGGCGGTTGCCATTTCATCGTCAACGATCAAGACCTTGTAACTCATGGTGCCTCCTTAACAGTCCGATCAGTTAGATGCAAGTCCCATGCCCGAACGGCCTGCCATGGATAAACCTCACCCACATAAGACACTTCAAAGATTATAGCATTTACCACGGCGTGCAAGTCGTCTCACATTCAGGACGGAATGGGCGCGTGCATCCTTGTGCTGAGACCCTACCGGGTCTTGCCGAGTTCGATATTGTGCTGAGAGATCTTTCGGTACAGGGTGGCCCGCGACACGCCCAGTATTTTGGCTGCTTCAGGGACGCTGCCGTTCGTTTTGCCCAGAATCTGAACGATGTGCTGCCGCTCCGCCGAATGGAGGTCCATCGTGGAAGCCGTCGCGGCCCCTGGGGCCTGCCTGCGACCGCCCGGCAGCAACCCCGCGAAATGCTCCCGGTTGAACTGCCTGCCGTCCGAGAGTATCCACGCCCTCTCTATCACGTTGTGCAGCTCCCGGAGATTGCCGGGCCAATGATAGCCGCGCAGAAGATCGATAATCTCGGGCGGCAAATCGAGTGATTCCCGCCTGCTTGTGATGAACCGGAACATGTGGTCGACCACCTTCTCGAGGTCTTCCATGCGCTCGCGAAGGGGCGGGAGTACTATGGTCAGCGTGTTGATGCGGAAATAGAGATCCTGTCTGAACTGCTTGTCCTCGATGAATTTCTGGAGATCCTGGTGTGTCGCGCTGATGAGACGGAAGTCCGAAACTCTCTCTTCCACCCGGCCCAGGGGCCGAAATCGTTTTTCCTCGAGAACTTTGAGGAACTTGCTCTGAACGGTGACGTCCATGTCGCCTATCTCGTCAAGAAACAGCGTCCCCTTGTGCGCCCGTTCCAGCAGGCCTTCCTTCGCCTGGACGGCCCCGGTGAAAGCGCCCTTGGCGTGTCCGAACAGCTCGCTTTCAAGGAGTTCGCCCTTGAGACCCGCGCAGTTCAGTTCAACGAAAGGACCGGTCTGTTCCGTGCCCCGTTCGTGGATGAGGCGGGCCATGAGGCCTTTGCCGGTTCCCGTCTCACCCTGCAGCAGAACGGGCGTCTTGTGGCGGTAGGCGGCCTCGAGTAGCGGAAAGATCTGCCTCATGGCGGCGCTCTCTCCCAGGTACGGCTGCAAGACGGGCGGCCTCTCCTTGAGCGCGCGGTTCTCCTTCCGGAGAGAACCGATTTGCATGGACTTTGTGAGGAAAACTTCCAGTTCCCGCAGGTCGACCGGTTTGGTGAGGAACTGATCGGCGCCGTACCGCATGGCCTCGACCGCCATAGCAATCGTACCGTGGCCGGTGATCAGAATCACGGGGACAGTGGTGTCCGCGGCTCTGATTTCTTGCAGGAATTCAAGCCCATCCCCGTCCGGGAGCCGCACGTCCAGGAGAATAGCACCAAAATCATGACGGTTCAGAATCTCCCGCGCTTCGCGCAGGCAGGCAGCCTCCGAAACCAGAAAACCTTCACTCTCCAGATATTTGCCTATTCCGAATCTAACGGCCGGTTCATCGTCGATCAGTAGAATGTGCTTCATGCACCTGCCTTTATAAAGAAGCTAAAGGCAAAGTTACCAGAAAAGAGGCTCCGGGAAAAGGTATGTTGTTGCGGACTTCGATGGAGCCCCCGTCCAGCATGATGGCGGCCTTTGCCAGCGACAGTCCCAGACCGGTTTTATGGGGATGCGTCGTGAAGAACGGCTCAAAGACCTTTGCCAGGTGCTCGGGTGCGACGCCCGGGCCGTCGTCCGAGAACGAGAGAATGATCTCGCGATCGGTCTGCGTTACTTCGACTGTCAACCGCGTGCTTCCGCCTCCTGCAGCGAGGGCGTTTTCCACGATCTCTGCAAGGGCCGCCGAGAACGTATCTTTGTGGACCTTCGTTAGTGTGTCCGGAGACGGGGATTTTATCTGGATTTGATCGTCGGAGAGCCCCCGGTTCTTTTTTCGAACAAGACCGACGGCCGTATGGAGCAGGTCCGTAACACCAGCAAAACTTGGCGGGGTGTGGTCATCCATAAATGCCAGCTGCAGAAAACGCCTGACCACGCTGTCCAAGCGGGTGACTTCGGTGAGAACGGTGTTGATGTACACCGTGACTTCACTATCGGGCGCATACCGCGCCTGCAGGGCCTGGATGACCGTGCTGATGCCGAACAGGGGATTGCGGATCTCGTGCGCTATTCCCTGGAGCATGTTCTTCGTTAGATCCAGCTTCTGTCTCTCGCTGGCGAGGGACGCAAGATTACGTTCCTCGGTGACCTCGTGAAGGACGTGGAGGGTCGCTTCCCTGCCTGAGAGATTGACGATCTGTGTCGACACCCGAAACATCCTGCCGCTTTCCGGGTGCGTCCACTCCATGCCCACGATGTCGCTGTCCGTGCACATGCCGGGAAAGAGATGGCCGCACGTGCTGCCGACGCATTGCCTGATCGGAAGTCCCGCAAAACTTGAGACGGCCATGTTCGCCCTGAAGATATAGCCATGCGGGTCATGGATGATGAAAAGGTCGCTTGCCGCGTCGAACGCCTTCTCCCATTCCGCCTTTCCGCGAGACAGCAAGGCCCCTTTGTGGATGGCTTCGAAAGCCATGACGAGAAGGCCCCGCAGACACTTGAGGACGGGCATCGAGCTGACAGCGTCGGTCCCGGAAGCCGGAATCTTCAGCAACAGCGAGGCCTCTGCGTTTTCGGGGGCTCCGAATGGGAGCCTGATCGTCTCGCCCACCCGAAGACCCCTGTAGAGGCGCACGAGGTTATCGGGGCATCCGTCCGCGGAGTCCGGGTTTTCGCCGCGCGAGCCTTTCCACTCCGGAGGACCCTCGCCGCCGACCAACCGCAAGGCGATCATTTCCTCTGCCTCGGGCCCCGGCCAGAGAAGCCACGCCTCTTCCGAGTCGACAAGACGCCGAAAGCGTTGGCCGAGGGGGGCGACCAGGTCGCTCGGCGAACGGGCAAGGGCGAAGGCCTCGCCCAATTCGCCGAGCGCCAGCATGGAGTCTGCTATGCCGCCAAACTTTGAGTCGGTTCCATTCGAGATATTCATGGGACGTCCGTATGGGCGAGCTGAAAGGCAGGGCGCCCTCCGTGCTCCTTTACAGCATATAGTCCGAAGCCGGGCGCCGCAAGGAGCATGGGGGGCGGGAGGAAGGACCTGTGGTTTGCGGAAGAATCGCCGTCAGACCACAAGGGCTGAAGCCAGCCAGCCTTCGAGGACCTCTCCCAGCCTGTGAAAGGCGATGGGTTTGGTGAGAAAGTCGTCGGCTCTGAAGTCCTTGAGGATCTCGATTCTCTGTGATTCTTTCTTGTAGAGACCGGTCATCAGAATCACGCGGATGTGGCTGGTCTCCGGCGTCTCTTTGATGAGCCGGCAGAGGTGCTTGCCGTCGAGCTTGGGCATCATCTGGTCCGTGAGAATGAGATCGGGCTGGTATTGCTTTGCCAACTCGAAGGCCTCGGCTCCGTCCTGCGCCAGGAGAACGCCGTATCCCAGCGCTTCCAGCACACGAAAAGCGACGATCCGGGTGTCGTACTCGTCGTCGACCACCAATACGAGGGGGCGCCGGATGGGATTGCCCAATTCGGAGGGCGGACACTGCGACGTTCTGAATCCCTTCTTTAGTCGCCGCCGCCACATGGTCGGAGGTGCGCCTTCCCAGAAATCTTTGCGTTCCTGGACGCTGCTGCCGCAGAAGCAGCTGTTGCAGTGCGGACACACGAAGGTCGGGTTGTCGGTGATGCAGTCGCACCATTCTGCCTGGCAAGTGTTGTAAATCCGGCCGCATGTCGGGCAGGAGAACTCGTAGCCCTCCTGGTCCTGTGCCGGGACGTGTTCGTCAACGTCTGTTCTCGTTCTCATCGTGGTATCCTCCCGGCCTGCAAGTTGCAATCGCCGTGCCAATATTGAGCCTGAAGGGGTGATCGGCCGGATCGCTGTGCAGGCAAAGTTCCCAACACGTAAGGCCGCAACTCCGCCGCCGGGTTCCGTCTCACCGGTAAGACACGGTCCGATTCGCGGCGCAGAATCGCGACGACGAAAGGGGGCAGACCACGCCTTCCCGGACAGGTCGGTGTCTTAACTCCTGGAATGCAGAGTGGTAATATATAGAATATAGATCTTGAATACCTCCATTCCCGAAGGAACGAGAGGTGATGTTCGGGGGGCATGCGTCGCCCGAGGTGAGCCGAGGCGGTCAAAAGGGGAACTTCGCCATGGAAAAGCCTCGTGAACCATCAGAAGTGGCAAACGAAGGCCGGAATTGCACGCAGGGTTCCTCGGACCTTGGGCGCCTGAAAGCCACGCTTGATGCGCTGGACGAAGGATTCTTCGAGGTAGACCTCGGCGGGCGCTTTCTTGCCTCTAACAGGGCCATGGAGCGGCTCCTGGGCTTACCCGAAGGCGGCTTGCTGAATAGGGATTATAGGGATGTTTTGGCGCCCGAATCCGCCGCGTCGCTCCACGCCGTTTTCAGAAAGGTCTATCTGACGGGAGCCAGTCTCAAGCTGGCGACCCTGGAAGTGACGAGAGCCGACGGCACGAGGCGCTTCCTGCAGATTTCCGCCCGTCTCAACCACGATTCCACCGGTGAACCGTCGGGGCTCAGCGGCATGGCGAGGGATGTCACCGAGATCGAAGAGAACCGCGCCATGGCGGGAGCCAGCCTGGATTGCCAGCCCTTTCAGATGGCGCTCCTCGACGCGGACGGTACCATACGCGTGGTCAACAAGGCCTGGGAAAGCAGTCCCTACGGCAAACCGGGCGGATGGGAGTGCGCCCCCGGCAGCAACTATCTGGCCGCGCTCTCCAGCTCGGTCGATTCGGGGGACTCCTACTCGGCACTCGAGGCGGAGGGGATACGTGCGGTCCTCGAGGGCAGGCGGGAGCAGTTCACATTCGAATCGCCCACTCGAGAAGGTGAACAGGTCCGATGGTACCTGCTGGTGGTCTCCCCGCTTTACGAAGACGCGCGAATCAGCGGCGTGCTGTTGAGCCGGATGGACATCACCACGCGGAAGCTGTCCGAACAGGAATTGACCACCCTTTACAAGGCCATGGATTCGAGCGTGGACGGGCTCGCGCTCCTGGAGCCCGACGGGACTTTCCTCTATATGAACCCCGCCTTTGCACATATCCACGCCTTCGACGCTCCCGTGGAACTGGCTGGAAAGCGATGGTCCGACCTCTACTCCGAATTGCAGTGGAGCTTCATCGAGAAAGAGGTCCTTCCCCACGTCAACCGTTTCGGTTACTGGACGGGGGAACTGGTCGGGAAGGGCGGCGGCGGCGCGTTCTACCAGAGCGTGTCTCTGACCCAACTCGAGCAGGGACGCGTCATCGTGTGTTCCATCAGGGACATCTCTCATCAGAAGAAGATCGAGAATGACCTCAAGGAGAGCGAGCTCAAGTTCAGAACGATCTACAACAACGTCACCGAAGGCATCCTTGTGCTCGATCCGATCGGCCCGTGTGTGGTGGCCGCCAACGCTGCCATATGCCGCATGTTCGGGTACGAGTCCTTCGATGAAATCAAGGACCTGGACGTACTCGACTTCGTGGCGGAAAGCGATCGCACGCGAGTCGCGGAGGATCTCCGGCGAGTCATTCAGGAGGATTACCACAGGCTGGTACGCTACGAGTGCGTCCGGCGGGACGGCCGCCGCATATGGGTGGAAGCCCTGGGAACAAAGACCGATTACGCCGGTCGCGTGGTGGACCTGATCGCCATGAGGGATGTGACGGAAAAGGTGGAGGCGGAAGTGGCGCTTCAGACCTCCGAAGCCCGTTCCAGGGCGATTCTGGATAGCGCCCGCGACGCCATCTACATCAAGGACAGGAAGTTCAGGTACGTGCTGGGTAATCCCGCAATGGCGGACCTGCTCGGGATCGCCGAGTCGGAGATCGCAGGCATGACCGACCTGGACCTATTCGGCGCCGAGGTAGGGCAGCTCATCCGCCGTGTCGATGAGCGAGTCCTGGCCGGTGAAATGGTCGAGCTCGAGGAGGAGACCGTTCAAACGGGTGCGGGCAGAAGGGTGTTCAATACGGTGAAGGTACCACTGCGTGGGCCGAAGGATTCCATTGTAGGCATCTGCGGCATCTCGAGGGACGTGACGGATCACGTCATCGCCAGGCGAAAGCTGGAAGACAGCGAGAGGCGCTTCCGCCACATCGTGGAGAATGTGCCGGACTTTTACTTCTACGTGCACGACAGGGACCGCAACTACTCTTACATCTCTCCCGGTGTGGAGACTGTGACGGGTTATCCCCCCGAGTATTTTCTCGCTCCCCATCCCTGCATCGGCACCGAAAATCCCATCAACGAAAAGGCCGAGCGAATATCCGGGCTCATTTTCAACGAAAGGCTGGAGCCCCCGCCTTATTTCGTGGAGATACGCCACAAGAGCGGCAGGATCATCCGGCTCGAGGCCTTCGAAAGGCCAATTCTCAAGGACGGAGTGGTGGTCGAGGTCATGGGGCTGTGCCACGAGGTCACGGGCAAGCAGGGAAGCGAAACTTCTGAGAAGAACGGAAAGGAACGATATGGGCGAGACGCTGACGTTTGAGAATGCCGTCAAGATCGGCATGGACTTTGCCGGAAGGGTCAAGGCTATGACGGACGGGCAGGTTCTGCTCACGGGCGAGTTCCCGGACGTGTATGTCCTGGACCACCTGCTGTCCTCCCATTACGGCACCGAAGCACCTTCGGACGAGTTGAAGGATTTCGCGCTGGCGAGCGGAGTGTACGTCGCGGTCCTGCTGGCCCGATTCTGGACAGCCTCGGGCCTTCAGAGTTTCTGGCGGGAGCAGGGTATCGCGGATTGCGGCATCGGTTTGGAACTGACCGGAGAGGATCAGAAAGGGCACGAGTTCTTTCTGACGTGCCCTGCGGACGTTTACGGCATGGTGACCCAGCCGCCGAATCCCTTTCCGCAGTTCGTAGGCAGTTGGATGACCCTTCGTAAGGGGGATCCGCTCTTGCCCAGGTACGTGCTCGGGGCGCTCCTTCTGAGCCAGCCGCTGGCTCACGGCGATTGGCCGAAGCTGCCGCCGGGCGAGGGGGCGTTTCTGCAGGGACACCTGTCGCGGATGATCGAAATCACGGCCCTCTCCTGCGCGCGGGACCTCTACCCGGAGGATGGCCTGCCCCGGCGCATTCTGGAGAGCTTCTACGAATGCTGTCTGTGGCCTCCCGTGGGTGCCTTCGCGAACGACTACGGCGTCGAAAACATCAGGGCCCTGGCGGCGAAGATGGCCTTCTCGGGCATGGAGAACAGGACGTCCGTCATGGAGGCTCTGGACGCGATGGAGAAGGGGTGGGTATCGGACGGGGCCTACATCGCCGGTCTCGCCTCCAGAGCCTTGAGATGTCGGGATGACGTTCCAGCCGAGCGAATGGGATTTACCGTGCCGGAAGCACGGGACGTGTTGCAGGAAACGGGGAGGATATTCAAGGACGTCCTTCCCGGGTGGTCTGCAGCCTGAGTGTCTTCTCTCGATCGGCAAAAGAAAAAGCCTCGGACGGCCGGGCCGTCCGAGGCTTTTTCTTTTGTAGCTTCCGTGCAAGCGGCCTCAGGCCTCCGAAGCCGCCGAGTTTTCACCCTGTCCCGGCCCCTTTGCCCTGCGCGAGTCCCAGTACAGGAAGGCGGCCAGCAGAAGAAAAACGATCAGTCCGGCCCAGTTCTGCGCCGAAGCTGAAAAGTGGAATGCGCGGGGTTCCCATCCGATGCGTTCGGAGATCATCTTGGTGAAACCGTCCAAGACGCCCGCCAGCGCACCGCCCGCGATGAGGCCGGATGCGATGAGAATGCCCTTGTCGTTGCGTGCCTTGCTCAGGGACGGGTTCTTGCTGGATTTCTGGACCATCCAAGCCACGATGGCGCCGAGCAGGATGGGGCTATTGAGTTGAATGGGAAGATACATGCCGAGGGCGAAGGCCAGCGAGGAGACGCCGAGCATGGCCACGATCACGGCGATAATCGCGCCTACGCCGTACAGCATCCACGGCGCACCCTGCCCGCCGAGGAATGCGTTCAAGACGGCGGCCATGGCGCTCGCCTGGGGCGCCGCAAGAGGGTGAGCGTGCTGGGTCGTGGGTGCGCCGTATCCGTAGACCGTAGCGAACATGATGATGACGCCCGTCACTGTGACGGATGCCAACGCCGAACCGATTATGTTGCTCCACTCGATCGTGCGAGGCGTGGAGCCCAGCCAGTAGCCGATCTTGAACTGCGTCACAAGGGAACCGGACATGGAGAGCGCGGTGCAGACCACGCCGCCGATGAGAAGTACGGCGAGCATGCCCGACTGTCCGGCCAGGCCGAGGGCCGACATGATGACCGCCGCGATGATCAGCGTCGTGAGCGTCATGCCGGAGATGGGTGTCACGGAGATCATGGCCACCGCCCACGCAGACACCGCCGAGAAGAGGAACACGATGAGGAGGGTGAGTGCCAGCGCGAGGAATGCCAGGAGAGTAGGGTGCGCGTCCTGGGCCAGTACCGAGAACCTGAAGTAGAGGAAGATTCCCAGCGAAACCAAAACGATGAGGCCGAAGACAAGGGGCATCGGTATGTCGCGGTCCAGGCGGGACACCGCCTCGGTCCTGCCGTGCTCGCGGTGCTTGAAAAGCTGGGCCATCATCTTCTGGACGGCCTGCTTGATGACCGGTGCCATCTGGATGATCGAAATGACGCCCGCCGCAAAGATGCCGCCGATGCCGATGTTCCTGACGCCCAGCAGTTTGTCGCTGAAGATCTGTTCGTAATTGAGATGTGCGTAGGCTGGACCTCCCACGTGCGCCAGCAGGGGAATGAGCACGAAGTAGGAGAGCATGGAGCCCGCCATGATGATGGATGCATATCGAATTCCGATGATGTACCCGAGACCCAGCACCGCCGCCGATGTGCTCATGGCGAACACGCCCCGCAGCTTATCGGTGAAGAAGGCCATACCTTTTACGGCGGCCGTGGTGAAGGTATCGGTCCAGGCGTGGTAGGAAAGCGCGAGGTAGTCCAGCAGGACGCCAATGCCGAGGGAGTAGAGGAGAATCCCGGCCTGGCTGCCGCCTTTTTCGCCCGTCACCAGAATTTCGGTGGTCGCCGTCGCTTCGGGGAAGGGGAGTTTGCCGTGCATCTCGGCCACGAAGTAGCGCCGGAAGGGGATGAGGAAGAGCACGCCTAGCACCGCGCCCAGGAAGGGAACGAGGAAAATCTGCCAGAATCCCCCCTTGAGATGGAGCATGTAGATGGCCGGCATGGTGAAGACCGATCCGCCCACGACGATGCCGGAGGTGGCACCGATTGCCAGGATGTTCACGTTTTCGATGAGGCCGCTCTTTCTCATGGCCATCTTGGCCATGAAGGCCGAGAAGCCGATGGCCAGGATGCTTATCGGAATGGCCGTTTCGATGCCCTGCCCGAGCTTGAGGGCGATGTAGGCCGCCGCCGCCGAGAAGAACACGGTCATGATCAAGCCGAAAACTATCGACCGTCCGGTAACCTCTGGCTCGCCTTTCTCGCGTGTGATGATGGGCACGTACTCTTCGCCGGGCTTTAACTGGGTGTAGGCGTTCTCCGGCAACTCGAGCGGTTGCTGCTTGTTTTTATTGTCGGTGCTCATGAAACCCCCTTCTTTTGTCGGCGGAACAAGTGAAAAGAGTACCCAAAAAGAGCACGCGTGGCAAGCGACGCTCCCAATCTTATCCGCGAGCCTCCCCGACCGGTTGAATCGACGGCCCGGTTCCGGGGGCAGTGACGAATCTCACAAAGGTGCCCTTCCCCGGGATTGCCGTTGTTTCCTAACGGACGCTGGGCTATCCTCTTATAAAAGCCGCTTGCTCCGAGGCGCCGGCTCGTCCCGCGAGTCCGTTCAGGGAGGCTGATATGGGGCGCTTTGCCAGGAACGTGAACATTTTCTTCAGCGCGTTGGCGGTCTTCCTTGCAGTAGGTGTGGTGGCCGGCATTTACTACATCTACGTGACAGGGCACCGGCAGGAGAAGGCCGATGCGGGCAGGGCCGTCAACCGGGCCCAGGCGCTTGCAGGCCGTGTAGAGCAAGAGGACGCGGCGAGACGCTACGCCGGTCAGCTGTCCGCGGCAAAGGCGGATGTCCAGGACGCTCGGGCATCCTATAAAGGAGGTCGGTACAAAGATGCGAGGGCTTCGGCGGAGAAGGCTCTGTCGGTGCTTCGCCCCATCGAGGGCGAGCTCGAGACGCCGAGAGAGATGCCCTCAATCAAGGCGGTGGCCGGCTCCCTGTCCATAATCTCCCCTTCCGGAAGCCTGGCGGCGAAAGAGGGTGCGAACGTGGTTCCGGGCGACAGGCTGATCTCTGGCGGCACCGGAACGGCCCTGCTGGACTTTCCCAACCAGGAACAGGTTTACCTTCGCCCCAATTCATCCCTGCGCCTGAATTCCATCACGGCCGGTCGTTCCGGAAGCGGGGTGGACGTGACGCTTCTCACCGGCTCGCTTCTCTACAGATCTCCGGACATAGTCTCGGCGGACGCGACGGGCCTCATTCATTCAGGCGGTGCGGACGTCAGCCTCGCCCCCGGCAGCGTCTGCCTGGTGGTGCTGCGAGGCGGCGACCGAACGGATGTCCAGGTGCGAAGCGGGGGGGCAACGGTCGGAAACGCGTCGGGTTCGCGTGAACTCAAGGCAGGTGTAGATGCGGTCGGCATCCGCACCACGGCCAAGACCTTCGAGACAGACTACGCGCTCGCCATTCCTCCGGCAGGGGCACAGCCCATCCGAGGCCGGGTTTTCAGGACCTCCCCCGGCAGGACGAAAACCGTTCGACTGGATTGGGAACGGGCGCTTAACGCCAGCGTCCGCGTCCAGGTTTCGAAGTCTCCTCTCTTCTCCGGGCCGCTCGCTCTGGACAAAACGGTATCGGGTAGCAGTACGACCGTCGGCGGACTCGCGGCGGGATTCTACTTCTGGCGGCTGCGGTCCGTTGGGGGCAACCGCGATACTTTCTGGTCGTGGCCGATCTGGTTCCGTGTGCTCGAGGCCCCCCTGAAAACGCAGAGTCCTCCCGGCTGGCGCCTGTCCGCCGACGCGACCGTCCTGGGCGACGTGGTTCTCGTGAGGGGGAAGGTCTCACCGGTGGTATACGTGACGGTCAACGACGTACAGGTGGACGTGAACAAAGACGGGACGTTCTCCCGGACGTTTTCTCTGGCTGGACCGGCCGGAAAGAAACAGGCGGTGACCGTGTGCGCCTTCGATGGCACGGGCAATGAGAAGTGCTGGTCGAAAGACTTCCAATGAACCGGAGAAGCGCGCCCCTTCCGCGGCCGGTGCCCAGGCCCCCTGACCTGAATGAGCGGTCTCGAATTGAGAGTACCCGGTTGGGAATTACGTTCGCTCCCGCCCTCCCGAAAATTTGAGCATATCGGTAAATAGCATATAATATTCGCTTGTCGCGGAGGGGCCGATGCAGCAAGGCGTGTTACGGCAGCGGGCACCCGTCTCGGTGAAGATCCGCTACCTCGATGGCAGGCGCCTGAAGAGAGCCGTCCTGGCCGGAATCGACAGGCTCGAGGAACGGCGGGAGCAACTCAACAACATCAACGTCTACCCCGTACCGGATGCCGATACGGGAACGAACATGGCCCTGACCATGCGGTCCGTGGGGGACGAGTTGCGGCACCACTTCCACCGATCCATAGAGAAGGTGTGCCACGCCATGGCCGAGAGCGCGATCCTCGGTTCGCAGGGGAACTCGGGCGCGATCCTGGCGCAATTCATCAAGGGACTCGCCGAGGGGCTCGGCGGAAAGGCGAGGGCTACGACGGAGGATTTCGCGGCCGCCGTATCCCGGGCCAAGCGAGCGGCCTACGACGCGCTTTCGAAACCCCACGAGGGTACGATCTTGACGGTCATGAACGACTGGGCCGACCACATAACAAGCCAGCAGAAGAAGTGTGACGACTTCGCCGTTCTCCTGCGAAGCGCGCTTGCACGGGCCAAGGAATCCCTTTCACATACGCCCGAAAAATTGGCCGTTCTCAAAGAACACGGAGTCGTGGACGCGGGAGCGCTTGGATTTGTTCACCTGCTCGAAGGCATCACGGACTACGTGGAGGCGGGGAGCCTGCGCGCCCCCGAGCCCGAGGACCTGGAAGACCTGGGCGGTGGCCACGACCATTTCGTGTTCGCCCATGCGCCCGTGGACGTGACCTTCCGATTCTGCACCGAATGCGTCGTCCGGACGGGAAAAGACATCCTCCACGAGACGGTGGAGGCCGACCTTGGGTCGCTTGGAGAAAGCCTGGTAGTGGTTTCGGGCGAGGGGCTCCTGAAGGTCCACATCCACACGAACCAGCCTGCGGGTCTCTTCGAGGTGATGGGGCGCTACGGGGACATCCTCAAGAAAAAGACGGAGGATATGCAGGCGCAGCACGACAGCGCGGTGGTGGACACGGCCAAAGTCGCGATCATCGCAGACTCTGCGTGCGATCTCCCCATGGAGTACCTGCGGAAGAACTTCATCTCGATCGTCCCGTTGAAAGTCATGTTCGGAGACGAGGTCTTTCTGGACAAGATGGAGATCACCCCCTCGGAATTCATGAGGAAGTGCCAAGTCTCTCCGCACCACCCCAAGACGAGCCAACCCGCGGCGAAGGACTACCTTCGCGCTTACGAAGAGGCTTCCAGGCGGGCAGAGGCGATTGTCGTCGTGAGCCTGTCGGGAGGAGTCAGCGGGACGTACCAGGCCGCGTTGACGGCCGCGAATCAGTTCGATCGCGCACCGGTGCACGTCGTCGACAGCGCCACGGTCAGTGTGGCGCAGGGACTGCTCGTTCGGGAGGCGAGGCGGATGGCGCTCGAAGGCATGGCCGCGAAAGCCATAGCGGACCGCCTGCGAGACCTGAGGAAAAGGGCCCGGCTTTTTATTGCGTTGAAGAACCTGGACTTCATCCACAGGGGCGGGCGCGTGGGATTCGGCAAGAGTCTGATTGCGCGCCTGCTCAACATCAAGCCTATCATCGCGTTCAATGAAGAAGGAAAAACCTACAGTCCGGGTTCGGCATTCGGGTCGCGGGGCGTGCACCGCAAGATAATCGGCTTGGCCAGCGAGGAGTGGAACCGCTACCAGGACTACCGCATAGCCGTCGCCCACATGGCCGCGCCCGGCGTTGCAGAATACTACGTGAAGGCCATCACGACACAGACCGGCCTGGAAGACGTGCCTGTGATCGAAGCCACGCCCGTCCTGGGCTCTCATTCAGGCCCGGGTGCCGCCGCAATAGCCGTATTGGGGCTGGACTGAAGTGCCCGGTCACGTGGTGTGGTGCGCGGTATTGGTCCTCGCTGCCTATCTCATCGGTTCTTTCCCGACGAGCATCATAGTGGCGCGCAGGGTCCGTGGAATCGACATCCGAAGACACGGCAGCGGTAACGCGGGCGCGACGAACGTCCTCCGCGTGACGGGTTGGAAACCCGCCCTCGTTGTAGCGTGCGTCGACGTTTTGAAGGGCTTCCTGCCGGCGCTCGTCGTCTCGAAGCTGGCGCTCGATGCTCTTCCGGCCGACAGACAGCTGACGGCCGTGCTTGTCGGTGCCGGGGCCGTAATCGGGCACGTCTTCCCCTTGTGGGCCGGGTTCCGCGGCGGCAAGGGAGTGGGTACCACCGCGGGCGTCATGCTGGCGCTGTTTCCCGTCGCTTGTCTGCTCTGCGTACCGGTTTTTGCCCTGACGGTGACGGCCGCGCGAATCGTCTCCCTCGCGTCCATGGTAAGCGTCGCAGCTTTCCCTTTCGTCCTGTGGGGTCTTCAGGGGTCTCAATGGATCATGAAGAACCCCTCCACCTTCTCCGTGGTGTGCGGACTATCGCTCTTGATCATAGTGAGCCACAGGTCCAATCTCGCACGGCTCGTGCGAGGCACGGAGAACAGGTTCTGAAGGACGAGCACCGGCCGCCATATGTAGTGCATCCCGCGCCCGCATGTTCAGAAAGTTGTGACGTGCGCACCGGCCGATCGTACCGCGGCTTCCGGTCCGGATACGCCGGCCGCCCCGTGTGATGGGAGAAACACGAGCATCCCCGACACACCTCCGCCGCTGCATTGCAGGTGCGATGGATAGCCGCGGCGATAGCACAACTTCTTGTTGTGTTGAACCATTAAGCACTATCTCTTGACTATTCATTACATTATCTCTATATTATGCACAACACCGAGTATTGTGCACCTGGAGTGCGGTGACCGAAGATGTTGCTGTTTGCGAAAGGAGGGTAGCATGCCGGTGAAAAGCGCGACCAAGAAAGTTACCAAGAAAGTCACGAAGAAGGCGGCCAAGAAACCCGCGGCCAAAAAAACCGTGAAGAAGACGACCGCCAAGAAACCAGCGGTGAAGGCCGCGGCGAA
This sequence comes from uncultured Thermoanaerobaculia bacterium, assembly GCA_964507185.1. Lineage (GTDB taxonomy): Bacteria > Acidobacteriota > UBA4820 > UBA4820 > DSQY01 > CAVRTJ01. The sequence continues at coordinate 26,431 of CAZDOY010000022.1, forward strand.
GAAGACCGCCGCAAAGAAAAAAGTCGTCAAGAAGACGGCCGTGAAGGCCGCCGCGAAGAAGACCGCCGCAAAGAAGCCCGCGGCGAAGAAGACCGCCGCAAAGAAACCCGTGGCGAAGAAGACCGTGAAGAAGGCCGCCGTTAAGAAACCCGCGGCGAAAAAGACCGTGAAAAAGGCTGCGGCGAAAAAGACCGCGAAGAAAACCGCCGCGAAGAAGGCCGTGAAGAAGACCGCCGCGAAGAAACCCGTGAAGAAGACCGCCGCGAAGAAACCCGCGGCCAAAAAGGCCAAGACTCCGAAGAAGGCGAAGTAACGAGTCTTGCCCGTTTGGAAGGCGGGCAGCAGGACCGAAGGGTACGCGCGCCCCCGGCAGAGAGCCAGGCAACGCAGGCGCGTAGAGCAGATCCTAAGTCTGAGGCGTCCGGAAGTGGATGTCATGATGGGTCTGCCGCCATGGTTCCACCCGTTCAAATCGGTTCACCGCTTAAAATGACCCGCTCGTGCAGCGGGTCGTTTTTATTTAGGGGCCTTGCTTTTCGAGGCCCTATCTTATATAGCAGGACATCCGGCTCCGCGGGCATGCGGCGGCGCCGGGCAAGGAGGCCTCGATGCTGGATCGCCCTCCCGGTCCGCCGCCTGCAAGGCCGGGATGCTACATCTTCAGGGACGCCAGAAAGAAGCCCCTCTATGTGGGGAAGGCCAAGAACCTGCGTGCCCGCGTCTCGAGCTACTTTCAGGAGAACGTGCCGCTCAAGATCAGACGGCTCAGGCGCTCGGCCGTCGACCTCGAATACATCGTCACGTCGAGCGAGTGGGAGGCTTTCCTCCTCGAAAACAACCTCATCAAGCAGTTCAAGCCGAGGTACAACACCCTCCTGAAAGACGACAAGACCTATCCCTACATCAAGCTCACGATGAAGGACCGGTTTCCCAGAGCGGTGTTCACCCGACGGCCCGAGAAGGACGGCGCGCTCTACTTCGGACCCTTCGTACCGGGCTGGCAGGCGAGGAAGAACCTACGAATCCTCCAGGAGAACTTCAGGGTCGTGACCTGCAGGGACCCCCTGGATGGGAGCAGGCCGCGCCCCTGCCTCTACTACGAAATGGGCCAGTGCTACGCCCCCTGCATCAAGAACAAGGTGGCGCCGGAAGACTACCGGCGCGTCGTCGACGAGGCAAGACTTTTCCTGGAGGGGCACACGGATGCACTGGCGTCCCGGCTCGAGACGCGGATGAAGGCGGCGGCTGGGCGCCAGGAGTACGAACTGGCCGCGCACTACCGCGACCTTCTCAAGGCCACCAGGTCTCTCGGTGCGAGGCAGGCCGTGGCGAGGCCCGGCCAGGGACACTGGGATTTCTTCGCCCTCTATGGAGGGGGCGGAGATTTTGTCCTTCACGGTTTCGTTGTGGTGGAGGGGAAGGTCGTCGACAGAAGGCGCTGGCGCTTTTCGGACGTGGAACTGCCTCCGGGTGAACTGCTCTGTTCGGCCCTGACGCGCCTTTACGGAAACGCGCCCGTGGTTCCCGACGGCGTGGCCGTCTCGCTGGAGTTCGAGGACCGGCCGCTTCTTCAGCGGTTCCTGTCCGAACGGAAGGGGCGCGCGGTTCAGGTTCGCAGGCCGGTGCGGGGCGAAAAAGCCTCGCTGGTCGCCACGCTTCTCGAAAACGCACGGCTCGAATACGACGCGCAGGTGGATCCGGTGGCCGTTCTCAAGCCGCTGGTGGACGCACTCGATCTCGCCCAGCCGCCGCGCCGCATCGAATGCTTCGACATCAGCCACACGGGCGGCGAGGAGACCGTGGCCTCGTGCGTCGTCTGGGAGGCGGGCCGCATGCTCAAGTCCGATTACCGGCGTTTCAAAGTCAAGACCGTTGAGGGCGTCGATGACTTCGCTTCCATGGCGGAGGTGGTCGGCCGCCGGTACGGCAGGATCTTCCGGGAGGAGGGCGAACTTCCCGACCTGGTTCTCATCGACGGTGGACAGGGCCAGGTCAGCGCGGCGCACAGATCGCTGTCCGCCATCCTCCCGGAAGTTCCACCCATGGCCGGAATCGCCAAGCGCGAGGAGTGGCTCTTCAGGCCCGGCGACGGGCGTCCGGTGATTCTGTCAAGGGAATCTCCATCGCTTCGACTCCTTCAGCAGATCAGGGACGAGGCCCACAGGTTCGCAGTGACCTATCACCGCAAAATGCGCTCGAAGAGCAGGGTCCAGTCCCAGCTCATGGACGTCCCCGGCATAGGCCCGGTGACGGCGCGGAAGCTGATCAAGGCGTTCATGACGACGGAGGCCGTGATGCACGCCACAGACGAAGAATTGGTGAAGGCCGTCGGCAAGCGGGCCGCCGGAAAGGTGCGCAAGTGGTCCCTGGAGAGGGAAGCTGCCGGTCAGACGTGACGAGGTGCCGCGGCTTGCGAGGGCGTGAAGGGAACGCTTAAACTGGTCCGGGAGTCGCCGGGAAGCCGCCGGCCGTCCTCAACGGAAAGAAAGGGGCAGATGCCTGGAACCGCGGGAAGCTCCGGAATGCCTCAGAGAACCTGTTCCCGCTGCGGAGCGAAGATACCGCTCGTCGCGGAGGTCTGTTCCAGCTGCGGTTTCGCGTTCCCATCCGCGCTCCGGCCGGAGCGAACGAGGCGGGACCCGTCGCGAAGGCTCTGGATCGCACTCATCGTGGCCATGGGAACTCTTCTGATCTCTTTCTGCCTTCTTTACGTGATTGTCCAGGCTTTCAGAGCGTGACAAGAGAGTTCGTTGCCTGACCAGCGGAGGATGGCGCACATGTTCACGGACCTCCTGCGAAAAATGAAGTCAGGAACCGAGTATTTGAATTACGGCAGGGACGTCATCGCGGCCATGACCGCTGAATACGCCGCGCAGTCTCCGGATGGAGTACTCCGGGTGCTGGACGTGGGGCTCGGCACGGCGGCCGACATCCTGAACGTGCGGGAGGCGCTTGCCCCGCGCGAGGTAGAGCTTTACGGACTCGAAAGCTACGGCCCCTACGTGAAAGCGGCGCGCCAGAAGAACATCAGCGTCGTCTCAGCGAACATCGAAAAGGACAGATTCCCTTTCGACGACCACTTTTTCGATGTCGTGCTCGCCAACCAGGTGATCGAGCACACCAAGGAGGTTTTCTGGATATTCTCGGAGGTATCCAGGGTCCTGAAGGAGGGCGGCGTGGCGATAATCGGCGTCCCGAACCTGGCGTCCCTTCACAACCGCATCATGCTCGCCCTGGGTATGCAGCCCTCCTCAATCGAGATGCTCGGACCGCACGTGCGCGGCATCACCAAGGGCGGGTTCAGACGTTTCATCACGACCGACGGGTACTTCGAGCTTCTGAAGGTCCGGGGATCGAACTTCTATCCCTTTCCCGCCGCAGTCGCCAGGCCGCTCAGCCGTCTGCTGCCCGCCATGTCGGTGAGTCTCTTCTTCCTGTGTCGCCGCACCGACAGGGCGGGGTGCTTCGGGGACGTGCTCAAGACGCGTTTCTACGAGACGCCCTTCTTCGCGGGGGAATGACCCGCCTTCACCTTCTTCCGGGATTTCCCAAGCCGGGCTTTCATCTTCGTCACGCGATCGGCAGCAGGCGGCTCTCCTCGCGGAGTTTCTCGACGTCGGTTCTTAAGGCTTCAACCGCCCCTTCCCCCGCGTCGCCGGTCCTGAGTTTCTTCGCGATGTCCCTGCAGTTCATGCGGATGCGGCCGTCGGCCTCACGGAATCCCGCCCGCTCGACCGCCTCAGCGGCCGCCGGTATGGCCGCGTGGGGGATGCCCATCCCGTTACTTCGAATCGGCAGTCAGCCATCCTCGGGTCGTTTCGTTCCTGTAGGGGTCTACCGCCTGGAACAAAACCCAGTGGGCGCCTTTGACCGTGTATTCGAAGAGGTACGTGCGCCTGCCGGCACCCTCCGTTCCGCGTACGGCAGTCAGGACCTGCCAGGGTCCTCCGTCCACGCTTGCCCTGACTGACTGGACGGCGGTGTTATCGGTTGCGACGACCTTCAGTTTCCCCGGGGCGGCGAGGCTCACATCCAGAGAAGGAGGCGTGTTGTCGATGACGAAGACCGGGAGCTCTATCGTCGCGGAGCCGGCCCGGCCCTCGGGGTTGGAAGGCGCGTCAGAGGCGATGAGCCGCATGCGGTAAATCCCGTCGGGGAGACCCTGCGCGTCGAAGACGAAATAGGAATCGGAGACGTCTTTCGCCAGATCGTACCACGCCCCCGCCTTCTCGGGTTTGAACTGGACGGTCACGCGCACGTCGTCGCCGTCCGGATCGGTGACCTTCCACGTGACCATCCTGTAGCCGGCAAGGTAATAAGTCTGCGGTGGCGCGGACGGGGACGGCGACTCGGCCAGCGTGGGGAAGGGCGAGTCCTTTTGGTGGATCTCCCGGACCAGGTGGTCGCCGAGCTGGCTCACGGAGCGGGCGTAAATCTTACCCGGCGAATCGATCTCGGCCGACGCGAAAACGGGGGGCCTGTTTTCCGGCAGATAGGTCACAGAAACAAGCCTCGCCGGTTTGCCACCGCCCATTTCCAGTTTCCACTGGGCGTACTGTGCGGGCGGCAGGTCACGGGCATCTTCCGCGGGCTTCCAAGGACTCCAGAACTCTCCCGGCTTGGTCGTGTTGCCGCTTCTCAGAAAGATCCGGGCGTGATCCCCACCGGTCACCTCCGTGCGGCCGAGCGTTGAGGGAGCTTTCAGATCGAGGACCGGGGAAACATAGGCGTGGGAGGTCGCGTTTCCGCTCAGGTAGATGGCGGCGGGCGCTCCCGTGAACACGGCTTGCCCGCCCGAGGCCGAGGCTATGGTCGCGACCGGTGACCCATCCCAGTGTGCGGCCAGGAAAAGGCCGGAACCCCGGACCTCAACCAGCCGACCGTCGACCAGGCCGACGGAGCAGCCGTCGGGGGTACTCAGGATGCTCGATACGGCGGCGTCGAAGGACTTGAGATACGTCGGCGTCATGCCCGGCTTCATGATGTAGAGGGTCGAGCCGCCGCCGTTCCCGCTCCCCTTGCCGTCCTTGCTCGCGGGGGCCGCGGAGGCCTTCGTATTCACCGCCAGCAGGAGATCTTTTCCGTCGGTGCCCATGGCCGGGATTTCCTCGCCGTTCAGGGTCGCCGCGCACACGTTCCCTTTCTCGCCGATCGCATAGATGGCCGCGGGCGAACTGGTGCCGGCCCACACGCGCCCCCGCCAATTCACGAGACACCGAACGTGATGGGCGTCCGTGTGCAGGACCTCGTGGACCTCGCCGCCCGGGCCGATTCTATACACGGCGCCTGGATTCCCGGCCGCCGCCAGAACGCCCCGGGCTTCGGGAAGCAGAGCCCAGACATAGTCGGCCTTCAGCGAGGCCAGCACCGTCGCTTGTCCGGTAGAAGGCACGTAGCGGTATACCTTTGCAGGCGTGGACGTGCCGACGAGCAGGTCGCCGTTCTTGAGAACGGTCAGGGCGGTAATCAGAGGCTCCTGAAAATGGTGGGCAACGGTGACCGCCCCGTCCCGAAATGTGAGGAGATCGCCGGAAGGCGCCGTACCGGCATAGACGGCGCCGTCGGCCGCAACGGCGCAGAGGGGCAGCGCGCTCAGGTCGGCGCCCTTCTCGAAGGCCGACGACGGCAGGAGAGCACCTTCTATGCTTACCCGCACGCCGTCGGGGTAACCCGACCAGAGGTCCTGGGATGAAGACAAAAGGGTCTGGGTCTGGGTGGCCGAAGTCATGATGCAGGCGGCCGCCAACAGGACCGCCAGCGAGAGTGGAACAAATCGTGATCGCCTACCTGGCTTCATCGCCGGTCTCCTTAACCTCGAAATCGAGTTCGATGGATCCTTCCACGAGCTGCTTCTGGCCCTCCACCCTGGTCCATACGAGGCTGTATGCGCCGGGGGCGGCGGCCGCGCCCATGGGTTGGGCTCCCAGCAGGGTTCCGATGGATGGTGGGAGCCCACCGACGCGGCGGTCCTTCAGAATGAGGGCCTGCCCCTTGTCCAGTGCCGCAACGACGAGAGATCGGTTGGAGGGGATCGATTCAAGGAACTCGAGATAGTCCGAGCCTGTGCGGGGGCGTTGCGGATTCGCTGCGGCGAGGGTCTTCAGCAACTGGAATGATCCTCCGATCATGAGGCTGACGCGCCCCGGCTGCAGGCCGGCGGTCGGTACGCGGAAAGAGACGTCGCGGGCCTCACCCTGGTAATCCTTGAGCCGGACGTGAAGAAACAACGGTTGGCCCGGCGCGATCGTGGGCCTGTCCAGCCATGCGGTGTCCACGCTGTAGGCGTTCTGCCCCGGCTGAACGTCGACGGTCAGGCTCAAGCGCTTCAGATTCACGGCCTGCTCGGGGTTGTTCAGGAGGAGGTTTACGGCGTCGGAGACAAAATCAGATGCAGAGGCCAGGGCTTGCGGACCCGTGAAAGCCTGGTCCTGCATGCGAATCTCCCGGCCGCTTTCCGGCACGAGACGAAAGTCAGTCAGAAGGACGTTCTTGGCCTCGACGGTATCCTCCAGGGCGCTCCACAGGGCGGCCATCGCGCCGTTGAGCAGAAAGGGCGTTATCTGGCTCTGCCGCACGATGCTGAAGTGGTAGGTCCGGTCGGCCAGTCCCGGCCCTCTGAAGGTGAGAGAAACGGGCAACGTCGCCGCCCGTTCGCCGAAGCGGCCGTAAACACCCGTGCTCCGGTCCTCCATCACCATGCCGAGAGGGCCTTCCGGGGCGCACAGCTTGAAGCCCCGCTGGAAGCTCGCCACGGGCGTGACGACCCGCGCGGCCACCACCGGCATCTGCACGGAGCCAAGATTGAGGAACGGGTGGCCGAAGGCCAGGAAGTTCTTCCCGTCGACCCACGAAACAGTTCCGTACGCAGTGAACTGAACGTCTCCCGAAACGAGCTGCACGCCGATCATGCCCCCCGGCCCCGGGGGCTTTCCGGGGGACGGATCGGCCGGAGGATCGTTGCGGTCCGCCCGCTTCGCAGCCCAGGCAAAGCCGGCGTCGGCGAGGCGCCGGGATACGGTCTCGGTGCCGGGCCGGGCCGGGGGAAGGGATGCCGCGGCCGAAAGGGGCGGCGACAGGGTGCAGGTGGCTTTGAGGCCCGAGATGAAATCGGACAGCGTGGCGGGCCGGACGCCCGGGCCCATACCGCGGCTCCCGAGGGCGCGCGACCGGACGGCCAGGAGGTCCTCCGCGGGGGTGAGTCCGCACAGAGCCTCTTTCGAGTACGCCCAGGAGTAGGCCACCACGCCCAGAAAACGATTGCCGACGTACACGGGGCTTCCGCTCATGGCGGCGAGGACGCCGGTCCGAGAGACCGCCGAGCCCTCCAGCCTGCAGATGATCATTCTGGGCTGTGTTGCGCCCTGGTCGACTGTTCCGAGGACTTCCGCGGTGAACGACGTGACGGCATGCCCGGACATGACCGTGTAGCCGGTGCCCTTCATGCCCTTGTGGACGTCCGAAAACGGAATGGGAACCGGATTCGGCGGGGGCGCTTGCGCGGCAGCTGCAGACAGGATGAAGAGGAGACCCAGGGTGACGATCGTGAACCTTCGCATGAAACCTCCCGCGTAGTGAAGACGCATTATCATACCATCGTGAAAAGGATGGCGGGAAATCGGGCCCGGGGGGTAAAGGCCGGGGGGTATCGGGTGAGGGCCCGTCGGGGCTTCGGCAGAGTGGGGCGATGCGACCCTCGAAAGCCTTGACATTGGAGAAGTTATAGCTTACACTGACGGCCCTTTGCGCGCGGGAGAACTGTGCCGTACGCGGGCCTGAAGCGAGGAGAAGTGTGATGAGTACTTATTTTCCGAAGAACGGGGAGGTTCCCCGCAACTGGTATCTGGTGGACGCCGAGGGAAAAACCCTTGGCCGCCTCGCGACGGAGGTGGCCCGCGTCCTCATGGGCAAGCACAAGCCCACTTATACGCCTCACGTCCAGACGGGCGATTTCGTCGTCGTCGTGAACGCCGAAAAGGTCCACCTGACGGGCAAGAAGTGGTCAGACAAGATTTATTACCATCACAGCATGTACCCGGGCGGGTTGCGGGAACGCACGGCGAACGAGATGCGTGCCAAGCAGCCTACACGGATGATCGAGAAAGCGGTTCGGGGTATGCTGCCGAAGAACCGCATCGGAGATAAGTTGATTCGCAAGGTGAAGGTGTACACCGGGGAAAAACATCCTCACCAGGCCCAGAAACCCGAGCCGTTCCCCGTGACTTTGCGCTAAATAGAATCCAGGAGTCTGATACATGAGCGTTATCCAGTACCAGGGAACCGGACGGCGAAAGACCTCTGTGGCTAGGGTTTACCTCCGTCCCGGTAAGGGATCCATCTCCATCAACAAGCGGGAGTTCGACAACTACTTCCCGAACCCCATGCACCGCATGCACATCCAGAGCCCGCTGGCTCTGACCAACACGATGGATAAGTTCGACATCTACGTGAACGTCAGGGGCGGCGGATCATCCGGCCAGGCGGGCGCCGTCCGTCACGGCATCTCCAGAGCTCTTCTCCAGTACAATACGGAGCTCAGGGGAAAGCTGAAGGGTTCGGGGATGCTCACGCGCGACGCCCGCGAGGTGGAGAGGAAGAAATACGGCCACCCCAAGGCACGCAAACGGTTCCAATTCAGCAAGCGTTAGTCGTTTGGCGGGATGGAGGCCGGATGGCCCGGCGCTCTCCGACCTCCCTCTCCGCTTTCGTTCCTAGACCCTGTTTCCCGCGGACAGGAAGGGGCGGGCAAGGCCCCCAGAGTGTGGAGGTCTGGCCCTAAGGCTATCCGCCCCGTTCGCGGCACGCCAGAAGGAGGCTACCTTGGCGACCATTACCATGAAAGAGCTGCTGGAGGCGGGTGTTCATTTCGGCCACCTCACCCGCAAGTGGAACCCGAAGATGAAACGCTACATCTTCGGTCAGCGCAACGGCATTCATATCGTCGACCTCCAGCACACGCTCCGGGAATTTAAAAAAGCGTCCGACTTCATCACGGACGTGGCCGCCAGAGGCGGCAAGGTTCTTTTCGTCGGCACCAAGCGCCAGGCACAGGACGGTATCCGCGAGGCCGCGGAAAAGGTCGCCATGCCTTTCGTTACGGAGCGCTGGCTGGGTGGTACGCTGACCAATTTTCGTACGATTCAGAGCCGCATCCAGCGTCTCAAGGAACTCATGCGCATCGAGGCGGACGAAAACGCCGAGGCCAACCTCACCAAGAAAGAGCGCCTCCTCCTCATGAAGGAGAAGGACAAACTCTACAAGATGCTGTCCGGCATCCTCGACATGGGACGCCTGCCTGCGGCCCTTTTTGTCATCGATGTAAAGCGGGAAAAGAACTGCATCCGGGAAGCCAAGAAGCTGGGCATTCCCATCGTAGCGGTCGTGGACACAAATTGTGATCCCGATGACGCGGACTTCCCCATCCCCGGCAACGACGATGCCGTAAGGGCCATCCAGCTGTTCTCCGGTAGGATCGCGGAGGCGGTTCAGGAGGGCAGAGACCTTCAGCAGGCGCACGAAGAAGAGCGCGCCGAAGAAGAGGCGATGGCCAAAAAGATCAAGCAGGATACAACCGGCGAAGCCGTCGATGAGGAAGAGCTTCCCGAGGCCAAGAAGACCAAGGCCGCGGAGAAGAAGGACGCTGGCGCCAAGAAAGCTCCCCGCCGTGCTCCCGCCCGCAAGACCGCCCGCAAGAGTACCGGAAGCAAGTCGGAGGAATAGGAAAATGGCGATTACCGCAAGAGCGATACAGGAACTGCGAGAGAAGACGGGCGTGGGCATGATGGACTGCAAGCGCGCCCTGCAGGAATCGGACGGCGACATGGACGAGGCCGTCAAGGTCCTCCGCAAGAAGGGGATGGCCACGGCCCAGAAGAAGAGCGTGAGGGCCGCGTCCGAAGGCCTGGTTCAATCCTGCATAGCCGCTGAGGGGAAGGCGGGCGCGCTGGTCGAGGTCAACTGTGAGACGGATTTTGTCGCGCGGACCGACGACTTTATCAAGCTCGTCGACGACATGGCAAAGCAGGCTTGTGAAAGCGCGCCGGCCGACGAGGCGGCCTTCCTGTCCCAGCCCTTTTCGGGCCGGCCTTCGGTGTCCGTGAAGGACGCCATCGTGGAAAAGGTTGCCAAGCTCGGCGAGAACATCCAGTTCAGGCGTCTCGTGCGCTTTGAGGGCGACCTTGTTGCCTCGTACATTCACGCGGGCGGAAAGATCGGCGTTCTCATGCAGCTGGGCTGCGAGTCTCCCGCCGATGCTTCCACACCCGACGTCTCGGAGGTGGTAAAGGATCTCTGCATGCAGGTGGCCGCTTCGGCGCCGCGCTTCGTCTCCCGTGACGATGTGACGCAGGAGGTCCTCCAGAGCGAGCGCGAGATTTACAGGGACCAGGTGCTCGCGCAGGGGAAGCCCGCCAACATCGTTGACAAGATCGTCGAAGGCAAGATGAACAAGTATTACGAGGAGAATTGCCTTCTTGAACAGACCTTCGTCAAGGATCCCTCCAAGAGGGTCCAGGCCTACATCGACGAGGCAGCAGGAAAACGCCTGAAAGTCGTCAAGTTCGCCCGGTTCGTTCTCGGGGAGGGATTGCCGTCCTCCTCCTGCGGGGCGGAGTGAAGTCAGATGAATCAAGCAAGGGCGGCCGGTGAGCCGCCCTTACTTTTTCAGGTGTAACGGTACCGACTGAAAGGAGTCCCCATGCCCCAGTCCGTGTACGAGAGAATTCTCCTCAAGCTATCAGGCGAAGCCCTCATGGGTGAAACGGGATACGGAATAGACCGCGGGGCCGTATCCACCGTCGCTGAGGAAGTCAAGGAAATTCACGACATGGGCGTGTCGGTGGCGCTCGTTGTCGGGGGTGGGAACATCTTTCGCGGAATACAGGCCGACGAACAGGGGCTGGAACGGGTCACCGCCGATTACATGGGCATGCTCGCTACGGTCATCAACGGCCTGGCGCTTCAGGACGCTCTCGAGAAGAAGGACGTCAGCACCCGGCTTATGACGGCCATCGGCATGCACGCCCTGGCCGAGCCCTACATTCGGCGCCGCGCCATAAGACACCTGGAAAAGGGACGCGTCGTCATCTTTGCCGCCGGCACGGGAAATCCCTACTTCACAACCGACTCTGCGGCCGCCCTCCGTGCCATCGAGATCAAGGCCGACCTTTTGCTCAAGGCCACCAAGGTGGACGGGATCTACTCCGCCGATCCGAAGAGAGACCCGAAGGCGGTTCTCTACCGGACGGTTTCCTATCTCGAAGCCCTCGAGAAAGGCCTCAAGGTGATGGACGCGACGGCCATCAGCCTGTGCATGGAAAACAGTATCCCCATCCGCGTCTTCAACCTCTTCACGCCTGGAAACGTCAGGGGTATCGTCGAGGGAAAACCCATCGGCACCGTCGTTCAGTAGGGCGATCCGCCTGGGGCGGCTCCGCCTGCACAATTCAGCGCTGCTTCAAGTCTCCCTTCCGCCGTCCGGACCGTTGCGTCATCGCGTATTGATGCGCTTCGCGGAAACATACATAATGTCCCCTTAATGGTACTGCAGATTCAGGAGGCCGAGCATGGTAAAGACCATTATTAAAGAAGTGGAAGAGAAGATGAAGGCGACGCTCAGCGCGACACGCCATGAGCTGTCGACTCTTCGCGCAGGGAAGGCCAATCTTTCCGTTCTGGAGCCCGTCAAAGTCGACTACTACGGTTCCAAGGTCCCTCTCAACCAGGCTGCCACCCTTTCCGTGCCAGAACCCCGTCTTATTCTCGTCCAACCCTTCGATCCAAAACAGATAGGGGTTATCGAGCGAGCGATTCTTGAAGCGAACGTCGGCATGACGCCCTCCAACGACGGCCGGGTCATCCGCCTGCCCGTCCCCCAGCTGACGGAGGAAACGCGCAAGGACCTGTGTAAGAGGGCTCGGGAACTCGGCGAGAAGGGCAAGGTTGCCGTCAGGCACAACCGCCACGAGGGGCGGTCCGCGCTCGAAAAGAGGGAGAAGGACAAAGAAATTTCCGAGGACGAGAGGGACCGGGGCTACGACCAGATACAACAGCTTCACGACAACGCCATCGAGGAGATTTCCCAGTCCGTATCCCGTAAGGAAGCGGACATCATGGAGGTATGAGGTGGGTTCCGGAAGGCGCGTTGCGGTAGCCCTGCTCGCCGGCGGAATGGGCATCCGAACGGGAGGCGGTCTCCCGAAACCCTTTCGTCCCGTCCTCGGGAACCCCCTGATCCTCTACAGCCTGAGAGCATTCGACAGCATACCCGAGATATCCTCCATACGAGTCGCCATCCCCGAAGACTACGAGGGAACCTGGGACAGGATTGTGTCTGCGATCGAGTTGAGGGCATACAGGGGGAGGGTCTTCGGGGGCATCACGCGTTCGGCCTCGGCGCTCGCCGTCCTCCGCGCCCTTGAAACAGACTCTCCGGACATCGTTCTCATACACGACGCCGCGCGGCCCCTCGTCTCCAGATCGGAGGTGAGAAACTTGGTGGCGGCGACCGAGGGTTGTACAGGCGCGATCCTGGCCGCCAGGGCCGTGGACACGCTGTGGAGGGTCGGCGGCGACGGGTACCTGCAGGAGAACGTAGATCGCCAGGCGCTTGTCCGGGCTCTCACGCCACAAGCATTTCACTACGAGGCCATCCGCGATGCCTACGAACGGGGGACGGCGGACGGTTTTGAGGGGACGGACGATGCGTCGTTCGCGCTCAACTACGGGGGAAGCGTGGCCTGGGTGTCCGGTACGTCAAAGAACTTGAAGGTCACCTATCCCGAAGATTTCGCCCTCTTCGAGGCGATCCTGGGAGGAGAAGGATGCGCGTAGGCCACGGCTGGGACCTGCATCGCATGGTAGAAGGCCGTCCTTTCAAGCTGGGCGGCGTGATACTCCCATACGGCAAAGGCCCCGCGGGTCATTCGGACGGAGACGTGCTCCTGCACGCACTCGCGGACGCGATGCTCGGTGCCTGTGCCATGGGAGACATCGGTCAGCGCTTTCCTGATACGGACCCACGGTGGAAGGACGCCGACAGCGCGGATCTGTGCCGCTCGGTGGTGGAAGAGGCCAAGGGCCTCGGGTTTTCTCCGGTCAACATAGATGTGACCGTCGTTGCCCAGGAGCCGAAGCTCGGGCCGCACCGCGAGGCTCTTCGCAGCAGCGTGGCCGAGATAGTCGGCCTCTCCGTCGACAGGGTGAGCATCAAGGCCAAGACAGCCGAAGGCCTGGGGGATATCGGGGCGGGGAAGGCCATCTCCTGCCACGCCATCGTTCTCATGGAGGAGCAGCCTGGAACATTTCCCTCCTGAGTCTTCTGCGTGGTCGCCGAAGCGATGCGCGGGGGCCTCAGAGGCGCTCCTGCTCCCACTCCCGGAATCTCATATTGCGGCGTGCGAGTTGTTGACGTTACAATACAGCATGACTTCCGGAGGGGGCGTCGATGGATAACATGCCGACCATGGTCGTCGTCGACGACGACCAGGACACCCTGCACATTCTGGGGCAGACGCTGAAAGCCGCCGGCTACCGTACCCTCCTGGCGCGTAACGCGAAGGAAGCCTTGCGCCACATTCATGAGAACGACGTTCACCTGGTGCTTACGGACCTCGTCATGCCTGGCATGGACGGCGTTCAGCTCACCCGCGAAATCAAGCGCGACTACGCCGACACTGTGGTCATCCTCATTACGGCGTACGCGTCCATAGAGACGGCCGTTCAGGCCATGCGCGCGGGCGCCTTCGACTACATCACGAAGCCGGTCATTCCGGAGGAACTTCTCCTGAAGGTGGACAAGGCCCTCGAGCAGTTCAACATGCGGCGGGAGCTCGGGGACCTTAAGCAGGAGTTGTCCCGGAGCCGCCACCCTCCGAACTTGATCGGAGTGAGCGCCAGAATGCGGCAGGTCTTCCAGATGATCAGCCTCGTGGCCGAGCGGGACGTGCCGGTCGTTCTCACCGGCGAGAGCGGAACGGGCAAGGAACTGGTGGCCAGGGCCATCCACGCCCTCAGCAAACGGTCCTCCAAGTCCTTTGTCCCGATCAACTGCGGCGCCGTTCCCGAGACCCTGCTGGAGAGCGAGCTGTTCGGCTACATGAAGGGTGCTTTCACCGGGGCCGCGGCAGCCAAGAAGGGCCTCTTCGAGGAAGCCGACGGGGGCACGCTCTTCCTCGATGAGATCGGTGACTCGCCCCAGTCCATTCAAATGAAACTGCTTCGGGCCCTGCAGGACGGCGAGATACGGAGGCTGGGCAGTACCCAGAGCACCGCCACGGACGTCCGCGTCCTCGTGGCGACTAACAAGAATCTCTCGGCCGAGATAGCGGCGGGCCGTTTCAGGGAAGACCTCTACTATCGTCTCAACGTGGTCTCGGTTCCTCTTCCGCCTCTCAGGGACCGCCGAGATGACATTCCCCTGCTGGTGGACCACTTCATACATACGTACAGGGAGAGCATTAACGAGAAGGTCAAGGGCATTTCTGCCGAAGCGCAGACAAAGCTCACCCACTACGACTGGCCGGGCAACGTCCGCGAACTCGAGAACACTGTCCGGCGGGCCCTCGTACTGTGCAGAGGCGATCTCATCGAGCCGGAGGACATCGTTCACATGGGGGTGGATATCTTCGGGACAGATGGACCCGGAGTGGAATCCCGCGGACTTTCAGCGGCGCTCGAGACCTTTATGCGCGCCTACTTCATCGATGCCCTCGACCGCAACAACGGGAACATCAAACAGGTCGCGGAGGATGCCGGTGTATCCCGGAAGAACGTCTATGAGCACCTCAAGCGATTGAACATAGAGCCGGCCGCATTCAGGGGGCGATCATGAATCCGGACAATGAGAAGCTCTTTTTCGAGCACGACATCGCCACTCCCCTCACCAACCTCCACGGCGCGCACTATCTGCTCAAACTCTATCTCAAAGAGCGGGAGCCCGAAGTGGAGGAATCGCTTCGCATCCTGGAGGCGAACATACGAAACATCGAAAGGATGATGGGATGGTACTGGCGAATCCGCGATCTAGACGCTGCGCTCCAACCCGTGACGCCATGGGAGGCGGGAGACCTCCCACGCAGGCTTGCCATGCGCGTGGGGGACGAGGCGCTTCCCGTGAGCCCGCCGGAGGAGTCGGTGCTCCACGGACGCATCGCCATTCCCCAGGACGTGCTGGATGTCGGTTTGCTGGGCGCGGCGCTGACCCTGCGATCCGCCGCCGGAAGCGCGCCCCGTTGGACATTCGATTCGGCGGACGCCTTCTGTTGTGCCCGATACGAACTCGAGGGGGATGAGGACTTTCTCGACCCCGTGCGGCTGTTCAGGAAGGTCTTCTGGCCGTCCGGCGTGCCCGTGGCCGCCTGGGTCGACGCGGGATTGCCCTATCTCCAATGTGTGCTCGAAGGCTTCGGTGGAACGCTCGAACTGACCTGGAAAGCCAACACCTGGAGCCTGGAAGCCACCATTCCGACGGTCCGATGAGCCTCGTCCTGATCGTCGAAGACGACCCACATATCAGGCGTGTCCTCCGGACCCTGCTGGAGCACGAGGGATTCGAGGTGCGCGAGGCCTGCGACGGGCGTGAGGGTCTCGACTCGGTTCTCAGGGAGGAGCCCGCCTGCATCGTTACGGACACCATGATGCCTAAGATGGACGGCCTCAAGATGCTCGAATGCATAGCGGCCAAGGGGCTGGAGGTGCCGTCCATCGTCGTGTCCGCGGCGATCGGCCTCCCCGACCTCCAGGACCTCCAGAAGATAGGCGTGGTGCATGTTTTCGGCAAGCCGTTTTCTTTCGATCAGCTCATCGACCTCGTGCGAAAGGTCGTTGGCGCCGCATGATGGATTCGGTTCATGCCGGGAGAGACGATCAGCCGGCGCCTGCCTGGGGAGCGGCGCGCTTCCGCCGGCCGGACCTCAATTCCTCGAGCGAGCACCCGACCTGCGGCAGAAGGCGGTAGAAGAGATCCAGGGGAAAGCCCACCACGTTGTGAAACGATCCCTCGATGGCCTTTAGAAAGATCGCGCCGAGTCCCTGCGCGGCGTAGGCCCCTGCCTTATCCATGGGTTCGCCCGTGGTCAGGTACCAGTTTATTTCTCCCTCGCTCAGGTCGTGGAAGGTGACCCGGCTCTCGCTGACGCCGACGGCCCGCATGGATGGGCTCCTCAAAAGGCACACGCCGGTCAGGACGGTGTGGGTGGTTCCGGACAGCTTCCTGAGCATGCCGGCGGCATCTTTCGCGTCGAGGGGCTGGCCGATGGGTTCGCCTTCGAAAACCACGAGGGTATCTGCGCCGATGACCAAGGAATCGTGGTTGTACTCGCAAGCCACGAACTCCGCTTTCGAGGTCGCAAGCCTGACCACCTGGTGGGCCGGATCTTCGCCCGGAAGCCTGTCCTCCGCCACGCCGGAAGGCACCACCACGTGGGGCACGTTCACCAGGTTGAGCAGCATCCTGCGTCGTGGGCTTCTCGATGCGAGGATAACCGGAATCATTTGGAGAACCTGACAACGAGGAAGATGCCCAGCAAGAGCCCCAGCAGGGTGAGCGGATTAACGCTCAGGGTAAGGCCGAAGACGACCTGAAGAAAGGACAGGTCAAGGTGCACCGGCTGCTTGAAGCCTATGGAAACGCCCTTGAAGAAGATGTCGTGAAAGACGCCCGAGGGCAACAGCAGGCCCACGACCTGGCCCAGAATGGTCCCTATGACGGCACCGAGCAGGAGAACAAGGAAGGCGCCGAACCACCCCAGCTTCACTGCAGGGGTCCCGTTGGCGTAGGCATGTCGGCCGTGGGCACGGGGCCGAAGCTCTTCTCGTACCGGTCGAGGTTCTCCGACAGGGTTCGGACGATCTGTTTCAACGCCGTGGGATTGGTGAGCAACCGCGCCATGACTTTCACCTCGGGTTTACCCGGCACCATCCGGCCGAAGTCCATGACGAATTCAGCCTGGTTGTGGAAGACGGACAGAAAGTTTACGTAAATCCCTTCGGCCGTCTTGTCGTCGACCTGTATCTTGAGTTCGAAGTTCTGTTTTTTCTTATCCACGGTCTGCCTCCTCAAAGCCCGATTCTAAGGTCTTCTCTCCACATTCGTCAACGCGGTCTCCGGCGTGTTCCCTGAGGGCGGCTGGGACGTGCCTGGGCGTTTTGGAAAGCACGCTGCATTCGACGCCCCCCTCTCTCAATGCCAACGAAAATTCGTCGCCCACCCCAAGGTCGCGGGCGTTCTGAACGAGACGTCCCCGTTCGTCGAAGGCCGCCGCGTAGCCCCTTCCAATGACGGCCAGCGGACTGAGCGAATGGAGGAGCCGCCCGAGCCCTTCAAACGCAGACCGGCTTTGATCCAAGCCGGATCTCATGGCACCCTCGAGACCTTGGTGCGCGGCATCCAGACGCTTGTCCAGCGCGGACATCCAGCGCTGGAGCCCCTCGGGCGAGAGCGCCCTCCGGCAGAGGGCCACCCGGTGGACGTCCGCGGTAATGCGCGCGGCCAGGACTCTGCCCGCGGTCTCCGAAAAGCGGTCGCAGGCTTCCTGTGCGCGCTCGAATCTCTTCAGCACGAAGAGGCCGAGCCGCTCCGGATGGCACGCGCCGAGCTTCTCTTCCAGAAGCGCGAGCCGTCCGATCATCAACCGCGCGATCCGGCGCCCGGCGTCGCTGCCGCTCTCCAGCGCAGCGTCGACCCTGGCCGTCAGGAGTTCGGCGGCCACCGAAGGCGTGGGTGCTCGCAGGTCGCAGGTGAAGTCCGTCAGCACCGTGTCCACCTCGTGGCCGACGGCCGATATGACTGGGACAGGGGACGCCGCCACGAGCCGGGCCAGGGCCTCGTCGTTGAACGCCCAGAGATCTTCCATGGAACCTCCGCCCCGCGTCATGAGGATCACCTCGATGCCCGACACCCTCGCCAGTTTCGCCAGCGCCGCCTTGAGACTCGCCGGAGCGGAGGCGCCCTGCACGAGCGCGGGGGAGATGACCACATCGAATCCGGCATTCCTTCTGCGCAGGACGGAGAGCACGTCCCGCAATGCGGCACCCGTGACGGAGGTGACGACGCCCACGCGCCTCGGAAAAGGCGGTATCGGGCGCTTGCGGGCAGGATCCGTCAGGCCCTCCTCCATGAGGCGCCGCTTGGCCTGTTCGAAAGCCATCTGCATGGCGCCGACGCCCGAGGGTTCCATGATCGTGACGTAGAGCTGGAGGTCGCCGGAGGCTTCGTAAAGCGAAAGTTTGCCGCGGGCCAGTACGGTCATGCCGTTCTCGGGTTCGAAGGGAAGGCGTGCGGCGTAGGTGCGGAACATGACCGACTTCAGCGCCGAAGATTCGTCCTTCAGCGAGAAGTAGCAGTGTCCTGACGCCGCCCGTTTGAAACCCGAGACCTCGCCCTCCACCCAGATGTCACCGAAGGCCTGCTCGAGCTCTGAGGCCAGCAGCCTGACGATCTCGTTGACCTGGTAAACGGGTTTGCCTCGCCATTCCTTCGGCATGGGGCCATTGTAGCAGGAGGAGAAGATTCAAGGGTTGGGCTTCGGGGGAGAACGCTGGATGAAACCTCATCCAAAGCCTAAGGCCAAAAGGCTAAGGGCTAAAGCAGGGCCGATAAACGGATGGCCTTCGAAGGCCTGTCCCAAGCCGCCTTTATTTCTTTCCTTTAGCTTTTGGCCCTTAGCCCTTAGCCCTTAGCCCTTCCTTTGCGTTATCCTGTCACGTGGAGGCCGCATGATCGTTGAGAGTCCAATCGTGGAAGGCCGGCTCATCCGTAGGTATAAGCGGTTCCTCATGGACCTCCGGCTCGAAGACGGGTCGGTCCTGACCGTCCACTGCCCGAACTCGGGCAGCATGGAGGGCTGTCTTGAACAGGGCGCGAGGGTTTTGGCCTCGAGGTCGGATAATCCCAAAAGGAAACTGTCCTGCACCGCCGAGTGGATCCATCTTAAGTCGGGATGGGTCGGCATCAATACCCACCGCGCCAACCGCATCGTCGAAGAGGCCCTCAGGCTGGGAAGGGTCCCATCACTCGCGGGATACGGGAACGTGCGACCGGAAGTGCCGTACGACGGGAACAGCCGGGTGGACTTTCTCCTTACGGAGTCCGGCCTCCCGCCGTGCTACGTGGAAGTCAAGAACACGACGTGGCCGTCTCCCGACGGCGGGATAGGTTTTCCCGACGCCGTCACCGAGAGAGGGTTGAAACATCTCGGCGCCTTGGGCCGTATGGTCCGGAATGGGGGCAGGGCGGTCATGCTCTATCTTGTCAATCGCGAAGACGGTTCTTTCTTCAGGCCCGCCTACGAAAAAGACCCGGCTTACGCCAGGGCGCTGGCGGCCTCCGTGCGCGCCGGCGTGGAAGTACTGGCCTGCCGGGTTCTCTTCGATCCGCCCGAAGTTTGTCTGGGACCTGCCCTGCCCGTCAAGCTGAAAAAGGACGAGTGCTCGTAGACTAGACTCATTAAATGAAACATCCTGATAGAGGAGGTACTCCCGTGAAAGCCGGCCCCTTTTTGGTGTTTCTCACCCTCCTGACCATCGTGGCTGCGCCGGTCGCCGCCGCGCCAGCCTCCCCGCCCGGTGCCCACTCGGCGCTGAAGCCTCCCGTGATTTTCCAGACACCCATGTCGCCGCGCAACGCCAGCTACGCGATAAACGTCGCTCTCGACGCGAAAGCCCACACGCTGACGGGGAAAGAGCGCGTCGTGTGGCGCAACATTACGGACACGCCGGCGACGGACGCGTGGTTTCACCTTTACCTGAACGCGTTCGCCAACGATCACACGGTCTTTATGACCGAGTCAGGGGGGCAGCTGCGAGGCGATTCCTTCGACAGGAACCACTGGGGTTACTGCGAGGTGACCGGTATCTCCCTTGCAGACACCGGTGCGGAAAAGATCCCGCTGGTGCAGGTCTTTCCGAAGCAGGATCACACGGTCATGCGCGTGGAGTTGCCGGCGCCCGTTCCTCCAGGCGGAGAGGCCGTTTTCGAGGTGAGTTTCAAGGACCAGCTCCCGCACGTCTTCGCGCGTTCTGGTTTCGCCGGCACTTTCAATATGGCCGGTCAGTGGTTTCCTAAACTAGGCGTCTTCCAGGGCGACAAGGGGTGGAACTGCCACGAGTACCACGCCAACACCGAGTTCTTCTCGGACTTCGGCGTGTACGACGTCTCCATCACCGTGCCTTCTGACTACGTCGTCGGCGCCACGGGAATCCTCTGGCGGGAGGTGCAGAATGGGAAAGAGAAGACCCTTTCATTCCACGCCGAGGACGTCCACGACTTCGCTTGGGCGGCCCAGCCGGACTTCGTGGACAGGACCGAGACGTGGGAGGGAGTCAAGATAAGGGTACTCATGCAGCCGGGCAACCGTGGGAGCATTCCGATCTACTTCGCATCGGTAAAGGAGGCACTGGCAGACTTTGCGAAGTGGATCTGGAAATACCCCTATCCGGAGATCACCATCATAGACCCTCCGCTCAACGGAGTGGGCGCCGGGGGCATGGAATACCCGACGCTTATCACGGCGGGGGCGAGTCCCTTCCTCGGGCGCAGCATCCTCATCCCGCAAATCACGGTCGTTCACGAGTTCGGCCACCAGTACTGGTACGGCATGGAGGCCAACAACGAATTCGAGCGGGCCTGGCTTGACGAGGGTATCAACTCCTACTACGAGGCCCGGATCATGGACAAGTGGTACGGTCCCGGTCGATCGTTCGTGGACGACCTGTGGGGCTGGAACTTTGGGGAACAGGACCAGGCGCGTATAGCCTATCTCTCGGCGTCCGACATGGACCCCATCGTGAAAGACGCCTGGAAGTACTACTCCAACCGCTCGTACGGAGCAGTCACTTACTTCAAGACGGCGCTCGTCCTCAAGACCCTGGAGAACATGCTGGGTCAAAAGGAGATGGACAGGGTCATGCGCGCTTTTTTCATGCAGGTCAAGTTCACCCACCCCGATACCCGCGACTTTATCCGAATCGTTTCCGAGGCGGCGGGCAAGGACCTTTCGCCCGTCTTGAAGCCCATGCTCTACGGAACGGGCACGGTGGACTTCCGCGTGGCAAGGGTCCGCAACGTACCCGACGAGAAGCCTGCGGGCTACGACCTCAGCGAAGGTATGCCGAAACTCTACGCGAAGGATGGAGTAAAGGCGGAGAAGGGGACCGCAAAAACAAAGGCCAAGGCAAAGGCCAAAACAGGTAAGGCGGACAAGGAGACCTACCATTCGACCGTCGTGGTTGAACGCCGCGGCAGCCTCGTCCTCCCGGTGGACGTCGAGGTTACCTTCGCCGACGGCAGTTCGCGCACCGAGCACTGGGACGGAGAGGGCCGGTACACGACCTGGCGCTTCACGGGCCCCAAGGTCGATCGCGTCGTCGCGGACCCGAAGGACAAGGTCCCTCTGGATCTGAACCGGCTCAACAACGCCTGGGTGAGTGAGGGTAACGGAGCGGTCGCGCGGTGCATGACGACGCGCAACCGGACCCTCTACCAGACCATCACGGCCATACTGTTCAACGTTCTCTGAGGAGGTCACCCAATGGAATGGGCACGAGCCATCGGCACCGGTCTCTTTCGCGGCAGGGGAAAGACTTTGGGGGCGCTGCTGGTCTGGTTTTCCGGCTTCATCCTGGCAACAATCGCCATCAATCCCATGCGCAGAGGGTTCCACGTACTTTTCGACAAGGCCCCGGCGTCGAAGGCACTTCTCGGGGGCGGCGGACTGGACATGCTTATCAACAGCGCAATGAAACAGCCGGCGTTCTGGGCGGCGGCCAACGCAATGCTGCTTTACCTCGTCCTGCTTTCCGTCGTACTGGGGCTCTTTTTAATGGCCGGCGTTTACGCGCAGGCTTCCGAGAAATCCGGCGGCTGGCGTTCTTTCTGGAGGGGGGCGGCGGCCAACGTACTGCCTTTCTCGGCGCTCTTCCTTTTCAACCTCGTGCTGTGGGTCATCGTGGGCGTGGGCGTCGGCGTCTTCCTGGCGGCGGCCTGGCACGGCGTCCACGGCTCCATGGACCCGGCAAAACCCTGGCACCTTTTCTGGATCACTTTGGGGACGGGCCTCTTTGTCTTGAATCTCTTTCGGAACAGCGTCGGTTACGGGCAGGCACGGTGGGTCCTTATCGGGCGGGAGGAGGGCATAGGCCTGTGCTTCGTGCGGAGCGTCGTCTTCACGTTCCGGCGCTTCGTACCGGTCAACGTCGTGACGTGGCTCTTCAACGCGGCCCGCGCGATCGTCATGGTGCTCGCCGTCTTCATCCTGAGCCCCGGGTACGAGAGCACGGGGCGGTGGTTCGCCACGGCGGTCCTGCTGCAGGCCGGGTTCCTTGTGGTAGCCTACCTCAGGGTCGGCGAAGCCAGGACGCAAGTGGCCTACAGCAGACATTTTCTGGCGCCTCGGGCGGAGACCGCCCGCACCGACGTGCCGGTTGTGCCTAAGGACGAAACACCCGTATTGCAAGAGATCGGTCCCGGTGAGGTCCCGGGTCAGAGCGACGCCGGCGAAGACCTTTCGCCCGCCATGCGGTAGATGGCGTTCTTTTCTTCCGGAGTGAGGTGCCTGCTCGCCTCGAACAGGAAGAAGGACAGTAGGTTGCTCAGCGCTCCGTCCAGGACGGACACGCGCTCCTCCACGTGGTAGTCCGCGACGTTGGCGATGAGCGTTTTGACGTCCAGGCATCCGTGTTCGTCGAACCTGACGCCTTCCAAAACGGCGTTCTTCGAGGATTCCACGGCGGTCGCGGTAAAAAGGGCGAGCCCGTCGTCCCCGAGGTGCCCGGCCAGTGTGCCGATGATCCTCGAGAAGATCCTATTGTAGGTCACCACGAGTCCGTCGAGTGCGGAGGCGTCGTCCAGGTCGTCGTTCTGTTCTGAGGCCTGGAGTTCCGGAATCGCGATGTAACGCGCCAGGATGAGGGACATCAGGACCCGGAGCGTCTCAAACTCGTCCATCTCCGCCAGGTGTATGATTTCCCTGACGCTCCTGTTGCCGTCGACGAGCGTCAGGATGGCCTGTTCCCCCTCCAGGAACCTGACGTCGGGGTCGCGAGCCTCGGCCGGCGAAAGCCTGGGCACAAGGTGGTCGTTCGGGATGAGTTCGCGGATCCTGGGCCACTCGTCCAGCCGCCGGATGCCCTCCATGATGATGTTGGTGGTGGACGTGGAGAGCCTGATCTTCTCTTCGTGAGCCCTCTCCGCTTCCTCGAAGAAAAAGACGCCGTCCTCCAGCGTAAAGCAGGCATAGATAATTTCCAGGACCTGGTTCTTGACGGCCCACCAGAGTTCCTTCGGCGTGAGGACGCCCATCTGCACGAGGGCCTTGCCCTGGCGCGTTCCCGGGCTGACCATGAGGCCTGACTTCATGTTCTGTTCCTGGGTGATCTTCCCGTGACGGAGGAGGAAGTTGCCCAGCGCCTCGTCTGGGTCCGAGGAACTGGCAAAGATCATCTCGCCGCGCTCCCAGAAGACCCTGCGCACGCGCTCGTCATGGCGCAAGGACAGAACGCCTGTCTTCTTGATCATGTTGATAAAGGTCAGCAGGTCGGGAACGCTGATGGCCTTGAGTGACCCCTCCAGGATTCGGCTGTCCATCCATCCTCCCGCAAAAAATGTTAACCGACCGAAACGGTTTTGCCAAGCGGAGGGAATGTCGGATTTGAAATCTGCGGACAAACCACAGAGCGCGCAGAGGACACAGAGGTCTGCGGCGCAGGCCGGTTAGAAGGAAAAAGGAAGAGGGAAGAGGCACGACGGCTCGGGGCGGGCCTTCGAAGGCCTATCGGTCGCGGCGGTGCCTGCGGCACCTCTTGGCCGGCTGGGCCGGGACATCCCGTGAAGCTCCCGCGTGAAACTCTCCGTGGAAGCTTCCCGGCTGCCCCGGTCCTGGCCGCCCCGCGCTGCGCGCCGCGACCTTGAGCAGGGTCCAGCACTGGCACCTCCCCCCCATCTTTTAGGTGAGCATCGACGGGAGCGGACCATCCGCTTTGTCGGCCTGCGGCGTCCGCATCCTCGACGTACACAAGTACGACTGCGGTGCGGTCTCCTTGCCCTTCGCGCGCCTGGCCCACTCGCGTCGAGATGCAGCCTTTCGAGGCGACCTTCGCTCGCCTGAAAGGCCATGGGATCAAAGCATGGGGGTGGAGGACTGCGGTTGGCGGTCCGCGTTCGGTGGTCGGAAACCGGCGAAGGCCTGCCGTCGAACCGCTCCCTGCTTTTTTTCGTTCAGTGACGGGGCCACTCCCTTGACAGGGCCGGCCTAGTGTACTACTGTACTAATACACTAGGATGCCTCGGACGCATTAGGGAGGTATGAGCATGCAGAGAAAACTGGTGGTGAACCCCTCGGACGCCGTGCCGGTCTGGAAGCAGATCGAGGAGGGTGTGAGAAGGCTCGTGGCGACGGGCGCCATGCCGCGCGGCGCGCCGGTGCCCTCGGTCAGGGAACTGGCCAGGGACCTGCGCGTGAACCCCGCCACGGTAGCGAAGGCCTACCAGAGGCTGGCAGATGGGGGTGTGCTCAAAGTCAAACGGGGTGAGGGCACCTTCGTAGAGGAGAACCCGCCCATGCTCAAAAAGAGCGAGCGCCGGGACACCCTGCGCGAAGGGGCGGCGCGGTACGCCAGCCTCGCCGTCACCCTGGGAGCGGAGCGCGAAGAGGCCGCGGAGGTGTTCGACGTCGCCTGGAACGAAATCGGCGGAAACGGAGGCAGGCCATGACCGGGAACCAAACAAACCTTGCGACGATTGCGCTTGACGACGTGACGATCCGGTACGGCGCGACGGTCGCCGCGGATTCCGTGACGCTGTCCGTGGAGAAGGGCTCTGTCTACGCCCTGCTCGGGCGTAACGGAGCGGGTAAGACATCGTTGATCCGGTGCATGCTCGGCCAGCGCAAGGCCCAGGCGGGTTCGATCGCGCTTTTCGGCGAGAATCCGTGGAAGTCGCGCGCCGACCTCATGGCCCGTCTGGGCGTCGTGCCCGAGGAGCCGGACGCACCGCCGGAAATGACGGCGAAGCAGCTCGAGGCTTTTTGCTCAAAGCTTTACTCCACATGGGATGGGCGGGGCGTCAGGGATCGTCTCGAGCGGTTCGAGGTCCCCAATAACCTGCCCTTCCGCCGCCTGTCCAAGGGCCAGAAGGAACAGCTCACGCTGGCGCTGGCGCTTGGCCCCATGCCCGACCTCCTGATCCTCGACGACCCGACGCTGGGCCTGGACGCCGTGGCGCGGAAGGCCTTTTTCGAAGAACTGGTGGGCGAACTAGCCGACCGGGGCACGACGGCCTTCCTGTCGAGCCACGACCTCGCGGGCGTGGAAGGCATCGCGTCCCACGTGGGCGTCATGCGCACGGGCAGGCTCCTCCTGGATGAATCCATGGAGTCGCTCAAGGGCCGGTTCAGGCTTCTTACGTTCGGCCGGGACGGCGG
>CAZDOY010000023.1:0-6621 GCA_964507185.1 uncultured Thermoanaerobaculia bacterium
TCCAGGCTCAGGGTGGCGAACCTATACTCCCCGCGATGCCAGAGCTTGGCCACGCGGCCGTGCCTCATTCGATAGTGATGGGATCCTTCGCCGTACTCCTGCGCTGCGAGGGCCATCATCAGCCCCACCGCCAAGGCTCCCACGACCAACAACTCGACTGTTTTGCGACTCCCGCGGGCCATGAAAGACCTCCTCGCAACCGACGCGGCACGGGCGTTAGTATCGGTTTGTCGATCGAAGAATGCCCGTGCCACCAGATCTTCGAGCGAGATCGGCGTGTGTCAGCGCATATGGAGATAGCGTGAAAACGAGCCGATCACGCCAAAGGCGCTCAGGAGCCAGAGAATCACGACGATGACCACGACGGCATTCAGAATGGACTTGATCGGGCGCGCCATGGGTATGAAACTGTTGATGAGCCACAGCAGAATGCCCACCACTATTAGAACGATTACAACATGAATAAGCATGGTCTCATGCACCTCCTCGCCTTTGTTGCGCCACGGACCCCCTCGCCCCTCCCGGTACGGGTCCCGCCAGAATGGCGGTACACAGCCGCCGCAAAATTCCGAGGGCAGCCGGATCGAACCTCCTTGCCGGCACAGCCGGCGAAGCACCTGAAAAACAGGCGGCCGGGGGCTTCTGCTCGGAGCCCGCCAGGATTGCGGGGTCGCCCCATTGGAGATCGCTCACCGTGGCCCGTTCATCGGGATCGGCGCTTTCCTCGATCACCACGGATCCGAAACGGACCCGTCCGCTCGCTTCCATCTCCATTCGGCAACGCCAGGTTTCGGCCACGATTTTGTGAGCGCAATCCTGGAGGAGGTCCTGAAACGGGATACGGGGGCTATGGTCGCGTTCTTTCCGGTGGCTGTCCGCAAGGAGCGACAACTGTCTCGAGATCTCCAAGCCCTCGGCCATGTCGTTCAGCAGGTCCCCGATCTCTTTTTTAGCTTCCTGACCAGGCCGTCCTCCCAGGTCATCGGGGCGAATTTCGAAATGTCTGTCCATTGGAATCTCTCCTTCGCGGCAGGCCGATCGGGCCCACGAAGTCTGCGCCTGAATCCTCAACGGCATTCCCTCAAGTGGTTAAGAGGCGGCATCGGCTGAACTTCTATTCACGGCCTTGCGATAGGCCTCCTTGCCCCCGATCACGGCCTCCTTCAGCGCCTCCTTTTGAATCCCTGCGAAGTCCTTGGCGCCCTCAAGTCCCTTGACGGCCTTGTTTTTTGTCCCGTGTACGGTGTCCTTGATCTTCTTCCTCGTTTCAGTTCCGGACGCGGGTGCGAGGAGCAGGGCCGCCACGCCGCCTGCTGCCGCTCCCAAGAGAAAAGCTATGAATACGTTCAAATCACTTTTGTCCATTGCACGGCTCCTTATCTGCTATTTATCCCTACTCACATGGTCATTTCGTTCCTGCCGTCTCTGCACGCCGGTGGTGTCCACCTTGTTACCGCCTGTCTGAAGTGACCCGCAAGGGTCCGGGGACCCTTTGCAGGGGGCCATCCGGGAACTGGCGGAGCGTTGGATCTTCGAGCGGTTCCTTGTGGCGTTCATCAAGCTCCTCCTGATCGAACCCAAGGCTCGCGAGAGGAGGTGCAGCGCGCATCTCCAGTACACTCGTTGCAGCACGGCGGCGGCCTGCAGTACGGGCACTCTCAATCTAACTTCTGTCCGACCGTCCGATCAGGGTACTGGCTACGGATAGGGATACGGCAAAAGGTGTTGGGAAATCGCGGTCCGGTCCGGCCGTATCCGTAAAGACTACCGAGTGTATCGATCCGTCGGAATCTCACGCATGAAGGGCGACAGGGCGGGCTTCTTGTGCCGGACGGACCGGGTGGCCCCTGGATGGGTAGTTTTCACCCCTGCCGCTGTCCCGCGCCCCGGTAGAAAGTGCCCTTCCGCGTGGGGGATTCGAGGCCTTAGGTTTGAGACATGCTCTGAATAGGGTCGATATCTCTACGCAATGAAGGAGAGGATTGAAATGCTCTGGACGATTCTGGTTATTCTTCTTGTATTGTGGTTGCTCGGCATCGTGACCTCCTACACGATGGGCGGATTTATCCACATCCTGCTCGTGGTGGCGGTGATCATTTTGATCGTCCGGCTCGTTTCCGGGCGACGCGGAGGCTAGGGCGGTCTGCTGGCGGCGAAATCATGGGGAGGCGGAGGTTGCCGTCCTGGTGGGACATGATCCTGGGCCGTACCGGGCGGCAGACGGGTCCACAGCACGCGTCTCAGCGGCTTCGAATCGCAGGCCCCGCATACCTGGCCGGATCAATCAGGAGTCCGGCAGGAGGCTGCAGGATGAGCCGCTCCTGATTTGGCGCGACGGGACACGTTAAAGGGAGGATGTCATGAGAATGAACCGACTTGTATTCATCGGGCTTCTGGCGGGAATTCTCGCCGGTACCGCCTATTGCCAGGCCAGGCCCTACGGAAATCCGGCCGGGGCCCGGGAGCAACACGGCGCCTATGGGCGCCAGCAGGCCAATCCATACAACAGCCAGACGGATAATCGCTACTACCAGGACCAGGACCCGACCGTGGACGTCGGCTTTTTCTACAACGAGCTGTCTCCCTACGGCGAGTGGGTGAGGCATCCCCGGTACGGCTGGGTGTGGTTCCCCCGGCACGTCCAGGCGGGATGGCGTCCGTACTCCCTGGGGCGCTGGGTGGAAACCGAGTATGGCTGGACGTGGGTTTCCAGTGAACCGTTCGGCTGGGCGACCTACCACTACGGCCGCTGGGCGTGGGATCCCCAGTTCGGCTGGCTGTGGGTTCCCGGCACCCACTGGGGGCCGGCATGGGTGTCGTGGCAGCAGGGCAACGGTTACGTCGGCTGGGCACCGCTTCCACCGGCGGTCGGATTTCAGGTCGGCATCGGCCTCCAGCTCGGCGGGCTCAACATCAGTCTCCTCCTCTCACCGCGCGACTATTCCTTCGTGCCCGAACGCCGATTCCTCGACGCCAACATCGGTGGCTATTTCGTACCCCAGGCACGCAACGTCACGATCATCCACAACACCACGAACATCACCAATTACACCGTGGTAAACAACAGGGTGATCAACCACGGCGTGCCGGTTGGCCGCATCGAGAAGGCGACGGGACGGAGACCGGGGCGTTACCGCATCGACTCCGCGAACAATCCTGGTCAAGCGCGCGTTCAACGGGACGTGATCCGCATCTACCGGCCCGCGAAGAACAGGCTTGACACGGTTAAAGTCGGCCGTCGCAACGACGCCGGCCTGCGGCAGACACAGCAAGACCACCAGGAGAAGGCTCCGCCCCCCGTTTGGGTTGCTCCGCGCGCAAGAACGGCGCCGGCAGGTATCGACGAGCGCCAGTTCCAGCGAGAGCAGAAGGACCTGAAGAAGAGGCTGGACAAGGAACAGCGGGACCTCGAGCAGATCCACCGCCAGGAGGCGGTGCGGGCGAAGGCCAAGGCTGATGCGCAAGCGGTTTCACAGCGTCACGCGGCCGAGATGAAAGCCCTGCAGGAGCAGCGACAGCGAGACCAGAAGCAGCTGCAGACGCGGCAGGAGATCGAGCGTAAGGCGGCGCGGGCGAGCGCGGTCAAAACCCGTGAATCCCCAAAGCAGGACAAGGCCAAGGACGATAAGAAGAAAAAAGGCGATAAGAAACCCAATCAAAAGTAAGGGGACCATGCCGTCCGGGCGGGAGGGGCGCCCCCTTCCCGCTCGGAACCTGACTTCGCGGAGCCTTCCACGGCTCGGCCTCACCGCGCAAGAAGTCACCGCCTCAACTATTCTATGAGCTTGTGTTCTGCAGCGTAGCGCACCAACTGGACGCGAGTGCGCAGCCCCAGCTTGCCCATCACGTTCGCCCGGTGGCTCTCCACCGTGCGCACGCTCAGTTCGAGGCTCTCGGCGATCTGCCGGTTGGTATAGCCCTGTGCGATGAGCCTGAGCACCTCTACCTCCCTGGGCGTGAGGGGGATGTCCTCTCTCTTCTTATCGGGAGCGGGTTCCCTGACCGGCGGGGCGAGAAGGGCGCGCATCATGAAGGGATGCACGTAGACTTCGCCCCGATGGACGGCCCGGATCGCGTTCAGGAGTTCGGATTCCACGGCGCGCTTGATGATGTACCCCGAAGCGCCCGCCTTCAGAACCTCTCGAACCATGCCGTTTTCTTCGTAAGCCGTGAGGATGAGCACCTTGGATCGGGGCGCCACTTCGATGATCCTCCGTGTGACCTCGATATTGCCGGGGCCGGGCATGTTGAGGTCGAGGAGCACGACGTCGGGCTGGAGCTTCTCGGCGAGCCGGAGGACCTGGTCGCCCTCCCAGGCTTCGGCCACCACATGGAACTCTTCGTCGGCGTGCAGCAGGGCCTTCAGCCCGGCCCGAAGCACGCCGTGATCGTCAGCCAGCAAAATGTGAATCGGCATCCGGTACCTCCGCTACGATCGTGGCCCCCTTGCCCTCGGAGCTTTCCACGAGGAGCGCCCCGCCGAGCATCTCGGCCCTTTCCCTCATGCCCAGGAGGCCCAGGCGCCCGCTGTGACTCGCCAATATGGGGTCGAAGCCGACGCCGTCATCCTCCACGACGACCACAATCTTGCCCGCGCGGCGTTCCAGAAGGACCGACACGCGTTTGGCGCGTGAGTGGTGCACGGCATTGGCGAGCGCCTCCTGCGCGATGCGGTAGAGCGCCGTTTCAGTGAATTCCTGGAGTCGCAGCGTGCCCAGCCCCCTTTCCTCGAACTCCACCGTTGGCCCCTGCCTAAGGTTCATGCTTTCCACCATCTGCTGCACCGCGGCAGACAATCCCACGTGGTCCAGGCTCGCCGGGCGCAGGTTCGAAGCCAGGCGGTGGAGGCTCACCATCAGCGCGTCCACCTGTTGTCGAAGATCGGCGATGCCGGCCCTGACGGCGGCCGGGTCATCCACCTTAGACTCCAGGAGATGCAGACCCACCTTCAGGGATGTCAGGGATTGGCCCGCCTCGTCATGAAGTTCCAGAGAGACGGCCCGCCGCTCGCTCTCCTGGATTCTCACGAGTTGCCTGGACAGGGACTGGAGACGGGCCCGCCCCTCGCCCACCTTCTCGAAGAGCCACGCGCTCTGGACGGCCGCCGAGGTCTGAGAGGCCAGGGCCTCCGCCTGCTCCAGGTGTTCCTGCTGGTAGAACCCCGGCGTGCTTTTCGCCAGAGAGAACATGCCGATGACGCGTCCGCCTGCCACGAGGGGGACCCCCATCCAGCTCCGGGCCTCGTCCGCGTAGGGGTAACCCGCCCACGCCGGGTCCGAACCGATGTCCTGGACCACTCTCCCTTTTTGCTCCTCCAGCAGTTCGCCGAGGACGGGAATGGCGCCCGCATCGACGGGGGCCGGGAATTCCGTGTCCAATTCGGCGGTGCCGCCGCTTCCCCGCATCACGCGAACGACGAAACGCGAGCCCCAATCGGCGAGCATGGCGACGGCCTTGTCGTAGGAGACGAGCCGACCCATGTAGTCGAGGAGAACTCCCAGCACCACATTGACATCCAGGGACTGCGTGATTGCCATGCTGAAGGAGGAAAGCGTCTGGGCGAGCCTCCGCTCCCTGCGTTCGGCCTTGTATAGCCGGGCACTTTCTATGGCGCTCGCGGCCAGCGAACCCACCGATTCCATCAGCCTCACATTGGCCTTATTGAAAACGCCGTCCCTTTTATTGAAGAGCACGAAGACCCCGATGACGGAATCCTGGGCGATGAGAGGCACGGACACCAGGTTGCGCGGCTCGAAGTCGAGGTCCGTCCTGCCGCTGAAGGCGAACCGGGGATCGGAAACCAGGTCATTGACCAGGGCGGTCTTTCGGTTGACGATGCTCCAGCCCGAGACGCCCGTGCCATGGGGCAAACGGGCCCCAGAGGCCAGCTCCTTGAAGGCCGTCCCGAAGGTGTGCCACACGACCAGGTCGCCCGTGTCGGGTTCCACCAGCGCGATAACTCCCACTTCCGCGGCGTTGGTTCGGCACGCGAGTTCCAGAAGATCCGGCAGGATCTGTTCAAGTTCTGCGCTTGACATCCTAGAGTCATCGGTCGTTTCCAAAGGCGCCTCTACCACAAACACCGAGAAGGGTTAATTTCCTGTCCAGTATAGTTTGCGAGGATGGGCGATTCAAGCCGGCACCCATCGCTCCAATTCCGCTTGAACTGCTGTTGCGCCGCTCCCCTCGGGAGCACCCTCCTGCCCGGTTCCGGCCGGGAGCCAGGAACTTTGGCGAGGAACACAACGGTACCCTGGAGGACGTGTGACGGCGCCCCGGAGTTCGGCAGGGCCTGGCAGGCTGCTGAGGAACCCGCGTGGGGCGCGCGCAAGAGGCTTGCGGGGCAGATGCGCGACGCAGCTCGAAAGGCGATGCCCAACCATCGTCTTAGAAACGCAACAAGGTTAGATGCACTTGTCGAGCAGGAAAACGGCGAAATGAGGATGAGGGGCAAAGTCGCAAGTAATTGATAAGGCTGGCGGAGAGACGGGGATTCGAACCCCGGGAACCCTTTCGGGTTCACACGCTTTCCAAGCGTGCTCCTTCGGCCACTCGGACATCTCTCCGCGCCGCTGACCATCATAGGGTAAAAGGCGGAAAAGAGTCAACTTACTTAACTTA
>CAZDOY010000023.1:6721-48298 GCA_964507185.1 uncultured Thermoanaerobaculia bacterium
ACTTACTTAACTTAGAGCGACTTCGAGGGGGGCAAGGGCTCCGGAATCGGCGGCTCGCTTCAGGGCCTTTAGCGCCCTTGGCTGAAATTGACGGGCCCGCGGTCCCAGGTAGTCCCGCACGGCTTCGCTCAGATGGCGGGGCGTGGGGACGACGTAGGAGGGACTGCAACTCGAAACCACGGCCTCTGCGAGTGCGAGAATGCCTCCCATGTCCGTCTGGTGGCTTGTTCCAATGGGATAACCGGAGCCGTCGGCGAATTCGTGGTGTTCCTCCGCCATGCGTGCCGTCATGGGAAAACCAAGTTCTTCCAGGATCCGCCCGCCGGCCAGGGCGTGCGACTGGAATCGGCGCAGATCGGCCGGGCGGTGGGGCCGTATGCGGTTGAGGGTTGCCCAGGATACGTCCAGGAGGCCGATGTCGTGTAGAAGGGCCGCGCCACGAAGGTAGGTCGCCTCGAGGAGGGGCGGCATGGACTCGCCGGTGGATCTGTCCATGTGCTCCGTGAGTATCCGGCAGGCCTTCTCCACCTTCCGGGCGTGTCCGCCTAGAAGGTAGCGGCTCCTGGACTCACAGTATTCGACGAGCGAGAGAATCCAGGCCCCCTCGTCCTCGAGCGTTGCGAGGACCGTATCTTCACGAAATCCGCCGTAGTACCTCCTGTGGGTCTCCGCGTACAGATCGATCATCTCCCTCACGATGAGCTCTTCGGTGGGCGGGTTTCTCCTGGCGCGCATCCATCGGAAAGCCTCCCGCATATGCTGCTGGGCCTGGGGGATGTTGTCGCGGGAAATGGCTATGAGAGACATGAACCAGGCCAGGGGCGGTCGGAATCTCAACCTGGTCTCCTCGGGGAAGGCGGGATTGTTGAGCAGGGCGGAGAGGCCCATGGCCAGAGTTTCCGCGGCCCCGAGATCGTCCTTGATCCAGAGCAGTTCCAACATGTTGAGCTGGCAGTGACACCGCGTATAGAAGGAGGAGGCCATTTCCTGGGCGGCCTGCAGGATCTGTCCGGCCTTGCGAAGCGATTCACGGCTGTGTCCTTCCACCCTGGCTTCCCGCAGGTAGCAGTCTACCAGCATGGCCATCCGGACGGCCTCGAGATCTTCCACGCCCATGCCTTCCCACTTGTGGGCGAGGGCCGGGTCCACCGCGGAGTTCTTCAGGGCCCGTCTGTATGCCTTCCGGGCCTGGGACCATTCCCTGCGGTGCTGATAGATGGCGCCCTGGGTGCCGGCCAGTCTGCCGTGAATGGGGTGCGAAGCCGGCAGGGCCTTGCTCCAGCGCCGCCCCCGCCGGTACCACACGAGAGCTTCCCTGGTCTCGTCGAAGTGAACATGCCCCTTGGCGAGCCTCGCGGCGCAGTAGGCCGCCACGCCGTTCCGGCCGAATGCTTGCGCATGGGGAATCAGGGCTTCCCAGACTTCCAGCGCGCCGCAGTCGTCACCGCGGTCGTACAGGAGGCTACCGTACCTGTAGGCCGGCTCGATAGACGTTTCGGCTGCGTGTTCCTCGCCGAGCATTTCCAGGACCCGGGCCGTGGACGCCTCCACGTCGCGCCAGTCTTCGGGTTCCAAGGACGGGAAGGCCTGGAGGCCCGACAGCCAGTCGTTCTTCTCCTTTAATCCTGCACTGCTCTGTGTGCTCATTGCCTGTTGATGAAGCGGGCGCAGGTTTCCGAAGACCGCTCAGAACGAGGACTGCTCGAACACCGGTCCGGCGCGAAGAAGGTCGGGCCGGACCGCTGTGACTGGGGGGCTTCTCCTGCGTTGTCCGTGAGATCCTCCAAGGATTCAGTATAGAAGGATTGTGCGCCCTTGACCACAACCGGAGAAAATCCATCTCCCCCGGACGAGCGTTTTTCACAAGGTGGCTCCGGATGTTTGACGCCGGGAGGCGGCCTAACTAAAATAGGCCGCATGGCCGAGATCCCGCCGATTCTCTCGATCAAAGGTCTCTCCAAGAGGTTCGGACACGTAAGGGTGCTGGAGGACGTGTCGCTGGACGTACACGTGGGCGAACTCCTGCTCCTGCTGGGTCCGAACGGTGCCGGAAAGACCACCCTGACCCGCATCCTGACCACCCTGACCAGGGCGGGACGGGGCACCTTCCTTTTCAGGGGCGAGTCCGTGACGGAGAAGAACAGGGGGGCGCTGCGCAGGGAAATCGGCTATATCTCCCACCAGACCTTTCTCTACGCCCATCTCACGGCCGCCGAGAACCTGTCGTTCTACGGTCGTCTCTACGGCGTTCACGAACTGGACGTTCGCATCGGGACCATGTTGGAGCGCGTGGGCCTGGCGGGCGTCGCGGACCGGCAGGTCGGCACCTTTTCCAGGGGCATGCAGCAGAGGCTCTCGCTCGCCCGCGTGCTCCTGACCGACCCATCCATCCTCATTCTCGACGAACCATACACGGGTTTGGATCCGGAAGGCAGCCGGACCCTCACGAAGCTCCTCGCGGGTCTGAAGACCGAAAGCCGGGCGGTGCTCATGATAACCCACGACCTGGAGGACTGCCTCGAAGTCGCCGACCGGATCGCTGTGCTCCACAAGGGCCGGATAGCGCTGGACACGCCGGCGGAGGGACTGACGCTGGAGTCCGCCCGCAGACAGTATTTTCAGGCCACGACCGGAGAGCGGGTCTCATGAGGTACTTCAGAGTGGTGGCACTCGTTTTCGGTAAAGATTTCAAGGATGAATTGCGGCGAAAGGAGAACATGGCATCGTCCTTTCTTTTTGCGCTGCTGTCCCTCGTGCTCTTCGCCTTCGCGCTGGATCCGACCCGGGTGGATCTCAACCAGACGGGCAGCGGTCTGCTCTGGCTGATCATCCTATTCGCGGGCAGTCTTTTCATGGGCGCCTCGTTCAGAAAGGAAACGGAGAACGGCACGCTCTTCGCCCTCCTCCTGAGCCCCTGCGACCGAAGCGCCATCTACGTGGGGAAGTTTCTCGTCAACCTGGTGTTTCTCGTGATCCTGGAGGTTCTCCTGCTCGCCATGGCCTTCGTGCTGCTCAACTTCCGCTTTCAGGACAGTGTGATACGGCTGGCCGTGGTCTGGCTGGCCGTGACGATCGGGTATGCCGCGCTCGGAACGCTCTTTGCCGCGCTCATCGCCCAGGTTCGAGGCGGACAGGTGATCTATCCAATCCTGCTCTTCCCGATTCTCATCCCGCTCTTCATCGCAGCGGCTACCTTGACGCAGGATGCCCTTTCCACGGGATTTTCGTGGTCCAACCAGTGGTTGCGGCTCGTGGGTCTCTTTGATATTCTCTTTTTCACGGCTTCCGTCTTTCTCTTTGAATACGCCGTAGAGGAGTGAACATGGCGCTTCGCCGCTCGATCGTCGTTCTCTGGGCCGTGGCCGCCGCGGCCAATGCCGTAACCCTTTGGCTGGTCTTCACGTACGCCCCCATCGAAGTGCAGATGGGGGCCGTTCAGAAAATTTTCTATTATCACGTGCCGTCCGCCATAATCTGCTACGTCCTTCTCTTTCTCTCTTTCCTGTTCAGCATCCTGTTCCTCTGGAAGGACGAGCCCATATACGACACGCTGGCCTATGCCATGACCGAAGTGGGATGGGTCTTCATCACCGTCGTGCTCGTCACAGGTCCCATCTGGGGCCGGTCGGCCTGGGGGAAGTGGTGGGTATGGGAGCCGAGGCTCACGTCCTTTCTCGTCCTGTGGCTCATGTACAGCGCGTACCTGCTGCTGAGGCTCTTCAGCCGTGGGGACGCCCGGTCGTCCAAGATTGCGGCGGTGGTGGCCATCATCGCCTTCTTCGACGTGCCCATCGTCCATAAGGCGATCGCGTGGTGGGGGTCCATCGTTCATCCGAAGAAGGTCGTGCTCGAACCGGCCATGATGTGGACCTTCTTCGTGTCCATGGGGGCCGTGTTCCTGCTTGCGGCAGCCTTCGCGCTCACGCGCACATGGATAGGCATCGAGGAGAGCCGCCGGGCGGAAAGAGAGGTGGCGCGATGAACTCTGGATTCGTGCTGACCACGCTCATGGCCGTGGCCATCAAGACCCCCGATACCACAGGCTACATGAAGGCCGGCTACGCCGCCATTGCGATTCTGCTTCTAGGCTATACATTATACCTCTGGATAAGGGCGAGGAAGTTGAAGTAGATCACGGGTTGGGAGATGCCTGGAGAAAGCACGCCCATCATCACGTTGCTGACGGACTTCGGCCACGGCGATCCCTGGGTGGGTTCAATGAAGGGCGTTCTGTGGTCCATCCAGCCCGGCTGCCGTATCGTGGATCTTTCGCACAGCGTCCCACCCCACGACGTCTTCGGCGGGGCCTTTACCCTTTACAGGACATTCAGGGATTTTCCCAGCCGGACCATTCACGTCTGCGTGGTGGATCCTGGCGTCGGTGGTCCCCGGCGTCCCCTGCTCGTCGTGACCGGCGATCACTATTTCGTCGGCCCCGACAACGGCGTGTTCTCCTTCATCTACAGGTACGGAGACCTCTCGCGGGTGATCGCGGTGACGGCGGAGCACTACTTCAGGCGGCCCACCAGCCAGACCTTTCACGGGCGGGACGTCTTCGCGCCCGTGGCGGGATGGCTGAGCAGGGGGATCGACGCCTCCCGCTTCGGGGAGGACATCGACGATTATGTGACGATCCCGGTCCCGGAGGACAAAATCGTTGGGGACAATCTCATCCAGGGCGAGATCTGTTGCGTCGACCGATTCGGAAACCTGATCACGAATATTCGCCGGGAGACCCTCGACGACCTGTCGGAGAGGACGGGGAAGAAGCGTTTCAAGGTCCTCGTGGCCGGCCAGGAGGCGCCTTTCGTGACGACGGGCTACGGCCAGGAGACGGCCCTTTTCGCCCTCGTGAACTCGGCCGAACTCGTAGAGATAGCTGCTCCGCGGAGTTCGGCCGCCCAGGCGCTCGGCATCTTCGGCAGGGGGCGCGAAGTCAGCATCATGTGTTTCTGACCGATTCCCGGTGAGGTCGTTCCGCACGGCCTGCTAGCCGAATATCTCCGACCGCCGGGTTACCGGGTAGAAGGCGAAATCCTTTGTCAAAGCCTCGGTCCCGCCCTCCTCCCTGTCGAGAAGCGCCATGACGGCGACGACCTCCAGGCCGAAGGCCTGCGCACGCGCGATGGCCTTGAGCGTAGAGCCTCCGGTGGTGACCACGTCGTCCACCACGATGACCTTCTGGCCCGGTTTCACCGGGCCTTCGATCCACTGCTTGGTTCCGTGCCCCTTGGCCTCCTTCCGCACGATGAAGGCGTCGAGGGGTGTGTCGGCCTCATGGGAGAGGGCCGCGACCGCCGATACGATTGGATCTGCCCCCAGGGTCATACCGCCGATGGCATCGGCCTGGATTCCTTCGGCTTGAATGACATCCAGAAAGCATCGGGCCGTGAGAAAGGCGCCCTCGGCGGTCAGCGTGGTCAGTTTGGAATCGAAGTAGTACTTGCTCCGCCTGCCGGATGCGAGCAGGAAATCTCCGATCTTGAGGGATCGGTTTTTAAGCAATTCTTTGAGTCGTTCGCGGTCCTGGCTCATGGTTTGTCCTCCTCTGCGGCGGCCAGAATGGCTTTCCGGAACCGGGCCAGATGGGAGCCCTCCCAGGTGAGTGTGCCACAACACGCACATGCGGAAAACCGCCTGTGTGTCAGATAGGTATAGGGCGGGACTTTCCCCAGCGCCTCGCCGCGCTCGACGCGGTAGGTCGGGGCGTTGCACATGAGGCACCGAGGTCGCCGGTCCCGGTAAAAGGGACCGAAGGTCGACCGGATAACGCGCAGTTGCTCCACGGGCACATCACTTCCCGGGTCGGCGGCCCGAATGCCCTTCCTGACGCACGCCTGGAGGAGGAACCTGTCGCGCGTAAGGAGGACTTCGCCCGTCCGGGCGGCCTCCGCCGCGAGCCAGTCGTCCCGGGAGACGCGCGCGTAGGCGGCTCCGTACCCCAGCAACCGCAGGTATTTCGCCAGTTTGCCCAGCATGGCATCGCACAGGAATCGGTTCTCGTCGGGGATGCCATCGCCCAGCCACTCCGAGACCTCGGGCGTGTAGCGCTTGTCCACATCCCGGATGATCAGCGGGGGAAGAGAGACGCAGGGGAGGGCGGCGGTCTTCCTGAGCTGGAGGAGCGCAAGGTATGGCGGCGTGTCCCCGGAGGATTTGACCATGCGGATAAGGCGGGGATATAGGCCGGTCTCGGGCAGCATGGCGAGAAGGTCTTCGAGGCGCAAAGCGGGACACAGAAGGCAGAACCGCCCGCCGGGGGCCATCGCGCGCCGTCCAGCTTGGAGGACCTCGAGAAGCGACGCCGAAACGCTCTGGCGGGCCACGGCCCTCGTGGGATCGGGACTCGCCTTCCCGCGGGTCACCTCGAAGTAGGGCGGATTGCATACCACCAGGTCGAACCCGTTCGCGGGGACCGAGCCCTCTCCCCGGAAATCGTCGCAGAGGATCGTACCCGTGCCCGTCCAGCCATTCTCCTCGAGATTCTGTTCCGCCATTTCGGCCATCTCCGGCTGGATCTCGATCCCCATGAAAGTCGAGGGGTGGTGCCGGTGTGCGAGCAGGAGCAGGAGAATACCCGACCCGGTTCCCAGGTCCAGGACCTTCTCCCCCTCTCTGACCCATGAGAACCCGGCCAGCAGGACGGAGTCCACGTTGAAGCGATAGCCCGATATGGGTTGGTGGACGCGGATCGTGCCGTTGAGAAACGGCGTCAGCGAGGCCTTCACGCCGGCTCCTTCAACCTGTTGATGACGGCTGCCGCATAGCCCGCCGAGAAGCCCGCGTCGACGTTCACCACGACGAGGCCGGGAACGCAGGATGAGAGCATGGCGAAGAGCGGCGTTTTCCCGCGGTCCTGCACGCCGAATCCGACGGACGTGGGGACGCCTATGACCATGGCCGCAGTAAGTCCGGCCACCACGGACGGCAGTGCGCCTTCCATCCCGGCCACCGCGATAACGGCGCGCGCTTTCCGCAGCGAGGGCAAAGCGGCGGCTACGCGGTGGAGCCCCGCCACTCCGACATCCTGAAAGAGCTCTGCGCTGGCGCCCAGGTAGCGGGCGGTCAGAAAGGCCTCTTCGGCGACCGGCGCATCGCTCGTTCCACCCGAGACGACGACCACCGATCCTGTGAGATCATCGGGCGGGTCACCCAGGTAGGCAAGGCGCGCCCTCCGGTGGTAGACGAGCGTTTTGAAGCGTTTTTTCAGCGATCCGGCCTTGGGGGCGTCGAGACGGGTCACGAGGGCCGGGACGTTCCTGTCCTGGAATGTGTCGAGGATCCTGGCGATCTCGGCCGAGGTCTTGCCTTCCCCGTAGACGGCCTCCGGAAATCCCCTGCGTACGAACCGATGATGATCGATTCTCGCGAAGCCCAGGTCTTCGAAAGGGAGCGTCGCGAGCTGTGCCACGGCGTCGTCCGGTGTCAGGCGGCCGGCGGCCACGTCCTCCATGAGTTTCTTCAAGTGATCAGGATGCATTGCACTTCACCACCATGATGGTCAGGTCGTCCGCCTGCGGTGCGCCGTTCTGGAATTTCTCCACGTCCTTGACCACCGCCGAAAGGACGGCCTCCGGATCACCGTCGCGGACCTTGCCGAGGGACTTCTGCAGACGCGCCATGTCAAACTCCTGGCAGTCGCGGTCCATGGCCTCCGTAACGCCGTCCGTATAAAGAACCAGGGAATCTCCCGGCTCCAACTTCATTTGAACATCGCGAAGGCTCTTGAGGAAGACTTCGTCGTTCATGAGACCGAGAACGAGGCCTCGGGGCTTGAGCACCTTTGCACCGTCTTCGTTGAGCAGAAATGGCGGATTGTGCCCCGCGGATAGAATCTGCACGTCCCTCGTGGCCGGATCGAGCACCAAGGCGCACAGCGTCAGGAAGATGCCTGGCTCGCTCTGGCTTCCAAACACGAGGTTCAGCCTGCGGAGGATCTCCGTATGATATCCCTCGCTGAAGGCTATCGCGTGGAGGATGCCTTTTGCGAGCGTCATGTAAAAGGCCGCTTTGACGCCCTTTCCGGAGATGTCTCCAAGGAGCAGGAGCCACTTTCCATCCGGCAACGGAAGGTAGTCATAGTAGTCTCCGCCCACTTCCATGGCGGGGATGCAGCACGTGGCCAGAGAGAATCCGGGAATCTCCGGTTTCTCCTTGGGCAGAAATCTCTCCTGAACGCCTTTCGCGATTTCCAGTTCGCGTGCGAACCTCTCCCTCTCCCGCATCCTGGCAAGATATTCGGGCACGTACTCGCTCACGCTTTCCATGGGACGACCGAACAGTGCGACGTAGCCCAAAGCGAAGAAGCCCGCCACAAGGACGCCCACGCTCAGCCAGCCCTGGATGAGCATGGAAGAACCCTGGGCCGTCAGAAGAAGGGCCACCTTGGTAAAGGCCATTGGGACGTAGAGAAGGGCCATGGCCGCCAGCAGTCCCCATGCCTCCATGGCGGAGAAGAAGAACAGGCCGATCAGAAAAGCACCGAAAAGGGCCAGAACGGGTGGCCCGAAGGGAAGAAGGTGTCCGACCGCAAGGGCGAACAGCACGCAGAAGAGGGCGCAGGCCAGCCAGCGGGAGAACCTGATACGGACGACCGGGTAGACGATTCCCAGAAAGATGGACCCGATGAGAACGACGGCAGGAAGGGGGCCGAGCAGGGCATTGCCCATGAGCCCTCCGGGAAAGCGCAGGTTGCTCAGCTGAAGGTCCACGGGTAGAAGAACGATGGACAATCCCCGCCAGGTCTTGGCCGCCAGGAGGACGAGGACGGGCAGTCCAAGAAGTACAAGCCCCGCCGTGCCCGCCCACAGCAGGCTGCGCGAGGTGTCCCGTACGTTCCACTTGCCCTGGAACAGTAGGTCGACATAGCGGAGCTTGTCGCTCGTCGTCTGCCTGAGGAAGGACTCGCATACGGCCCACAGCATGGCGAAGAAAAGGGCTGCCAGGAGACTGACGATGACGGCCGTGAGAATGGTGGTGAGAAGTCCGCGCTCCGGAATGCTCACGAAGCGCAGGAACGTGAGGGCCGCGGCTATCACGCCGAACTTCTGTGCGTGTTTGAAGTCCACTTCGTCCCGCCTCAGCTTCTGCACGAAGAGGAAAAACAGGACAAGAGCGAGGAAGAACCAAGCGGCGCCGAACAGCAGGGGAAAGACCAGGTCGCGCCAGAGATCGGGCTCGTTGCCCGATGCGAGAAGAGGCTTGCGCATGAAGCTGGTAAGGTAGCCCGACTGCAGCTGAACCGTGTATTGATAAAACAGACCGGGAAGCCCCTTGACCGGCTGCTTCCAACCGAAGTCGAAGGTCTGGCGCCCCTGGTCCTCGCCCGTCCTTGTGGATATCAAGGTGAGCTGCCCCACGTCCACGCCCAGAACGCGCAAGAGCTTTTCGGATGTTTCCAGGGCCTGCTTGGAATCGAGCTTAGCGGGCGCCGGGTTCTTCTTGGGAGGGATGCTCAGGGCCAGGATCTGGCCGCTGCTGGACACCTGCGCTTCGAGCGTAGGTCGGGGTTGTTTGAACGGATTGAGTCCATGAAAGCGATGGGATGTATAAATCTTGTACTCCCAGCGCTGGATCGGCACCTCTTTTTCGGTCCAGTAAGTCGCCGCGCTGAAGCCGAAGAGCTCCTGCATGCGCTGGAGGCTCTCCGTATCCGTCTTCTGGGAGAGGGTCACATCGAGCGTGCCGGGGTTGTCGAGAAGCCTCTGGGCGGTGGCCAGGACCTTCGCCCTTACGGCCGGCTCATTGAAGCTGGCCAGGCCGATGGGCGCGTTGATCTCCGGATTCACCAGGTAGGTGTACGCGACGGCGCAAAAAACGGCGGAGACCGCAAGCAGGACGGCTGGGATAGTGCGTTTGCCCATAGCATTCAGAATAAGGCAGAGGGGTCCTGCTTGCAACGGCCGGGAGACCGGGGCTGGAACCGCTTGCCTCGAGAGCCCTCGCTGAAGATAGCCGGTGCGGTGGACAACAGGCAAGGAAGAGCTTAAAATCCACAATATAATAAGAATCAGGGGAGTGCACGCCATGAAGGAAAGGCGCCAGGCACCCAGGGTCGAACCGGATGAAGCGGTCCAGGCGAAGATCAAAACGACGATTTCCGCGCGGGTCGTGGATATTTCCGCCCGCGGTGCTCAGGTTGAAGTACAGCGCTCCCTTCCCTTTCGAACGACGTGCGATTTCAAGATACAGTTCCGGGACGGTGAGATAGTCCTTCGGGCCACCGTACGGCGCTGCATGGTTCACGGCAAAGGCCGCGATGGCAGGGGACGGGAGGTGATGTTCTACAGGGCCGGGCTCGAGTTCGACAGGCCCACCCCCGGGCTTGCGGGTCTCCTCGGGGCAAATAAGAGGGCGCCCCAGGCTGCCGGCCGCGCAGCGGAGAATCAGCCGGCATCGGGGCTACCGGACGGGACGAAAGGGGAGTTGACTCTGGATGCCCAGGAAGAGTGAGAGGCGTCCGCAAGGCCGGGGACAGACGATCCGAATCCTCCCTCGAGCGCCGTTTGCGAGCGCCCGAATCATTTCCCAAGGAACAGGTAATGAGGTATACTTCGAAACTGGGCGGGTATCAACCCGACTTCGTGTGGGGTTCGAGCCCTGTGCAACGTGCCCTGTGAACCCCGCCAGGCCCGGAAGGGAGCAACGGTAAGCAGCCAGCTCGTGTGCCGCAGGTCGCTTGAACCCCATCAATTTATCTATGAACGATCAGTGCATGACCTATAAAGCCCTCGCGCGCAAATACAGGCCACAGACCTTCGACGAGATGGTGGGGCAGGAAGCCGTCGTCAAGACGCTCAAGAATGCTCTGGCGACGGGGAAAATCCATCCGGCGTACATATTTTCGGGCATCCGGGGCGTGGGCAAGACAACGGCGGCGAGGCTGTTTGCCAAGGGCCTCAACTGCGAAAACGGGCCCACCGTAACGCCCTGCAATACCTGCCCGTCCTGCGTCGAAATCGCCGCGGGCCGTTCGATGGACGTTCTGGAGATAGACGGGGCGACCCACACGAAGGCCGAGGAGGCCCGCGATCTCATGCAGGCCGCCAGGTACATGCCCGTGCGGGACCGATACCGCGTCTTCATCATCGACGAAGTCCACATGTTGTCTACGGCGGCCTTCAACGCCTTGCTCAAGACGCTGGAGGAACCGCCGGCCCACGCTGTCTTCCTGCTGGCCACGACCGAGCCGTTCCGCATCCCGGAGACGATTCACAGCCGCGCTCAGCACTTTCAATTCAGGCGGGTCTCGGCCCACAAGGTGGCCTCTTTTCTCAAGGACCTGTGCGGTCGCGAAGGCGTGGAGGCAGAGCCGGCCGCCCTGGATCTGGTCGCCAGATCCGGCGAAGGCTCGGTCAGGGACAGTCTCACGCTCCTCGACCGCCTTCTGACCTACGCGAACGGCCCGCTCGGGGAGGCCGAGGCCGTGGAGGTGCTGGGTGTGGTGGGCCGGGACGCACTGCTTTCCATGCTCGACATCATCTCCCGCGGAGAGCCGTCGGGAGTCTCACGCTTCCTGGACGAAGCCAGGGACCGCGGGCAGAATCTGGAGCGGTTTCTTTCGGACCTGGTGGCTCTCGTCAGGGACGTATTGAGGTACAAGACGGCCGGGACGGGCGTCGACGCTGAAGAGGCGGCGGACGACGGCGGCCTCAAGGCGGCGGCGGAGCGTCTCTCGCTGGAAGATCTGCTGAGGCTGTGGGACCTCCTGGCACTTACGCAGCAGCGCTTGAAGGGCGCGCCGGATCCGGAAGCCCTGCTGGAGCTTCAGCTTATCAAAGCGGCACTGCTGCCCGGAATTCTTCCGCTCGAACAGGTCCTTTCCGGCGCGCGTCTGCCCGACGGTCCCGACGGTGCCGGTCCGGACCGCCCGGGCCCCGGACCGGGCTCGGAGAGCACCGGGAAAGCGGAGGGGCAGCAGGGAGGAGGCGGCGGCCCCGAAACAGGTGCCGGTGACGACCTTCGCTTCAAGGCGCTCATCCCCTTCAAGCGCATGGACGAGCTGGAAGCGAGGAGCTACGAGGGGGACGAGAGACTCGACCACTTCAGGAAGGCCGTGAGCCAGAAGATGCCCCTCCTGGCGCCCTCTCTCGAATCCGCGGCATTGTCCCTCGATCCGGACGGGGTACTCCACCTCGTATTGCCTCACGGTGCGACCACTGCAGCCGCCCTTCTGGAGTCGGCGGAACGCATGAAGGCCCTGGAGTCTACGGCCCGGGAAATCGGTTTTTCGGGGCGGTTGCAGGTTGAAAACGGAGAACCGGCGCCGGATTCTCCAGTTCCGGAGAGCGAACTGGCCGACAGGGATGAAGCGGGTTCGTCGCCGGCGGTGAAAGTAGTACTGCGTCTCCTCGGAGGCTCAGTGGTCAAGGTTACGCCGCTTTCGGCGGCGGAGGCGGACGTCGAGCCGCCTGCTGGAGGAGAAGATGCCGAACCTGAATAAACTTCTCAAACAGGCCCAGAAGATGCAGGAGAAGGTTCAGCAGGAGATGGAAGCGTTGGTTATCGAGGAGTCGGTGGGTGGCGGTATGGTGACCATCCAAATGAACGGGCAGAAGCAGGCGCTGCAGATGACCATCGATCCTTCGCTCCTGGCGGAATCTGAAAAGGAAATGCTGGAAGATCTCCTGGTCGCCGCCTTCAACCAGGCGACGGGCAAAGTGGACGAAACCCTGCAGGAGAAACTCGGAGGCCTCGGCGCCGGGATGGGAATGCCCGGGTTCTGATCGGAGCTTCAGATGGCGAGCGGCTACCCTCCGCCCCT
The DNA here is from genome assembly GCA_964507185.1 of uncultured Thermoanaerobaculia bacterium. Classification (GTDB taxonomy): domain Bacteria; phylum Acidobacteriota; class UBA4820; order UBA4820; family DSQY01; genus CAVRTJ01. The sequence goes on from CAZDOY010000023.1 coordinate 19,485, forward strand.
GCGGAGTTGCCTCGAAATTCTGCAGAAACTCCCCGGCATCGGTCCAAAATCCGCGCAGCGGATACTTTTCCACCTGCTTGACCGTGGCTCCGAAGCCACGCGGGAACTGGCCCGGGCCCTCGATACCCTGGCATCGTCCATTTCCCTGTGCCCTGCCTGCCGCGTCTACAAGTCTTCGGACGCGCCGTGCGGTTTCTGCGAAGACCCCGCGCGCGAGGGGCGGCACCTGTGCGTCGTTGAAACAGCCTCGGACGTCTTCCTCATCGAGGCAACGGGCGAGTTTCGCGGACAGTATCACGTTCTTCACGGGCTCCTCTCGCCGCTCAAGGGTATCCGGCCGGAACAACTCGGGCTCGATGCCCTCGAGAAACGCGTGGAGGGCGGGGGCGTCGAAGAAGTCATTCTGGCCACCCCTCCCACCGCGGAAGGAGAAGCCACCGCCTCCTACCTGGCCGCCCTGCTCGGCGGCAAGGTCGGCAGCGTGACGCGCATCGCTTACGGACTCCCGGTCGGCGCCGACTTTCAGTATGTGGATCCGCAGACCCTGTCCAGGGCCCTTTCCGGCAGAAAGGTATTCTCCTGACCCCCGTTCCGTTACTCGCCGTCTTTCGCCCCCCCGCCTTCGCAGCGCCCAGGGCCGTACGTCCATGAAAGGGAGAGCCTGTATGCGGAGGCGTGAGCGGTGAAAGCGGAGCTTCCGGAGCAGCCTTCCCGGCAGGTCCGAGAAGCCCATCAGTCCTCGACCCACGGCGGCGTCGATATTGCATAAATAGCGAGGCTTGTGCTATACCAACACAAATCGGAGGAGGATCGCGATGGGCGCGTCTGACCTCATCATGTATGAGGAAGAATTTCAGAAAATCAAGGAAGTCATCAGCAAGCTGAGGGTGGACGCCAACGCCAATGTGGTGTTTCTTGTTGACAAGAACGGCCAACAGATCGCGGCCACGGGTGATATAGAGAAGCTCGACACGACCTCCCTCGCGTCCCTGACGGCCGGAAACGTGGCGGCCACGGACGGACTGGCCAAGCTGATAGGCGAAAGAGAGTTTTCCGTTCTCTTCCATGAAGGGGAGAAGGACAACATCCACATTTCCATCGTGGGCGGCAAGGTCATTCTGGTGGTCATTTTCGACGAGCGATCTTCCCTGGGGCTCGTCCGCCTGCGCGTCAAGAGAAGCTCAGAAGAGTTGAACCGGCTGTTCCAGGAAATTATGGACAAGACCGAGCGTGAGCGTGCGGCGGGTGTCGCGTCGCTCGAGTCGCCGTTTGCCGAAATCACCGACGACGACATCGACGCGCTGTTCAACGAGTAGTGCCGCAGGGAGATGGTTCGGTATGTCTTTCATCAATTACGCGTCGAGGGAAATCAACTGCAAGATCGTCTACTACGGCCCCGGATTGTGCGGGAAGACGACGAACCTGCAGTACATCTACGAGAAGACCAATGCCACCGCCAAGGGCAAGCTCATCTCGCTGGCAACGGAAACGGACCGCACCCTCTTTTTCGATTTTCTCCCGTTGGACCTGGGTACGATCAGGGGGTTCAAGACCCGCTTCCATCTTTACACGGTGCCGGGCCAGGTTTTCTACGATGCGTCCAGAAAGCTTATTCTGAAGGGTGTCGACGGTGTGGTGTTTGTCGCCGATTCGCAGGAGGCCCGAACGGACGCCAATATGGAGTCCGTCCAGAACCTGGATTCCAACCTCCGGGATCACGGCTACGACCTGCGGGCGATTCCATACGTTCTTCAGTTGAACAAGCGGGACCTTCCCACCGCCGTGCCCATCGAGGAGATGCTGGGAGTCCTGAGGTACAAGGACGAACCCTATTTTGAAGCCGTAGCGGTGAAGGGGATAGGGGTCTTCGACACGCTCAAGGCCTGCGCCAAGCAGGTGCTCATCGAACTCAGCCGCAAATAGTAGCTCCTCCCCCGACTACTGGCAGTGAAGGGTTCAATCCACGAGGGACCAACTACCCGCGAACCAACGGAATACCCGTACCCTCCCACCGATTCCCGACACGCGAAACGCCCACGCTTCCATCCCTGACTTGTCCTCGATGTAGAGCGATCCGGGAGTCGCGGTAGCCGTCGGACTGAAGCTCAGGATGTCTCCCCTTCCGAACCTGACGCCGTCGCCCGGACGGAGGCGGAATCCAAACGGATCGCGCACCAAATCTGCCGGGATTCCGATGGTTGCGCCTGGCTCCTTGAGGCGGACGGCGGAACCGAGGGGCGTGTCCACATTATTCCTTATATCTGCGTGGGTAATCCCGTCCCAGTCTCCGTCCCTGTAGAGGCGGCCGAAGACGCCCCGTTCGGTGGTGGTGAAAACCACGCCGACGTAGGATCGCTCCATGACGGCCCTCGTCGAAGCTTCGGCAACCAAGGCGCGGAAGGTCGTGACGATGCTCCTTGTAGCGGATTGGTGCAGCACGCGCCCGAGAGCACCCAATGCAATCGTCAAGAGCATGGCCGTCACGGCCATTGCGCAGATCACTTCGATGAGCGTCATCCCCTTATCCGCCGCCCTGCCGGTCTTTCTTCCCGCCATGGTTATCCCTCCAAAGAAAAAGGCGGCGGCCGAAGCCGCCGCCTGGAAAAGCTGAAATCAGAGCGTGATGTGCGGTCTGAGGCGCTCCAGGGTCTTTGCGCCTATTCCCTTCACGTTCTGGAGTTCGTCCAGAGTCTTGAACCCCTTGTGGGCCGTCCGGTAATCCACGATGCGCTGGGCCGTCTTGGGGCCGATACGCGGCAGGGACGCCAGCTGGTCCACCGTGGCTTTGTTGATGCTGACCTTGCCCGCCGGCTGGGTCTTGGCCCTCGTCTTGTCGGCCCTGGAGCGTGCCGTGTGGGCGTTTTTCGCCGCCGCCCCGGGCGTCCCGGCGAAGGTCGCAAATGAGGCCGGGCCCATAAGGGCCGCCAGCGCCAGCAGGGTTACCACCATCATTGCGTGTTTGAGGGTTTTCATCGTTTCGTCCTCCTCTGTTTGTGCGGCCGGTGCCGCGTTCCACCGTTTCCTTCTGGTACCCGTCTCTCCGTCTGGTTCCGGCTTCTGCCTTGTGCGGCCGGAACGCATCGGTAAGCGCATGGTTCGTGCCAAAGTGGGGGCGATGTGTCGCAAGCCTCAACTGGGCGGCCTTATGCGGCGATGCCTGATCGGGTGTGCAGCCGTGACGATCTGTGGGAGGAGTTGACGGGACCGGTTAGGGCTAAGATTAATCAATGGGTTACGGTGTCGTCCGAAAATGACGCCGCCTCGATGGAGTACAAGAAGGACCTGGCCCCGGAAGGGGCTGAAAAGAAGGGGATTATCCAATTCATGCGATTTCCGGAAAGGCGGGAGTCCGTGGCTAACTCCTGGCAGCTCTTTTGCCTGCATTACACCAGGAGGTGACTCATGACGATCGGAGGCATCGGAATCAAGGAAATGCCTGAAGAGGAACGCCCGCGGGAGCGTTGCCTGCGAAGGGGCCCCGGGGCGCTGAGCACGACGGAACTCCTGGCCATCCTAATCCGAACGGGGAACCGAGGAACCACGGCGTTGGAACTTGGACGGCGGCTCCTGGCAAGGTGCGGCTCCCTCAGGGGCGTGAGCGCCATGGAACCAACCGAACTGGCGAGGATCGCCGGCCTCGGCCCGGCGCGGGCGGCCCAGATAGCGGCGGCCCTCGAACTGGCACGGCGCTTTGCCGAGGAAGAAGTCCGGCTCGCGGACACGCTCGGGGGCGCCGAGGATGCCTACCGCTTTTTGAGGCCTCGGCTGAGAGACCTTCCGCACGAGGTATTTGCGCTCATATTCCTCAATCAAAAGCACGGCGTTCTCGCGTACAGGGAGCTCTTCAGGGGCAGCGTAACCGCCAGCTCGGTGCATCCCAGAGAAGTGGTCAAGGCCGTTCTCCGGGAAAACGCGGCGGCCGCGATCCTGGCCCACAACCATCCGTCGGGCCATGTGAGCCCCAGTCCCGACGATATCCGGCTCACCGAGGACCTGTCCAAATTGCTCGCCTACATCGACGTGCGCGTCGTGGACCACCTGATCCTCGGCGGGAACGGCTACTTCAGCTTTGCCCGGGAAGGCCTGCTGCATTAGTGAGTGATCGTGTGAATAGTGATCAAGTGATCGAGGCGGGGGCGGCCCTTCTAGGAAACCGTGAGTAGGAGAGGAGGGAAGTAGGCGAGTCCGGCGGGGGCGGGCCTTCGAGGGCTCGTCTGCCGCCGCAGTATTTCCTTTTAGCCCTTAGCCTTTCGGCCTTAGGCCTTAGAGAAAGCCCTTTCCTTTCTTCTTTGCAGTCTTCAATTCCCAATTCCAAATTCCAAAATCCTGCGTCTCCCGGCCTCCAATCCTCCCCGTAAAAAATCGACGGATGCGGATGCTCCGGGCGCGGATCAGAGTTCCCGGAAGACCTCCCGGGCGGCTTCGAGGGTCCTGTCGATGTCGGCCTCGGTGTGGGCCGTCGAGACGAAGCCTGTCTCGTACTGGCTGGGCGCGAGGTAGATGCCGCGCTCGAGCATGCCCCTGAAGTAACGGCCGAAGCGTTCGGTATCGGACTGGGTGGCGGACGTGTAGTCGGAGACGGGGCCCGGGTTGAAGAAGCCCGTGAACATGGAGCCCATGCGGTTGCCCCAGAAAGGCACCCCGCACTCGTCCGCGATGGCCTTGAGTCCGTCGGCGAGGCTGGCGGTGAGGCGTTCGAGGCGCGGATAGAGCGAGTCTCCTTTGCGGGCGAGGATCTTGAGCATGGCCAGGCCCGCGGCCATGGCCAGCGGATTGCCGCTGAGGGTGCCGGCCTGGTATACGGGGCCGGAAGGCGATACCTGCTCCATGAGGTCTCGTCGGCCGCCGTAGGCGCCGACCGGCAGGCCGCCCCCGATGATCTTGCCGTAGGTCACCAGGTCGGGCACGACGCCCGTACGTTCGATAACCCCGCCCAGGGCCACGCGGAAGCCGCTCATGACTTCGTCGAAGATGAGCACGACGCCTTCCCTTCGGGTGATCTCGCGGACCCTCTGAAGGTATCCCTCGGCGGGCAGGATCGTTCCCATGTTGCCGGGCAGGGGCTCGACAATGAAGGCGGCGACCTGGCTCGGATTGTCTCTGCACGCTGTTTCCAGCGCCTCGGCGTCGTTGTAGGGGACCACGAGGGTATCCCTGGCCAGGGAAGACGGAACGCCCGGAGAGGAGGGCGTTCCGAATGTGAGGGCACCGCTGCCCGCTTCCACGAGGAGCGAGTCCGCGTGGCCGTGATAACAGCCCGCGCATTTGATGATCTTGTCGCGTCCGGTGGCCCCGCGCGCCAGGCGCAGCGCAGACATTGTGGCCTCCGTGCCCGAATTCACCATTCGGACCATGTCGATGAAATCGAGACTGCCGCAGAGCCACTCCGCCATGTCCACCTCAAGGCGCGTGGGGGCACCGAAGGAGGTTCCGAGGGGGAGGGCTCTTTCGACGGCTGTCCTGACCTCCGGGTGGTTGTGACCCAGGATCATGGGGCCCCACGAGCCCACGTAGTCGATGAATGCGTTGCCGTCCTCGTCGAAAAGGCGCGCCCCGTCGGCCCTGGCGATGAAGGGCGGCGCGCCGCCCACCGAACGGAAGGCCCGGACCGGTGAATTGACTCCGCCGGGGATGCACGCGGCGGCCCTCCGCATGAGTTCGAGGCTTATTTCTCTCTTCACTGTCATTCCTCCCTGTCCGTGCGCATCTGCAAAAAGATGCCGGAGAGCGCCCGCCCCCCGGCATCCGTCAACAACGTGGCAATGATCCGCGTCATCCCGAACTTCTCAGGCCTTATCCTTGTCTTTGTCCTTGTCTTCCTGGAGCGGCTGGGCGGCCACGCCGAGCTTGGTGCGGATCTTGGCTTCCACTTCGTCCATGAGGGCCGGATTCTCGTTGAAATACTGGCGCGCGTTCTCCCGGCCCTGTCCCAGGCGGACGTCGCCGTACGAATACCACGTACCCGCCTTGTCGACGATCTTGTTCTCGACGCCCAGATCCAGGACGTCTCCGGCCTTGGAAATACCGGTTCCGTAAAGAATATCGAACTCCGCCACCTTGAAGGGCGGCGCCAGTTTGTTTTTTGCGACCTTGACGCGCACGCGTGCGCCGATGAGGTTGCCGTTGGAGGCCTGGATGTTGGCGATTCTCCTGATGTCCAGCCTCACCGACGAGTAGAACTTGAGAGCGCGTCCGCCCGTCGTGGTCTCGGGGTTGCCGAACATCACGCCGATCTTCTCCCGGAGCTGGTTGATGAAGATGATCATGGTATTGCTCTTGCTGACGATACCCGTCAGTTTTCTCAGCGCCTGGGACATGAGCCTGGCCTGGAGCCCCACGAAGCTGTCGCCCATTTCACCTTCCAGCTCTGCCTTGGGGACGAGCGCGGCGACCGAGTCCACGACGATGGCGTCGATTGCGCCTGAGCGGACGAGCGCTTCGGCGATCTCCAGCGCCTGTTCGCCCGTGTCGGGCTGGCTGATGAGGAGGTTGTCCACGTTGACGCCCAGCCTCTCGGCGTATTCGGGGTCCATGGCGTGTTCGGCGTCGATGAAAGCGGCCATGCCGCCCTTCTTATGGACCTCCGCCATGACCTGGAGGGCAAGCGTGGTCTTGCCGGATGCTTCGGGCCCGTATATCTCCACCACCCGTCCCCGGGGCAGGCCTCCGATGCCCAGGGCCAGGTCGAGGCTCAGGCTGCCCGTGGGAATGGCGGGCACTTTGACCTTCGCACCGCGTTCGCCCAGGCTCATGATCGAGCCCTTGCCGAACTGTCTCTCTATCTGACTGACCGCGGCCTCGATGGCCTTCTTGCGCTCTTTGGATATTTCCATTGTGCCCTCCATCCTTGTCTATGGCCTCAGCTTGAGACGTCCCGTTTAAGAAATCAAGGAGAACGTCTCATCAAGAAGCGTGCCAGAGGTGGACTGCACGCATCAAAAATGATCTTCCTCCGAAAGCGCCAGGTAGATGACGGCCTTCTGGGCGTGCAGGCGGTTTTCGGCCTCGCCGAAGACTACGGACTGCCAGGAGTCGATCACATCGTCGGTGACCTCGTCGCCGCGGTGGGCCGGCAGGCAGTGCATGAAAATGGCGTCCTCCCTGGCGAGGGCCATGAGCTCGGCGTTTACCTGGTAGGGACGGAAAACGGCCTTGCGCTTTTCAGTCTCGGACTCCTGGCCCATCGAGGCCCACACGTCCGTGTAAACCACATCGGCGCCGCTCACGCCCTCGTTCACGTCGTGGGTCACGGTCATGACGGCGCCCGTCAGCTTGGCGTCCTCGCGGGCCATCTCGAGCATCTCCGGCTCCGGGTCGTAGCCTTCCGGACAGATGACGCGAACGTTTACGCCGGTCTTGGCCCCGCAGAGCATGAGCGAATTGGCCACGTTGTTGCCGTCTCCGACAAACGCGAGCGTGAGGCCCTTGAGGTCGCCCTTCTTTTCAAAGATGGTCATGAAGTCGGCCAGGGCCTGGCAGGGGTGGAGAAGGTCGGACAGGCCGTTGATGACGGGCGAACCGGCGTACTCGGCGAGCTGGAGGATGGATTTGTGCGAGAAGGTCCGGGCCATGATGATGTCCACCATGCGGTCCAGCGTCCTGGCGATATCGGGAACGCTTTCGCGCTTGCCGAGGCTGATGTCGGAAGGACCGAGGTAGATCGCATGACCGCCGAACTGGGTCATGCCCGTTTCAAAGCTAACCCGCGTCCTGAGGGAAGGCTTTTCGAAGATCATGGCCATGGTCTTGTTGGGGAACGCACTGGTATATTTTTCCGGGCTGGCCTTGATTTTGATTGCCGTGTCGAAAATGGTTTCCACGTCTTCGACCGAAAGGTCATGGATGGAGATTAGGTCTTTTAGAATCATGTACGGCTCTCCTAGTGAAGGGCTGCTTTCCGCTTGTGCGGCGTACCGATCGCATGTTCAAGAGTATGGCATCAACGCGGTTCTCCCGGAACCCTCCCCCGTGAGCCGGAGGAGGGTTCCGGCTGGGACCGGTCAGACTTTGGGAACGGTGGCCCTGCGCGATATGGGCGCGCTCTTCCCGGACCTTTCGTGAACAATCCGGGTTCCTGCCCGCCCGTGAACAGCCTCCTGGAGGTGGGTCGCATCGGTAATGAGAACGCTCCCTCCCTTCTTGACGAGGAACTGGACGGCGGCCTCTATCTTCGGGCCCATGGATCCCGGAGGGAATTGACCCTCCTTCTGGTACTTCAGAATCTCCTGGAGGGAAACCTCCCGGAGAGCTTTCTGGTCGGACTTTCCGAAGTTGATGTACAGGCAGGGGACGGACGTTATGACCAGCATCTCGTCGACGTCGAGTGCGCAGGCAAGCAGGACGGATGTCCTGTCCTTGTCGATGACGGCCTCCACACCCCGGTGCGTGCCGTCCAGATCGCGGACCACCGGGATGCCTCCGCCCCCTCCGGCCGTGATGATGGCCCCCGTTTCGTACAGGGCTTTCAACGCGCCGACCGAGAGGATTCGCTTCGGCTTCGGCGAGGGAACAACCTTGCGGTACCCCCTGCCGCTGTCTTCCACCATGGCCCAGCGTTCCACTTCCATGAGGTGTTTGGCCCGGTATGCGGTGTAGAAGGGGCCGATGGGCTTGGTGGGGTTCTTAAAGGCCGGATCCTCGGCGTCCACCTCGACCTGGGAAAGGACCGACAGGAGGTCGCGCGAAATGTTCCGACGCTGAAGTTCGTTGCTCAGGGCCTTTTCGAGAATGTACCCCATGCTGCCCTGGGTCTCGGCGACGCAGACATCCAGGGGAAGAGGCGGCACTTTTGTCACCGCCTCCTCGACCCGGATGAGGTTCTGTCCGACCTGAGGGCCGTTGCCGTGGACGAGCATGATGCAGTCGTACTTCTCCATGAGCGGCACCAGTTGGCCGGCCGCCTCGTCGGCGTTCGCCAACTGCTCATGGATCGTTCCCTTTTCGGTGGCCTTGATCAGGGCGTTACCGCCGAAGGCCACGAGCCCTCTCTTCTTAGCCATGACAGCCTACAGCAGCCGCTTGAGCGGCACCTCGAGCGTCGGCTGGCCGATTTCCTGCAAGTCGTAGCTGACCCTGACGGAGGGCTTGTTGATTCGGATGATCCGCCCCAGGTCGATCGGCGTGGCGATGATCACCAGGTCGCAGTCCGAGGCGTTGATCGTGGCTTCGAGGTCCTTCATCTGCTGGTCGCCGTAGCCCATGGCCGGCAGGAGGATGCCGATTTCAGGATACTTCTCGTAGGTCGCCTGGATGGAAGACACGGCGAAAGGCCTGGGATCAACCAGTTCGGCCGCGCCGAACTTCTTGGCCGCCATGACGCCCGCCCCGTACTGCATCTCACCGTGCGTGAGCGTGGGGCCGTCCTCCACGACCAGGACGCGCTTGCCCGAGATGGCGCCGGGGTCCGTGACGGTCAGGGGCGAGGCCGCGTCGATGACCATGGCCTTGGGATTGACCTCGGCGATATCGTAGCGGACCTCGTCGATATCATCGGGATTCGCCGTGTCGATCTTGTTGATGACGACCACGTCGGCGCGGCGGAGGTTGGCTTCGCCGGGGTGGTAGGCGACTTCGTGGCCGGGGCGATGCGGGTCCACCACGACGATTTCGAGGTCCGGACGATAGAAGGGCAGGTCGTTGTTTCCGCCGTCCCATACGATCACGTCTGCCTCGCGTTCGGCTTCGCGGAGGATAGCCTCGTAGTCGACGCCCGCGTAGACGACGACGCCGCGGTTGATGTGCGGCTCGTACTCTTCCCGCTCTTCGATCGTGCAGTGGTGCTTGTCCAGGTCGGCAAGCGTGGCGAAACGCTGCACCTTCTGGGCCACCAGGTCGCCGTAGGGCATGGGATGCCGGATCGCCACAACCCGCTTCCCTGCGGCCTTGAGGATCTCGCAGACCCTGCGTGTGGTCTGGCTCTTGCCGCAACCCGTGCGGACGGCGCAGATGGAGACGACGGGCTTGGACGAGGAGACCATGGTGTGGTCGGCGCCCATCATCATGAAGTCTGCGCCGGCGGCCAGCGCCATGGAGGCTTTGTGCATGACCACTTCGTGCGGCACGTCGGAATACGCGAAGACGACCAGGTCCACCTTCTCGCGCTTGATGATATCCAGGAGGTCCTTCTCGTCGTAAATTGGGACGCCCTCTGGGTATCCTTCTCCAGCCAGCGCGGCCGGATATTTTCGGCCCGCAATGTCGGGAATCTGGGTGGCAGTGAAGGCGACGACGCGGTAAGAAGTGTTACCGCGGAAAAAGACGTTGAAATTGTGGAAATCGCGTCCTGCTGCTCCCATGATGAGCACGTTTTGAGGTTTCATAGGAATGTTCTCCCGGGCGTGCGGCTGCCGACTATCGGCGATTCTTCGCAGCCACCGTAAAGTGTACACTTTTCAGGCACTTTGGTCAAACCTGGACGGGGGTTTCGGGGATTCGGCAGGGTGAAATCCCGCGCCTTCGAGGCCCTCCCGAGAGACCACCCTTGAACGGACGGAGAAGTCGTCTGCAAAAGCTTGGAACAGCCGGCCGGGTCCCGATGTTTTTCTATTACTCTCCCTGTGGTCGAGCGGTTCCGCCGGGAGCCCATTTCTGGAGGACAATCATGAAGGTATTCATAACGGGAGCAAGCGGCTATATCGGTTCGGCAGTGGCCGAAACCTTCACGCGGGCCGGACACGATGTCGTCGGCCTGGTCCGGTCTAACGAGAAGGCCGCCATGCTCGCGGCGGCAGAAGGCCGCCCCGTCATCGGCTCCATGCAGGAGCCCGCGAGCTATTCGGCCGCCGCGCGGGACAGCCAGGTCCTCATACACTGCGCGGCGGAGTATTCCGCGGAGTACATGAACCTGGACCGCAGAACGGTGGACGCTCTTCTCGAGTCCGCCGCGCAGTCGGGCGGACCCCGGCTCTTGATCTACACGAGCGGCGTGTGGGTTTACGGCAATACGGGCGGGGACATGGTGGACGAATCCGCCGAAATGACGCCGCCTGCTTTTATCGGGCGCCGGATCGAACACGAAAACAGGATTCTCGACGCGACGCAGGGGCGGATCCGAACCCTCGTCGTCCGGCCGGGCTGCGTTTACGGAGGACGTGGGGGGCTTACGGCGTCCTGGTTCGAGAGCGCGGAGAAGGACGGCGCGGTCCGGATGATCGGTGAGGGCGGAAACCGGTGGGCCATGATCCACGTCGCCGACCTGGCGAATCTCTACCTCCGCGCGGCCGAATCCCCCTGGGGCGGCGAGATCTTCAACGCGACGGATCGGAGCCGGTTTACGGTGCGCGAGTGCGCAGAGGCAGCCAGTCGTGCCGCGGGCGCCGGCGGCCATACGAAGAGCCTCCCCCTCGAGGAGGCTCTCCAGACCATCGGCCCGATGGCGGAGGGGCTGTCTCTCGATCAGCACGTGGATTCGAGCAAGGCCGTGAGGATGCTGAACTGGCAACCTCGCCACGGAGGTTTCGTGGACGGTGTCAGCCGCTATTACAGCGCCTGGAAGGCCGCGCGGTAACCGATGTCCGCCCGCCCGGCGGGGCGCGGGCTTGAAAAGCGTCCGCATGGGCGCCAGGCAAGGCGGTACGAAGGCCCCGTCAGTGCTTGGCTCCCTTACTTCTGGTCGGTTTGATCGACGCGCTGGTCCTCCCGCTTCTGGCGGCGGTCCTGCCACATGGCTTCCACGGCCTGGCGGCTTCCCAGACCGAAGGCCAGGGCGAAGGCCAGGGCAAGCGCACCGAAGGCCAGGAGAAAGGCGTGCGTCACCAGCGACACCGCCAGCCCCAGGCGGATCAAGGCTATCGCCGCCGCGAGGGTGATGATGCCGGCCTTGATAATGCGGGCGGTGAACCTCGGACGCGTCACCCGTTCCTCGTACAGGGTCCTCAGGACCGCCCGGGATACGCCGTTGGCCACGCCCCATCCTATCAGGAGGATCAGGAGCGCCGTGATGAACTCCGGAATGGCCATGAGCAGGTCTTCGAGAAGCTTGGACAGCAGGGAGAGCTGCCAGATCAGTATTGCCTTGTCGAGGAAGATGAGGAAGGTCAGCAGGCCGACAATCCAGCCCACCATGTCAAAGAAGGCGTGCCTCACGTCCCCGCGGGCAAAGGTCTTGGGTCCGCCGAGCCGCCCCACGATCCGGTCGAGCCGGAGGAATACGAGAAGACGAACGGCGAGCCGCGCGGCGGCCCATGCGATCAGGAGACCGACCAGGAGAAGGATCAATCCGGTCACGAGGGCCGGCAGAAAGGCCGTCACCTGAGAAGCGAATGCATTGAGAGATTTCGCGATTTGTTCTTCCATGATTGCTCCCGCCCTATTTAAGCCAGCGCTTCGGCTCGGCCGCCATTTCGTACATGAAGATCACGGGCTTTCTCGTCCGGTCTGCAAGTTCCAGAGGCACGGAGTAGGACAGAAGATGTTCCAGAACTCCTGCTTCGGAGCCGCCCATGACGATGAGATCCGCCTTCCGCACCTCCGGCATGAGCCCCGACAGTACGTCGCGGGCTTGAACCACGAATCCGTCGGCTTCAGGGCACCTAAGGGCCAGCGTCCTGGTCAGCGCCTCCCGTGTCGCCTCCACGTCGGCCCGGTTGGTCGTATCGGGGATGACCTGGACGACCCTGGGCTTTGCGCCGTATGCCTTTCCGAAGGACCCCACGAGGTCGACCGCCAGCTCGGCGTGGTGGCTCGGGTCGTAGGGGACCAGTATGTTTTCGATCTTGTCGGGCCATTTCTCCGCGCTGATGAGCATCACCTGCGCCGGCGCCGAACGGACGACCCGGTCTACGGCGGTCGAGAAGATGCGGTCGAGGAAGCGCACCCTGCGGGCGCGGCCGAGGATGATCATGTTGCACTGCTCCTCCAGCGCGGTCTCGGTGATGGCGAAGGAGACCCTATGGGAGACTTTGACGAGCGCCCGTCGGGGCGTTTCGTTCGTGAGGAACCGGTCCAGGACGCCCTCAAGGACATTCTGGATCTCCGGCACGTGGTCCAGGCCGCGCGGCAGGGCCTCGCCGTCGGAAACTTCTACCACCGATAATCCCACGATCTCCCCGTTGAACCTGCGGGCGAGCGCGTCGGCGGAGCCAAGAATGGCGGGGGCGCCGCGGGGATCGGCGATGCAGGCTAGAATCCTGTACTCCTTGCGCTCTGTCGCCTCCCGCACGGCCACCACGCGGGCATAGGCCTTGTCCCGCTTTTGGGCATAGGTGTAAAAGACCACCATGCCGGCCGCGATCCACACCAGGGCACTTACCCATGCCCTCGGGCTGTAGATGAACAGGTAGACGGCGAGAACGGTCTGGAGAAGGATCCCCACGATGGGTACCAGAGGCACCCAGGGCACCCTGAAACCCCTGTCCAGATCGGGCCGCTTCTTCCTGAGTCGCCAGACGACCACCAGAACCTGCGTGAAGAGGAGCAGGAACATGATGTCGGATGCGCTGGCCACCGCTTCGATCGGCAGCGCGACCGCCATGAAGGCTATGAGCACGGCCGAGCCCGCGATGGCCCAGTGCGGGGTCTTGCGCTTCGCGTGGACCTTCCCGAACCAGGACGGCAGGTTCCGGTCGCGTCCCATGGCGAATGACACCCTTGAGGACGAGTAGATCGTGGCGTTGAGGGCGCTCACCGTGGAGAGCAGGCCACCCACCAGGATGAGGACGCCGCCTCCGCGGAAGAAGTGGCTGGCGGCCTCGACCAGTGCCAGCTCCTTTTTGAGCCCCAGGAACTTCCAGCTCGCCATGGTGGTATCCACCGCGCCGAGCGCGGCGAAAGCAACCAGGAGGTAGATGGGGATGACGATGAGCAGGGACAGGAAAACGGCGCGGGGGACGTTCTTTTTGGGTTCTCGCACCTCTTCGCTGCACTGGGCGATTATCTCGTAGCCTTCGAAGGCGATGAAGGTCAGGCCCATCGCCATGAAGACGCCGCCCATGCCGTTGGGCAGGAAGTCCTCGAAGCGAACCTGCCAGTCGGGCCGGTGAAGCGTGATCCAGATGCCGAAGGCGATGAAGACCACGAGGATGACTATCTTTCCGATCGTGATGATGTTGCCGGCCTTGCCGGCCTCCGAAGCGCCGCGGTAGTTGATGAAGGCAAAAAGCCCCACCACGAGTACGGCGAGCCACTTGTCCAGCGACATGAAGGGGGCGTAGGGCTGGATGTGGAACATCTTGAGGACCATGTTGAAGTAGGCCCCGAATCCCAGGGCGTACAGCGAACACGCGACGGCGTGGGCAAACCAGGACATCCACCCGCTCATGAAACCATTGGGATCCTTCAGGCCGGTCTTGACCCAGAGATAGCCGCCTCCCGCGTCATGAAAGGCGGAGCCGAGCTCCGCGTAGGCGGCGGCAGCGAAAAGCGTGACGACGCCGTTCAAGGCAAAGGCGAGAATGAGCCCCGGGCCGGCGACGCCGGCCGCGATGCCCGTGAGCACGAATATGCCTGCGCCGATCATGGCGCCCACGCCGATCATGGTTATGTCGAGAAGGCCCATTTCCCTGCTGAGGCGGACTTCCGAAGATGAAGCCATGGCTTAGTTGCCTCCTATGCCCGGAAGGTGTTCAGGCACACTCCGAACGCCGGCGCCCGGAGCCTGTCACCGGAAGGTCGATTGCGCGCAGTGAACGATGAGGGAGGTTCGTCTGAAAGGCTGGCCGGATAGCTCTCTGCCGGTTCTTCAAACATGGCGCCACGATAGGACAGGCCAGCCGGAGGTGTCAAGCGGAGAGGGGGGTGGTGATTCGGGATTTCGGAATTGGGAATTGGGATTTCGGATTTCGGATTTGATGGCGGCTGGGGACGGGCCTTCGGAGAGAAAGAATCACCGCTGAGACGCGGAGGACGCAGAGGAAAGGCAGGGTCTCACAATAATCCCAAATCTACCCATCGGAGGCCAAGCCCCGCCCCGTCCCCCGCACCCCTCGACCGGTCGCGGTCTCGAATCCCGTCGGGTTTTCTGGTGGGTGAAATGAAAAAAGGGACCTTCCGGTCCCTCTCGTTTCACCTTCTCTGGAGCGGGAAACGGGATTCGAACCCGCTCTGTCGCCGTGCACGGCTCCTCAGAGGGGGCCTCGGCCGGCCCCCTCCGACGGCCGCAGGGCGGCCTGCTACCCCCTGCCCTCGCGCGGGGAGTCCTCTGGGCGGGGGACCTCCCCGTCCCCCGCACCCCTCGACCGGTCGCGGTCTCGAATCCCGTCGGGTTTTCTGGTGGGTGAAATGAAAAAAGGGACCTTCCGGTCCCTCTCGTTTCACCTTCTCTGGAGCGGGAAACGGGATTCGAACCCGCGACCCCAACCTTGGCAAGGTTGTGCTCTACCAGCTGAGCTATTCCCGCTCGATTGGGTATATTACGTGGAACGGCCAGTTGTGTCAAGGCCACGGCCGAGCGGGTCGTGCAGACGTTCCGGGAGCGCGTCAGCGCTTGAGCAGACAGAGCGTTTCCACACCGTAGGTCTGCGGAAAGAGGTCCATGGGCAGAATCCGGACCAACTTGTAGCCTGCGCCGTGGAAGTCCTGGAGATCGCGCTCCAGAGAGGGCAGGCTGCACGATACGTAGAGAATGCGCTTGGGGCGCAGGTAGACCAGCGGTTCCACGAGACCCCGCGCTCCCGTGCGGGGCGGATCGAGAAGGACGGCATCGAAGGACTCGCTCGCGGCGGCCAGTTTCCGGCTCCACTCCAGCACGTCTCCGGGCAGGTGCTTGACGTTGAATACCTCGTTCCGTCCGGCATTGTCCTTTGCGTCTTCGTTCGCAAAGGGGCTGGATTCCACGGCCACGACCTCGCGGCATACCGTGGCCAGGGGCAGGCTGAAGTTCCCGACGCCCGAATAGAGATCCAGGAGGCGCTCGTGACGGCCGGGATCGAGCCATTCCAGGGCCCTGCGGACGAGGATTCGGTTCATGGCGTAACTGGGCTGCGTGAAGGACCGTATGTCCGCCCGGAGCGCAATGTCGCGGCTCGAACTCGGGTGGTCCACGCCGTATTCGATGCGCGGACTCCCGCGCTTGACCAGCACGCGTCCCGTTTCGATGGACGGCGTGACGAGGCATCCGCCGGCGCCCGTGCCGACCGCGGCTTCTGCGAGCACGACGGCGTCATCCTGCCGTGCTCGTTCCCCCGTCCGGAGATGCAGAGCGAAATGATCCTCGGATTCGGATCGCACGAGAGTCATGCCATCCAGGCAGCGGGCGGCGGGTTCCTCCTTCAGTACCCGGCGCAGGGCACCGTAGAACTCGTTGAAGGCCCCGTCGAAAAGACGACAGGTGTCCAGGTTCACGATCTGGTGGCTGGCTTCCTGGTAGAAGCCTATGCGAACCTGTCCGCCGGAAGGTTTCACGTGGAAGTCCGCGCGGTGCCGGTAGCCGGTCGGCGGTACCGCGGGTTCGATCTCTTCGAGCGTCACGCCGTCCAGCAGGTGTCTCAGGTTGGAGGTAACGAGGGCCCGTTTTTCGGCCAGTTGCCGCTCGTAGGCCGTGGAGAGCCACTGGCAGCCGCCGCAATGGCTGAAAAACTTGCACTTGGGCTCCACGCGGTCTTCCGAGGGGGAGAGTACGGCCTCGATGTGTCCTTCTCCATAGCTGGATTTGACCTTGTCGAGCCGAACCAGCAGCTTGTCGCCGGGAACGGACTTGGAGACGAAAATTACCTTCCCCTCGCTATGGCCCAGCCCCCGGCCCCCCCAGGTCAGTTTTTCGATGTCCAGTGTCAGGGGCGCCGCTGTCCTTCGGGGTGCGGCGCTCCGCCTTCCTTTTCCGGGAGAGTGGTCTTTTTTTCTGAAAGAGGTCAGCTTCTTCATCGGAGCGCAAACATACCACGCCTTTGCCTTTTTGGCCAGGCCGGAGGATGCTCCACGAAAAGGCCGCGCTTTCGCAGGGGGCGCTTCATGCGCGAAGAAGCAAATTGACGGTTTTCAGAAAGACCCTTCGAGTGAGGGACCCGGGCAAAAAGGAGGCCGTGCGGCAGGCCCTGTGCCGAATCAGGTGCCTTCGGCCCGCCCTGCGCAGGGCGCGTCTTTCCCGACCGGCATTCAGGTCCGTCCATATTCCGCTTCGCCGTATGCCACGGACGATGCCCACGGAGTCCGGCCACGAATGCCAGTTCCCCTGGCTCTGGGCGTCTCCCTTCTCGAGGAACCTGTCACCCCGCTTCGCGAGGAAACGGTGGACCGTGAGTTCGCCCGACCGGACGAAAACCAGGATGTCTCCGCGCCCCACGGCTTCCGGCGCGGCTCGTACGACTTCGACGGCGTCGCCCTCCCGCAGCAGCGGCTTCATCGATGTTCCCTTGACCGGAACGACCACGGGTTCGTCGGTTAGCCAGAAATCCGGGTCGATGGGGTTCATCGGCATAGCCGTCTCGCACGATCGGGACAGGGACGCGTCGACTCGGGTGGGCACCTCATGGCTGGGTCAGAGAAAGGGCTGGGGCACCAATGCCGCCAGTGCCGGCGTGAATGCCTTGCATACCGCCAGGAGTTTTTGGGCATCCTCTTTAGTGAAGGCCGCCCCGGAATCCTCGGGGGTCTTCCCCTTGCGGGAGACTTCGACCACGCCGACGGCGCGGTCGTCATGTACTAGCGGTACGGCTATCATCCGCTGGATGGGCAATCCTGTCATCTCCGCGCCCTTCACGCTCTCGTAGAACCTGAGGTGTTTGCTCGCAGACAGCTTGTTGTCGACCTTCCCTTTCATCGTCGTGAGGACGGAGGATGCGAAGGCGCTTTTGTAATCTGCGGGAAATGCGGCCAGGCTCTTGGCGAGAAGGGGCGGCCACACGAACTTGAGGGTCTGGCCGGTGCTGGTAAGAACGAGCACGGCCACCTCGTCGTCCTTGACGCCAAGTTCTTCGCCCACGGCCTGCGCGAAAACAGCCGCACCTTCTGCCAGGCCTTCCTTTGAGGGCCCCTTCCGTTCGGCTATGAGCTTGAGTTTCTCCTGCGCATTCATTCCTGGCCTCCCTGGTCACGACCGTTCGGGTCGGCGCCGCTCTTGGGGGATCGGAAGCCGGATCGGCCGAAACGGGCTTGTTCACTGCAGACCGGCGCTCGATCCGTGGAGATAGGGCTAGAATAACATGAGGCACCTGGATTGTGGACCGGATGGGATCACAATGGCGCGAGAACGGGACCCTTCTCGAAAACCGGGGCCAGGAGCCAATGGACGGGAATGAGAACTCTAAGCGTTTATGGCCGGGCCTTTGAAGGGCTTCCGACGTACCGGCCATGAAGATGGCAGCCGGGCGCGTGGCGCACCCCGATAGCTCTCTACTTGATGGCCGGATTAATCGTTCACTCGTTCGTCCGGCTTACGCCGTCGTGCCGCGGCCTATGACGGCGTCGGGAGCGACCACGCGGAAGCAGGCGGCGGCAACCTCCCTGGACCGGCTTCGCAGGTCGCCGCTGATGAGGCCGTATATGCGAAAAATGGCGACCCGGATAATCATACCGATGATCAACGCGCCGAAGACTTCGACATCGCCTTCCCGGGTTTCACCCTTCGTCTGGCCGTCCACGAGGATGTCCCGCACCAGGTGGCGAATGTGACGGACCTTCCTGCTGGTTCTCCCCAGCTCGTTGTGCTCGCTCAGGATGAGGTACGTAAAGAGAGTCCTGTCCTCGTCGAAGAAGTGAAAGCACCCCTCCACGAAGGCGTCGAGACGCTCCCGCAGGGAGGGCACCACGAGAACGCTGCGGTCCAGCTGGGCCGTGAAGTAAGACAGGTGGGTCAGGTACAGGTCCTCGGCGAGTTCCTGTTTGCTCTGAAAATGGCGGTAGAGGGCCCCCTCGCTCACGCCGGCCCGTCGTGCTATGTCTTTCGTCGTCGTTGCGTGGATCCCCTTTTCAGTGAATAGCTCGAGGGCGGCGCGGAGGATCTCCGGCAGCTTCGTATCTTTCTTGCTTTCTTCTATGATCAGTTCCACCGCGACCTCCCATGAATGTATACACTTACTTACCGGATACACACTACAACCTCATTGAATCTATGTCAAGGTGCTCATTTCAGGGTTCATGTGAGAGTCTTCACTCACATGCATATGAGCAGCGTGGCCGCCATCCGTCCACCCGCTGAGAAGGCGGGCGCGCGCGAGCCTTCTCGCACTTATGAAGTCGAAAAGGCGCCCGCCAGTCCAGGCTCTCCGCCGTGCCTGCGCCCCCTTGTGTCACCCGAGGTGAAAGTGTAAGAATAGAACCGCTTCAATGAGCAACGGCCGCGGCGACAAACGATCAAACATGGACGGCCGTTCTTTTCTCGTGGAAGCAGGGTTCGGGATTGGACAAAACCGGATGACCTCGGGCTGAGGGAGCGACGCAATGGCCGACCTCGAAATGGTGGACGTGCCGCAGAGGTTGAAAGACGGCATCAAGCTGGTGAACCACGGGAGCCTCGAAGAGGCGAGGAGTGTCTTTCAGGGTTACCTGGACGCCCAGCCCGACAGCGCTCTGGCCCTTTCCTTCCTCGGCATGATAAAGGGCATTCACGACAGAGACCACCTCGAGGGCCTGGAACAGTGCCAGGAGGCATTGATGAAGGACAGCGACGAGCCCCTCTGCTACCTCAATCTGGCCAGGGTCCACCTCGCCATGGGCGACCGCTTTCAGTGCATCCGGGCAATCCAGCGCGGGCTCAAGCAGAAATCGCCCCACAGGGATCAGCTCATGGGTTTCTACAGGACCATTGGGGTCCGCCGCAAGCCTCCCCTGGGCTTTCTGTCGAGAAACAACTTCCTGAACGAAATTCTCGGGCGGTTCAGCTGGAAGATCAAGGGCCGCTGACAGCGGGCTCCAAACAGCCCGATGCTTGCTTAATGAGCTAACTCGTCGAAGAAGCTTGACGGCATGGTGATGCCGCCAATGTCCTTTTGCGCCTGATGAAACGTCCGCTTTTTGGAGATCGATACGGATCGAACCTGGAACCGACTGTACTTATCCAGGGCGCGGGGTTCGTCCCGCGGCCTTTTTTTCATGCACGCACAGATGTACTGACGGCTTTTCGGAGTGAGGTCAGAGCGAGAAAAGCTTGCGGTCGAAGGTGCGGTACTGCACTGCCTCCGCGATGTGAGGCGTGGCGATGGCCTCTTCGCCGGCGAGGTCGGCGAGGGTCCGGGCGACCTTCAGGATGCGGTGGTGTCCGCGCGCCGTGATGCCCATGGAACGCATAGCCGCAAGGAGGAAGGCCTCTGCGTCGCTACCCAGCGCGCAGTATCTGTCCACCATCTTCTCGTCCATCTGGGCGTTTGCGTGTATGCCCGATCCCTCGAAGCGCTTCCACTGGACGTTCCTGGCTTTGATGACCCGCTCGCGTATGGATTGGGAAGGTTCGCCGGGAGGCGCCTTGCGCAATTCATCCGGTGGGATGGCGGTGACTTCCACCTGTATGTCCATGCGGTCGAGCAGGGGACCGGACAGGCGCGAAAGATAGCGGTTGATCTGGGGCGGGGTGCACCGGCACCGGCGGGTCGGATCGCCGTAATACCCGCAGGGGCATGGATTGGTTGCCGCAAGCAGGGTGAAGGCGGCGGGGAATGTGAGGTGCCCCTTGACGCGTGATATGGAGATGGTGCGGTCCTCTAGCGGCTGCCTGAGGCTCTCGAGAACGTCCCGCTTGAATTCGGTCAACTCGTCGAGGAAGAGAACGCCGTTGTGCGCCATGGAAATCTCGCCCGGCTGGATGTGCGTGCCACCCCCGATCATACCCGCGTAGGAGATCGTATGGTGGGGGGCCCTGAAAGGACGGAGGGACACGATACCCCTCCCGTCATCGGCGGCCATCCCCCTTGCGGAGTGTATTCTCGTCGTTTCAAGGGCCTCCCCGAAGGACATGGGCGGAAGGACGGTGGGAAGGCGCTTGGCCAGCATGGATTTTCCCGACCCCGGCGGTCCGATCAACAGAACGTTGTGGGCGCCGGCGGCCGCGACCTCCATGGCACGTTTGACGTGGGACTGGCCCTTTACATCTTGGAAATCCAGGCGCGAGGGTGGGTCCGCCAGGACATCTTCATAGGATCTGTGGGGGTGGGGCGCGAGCTCCTGTTCGCCGCGGAAGAAATCCACCGCCTGGGCGAGGGTTGACACGGCGTAGATCTCGCATCCGTCTACGATGGCTGCCTCGCCCGCATTTGCCTCCGGACAGACAAGCGCTCTTCCGCTTGCTTTTGCCAACATGGCCATGGCCAGCATCCCCTTGACGGGCCTGAGTCTCCCGCCGAGTGCGAGTTCGCCCATCAGAAGGAAACGATCGTGGCCGTTCCCCACGGGAATCTGCCCCGTCGTTTCGAGGAGGGCCAGGGCGATGGCGAGGTCGAGCTGGGCGCCTTCCTTCTTGAGATCCGCCGGCGCCAGGTTGACGGTCACTTGCTCCAGTGGGAACTGGAAACCCGAATTGAGGATGGCGCTCTTCACCCTCTCGCGGCTCTCCTTGACGGCCGCGTCCGGAAGGCCGACCGTGATGTAGGAAGGCAGGCCCAGCTGGACGTCCACCTCTACTTCCACAGACACGGCCTCGATGCCGTTGAGGTCCGCCGAATGGAGGCGGACCATCATTGTGCTGGTGTCTCGGAACTGGATATGGGCGCGGAGTAGGTCCCGCCCGATAACATGCGGCAGAAGAGCCGGAGGTCGTGCACGTTTTTCAGCGGTGTAGGAAGCTGGAGGAGGTAGCGGTGCACGCCCTCCCCTCTCGAGGGAAACGGCGGGAGCGGCAACGGTGATACGGGCGTTTCTTCGCGAAGCCGGCCCCACAGGCTGTAGTCGGCGATGCCTGGACCTTCCTGCAGGAGAAGATCGAGAGTCCGGTTCTGGTGATCCGATTCTCTTATCTCGAAGGGTAGGTCGTAGACTTTCCAGAGCGTGATCGTCAGGCCGGTTCCCTCGGGCTGCTGCGAGGCGTTCCAGACGAAAACCCACAGTCTGTCGCCTTTCTTTGGCAGCCGCATGGGGCCGTTGGTCAACGACGCCATGCCGGCCTGGGTAACATGGCCTTCCGGGCCCGTGAAAAAGCTCACCAGGCGCAGTCCGTCCGGGGCGTCGCCCGCCACTTCGTACCCAACGCCCTCGTCCACGTCGGAAATGGCGAAGCTCCATCCGGTGAAGGCGCCGGGGGCCAGGTCCGAATCCAGGACCCACACGGCCGGGAGGCTGCCCTTCGACAGGGAGAGGAGGTGAGTTTCGATCCCCTTTTCCAGGACCCATGCGGCAAAGCGGTTCTCGAAGGCCTTCCAGCTGACGCCCCTGCCCTCAATGGCCTTTTGAACGTTAGCACCGTCCGGTCCCGGTGGCAGGGCCTGGGAAAGGAAGGTCGGGTCCTCTACCTGGTCCAGAAGAAAGAGGTAGACCAGCGGTGTCCTGAAGAGGCCGCCATCCAGGCTCCGCGTCGAGATGACGCGGGCGAGCGCGTCCACGTAAGGTGACGGATCGTTCATCACGACGTACCGCATGGCACCGAGTGCACCGGGCCGGTCAGCAGGCGGAAGGGTGTCCCTTGCGTTTTGCCACAGCGTTGAAAACAAGGACTCGTACAAGTCCTTCGACGGCGGGACGACGAGTGTTTCAGGAAGGGCGGGTGGCGTCCCGAAGAAAGAGGCCCAGGTGTTCCGAAAATGGCGATAGTAGGTGGTTACCAGAGGTTGGACCTGCTCGGGGGTCCCGGCGGGGAGCCAGAGAGTCCGCCCGTCGGCCATCGGCACAAGGCTCACCTGCTGGGGCGAGGTTTGGGCCAGAACGCCAATGGCGAGACATAAAAAAAAGACCGAGATAATCAGACGATACTTGGTCATTCAGACTCCCGAGTTGATGTATTGTGACGCGGGAAACCCCCATGTGTCAAGGCGGACCCGGAAGGTCGAGTGATCTGGAGATCAATAAATCAAGTCGGTGGGTGATTCAGCGACCGGGCGCCGGGGGTTCCTCGAAGACGTCCCCCGGTGAAGGAGTCAAGGCGTCACCGCGAAGGGGGGCTAGCCCTCCGAAGGCCCGTCCCATGGCGTAGTTCAGAGCCCAATTCCTAAAGCCGGAATTGCCTTTCACGTTCAATCGCCTTGGCCCTCGGCGGCCACTTCCGCGAGCGTGGCCTTCCATGCCTCGTCCTTCTTCCACGCCGAGAAGGCCGGGTCCCCGGCGGGGTCGGGCAACGGCGGATCGACGGCGAGGAGATTGTCTTTGAGTGAGAATGCCTTCTTGAGGGCTTCGCCCGCCTTTGTCTTCTCGCCGAGGGCGGCGTACGCCCGGGCGAGGTCGTAGTAGGCGGTGGGGTGGTAGGGTGACGCGTCCCCGGCCCGGAGAAAGGCCTTGACGGCCTCGCCGTTCTTTTGAGCCGCGAGCAGTGCGAGGCCCGCCTGGGTGGCGGCGTACCTGATCATGGGCTTGGAAAGGAGGTTGTGCGGGGGCACGTTGAGACCGATTGCATGGGTAAAGGCGTCGGCGGCCTCGACACCGTGCCCGGCCGAATCGAGGGCCGCACCGAGGAAATACCAGGCCCGAGCGCTTTCGGGTTCCTTTTGCGTGGCGGCCTTCTCCTTGGCCACCGCGGATTCGTAGTCGCCTGAAACGAGAAAGCGCGCGCCCTCGCGCATGAGGTCGCTTCCGGGACCGTCATTCGGTTGGGGCCCCTGGTCCATGACGAGGATCGCCTGGAAAACGGGATCGCCCCACAGGCCTTTGAGGTCCGTATCTGCCGTCGGGTCCGGGAGCGTACGGCCGAGGCTGGACCGCGAGTCTGCATCTTCGGCCTCCTTCAAGGCGATGAGGGCTCCCTTTCTGTTCCCTGAGAGTGCGCACACGCACGCGAGATTGTAGCTGAAGGACGGGTAGTCCGGGTCCTTCTTGAGCGCCGCCTCGTAGACCTTCCGGGCGGCTGCATAGTTCCGGGTGAAGGCGTAGGCAAGCCCGAGATTGTCCTGGGCTTCCCGCCGGTTCTGGAGGCCGAGGGCGGGCTTGGCTGCGTCCAGCCTGAGAGCCTCCGAGAATTCGGGCGCCGCGTCCCCGTACTTCTGTTCGGCCATGAGCGCCCTGCCCAGGTACAGGTGGATCATGGCGTTCTCAGGGGCGAGCGCGGCCGCCTGCCTGAGTGCGGCTTGGGCCGAATCGAGGTGTCCCTGTTTCAAGAGGCGTGCGCCATTCTCC
Source organism: uncultured Thermoanaerobaculia bacterium (assembly GCA_964507185.1). GTDB lineage: Bacteria > Acidobacteriota > UBA4820 > UBA4820 > DSQY01 > CAVRTJ01. Next base: position 43,602 of record CAZDOY010000023.1, read on the forward strand.
AACAGGACCTGGGGATCACGCGGCTCCTGGCTCAACTGGGCCGAGGCCGTCGCCGCGAACACCAGGGTGACGAAGATTGCGAGAAGTGTCTGGACTCGTACGTTTCCTGCAGGCTCTTTCATCGAACGCCTCGTGTTGATTGTCATCCGGAAAGAAGTGTGTGGCCGGGCTTTCGGTGGAATTCACCGCCGTCCCGAATCAGTTCAGGTACCCTTCGAGTTGCTTGCTCATCTTGCTTCGCTTCAGTTTTCTAAGGGCTTGCGTCTCTATCTGCCGGATACGCTCGCGGCTGAGCCCCAGTTTTTCCCCCACTTCCTTCAGCGTGTGCGGTTCTTTCGCCTTAAGACCGAAGCGAAGGGTCAGCACCTCGCGCTCTTTTGGATCCAGATCTTTTATGAGCATGGCCTCGAGGAGGTTTCTGAAGGATTCCTCCATGAGGTTCTGGTCGACCGGCGGCATGGTGAACTGCTCGATCTTATCCAGGAGCTGGAAGTCGGAATCATCGTCGGACAGGGATTCAAGCGGCAGGTCTTCGGTCTCCGCCTGCATGAGGACTTCGACGTTTTCTCTCGGTACATCCAGCTCTTCGGCAACCTCGCCGACGGTCGGCACGCGTTCAAGGATGGGCGTCATGGCCGCAATGGTTTTGTGGATGTTGTAAAGGAGATTGGCCTGCTTCTGAGGTATGCGAAAGGGGCCGCCCTGTTCGCTCAAAGCGTGAATGATGGCCTGCCGGATCCACCACACGGCATAAGTGATGAACTTGACGCCTTTCTCCGGGTCGAAGCGCTTGGCCGCCTCAATGAGGCCGATGTTGCCTTCGTTGATGAGGTCCTGGAAAGACAGGCCCCAGCCGCGGTATTTCTTGGAAAATGACACGACGAACCGGAGATTCGACTCCACGAGTTTCTGCAATGCTTCCTTGTCGCCCTGTTTGATTCGGCGGCCCAGCTCCTTTTCCTCCTCCGGCTTGATGAGGGGGTAACGGGAGATTTCCCTGAGATAGCGTTTGAGGAGGGCGGATTCCTCCGCACTCGGTGTGCTGTTTCTAGCCGCCATCCGCCTCCTGCTCCAATCGGTCCAGGAGAATCTGCAGCGAACGCTTGGGAATGCGGGCAAGGGCCTGTTCGCGCACTTCTTCTCTTGTCACGCCGGTGTTGCTCAACTGTTCGAGAAAGAACTCCAGGAAGGCGCTCATCTCGTCTTGCATGCGGCCCATCTTCTCCCGCATGTTCAGGACGATCTCCACGCCGGCGAGGTTGACGCCAAGGTTCCGGGTGAGGTTCAGAATCACTTCGAGTCGGTCGAGATCCTCGTCCGTATAGAGCCTCGTGTTGCCCTCGGTGCGGGAAGGCTTCAGAAGGCCGTCCCGCTCGTAAAGACGAAGGGTTTGCGGGTGCACGTCGAAACGCTTCGACACGGCGGAAATCATATAGTAACGCTTCCCTTCTTCTTTCGAAGCTCTTCGTGCCATGGCCTAACCTTTCGTGTTCCCAGTATACTGGCGGGGGTTCTCAGGATTCAACCGGTCGAATTCCCGCAGGAGTTCTTTGCTCCTTTCATCAACGACTTTGGGCGTGACGATATTCACCTCGACCAGCAGGTCCCCGGAGAGACCCTGGCGCAGGGAAGGCATGCCTCGTTCCTTCAGTCTGAATACCTGCCCGGAAGACGTTCCAGGTGGGATCTTCAGCCTGGCGGCACCGGAGAGAGTGGGGACTTCTATCCGGTCGCCGAGGACGGCCTCGGTGACGGTTATAGGTACTTTGACCCGGAGGTTCGGACCGACCCTGGTAAAGACGGGATCGGGGGAGATGTGCGTCTCGATAAAAAGGTCTCCCGGCTGACCGCCTCGCGCGCCGGCCTGCCCTTTCCCTCGGAGTCGGACACGCGATCCCGTATCGACGCCCGCCGGTATCGTGACGTCGACGGTTTCGCTGGCTTCGCGGGCGCCGCGCCCTCCGCACGTCCGGCAGACCTCGCCGGGATCGCGCCCCGTACCCCCGCAGGCGGGGCAGGCGCGGGAAAAGGAAAAGGGCCCTCGCGACAACCCCGTTTTGCCGGTCCCGCCGCATTGTCCGCAGGGGCCAGGACGCGATGGTGAAATGCGTCCTTCGCCTTTGCATGCGTCGCAGGTTACGGTGTGGTTGATGGTGAGGCGGGTCTTCTTGCCCGAGTAAGCCTCCTTGAGACTCAGAGAGAGAGGGAAAATCAGATCGTCACCCTTAACGGGGCCTGAGCGCCCACGACTCTGTGCCGTGTGCATGAAAGTCTCGAAGAGGTCTTCGAAGCCCGCGGAGGGACCCGCATTGAAATCGAATCCGGTGAAATCGACGCCCGAACCGGCCTGCTGCCCGTCGTTCCCGACGCGACCGTATGTGTCGTACTGTTCCTTCTTTTCGGGATCGGATAGGGTGGCGTACGCTTCAGAGATTTCCTTGAAGCGGTTTTCGGCCCCGTTGTCGCCTGGGTTCAGGTCTGGATGATATTTCCGCGCAAGGCGTTTGTACGCCTTCTTCACCTCGCTGATGGAGGCGCCATGGGGAAGGTCTAGAATCGCATAAAGATCTTGTCCGGGCATGGACCGCCTTGAAAAAGTTTCCGCCTACTTGACCTCGATGGAACGCCGGCAGTCCTTTCGCGGAATCTTCAGCAGCAGAATGCCATCGTTCAAACTGGCTGCGACCCTTCCGCTGTCTATGACGTCCGGAAAGGAGAACTCTCTGAGAAAGGGGCCGAAGTACCGCTCCATTCTCTGCACCGTCTGTCGGGAAGGTTCACCGGCGGCCTTCCTTTCACCGGAGATGCGCACGACGTTCCCTTCCGCCGTGACCTCCACGTCATCGATGTCGACTCCTGGCAGTTCCACTTCGACAAAGTAGTTTGCGCTGTCTTCGTAAACGTCCGCGGACGGCGTCCAGGAAAACTCGGGCAGAGTGCCGGGGGCTTTGTCGGGCTCGAGCATGTCGTCGAACAGACGGTTCAATCGCCGCTGGAGAAGCATGAGTTCTCTCAGTGAATCACCCTTCGTCGGCATTTGACCTCCCTTCCAACGACGGGCCCGGGGTTGCATCTTTCCCGGGCGCATGAACGTTCGAGTGAGAAAAGGGCGGTGCCCGCGCGGAGCAAATCGCACGGGCACCCGCCTGTTGGCAATTATTTCACATCTTCGAACTCGGCGTCGATCACGTCGCCGTCTTTCTTGTCGTCGCCGGTCCCGCTTCCGGTGTCTGCGCCGGGCTGCCCTGTGGGGGCATCACCGGGCTGTTCTCCGCTCCCCGGGTCCTGGGTTCGGGCCTGGGAGTAGAGCGTTTCTGCCATTTTGTGCGTTGCCGAGTTGAGGCCGTCGATGGCCTTCCTGATGGCGTCCAGGTTGTCCGAATCCTTCGCCTTTTTAAGGGTTTCGAGAGCCTCTCGAACCGACTTATCGTCGTCCGCCGACAGCTTGCCCGCGTTTTCTGCGAGCAGTTTTTCCGTGCTGTAGACGAGCTGGTCGGCCTGGTTCTTGGCTTCGATCTCCTCCTTGCGGTGCTGGTCTTCCTGTTTGTGTTGCTCTGCGTCCTTGACCATCTGGTCGATCTCGTCCTTCGTAAGTCCCGAAGAGGCCGTGATGGTGATGCTCTGCTCCTTGCTGGTGGCGGTGTCCTTGGCTGACACATTCAGAATGCCGTTGGCGTCGATGTCGAACGTGACCTCGATCTTCGGTATGCTTCTGGGAGCAGGCGGAATACCGACCAGTTTGAAGTTGCCCAGGACCTTGTTGTCGCGGGCCATGGGCCTTTCGCCCTGGAAGATCACGATCTCCACCTCGGTCTGGTTGTCGGCCGCCGTCGTGAAGGTCTCCTTGCGCCGGGCGGGAATCGTCGTGTTGCGCTGGATGAGGCCCGTGGCCACACCGCCGAGCGTCTCCACGCCGAGGGTCAGCGGGGTGACGTCCAGCAGGAGGATGTCCTTCACGTCCCCGCCTAGCACACCCGCCTGGATGGCCGCACCGATGGCCACGACCTCGTCGGGATTCACGCCCTTGTGGGGCTCCTTCCCGAAGAAATCCTGGACGAGTTGGACGACCTTGGGGATGCGGGTGGAACCGCCCACCAGAACCGCCTCGTTGATCTGCTGGGGACCAACCTTGGCGTCGTTGAGGGCAGCCTTGCAGGGCTCCACCGTGCGCTGAAAGATCTGCGAGGCCAGGTTTTCCATCTGAGCCCGCGTGAGCTTCATCTGGAGATGCTTGGGTCCCGAAGCGTCGGCCGTGATGAAGGGCAGGTTGATCTCCGTCTCCAGGGTCTGGGAGAGCTCTATCTTGGCGCGTTCGCACGCCTCCTTGAGGCGCTGCAGGGCCATGGGGTCCTTTGCGAGGTCGATCCCGTTGTCCTTCTTGAAGGAGTCCACCACCCAGTCGATGATCAGCTTGTCGATGTCGTCGCCGCCCAGGTGAGTGTCGCCGTTGGTGGACTTCACCTCGATGACGCCTTCGCCCACTTCGAGTACGGAGATATCGAAGGTGCCGCCGCCGAAGTCGTAAACGGCGATGGTCTCTTCCTTCTTCTTGTCGAGGCCGTAGGCGAGCGCGGCGGCCGTCGGTTCGTTGATGATCCTCAATACCTCGAGGCCCGCGATTCGCCCGGCGTCCTTGGTGGCTTGGCGCTGGCTGTCGTTGAAGTAGGCCGGCACGGTGATGACGGCCTGCGTGACCT
>CAZDOY010000024.1:0-47420 GCA_964507185.1 uncultured Thermoanaerobaculia bacterium
CCGACCGTGGGGCGGGCGCCCCTTTCGCCGCCCGGCAAGCGGCGCCGGGTGCTGGTGGCCGGCGCGGGCCCCGCGGGGCTGTCGGCCGCCATCGCGCTGTGGGAACAGGGCCACGGTGTAATCGTGGCAGAGGCGGGGCCGGAACCAGGGGGCACCTTCCGCGCCGCGCCCATGTCCCCGGGCAAGGAAACGATGGACCGGCCGCTCCGGGGGCTCATCCGTGCCGCCCAACGGGCCGAAATCCCCGTCATCTTCGGGCAGGCCGTCGACGAGGCGTTCGTGAAGAAGGTCAAGCCCGAGGTACTGGTCTGGGCGGCGGGCGGCGAAGCGGTCCGGCCGGCCATCGCCGGGATGGACGCCCTCCCCGTTCTGACGTCGCAGGAATTCTACCTGGAGGGAAGGCCGCTGCCGGGCGAGCGTGTGCTCATCGTCGGCGGGGGCATGGTGGGCCTGGAGGCCGCGGAAAAGCTCGCGCTGGAGGGCCGGGAGGTCGTGGTCGTGGAAATGCTGTCCGAACTGTCCGCCGACATGGACCCCCTGAACCGGACGCTCCTCCTGAAGCGCCTCAGGGCGCTCCCGGCCGTGCACCTCATGACGGACACGACGGTGGTCCGAATCGACGACCGGTCGGTCACGCTCCGGACGCCGGAGGGGGAAAAGGCACTGTCGCCGGTGGAGTCCGTTCTCCTGGCCGCAGGAATGCGCCCGAAGCCGGTGCCGGATGCGGTGCGGGCGCTCGTTCCGCAGTGCCTGGTGGTCGGCGACGCCGCGGCGCCCCGCAACGTGACGACGGCCGTCCGCGACGGCTACGAGGCCGGCGCCTCCCTGTAGGCCCGGGCCGCTCCCTGGTCATGGGCAGGGAAGGAGGCAGGATGAACGCAACCCCCACTGCCGCAATCGGACCCTTCGAACGGTACCCGGAGGCCTACGACGCGTGGTTCGACGCCCACACGTGGGCCTTCCTGTCCGAAGCCGAGGCCATCCGCGGCTTCATGCCCGTCAGGGGAGACCTCCTGGAGGTGGGCGTGGGCACGGGACGCTTCGCCCGGGCCCTCGGCATCCCGCTGGGCGTAGACCCTTCGCCCGCCATGAGGGCCCGTGCCCGGGGCCGGGGGATCGAGGCGCTGGAGGGCACGGCCGAGGCCCTGCCCTTCGAAAGCGGCCGATTCGACGCCGTCCTCATGGTGACCGTGGTCTGCTTCGTCCAGGATCTGGACGCCGTCCTGGCCGAGAGCCGCCGCGTCCTGAAGGACGCGGGCAGGCTGATCCTGGGTTTTGTCGACGGAGACAGCCCGCTGGGGCGCCTCTACCGGGACCGGCGCAAGGAAAGCCGCTTCTACCGGGACGCCGTCTTCCGGACCGTTCCCGAAGTGTCTGACGCCCTCGTGCGGGGCGGGTTCTGGACGCCCCGGATCGCCCAGACGCTCTTCGGCCCACTCGAGGCGATGCGGGCGGCGGACCGGCCGCTGCCGGGGTGCGGCAAGGGCTCCTTCGTCGTCCTGTCCGCCAGCAAGAAACCGGGGGCCTGAGCGGGGGTGCACCGCGCCAGATCGTCCACCCGTCCGGACACCGCCTGCGCCCGGCTCCCCATCCCGTCCGTATACGGTACAATACAAAGCCGCCCCGCTCGGCGCGGGACCGTGGATGTCCCGCCGCAATGCGGGCGGAGACCGTTCGGGAGAGATCATGAAGGACCTTCGCCGCTTCGAAAACGTCCTGGACGTCATCGGCTGGACGCCGATCGTCAGGCTCAACCGGATCATGGGCGACCTCCCCGCGGAGGTCTGGGCCAAGCTCGAGTTCCTCAACCCCATGGGCAGCGTCAAGGACCGCATCGCCCGGTACATGATCGAAAAGGCCGAGCGCGAAGGGCGGATCGAAGACGGAGCGCTCATCATCGAGAACTCCTCGGGCAACACGGCCCTTGGCCTGGCCATGGTGGCCATCCAGAAGGGCTACCGGCTGAAGGTCGTGGTCAGGGACCGCATCAGCCCCGAGAAGGACCGCCAGCTCAAAGCCCTGGGCGTCGAGGTGCTCAAGGTCGACAGCTCCCTGCCCCCCGAGTCGCCCGACTCCTACAACCGGATCACGCCGCGGATCGCAGCCGAAACGCCGGGCTGCTTCTTCCCCGACCAGCACAACAACCGGGAGAACAACGAGACGCACTACGCCACCACCGGACCCGAGATCTGGGAGCAGATGGAGGGCCGGATCGACTACCTGGTGGCCGGTATGGGCACGGGCGGCACCATCGGCGGCACGGCGAAGTTCCTCAAGGAAAAGGACCCCGCCATCAAGGTCGTCGCCGTGGACCCGGAAGGCTCGATCTTCTACGACTACTTCAAGACGGGGAAGCGCGTCGAACCCGGACCCTACCTGCTGGAGGGGCTGGGGGACGAGTTCCTCATCGGCACGGCCGACTTCTCGGTGATCGACGACATGATCCGAGTGAGCGACCGGGACGCCTTCCTCACGACCCGCGAACTGGTCCGCCGCGAAGGCATCATGGGTGGCGGTTCCAGCGGTGCCGCCGTCTGGGCCGTCAGGAAGCTGGCGCGCGAACTGGACCGCCCGGCCCGGATCGTCACCATATTCCCCGACGGCGCCTCGCGCTACCTCAGCACCATCTTCGACGACGACTGGATGCGGCAGCACGGCTTTCTGTGAGAGCAGCCCTTCGAAGAGGCCGTCATTAGGGGATTCCGTGAGTAGGGGATTAGGACGAATGACTGCCTTCGGGGGCCTGGATTCTCTCCCTCTCGGGAATGACGAAGTCATTCCGTCCACCGCCTTCTTCGTGCAGAATCTCCGTCTTTCCTCTGCGTCGCTGCGAAGGTCTACCGTCTGCCGTAGCGTGAAATCAGCTTTTCTCCATCTTTTCTCTGCGACCGCTGCGCCTCTGCGGTGAGATTCTTTGCTTCGAAGGCTCGTCCCCCGTGGTTTCCAAATCCGCAATCCCAAATCCCAATTCCCAAATCTCATTTTCTGGCTTGAAGGGGAGGCTCGACATTTTCGACCCGCTTCGGTCCGCCGCCGGGATGGCAGGTCCGGCACTCGGTCATCGCGGGTTTGTTCAGGCGCTCGGCTTCTTTCTTGTGGCACCCGATGCAGGTGTCGTGGAGGGCCTTGCGATATCCGCACGCCGTGATCATCGCCCACGGTCCTTTTGGTTTGCGGCTGGGAGACATGTCCTTCTCGTGGCAGTCCAGGCACGGCTTGGCCGTCTTCAGGCTTTCGGGCTTTCCCGGGGTGTGGCAGACGGGGCAGGAGCGGTTGGCCGGGATGGCCCCCGTCAACTTCTTGTCCTTCGCCACAGCGATGACGTGCTCCGCGTGGTCGAAGATGACGGTCGGGCGTTCCATGCTCCTGTGGCAGCGGTAGCAGGCCGTGGAATGATCGTGGGGAAGCGAGAGATGGTGGCAGATGCCGCACGACTTCTTCCCTCCAAGCCGCTCTTGAAGCTCTTTGTGTTTGAAGACGACCGGCATCACTCCGTTTCCGACGATGGTCAGCACGGTGCGCTGAACGTCCCGGGCGCGCGGGGGAATGACGGGGATGGGACGCGTCTTCCCCGATCCGTAAAAGGGCGGATAGAGGGCCAGCCAGGCTATGGGGATGACGAAGACGGCCAGCAGCGTCACGCGCGGCATCCCGCTGCGAATGGCCCGGTACCAGACCCCCGAGAACTTGTCGAAGGAGGGGTTGAACCGCCTTTGAACCACCAGCCGGTCCTCCCAGCGGCTGTCGAATACGGACGTGTTTTCGCACAGGAACAGGAAGACCAGGCCGGCCGCGGCGACCACGCCCAGGCTGAGCGCCCACTCGCCGGCGGACGGAAAGTAAAGGTGTCCCGCGCTCGTGAAATACCCGAAAATGCCCACGTTCAACCGGTTCCACACGAGCCCCACGGCCGTGGAAAAGGCGGCTAAACCCAGACCGGCCGGAGACCTCCGCGTCGCCGGGTGCGCCACAAGGAGAATCGGGATTACGCAGAAGGTGAGGACCTCGCCCACGTACAGCCAGCTCTCCCACGTCGGGTGAAGGAGGTACTCGTACGCGCCCGTCCTGAAGAGGTCGAAGACCTTCAAAAGGAAGGCGGCGCAGAGGAAGCCTGTGGCGATTACGGCGAGCCGGCGGAGCATGGGCATGTCACGGCCTTCTGCGGGGCGCTCCGTCTCTTCCGGAATCGTTCGAAGGAAGGGGCGAGTGGAGCGAGCACCCGCGCCGAAAACGCTCGCCGGATCGTACAGGCGGGCGTACACGATCTTCACGAGGACAACCACCATGAGTCCCGCGCCCATGGCGGAGACGATGAAGTGAACGGGTAGCAGGGCCGTGTACCACAGCGGGGACAGCCGTTGTGGCGTGACGAGGAACAGGGAGCCCAGCGAGGAGTGGTGGAGACAGGAGAGAGAGATGCCGACGATCACCACGCCGGGTGCGATGCGGTGAAGGAATTGCGCCAGCCCGGAGATGCGGAGACGCTCCAGGATGGTGGGGCTCAACTCGATGATGGTAACGGTGAAGTAAAGCATCACGCACCAGGTGACCTCGAACAGGAAGGAGTGCTCGTTCCACATGACGATCGGATGCCAGAAACGCTGGGGCAGGCCGATGTCCATCAGCAGGGCGAAGCCCGACGAGCCGTAGCCCAGAAAGGCGATCAGAATGGCGGGCCTGACCAGGGGGCGCAGCCGTTCGATCTTCAGCACGTAGACCAGGAACCCGACCATGAAGCCGCCCGTCGACAGGGCCACGCCGGCGACCATGTTCAGGATCTTCCACAGTCCCCACGGGACCTGGTCGGTGAGGTTCGTGGTCGCGCCCAAACCGAACCACAGCCTGAACGCGATGGCCAGGGCGCCGAACAGCGCCAGCACCCACAGGATGTCCTTGATTTTGCTCGTCCGGTCAGCCACCTTCATCCTCCCCGTGTTCATTCGTTTCGCTCTCGTTGCCTCCGCCCATCAGCTTCCGGCGCCGCCGGATAACGGCCATCGCGGCCCAGAGACCGAACCCCACGGTGAGTCCTATGACGGGGGTCTTTCGGATGATGGGGTCGGTGATGGACGGGATGGCCGCACGTGACTCGGGGGGCCAGCCCGCGGCCGTCAGGTCCACGTCGGACACGTAGAGCACGGAGGCCCCGCCCCAGGACGACTCGCCCCAGACCCGGGGCAGGTACCGCGGGTTGTCCCGGATCAGCGCGTGGGCCTTTCTGAGGAGCGAAGCCCTGTCGCCGAAGGTGAGGACCTCGTGGGGGCAGGCGTCGACGCACGCCGGGCGCTTGCCTTCCTTCAAACGGTCGAAACACAGGGTGCACTTCCTGACGTATGGCATGGTCCGGTCCCATTCGTAGCGCGGGATTTCGTAGGGACAGGCGAGCATGCAGTAGCGGCACCCGATGCACTTGGACCTGTCGTATTCGACGGGCCCCAGCCTGGTCTTGACCAGGGCGCCCACCGGGCACGCCGCGGCGCAGCTCGGCTCGTTGCAGTGCATGCAGGCCTTACGGACGTAGCGTCCGTGCACCGATTCGAGGGCGCACAGGAGGTTCGCCGACAGGCCGTCCTTCGACGTCGCCCTGTCCCCGGCGGCCGCCACGGGATCGATGTGGTTCGCCTCGACGCAGGCCTCTACGCACTTTTCGCATCCCGTACACTTGGTCACGTCGATCAGGATTCCAACCATCAGACCCGAGCCTCATCGCCGTACAGGGCGGCCGCGATCCTTTCCCCGGCGCCGGGCCTGAGCTGCCAGTGCACCTGGGAGAGGCGGTCGAAGGGAAAGAGCACCATGTGCGCCAGTTTGCTGAAGGGGACGGAAACGAACAGGGCCTCAGCGCTGAGGATGTGAATGAGCAGCATGGTGTTCCAGGGGAGAGGGCTCCAGGCGGGGTGCGAAGCCAGGAAGCCCGTAGCGAAAGGGATGAAGACCATCACCAGCAACGCGTAGTCGATCGGCCGGCTCATCTCGCGGGACCGGGGAATCGCTATCCTGTAAGAGAGCAGAACGAGCACGCAGACCATCGTCGTGACCGTGAGCACATCCGCGAGGCCGTCGCTGATGGCGGGCAGGTTGATACCGAGCAGACTCTCCCACAAAAGGATATGGCTGCCGAGGAACAGGGGAACGACGATCACGCCCACGTGGAACACGATGGAGACCGCCGTCAGCACGAGCGTTCCCCGCACGAGGTGGTCGTACGGCAAGGCCCAGCTCAGGCTGTCCGAGAAGACCGTGCGCCAGCGGACCCGCTTCAGCGTCCTGCCCTTCGTGATCAGCATGCGGACTTGCAGCAGGACGTGCCGCGCGAGTCCCAGCAGCATGAAGAGAAAGGTCAGGGCAAAGAGAGGCCCTCTTGCGAACGCGAGCAAGTTGTCCATTTCTCGTCGCTCCCTGGTACGTAGCGCACCCTCCGGCCGGGCCGGAAGACGCGGCTCTGCCGGGGTCACTGGGCAAGCGGCCCCATGCCCCGCTCCCTGCGCTCCTTTGCGGACAGCGCTCCGGGAACCTCGATGGCCTGGAGGATGAGGTCGTGCATACCCATGACCCGGCAGGGGATTTCGTGGTATTGCATGAGTTCCTTGAGCTGTTTCTTGCAGTTGGCGCACGGGGAGATGACGATGTCGGCACCCGTGGCCCGGATCTGCTCCGCTTTCACCTTCCCGGAGACGCTCATCCGGTACTCGTGCATCTCGTCGATGGAGACGAGGCCCCCGCCTCCGCCGCAGCAGTAGTTCATCCTGCCGTGGGGTTCCATCTCGACGAAGTTCCTCACGAAAGATTTCAGGAGCGTCCTCGGCTGTTCGACGAGCCAGCCCGAGCGCGAAATGTTGCAGGGATCGTGGTAGGTCACGCGTTCGGTGACGACCTCCGGGTCGAGCCGGATCTTCCCCTCTTCGATAAGCCGCAGGGTGTACTCCATAAAGTTCACGACCGGGTAGGTCTCCGGTCCTGCGAAGACGGGCACGAATTCCTTGGCGGACCGCGACGCGTGGCCGCATTCGCCCACGAGGATCTTCGCGCCGCGCAGGCGGGTGACTTCGGAAACGAGCTGGCGAATGATGCTTTCCAGGTGCCAGTCGCTGTAGAAGAGACCGTAGTTGATGCCGTCGTAGTTGCGGCTGCCGATGGTCCACCGGTCCCAGTCCCCGGCGGCATAAAGAACCGCGGCATTGCCCATGAGCGTGTCCGGTTCCATGATGTAGTCGCTGACCGCGCAGAAAAAGACGTACTCCCGGTCCTTTTCGTCCACCGGAAATTCCACCTGAATGCCGAGCAGGTCCTCCAGCTCTTCGGCCAGGAAGCCGAGGGTGTCCTTCAGGGCCGTCTCGGGGAGCTTGGAGGTGTTGTGGGTCTGGCCCTCGAGCTGTTCGCGCACGCTGACCTGGAGGGCCTTCGGGGCGATGCCGGCGAGGGACAGGGCGTAGCGGCCCAACCGGGCGATGAGCCCGTGGTCCAGGCCCATCGGACACTCCAGCGTGCAGCGTCGGCAGGCGGTGCAGCGCCAGAACACCTCGGCCATCTCGTCCACTATGTCGTTGGTGAGTTCAAAGGACCGGCTGAACCGCGACGTGATCCAGCTCTGAACGGTGAAGTACCGCCGGTACACGTCGAGGAGAAGGTTGCTGCGGTAGCAGGGAATATCCCTGCGGTCCCGGCTGACCTGGTAGACGGGACACGTTACGACGCACCGGCTGCACTTCGTGCTGGACGCCGCGTAACTCTCGAGCAGGGGCTGGTAGTCGGTGAACTGGAGGATGGCCGCGAAGGCTTCCAGGAACCTCTCCTTCCTGTCTTCGGGCACCGGGCGGTCCACGTGAAACATGTACGAAGGCTGTTTCTCCGACTTACTGTTGGGTCGGATTTCGAGATTGATCGCCATAAGGGTTCCTCCGCCGGGAGACGTCGCGCTCCCCGAAGCATCCGTTGCAAGAGCCGTACCCGTCCGGAGCCGCGGCGCACCTCCCGGGAGCGGTGAGGGCAAGTAAAGCGCTGTTCGGCTGTGGAATGCCGGGACCTTCCCGCCTTTTGCCGTCGAAGAGACCTGCCCGGCGCAAGGCTCCGTGATCGATGTCGAACCCCCGTGGGAGTGTCGCAAGCGTTGCAACAAATGGTTGCATTCAACGTTGGCTGCGACACCGGCAGGCCGCCGATCCGGCGACCGGAGCCGCCGAAGACGCCCGTTCACCGCCCGCTTTTGTCCGTGGAACCGGAGTACCACGTCCCCGCCATCCCGCCGGGAGGCTTTTCGGACGGGGGTTGAGGGACGGGAGCGCACGACGCGGCCCTGCGTTAAGGCGGTGAGAGAACCCCGGCGGCACGACCCTTGCTGTAGTCAGTGACAGGAGGACCACCATGCGATGCGGGATTCCACTGTTGGGCGACAGGGTGGCGCCGCGCTGTACCGCGGCCGACTCCCTTCTCGTCGTTTCGGTCGCGGGCGGGAGGGTGACCGCAAAGGCCCGTCTGCACGTTCCGGTCGGTACTCTTATGGACCTCATGGGCCTGCTCAAACGCCACCGGATCGACACCCTGGTGTGCGGAGGTCTGAGCGGGGACGTGCGGGAGGCGCTGAGCGGTGAAGAGGTGGACGTCGTCGACAACGTGGCGTGTTCCGTCAAGGAATTGTTCCCCGCCATTGAAAAGGGCGTCCTTCGGCCCGGGTACGGCCTGAGCGCCAACCGCCGGTTGGCCCGCAGATCCCCGTCCATTACGAGGCGAGCCACCGCGAGCGGAGCCGGAATGGCCATCGACTGCATCCGGTGCGCCGACCGGGTCTGTCTGTCCGGCGAAAACTGCCTGGCGGAGACGATCCCGGATTGGGAACCGGCAACGGGGGAACCCCGGAGGATTCTCGATGCGGCGGCGGACGTGAGCCTGGAAAGGGAACGCCGTCTATGCAGGCTGGCCGAACTCGTCTATTTCTGCCTGGAGATGGGATATGAGAAGGTCGGTCTGGCCTACTGCGTGGATCTCCAGGAACCGGCCCGGATCCTGGCGGGCGTCCTCAGACGTTTCTTCGACGTCGTTCCCGTGTGCTGCAAGGTGGGCGGTCTTCCCCTGGACCCTACCCCGGTCGGCGACGTGCCGGACCAGATTGCCTGCAACCCCATCGGGCAGGCGAGCATGCTGAACCGTACCGGCACGGACATCAACGTGGTCGTCGGTCTATGCGTCGGGACCGACACCGTCTTTTCGCAGGCGAGCGCCGTACCCGTGACCACCCTGTTCGTCAAGGACAAGAGCCTCGCCAACAACCCCATCGGAGCGCTCTATTCCGAGTACTACCTGCAGGAGAGCCTGTCGCCCTCCCGCCTGCGGGAAACGCATGCACAGCAGAGAGCGGACTTAGAGGGCGATGTTTTCAATTCGTTGAACGGGCCCGGCCATGAGCGGGATCCGGAGGAGGTACCATGACTATAACGACCATCAAAGCCGTGGGTTTCTGCGCCCACTATTCCGAACAGGGGGACTGGGCCTTCGGGCGCGCCCTTGCGCTGGCGCAGAGCAGGAACCTGAAACTGAACATTTTCCACTTTGTGCAGGATCCCTATGAGAAGGCTGTGTCCTCGATGGCCACTATGTCACCTGAAGAAAGAAACCGCCTGGTCATCGGACGCGAAAAGGAACTCCGGCTCTATTACGACGACAAGCTGGGCGACTACCTGAACGCCGGCTTCCGCCTGTGCGAGGACAACGGTTGGACGGAGCTGCACCGCTGCATCTGCAAGCGCGAGTTCCAGGTCCTGTTCCTGCCCTACCCGGAGCGCGATGCCGAGTTCGCGGGCAGGCCGCTGACGGCGTTCGCCGGAGCGCTCGTTTGTCCCGCCGTGCTGGTTGGCCCGGCGCGTTCCGACGAGGTCTACCTGAACGCCCCGGCCGAGTTGGTCGTCGAACACCTGCAGCTTGAGGGCACCGGGTGGTCACGGCTGGATTCGATCCTCAAACCGGCAGGCCGCGGCGACTCGATTGTGGCGCATCCGGCCAACGAGGGCCTAGATTGTCGATGAGCACAGAGGTGAATAGTCTTTGCACGCAATCCGGGGAACCCTGCGATGGGCTCTCGAACGCTTCTGTGCCGGGGCTGTACGAACAAGGGGAGAGGCACAGGGTGGACGAGAAGCTTGCGCAGATCATATTCGACAGCATCAGCGACGGCGTCTTCACCGTGGACGGGGAATGCATCATAACTTCGTTCAACAGCGCCGCCGAGAGAATTACGGGTTTCTCCGCCCGCGAGGCCGTCGGCAAGCACTGCTTCGAGATCTTCCGGACCGAGGTCTGCCACAAGCGGTGCGCGCTCAGGGACACGCTGAACCACCAGGACGCGGTGGAAAACGCGCGCGTGACGATCATCACGCAGCAGGGGAGAGAGGTCCCCATATCGGTAACGACCACGATCCTCCGCGACGACTCCAGACGCGTCATCGGTGCCGTGGAGTTCTTCAGGGACCTGACGGACGAGGAGCACCTCCGCCGCGCCCTGCATGAGGCCAAGTCGTTGGAAGGCATCGTGAGCGTCAGCCCCGAAATGCGCCGCATCATGAACACGCTGCCGAGCATCGCCGAATCGGAGTGCAACGTGCTCATCCAGGGCCCCAGCGGGTCCGGCAAGGAGCTGTTCGCGCACATGATCCACAACATGAGTCCGAGGCGGTACGGGCCCTACGTCAAGATCAACTGTTCAGCCCTGCCCGCCACGCTCCTGGAATCGGAACTGTTCGGCTACGTGAAGGGTGCTTTCACCGACGCCAAGAGGGACAAGCCCGGCCGTTTTTACCTCGCTAACGGAGGCACCCTTCTTCTCGATGAGATCGGCGAGATGGACGCCTCACTCCAGGTCAAGCTCCTGCGCGTGCTCAACGACGGAGAATACCAGCCCCTCGGCGCGGTCAAACCCCTTCACACGGACGCACGCATTATCGCCGCCACCAACGCCGACCTGAAGGCGGCCATCGGAGAAAAGAGGTTCCGGGAGGACCTGCTCTACCGAATCAACGTGGTGACGATCGACCTGCCTCCCCTCAGGGAGCGGCTGGAGGACCTTCCGTTCTTGCTCGACTTTTTCCTGCAGAAACTGGGGCACAAGTTCCGCAAGCCCATCCACCGGGTCTCGCCCGAGGTGCTTGCGCTCTTGAGGAACTACCCCTTCCCCGGCAACGTGCGCGAGCTGGAGAACATCATCGAGCACGCCTTCGTCATGAGCCAGGACGAGGAGATCCGGCTCGAACACCTCCCGGCCGACGTCGTATCGGGAGGCTCCATGGCCGGGCGGGCGGCCCTGCCCGAAAACAGCGAGCGGAGCATGATCGTGGAATCCCTCCGCCGCAACGGCGGCAACCGGTCGCGCGCCGCCAGGGAGCTGGGCATGCACCGGTCCACCCTCTGGCGCAAACTCAAGGTCCTGGGCCTCGAGTGATGGAGCGCGCCTTCGGCGCGGTGATTCAGTAAATAGTGATCAAGTGACCGAGTGAATAGTGCGCCTTGCGGCGCAGTGATTCCGTGAGTAAGAGAGTAGGTGAGTAGGACGCTTGCCTGCCTTCGGGGGTCCGCTGCCCATCGCCCACCTTGTACAGAGTCTTCATTCCTTCTCTGCGTCCTGCAAAGGTCTCCCGCCTGCCGAAATTAGAAATCAATGTTTCTCCGTCTTTTCTCTGCGTCCTCCGCGTCTCTGCGGTGAGATTTTTTTTCTTCGAAGGCTCGTCCCCCGCCGTCTCGAAATCCGCAATCCCAAATCCCAATTCCCAATTCCAAAATAACCATGAATAAAACCCCTCCCCGTATCCGTTAAGATAAGATTGTGTCCGCCGAACCGAAGGCGGGATCTATGACGAATGCAGGAGAATTGGATATGAGCACGCTCTTTTCGCCCCTGAAGCTGAGAAAACTGACCATCCCGAACCGCGTATTCGTGTCGCCCATGTGCCAGTATTCCGCCAAGGACGGCGTGCCCGGCCCGTGGCACCTGGTCCACCTGGGGAGCCGGGCCGTGGGCGGCGCGGGCCTGGTCATGGCCGAGGCCACGGCCGTGAGCCCCGAAGGCCGCATCAGTCCCGGCGATACCGGGATCTGGAACGACGATCAGGCGAAGGCCTTCGAGCCCATCGCGGCTTTCATCAAAGAGCAGGGAGCCGTGCCGGCCATCCAGATCGGCCATGCCGGCCGAAAGGCCTCCTGCCGGGTGCCGTGGGAAGGGAGCGGTTCCATCGCTCCCGGCGGGGACGGCTGGCAGACGGTCGCACCGAGCCCCGTGCCCTTCGCGCCGGAGGACACGATCCCGTCCGAGCTCTCCGAAGAAGAGCTCCGGTCCCTGGTGGATTGCTTCGAGAGTGCCGCCAGGAGGGCTCTGGCCTCGGGCTTCGAGGTGGTGGAGATCCACATGGCCCACGGCTACCTGCTGCACGAGTTTCTGTCGCCGCTGAGCAACAGGCGCTCGGACGACTACGGCGGATCGCTCGAGAATCGCATGCGCTTTCCTCTTCAGGTGGCCGAAGCCGTGCGGAAGGCCTGGCCGGACGACCTGCCCGTGTTCGTGCGCATCTCCGCCACGGACTGGATGGACGGCGGCTGGGACCTGGCGCAGTCGGTCCAGCTTTCGAAGGAGCTCAAGTCGGCGGGGATCGACCTGGTCGACTGTTCGAGCGGTGGTCTCGTGCCCGATGCGAAAATTCCGGCGGGACCGGGCTTCCAGTCGCCCTTCGCCGGCGCCGTGCGCCGCGAGGCCGGCATCCCGGCGGGCGCCGTGGGGATGATCACCGATCCGGCCCAGGCCGAGCAGATCGTGCGCACGGGCGTGGCGGATGCCGTCCTGCTGGCGCGCGAGCTGCTGCGGGACCCGTATTGGCCCCTGCACGCGGCCCGCGCGCTCGGCGCCGATGTCGCATGGCCGAAGCAGTACCAGCGCGCAAAGCCGGAGTAAGAAGGACGATGTGGGATTTGGGAATTGGGATTTGAAAGACGGAAAAGAAGCAGGGAATTGTTTTCCCCAAGGGCTAAGGACTAAGGCCGAAGGCCTGAAGGGAAGGACGGCGGGGGACGCCGGGTTGAAGGTTGGAAAGTTCCAGGTTGCAGGTTGAAGCAAGGCGGCTGAAGACGGGCCTTCGAAGGGCGGCCTGTGCCGTCCCAATTCTTTACTTCAGGCCTTAGCCTCTGGGCTTTGGCTCCTTCGAAGGCCTTCCCCCGACCGGATCACTTGATCACTGTTCACTTGGTCGCCTATTTCTCGTACACCGTGTGGACGGGCCGTTGGGACAGGATCTGTTCCTTGCCCCAGTTCGTCACCTGCCTGAACTTCTCGGAGCCGACGAACGCGTCGAAGGCCTGCCGGTCGTTCCACTCGGAGACGATGAGATAGGACCGGCCGTCCTCCACGTCCCTGTAGAGCTTCGAACCGGCGTGCCCCGGCATGTCCTGCATGACCTTGAGGACGCCTTTGAAGGCGTTCTCAAAGGTGTGTTCCTTCCCTGCGACGACTCGATAATCCATTCCCACTGTGATCATGATGCGCCCCTTTCTCAGGTCGAAGATTGCCCCGATGAAACCGGTGTTCCGGACCCACCTATATAAACCGGCTTCAAGGATCGGAATTCCGGGCTCCCGAACGGGCTTCAGACGCTCCGCGCATGCACCTGGGTCCGGGCGGAGGGCAGGCGGGGCGGCGGAAGGCGAATCCCGCCCGGGGCGAAAAAAAACGGCGGGCGCCGTGCCCGCCGCGATGGACCGGCATGAGCCGGTCTCTTCAATGCCTCCATTCCCCATAGCGCATATATTTTAATCCAAAGACCCCGATATGCAAAGCGCCCCCGGGGAAGATGCCTTCCGTTTACTGCAGAAGCCGTTCGACCTCGGCCAGCAAGGCTTCCGGCGTCACGGGCTTTTCGAGATAGCCATCGGGAGGCGGAACCTGTGTGCGGCTCGAGATGAATTGCTTGAAATCGTGCGCGACGCCGGTGACGATGACAACGGGAATCGTCCGGAGTTTTTCATCCTCCTTCATTGTTCGATAGGCCTTTACGCCCGTCATCTCGGGCATGGTGACGTCGAGCGTCACCAGGTCCGGCTTGTCGCTCGCGATCTTGGCGAGGGCCTCCTCGCCGTCGTAGGCCTCGATGGCCTCGTAGCCGTTGTCCCTCAGGACCGCGCAGAGATACGTCACCACATCGGGCTCGTCGTCCACGACCAGGATCTTCTTTCCCATGAGAATCCCCCATCAAACTTGAGACTTGCAGCTGGATACGGACATGGGCGACAGGTGGATCGTCTCGACAAATCCGAAATCCCAAATCCCGATTCTTGCCTAGTGCCATTCCCAGTCGATAAACCCGGGCTTTACGTCGACCATGGCGTTGACGATGAGTTCCACGAGCCCCCCGTAGAGTATGTGGTTCTTCTCCCAGAGATCGTAGTAGGCGAGCATGTCCCGGAACTGGCCCTTGCAGTTGCTGCAGGGGGCGCAGATGTATTTGTTGATGGAAGGGTCCATGCAGTCGGAGAAGGCGTTGAGGACCTGCTGCAGCTTCTTGCGGCCCGAAACGTGAAATCGCCAATCGGGGAAATTGTTCCCGCTCATAATGGCGAAGCCCGATCCGCCGCCGCAGCAGTAGTTGTCTACGCCGTGCGGCCACATCTCCCGGAACTGCGGGCATATCTTGCGGATGACCTCCCGCTGCGGCTCCACCACGCCCATGAGCCGGACGAGGTTGCAGGGGTCGTGAAGCGTCACGGGGAAATCGTTGCGGCTGGGATCCAGCTTTATCCGGTCGTTCATCACGATGTCCCTGAGCAGGGTCATGGACGATTCCCGGTGAATGTTGAGTTCGCCGGTCAAAACCCTGTCGGCGATAACGGAGAGGGACTTGTGGGCGTGACCGCACTCGCCCATCACGATCTTCTTGACGCCCAATTTCTTCGCGGCCTGCGCGTGGAGTATCGCCACCCGTGCGAGCTGGGTGTCGTCGTAGAACAGGCCGTAGTTGATGGAGTCGTAGCCCGCGATTTCGGAGGACAGGGTCCACTTGATCCCCGCGGCGTTCAGGATCACGGCGAAGGCGCCGGGATTCTCCGGCCAGGCGAGGATCTCGCCGGCGTTGTGCAGGAGAAGCACGTCGGCCCCTTCCACGTCCCACGGTGTCTCCACCGTGAGGCCGGTCTTTTCGGACATGTCCTCGTCGATGAACTCGATGTTGTCCTTCACCACCAGGGCGCTCATGCCCGTCGACGACCCCACCTTCATCTGGAGCATCGAGCCGTTTTCGTGCAGTTCCTTGGGGTAGATGTTCATTTCCTGGCTGAAGAGTTTCCGAAGTTCGTGGGCCACCAGGCCGTTGTCCGCGCCGATGGGGCAGGTCTGGGCGCAGCGCCGGCAGAGGTTGCAGCGGTAGGAGAGCTCGATCAGGCGGGCGACGAGCGGCCAGTTCAGCTCCACCTCGCCGTGCTGCCAGGCCGAGAGCAGCCCGCCGTGCTTGACGTGCTTGAAGTACAGCCTGCGCATGATCTCAGAGCGGTAGGTGGGCCGGTAAAGTTCGTTCTCGCCGCTGGCCTCGAAGATGTGGCAGGCGGAGGAGCACGTCTGGCACTTGGCGCAGTGCTCCATGGTCAGGATGAGCGGCTGAAGGAACGTCCAGTTGTTCTCCCGGGTGAAGAGCTTGTCCAGTCCGGACAGGAATTTCCCTACCAGTTCGTCCTCTTCCTCCTTGCTCTTGGGTTGGGGCACGTTGACCACGCAGGTGTCGTCGAGGAAACATTCGGACTTGTCCTTGACCTGGGCCGAGAGGGGCGTCCAATTGTGCTCCCTTTCGGGGCTGTCCAAGGGGCCGGGCAGGGGCATGAGGTCTTCGTTTTCCACGTGAATGAGGGGCTCCCTGTCTTTCTTGGACATGTCCTTGAGTGTGATGTCCTTCTTCATTTCTGTCCCCCCTCCTGGGTCGGATTGGTCGTGGCCACGTCGGCCCACGTCCTGGTGCCGTCGGCCTTCACGTGAGAAGCGGACCACGTCGGTTTGTACATCAGGCATTCGGCCAGCTTTTTCTCAATCCGGCTCCCGCGCAGGTTCACTTCGTCGTTCCAGCGTATCGAATGGTAGGTGAAGTACTTCCCGATGAAGTGCGACATGTGCGTCAGCGGGATGTAGGCTACGAGCAGGGCGGAAAGGATCATGCCCATCGCCAGCAAGGCCGGGATCTTGACGCTGGTGTCGAATGTGAGTACGGCCATGGCGACCTCCAGGGTTCCCGGGGCCTGAGGTCCTCTCAGAAGGTAGCCGGCCAGAAGCAGGGCCAGGGCGACGATGAAAAAGAGGAGGTTGAAGACGTCGCCCGGAACCGTGTAGATCTTCAGCTGGGGGTCTGTGAGGCGGCGAAGGAGCAGTGCCGCGGCGCCCGCTATGGCCAGGACGAACCCGCAGAATGCCGTCACTGTATAGATCCAATGGAGGGCGAGGCCGAGGCCGCCGGCCATCAGAGCGGGGGCGAAGATCCCGAGCAAGGCCGAAACGAAGACCAGGCCTATTGTCCCCATGAGCATGTAGAGGCCGAAATGGAAGGGGAAGGACCGGATCCACATTTTCCTGTTGAATTCCCACAGCCCCTTGAGGAAAAGCATTTCAGGGATCATGAAGGTGAGTTCGCCCGCCATGTTCTTGTGGTTTGTGCCGTTCTTCCACCAGTCCAGGTCCTCGAAGTAGGAGCCGCCGTGCTTGACCTTGTCCGGTGGTTCGTGGGGAACGGGATAGAGTTCCCAGCGCAGGTGCATGGGCTGTCTGGCGTAATAGACGGCCCTGGCGATGCAGGCGATCACGAAAACGGCCAGGGACAGGTAAAGGACTGCGAAAAGAACTATCGTCATTGCTTCTCCCCCCTGAACGTCTCAGCCGAAAGACCGGCCGAGGCGGACTCCAAATGTTGGCGCATAAGGTGGTTTGCGGTCATGGCAAGGAAGGTCCCGCGGCATTCTCTCCATGGATTCTAAATATATGCCTGACCTTTCCTGACCGTCTCTCTGCGCAGCCATTGGCGCGGGAGCTTGGGGCAAATAACGCATGCGCAGACCCATAAAGCCCATCAAAAGAGGTTATCCGCCGCCGCAAACGGCAATGTTACAATATGGTTCACAATGTCGGCATCGCCGCGCGCCCACTAGTGGCCTTCCTTCCATAGCGTATGCGCACTCGTCCGCGGTTTCTCCGTCACAAAGAAGGCCGAAAACCCCAAAGTCGGCAAAGCCTCCCAATTCCCCTAAAACGCGCGTCAAAAGGAGTGCGGCGAAGAGGCCGAGGACCCGGGAAGGAGGGTCTGTCTCGACGACCGGTCCCGTGCGGAAGCGGGCTTTGAGATCATCCGGCCAGAACGGGTGTACGGTTCGAAGCGTCGCCTTGCGGGAACGTCAGGCCGAAAACCGGACGGGGGCCGCCCGAAAGGGCCAGAGTCGTGTTATTCTGTGGCGCGGGAACCAGACATGAAGCGAACTACTTTGGTCCAACTTTTTTGGATCGCCCTCTGCGCATCAGGCTTGGTGTGGCTGTCATCACGTACGGGCATCACTTCGTCGAACCCCTGGTCCATACCCGTTATCCTGCTGTTTTTCTTCTTCGTCTATGAATACGACATCAGGTTGAAGGGCATAGGGAACCTCAATCTGGACCACGTTATTGCTTTTCCCGCCGTGGTAATGCTGCAGAATCCCCTAACGGTCGGCTTGCTGGCCGGCGCAGGACTGATCGCCAGCCGCGTCTATCGCAAGGGTCTCAAGGGCATCCAGCTTCTCACCCTGTGGGGCGCGGTACTGGTGGCGACGGCCATCTCCCTTGGGTGCTATTTTTACCTGAGCCTGAGCCCGCGTCCCCCGGGCGACGCCCTGGAGCCCTTCCTCCTGCTGCTTCTGGCCATGGCCGTCACGACCGTCCTGAACTGGTTGGGTTTTCTTCTGGGGAGCCCCCCGGTGAGGAGGGCCGGATTGGGCGCATTGCTGTGGAAACCGTTCCTCAACAACATGCTGTGGGTGGTGTTGTCTTCGCCGTTCGTCGCCCTGGTCGTGGGTGCCAGTTGGGAACAGCGCTACCTGTACACGCTGCTGGGAGCCCTGACCCTGTTCGTTCTCATCTGGGCTATGCGATTGTATGCCCGGCTCGAAGACAGGAACAAGGCGCTCATCAGCGCGACCGGGCGCCAGGAATTTCTTCAACAGCTTTCACTCGCCGGTGCCGGCTCGCTGAAAGACGAACCTTTCCTGAGGCGGCTCATGGAAGGGCTGCGCGATTTTGTGCACTGGGACCGGGACCTGATGCTCGTCCATCCTCCCGGGGGGGGCGCAGGTCCCGTCCTCATCAGTTCCACGGGAGGGGGTGACGACACCGACGCGGCCAGGAACAGCCTCATGGCCATGCTCGTGGATCCCGCTCTGAGAAAGCCCGCCCTCAAGCGAAACGGCCAATTCGTGCCGATCCTCATGGGGGATGCCACAAGCCAGATAACGGTCGCCATGGCCACGACCGAACTTGCTTTCGCAGTCCTGGTCGTGGAGCGGGGGAACAACAACGGCGGGTTCTCGGACGGGGACGCGAGCTTCCTCGATCTCTCCCTGGCCCAGATCGCGAGGCACGTGCAGGACGACATCCTCAAGAAGCAGCTGCTGGCCACAAACCGGAAGCTCGTCCGCCAGACCGACTACCTGTCCCAGATTCTGCAGATCAGCAATCTCCTGAAGGTCCACCTGGACGTCCACACAATACTGGAGAAGGTCGCGCAGGGCATACGCACCGGCATGGGATTCGGATGTGTCCTCATCAGCATCTACGACCAGGACGGCAGGTGTTTCGAAAGGACCGCCCAGGCCGGCATGGACGAGAGGTGGGAGGCCATCAAGGCCGTGAAGCCCCCCGCTAAGGATATCCTCGAGTTGCTGCAGGAGAAGTACCGCATGGGCAACTGCTACTTCATCAGCCACAAGGAAGCCAGGACGACGCCCTACGACATCCTCCCCCTCAATCCGGAATCCCGTATGGAGCCCGACGGATGGGACCCCATGGATACGCTTCTCATTCCCTTGCGGGACAAGGACGACAGGCTCCTGGGCATCATATCCGTGGATGAACCCAGGGAAGGAAAGATGCCCACGGTGGAAACCCTGCGTGCTCTCGAAGTCCTGGCCAACCAGACCGTCAATGCCCTGGAGAGCGCGCGGATTCATGCCCGAACGAGGCGCCAGGCGGTCATGGACGGGCTGACGGGACTCTTCAACCACGGCTACTTCCAGGAGAGCCTTGCCCTGCAGGCCAGGGAGCACGTTGAGTCGGGACAGCCTTACACCCTCCTGATGATCGACCTCGACAACTTCAAGGAAGTCAACGATACCTTCGGCCATCTAGCGGGTGACGAAGTGCTCAAAGCCGTCGCAAACACGCTCAACGCGTGCATTCGCAAGGAGGATATAGCGGCGCGATACGGTGGAGAGGAATTCGCCGTTCTCCTTCCCCGCTGTCCCAAAGACCAAGCCGACGTCATCGCGGAGAGAATAAGGAGCACGGTTTCTGAAATGGACGTGAAGGTGGAGAGCATAGAAGGTCTGATACACGTGACGCTCTCCGTCGGGCTCGCCTCCTTTCCTTCGGAGGGGGGCGATCATCAGCAGATACTGGAAAAGGCGGACCATGCGCTTTACATAGCCAAGAGACAGGGCAAGAACAGGGTCTGCCTGGCGCGCTGAGGCGCGTCGGGCCGGTCGTCGTTTGAAGCAGGAACAGTGTTTCTCGAGGTGGCGGAACGGCTATCAGCCCGGCGATATTGACGCTGAGAGGAGAAGAGCCGGCAGGGCGGTCCTGGTAGAGCCAGCAGGACACAAGGCGGCTTCGAAACCGGATGCACGCATCACGAGAAGAAGGGACTGACAAGAAGACCGGGGTTCACCGGGGCGCGGCCCTGTGGCGCCGCCTCCTCCTGGCGGCATGCCTGCTCGTTCTAGCGGGTTCCACAAGGCCGAGTCCGCCGCCGGGAGCGTCTCCCGTCCATTTGCGCGTCGTCGCGACCGAGGACGTTCCCTTCGCCTTTCAACGCGACCGCCGGGCGGCGGGACTGGACGTGGATCTCCTCAACCTGGCCTGTACGGCCAACGGATGGACCTACGAGATAGAATGGGTGTCCTTTCCCGAGATGTTCTCCCGCCTGGACGCCGCCGAGGCCGACCTGGCCATTGGCGGCATCTCTCTGACCTCCCAAAGGGGTACGGACTACCTGATCACCGGGCCGTACCTGGAAACCGGGCTCGTCGTGGTGAGCGATCCGCACCGCGACCTACGCAGGGTCTCCGGCCTAAAAAATCTTAAGATCGGCGTCAAGGCCGGAGGCACTGCCGACGCCCTGGCGGACTCGCTCCTCGGGGAAGGCCGGGTCGGAAGCGTCCGTCGATTCGGCACCTCGGAGGAATGCCTCGCCGCCCTGGCTGCCCGCGAGGTGGACGCCGTCATCAACGACTACATCAACAGCGTCTATCTGATCAACGGCCGGTACTCGGGGAGTCTCGTCATCGCGAAAAACTTCTTCGGCCCCCTCTTTCTCACCAAGAGCCGGCTTGTGTTCGCCTTCAGAAAAGGAATGGAAGACGAGCGGGACGCCTTCGACGTGGCCCTGGCGAAGTTCAAGGATGGGAAGGTGCTGCTCCACCTCCGGCACACCTGGCTCTCGATCCCGATTCCGTTCGACTGGCGGAGGATCGCGGTCCAGGGAGGGGGCGCGGCGGTTTTTCTTCTCGCAATCCTGATCCTGTCGTGGCTAGCGCACCGGCGCCGGGTGCGCATGAAGTTTCTGGAAGAATCGGAACGGCGCTACCGAGACCTCGTTGAAAAGGCTCCCCAGGCTGTGGTTGTCCTTCGGGGAGGGACCGTCCTCATAACAAACGACGCCTTCAGGGCGCTCTTTGGCGTGGGCCGGGGCGAAGAGATTGAGGGACGTTCCGTCGTGGACCTGGTGCCCGCACGGCGCGGGTCCGACCTGGCGGTTTTTCTTGAGAGGATCGCACACGGTGAGGGCGGCGACAGCAGCCTCGAAATGATGCTGGAACGGCCCGCGGCTCCCAAGATCTGGGTCCGAGTTTCCGGGGGACGGATTCAGCTGGAAGACGGCCCGGCGCTTCTGCTCTTTATCGAAGACGTTACGGAACGGATCCTGGCCGAGCGCGCCCTGCGAACCAGCCGTGAGAACTACCGCCTGCTGGTCGAGAACCAGACCGACCTCGTCGTCAAGGTCGACACCGAAGGGCGTTTTCTCTTCGTCAGCCCTTCCTACTGCAAGACATTCGGAAAGAAGGAGGAAGAACTACTCGGCAACGCCTTCATGCCGCTGGTCCATGAAGAGGACCGCGAGGCCACGGCGCATGCCATGGAAGCTCTCTACAGACCGCCGCACACCTGCCGCGTGGAGCAGCGGGCGCTGACGGCCTCGGGGTGGAGGTGGTTTTCCTGGTCGGACAAGGCCGTTCTGGACGAGGGGGGCGAGGTCGCAGCGATCGTGGGCGTCGGGCGGGATATAACCCAGAGAAGACAGGCCGAGGAACGGGTCCAGGAAAGCGAACGGCGCTTCCGGACGTTGGCGGAGACGACCGAGGCGTCCATTCTCATCTACCAGGACAACACCTTCTGCTACATCAACAGGGCGGCCGAGATCATGACCGGCTACTCCAGGGAAGCATTGATGGAAATGAACGTCTGGGATGTCATTCATCCCGGCAACAGGGATCTCGTCAGGGAGAGAGCCATCGCCCGGCAACGCGGCGAGAGCGTGCCCAGGCACTACGAGTTCCAGATCATCCGGAAGGACGGGGAGAGTCGCTGGATCGAGTTTACGGGGGGTGTGATCGATTACGGGGGGCGTCCGGCGGGAATAGGAACGGCCTTCGACATAACCGAGCGCAAGCAGGCCGAGGAGGCCGTCCGCGAGAGCGAGAAAAGGCTGCGCCTGCTCGTCGACAACGTGGACGAGATCATATACTACAACGCCTTGGAGGGTTCGCCACCCGTGCTCCGCCCGACCTTTGCGTCCGGGAAACTCGAAACGATCCTGGGGTATCCGCCGGATCAGTTCATGAACAACAGTACCTCGTGGTTTGAGGCCCTCCACCCCGAAGACAGGGACACGGTCGTGAGTGCTATGACGGGCGCACTCTCCCGCGGTGAGCCTTCGGTAGTCGAATATCGCTTTCGCCACGGCGTTTCCGGACAATATCTGTGGATAGAGGACAGAGCGTTGCCGGACGTGGACGAAAACGGCGCTATCGTCGGTTTCTTCGGCGTAGCGCGCGACATCACCGGGCGGAAGATGGCTGAACAGGCCACGCGCAAACGAAACAGGGAACTGATGGCCCTCGTCGCTTCGGCGCAGGCGATGGGCGGTCTTCTGGATATGGAAAGCGCTTCGAGAACCATCTGCGACGCGGCGGTGACCGCCTTCGACGCCAGGATGGCCTGGATCGGGCTCATCGTACCGGAGAGCACGGAGGTCAAGGTCCTTGCTTCGGCGGGGCGGGACGAGGGCTACACGGACGTGGTCAATGTTCGGTGGGACGAGTCTCCCTACGCGCAAGGACCGGCGGGAATGGCCATTAAAACCCGAAAGCTCGTGGCCATGCATGTCGAGGATCCAGAGTTCAAGCCGTGGCGCGCTGCCGCCTCGGACCGAGGGTACAGGATCATTTGCGCCACGCCGCTTCCTTACGAGGACGCGGTAAGGGGGGTGCTGGTTCTCTACGGGGGGCGCCACGATGATTTCGGACGGGATACGCACGAACTCATCGAGATATTCGCGCGCCAGGCGGCCATGGTGATCGTCAATGCGGCGCTGTTCGATGAAGCAAAGCGCACGATCGAGGAGCTGGAAGCGGCCAACGAAGAACTCCACGCGACCGAAGAGGAACTGTACTCTCAATACGAGGCGCTTCAGCGCAACCAGGACGCTCTGGCGAAGTCCGAAGCGTGGGGTCTTGCACTCAAGGAAGACGCCGACGATCCGATCAGGGCCGAGGCATGGACGGCCGATCCCGTGCGCTACAGGAGCAGAGCGGAGAATGCCGACTGCATTCTACTCATCTGGGGACCGGACCTCACGATCAGGTTCTGGAACGACCAGGCCGAAGAGGTCTTTGGTTATGCCAGAGCCGAGACCGTGGGCCGGAAGCTCTCCGCCACCATTCTGCCGGAAGGGGACGTCGGAGGACCCGGTCCGAGCGACATCCTCAGGGACGTCGCCCGAGCGGGCAACAAGTTCACGTCGAACATCACCCGGAACAGGGCCAGGGACGGCAGGCCCGTCTGGGTCGTCTGGATCAACCGGCCCCTGTTCGACGGCGACGGCCACCTGGTCGAAGTCGTTTCCCACGGAGTGGATGTGACCGATTTCAGAGGGGATCGCTAGCGGTAGGGGAGTAAGCGCCGACCCGCAAGGGCCGTCCGATCGCTGCTGCTATTCCGGTTTGAGCCTGATTGTCTCGAATGCACAGGTGATGAACGGAGCTTTGTCTTCCCCGCCCTCCGCCTCCTGGGGGGCCAGATGCCCCTTTTCGCGGTCGGCATCGTCATAGGCGCCGAGAATGAGCTTCGAGACCCTGTCCGTGACCATTTTCTCGAATGCGGCCACCTCGTCGGGGTGGAGAACGACGAGGAACCGGTCTTTCTCATCCTGCCCCAGAACCCCCGCCGATGTGGTTTCGGGAAGGGTTTCGTGGATCTTCCACGCGGCCTGATGGATGAGGTCCTTCAGCCGGGGCACGCCGTATTTTCGCTCGAAGGCCTCGGCGGGTTCCTTGGAGAGATAGACCCTGATCATGGTGGACGGGGCACCGGCTTCGAGCCGGGCCTTGTGTTCGGCGACGACCCGGGAGGCGTCCGGCAGGCCGGTCCACGCCGTGGCCCTCCGGCCCGACGCGGCCTCCTTGATGAGCTGGTCCACGAGCAGCTCGAGCTGTCTGGGGTCGTACGGCTTGGTGATGTATGCGTCGGCTCCGCAGTCGTAGCCCCAGTAGACGTCTTCCTTGAGGTTCTTGGCCGTCAGGAGGATGATCGGAATACGGGATAGGGCCGGCTCCTTCTTCAAGTCCCGGCATACCTTGTACCCGTTCTTCTTGGGCATCATGACGTCCAGGATCATGAGATCCGGCTTGAAGCTCCTGAACTTCTGCTCGGCGTCCTCTCCATCCACGGCGACCAGCACATCATAGCCGAGGAGGTCGAAATTCATTTTCAGGACTTCGGTGATAGCCCGGTTGTCATCCGCGATCAGCAGTTTCTGGCGCATTTGAACCTATTCTGTCACAGGAAGGACGACTTGAAAAGCGGTCCCGGGACGGCTCGTTTTCGGACAGTGAAGAAAATCGAGGTCCTCCCGCTCGAGCGGTGAGACGGCTTCGAGTGTCCCTCCCATTCGCTCGGCTATGTTCTTGGCGATAACCAGCCCCAGGCCCGTTCCGGTCACCAGCTCCCTGACGTTGCTGGCCCGGAAGAAGGGCGTGAAGAGACTGTGGCGCTCGTCTTCGGGGATGCCGGGACCGTCGTCCATGACGCGTACGGCAACCCTCCCCGCCTCGGCCTTCAGCCTTACCCCTACGTAGCCGCCGATGCCCACGTATTTGATGGCGTTCCCGATCAGGTTCGTGAACAGGTTTTCCAGCATTCGGGGATCGCCCGTGACGCTCGCACTTGCGAAGTCCTGGCGCCAGGTCACCAGTTTGCCCTGGATCGTGTCCGAGGAGGACGCCCTTATACGATCCAGGAGCTCATCCAGGGGGACATGCTCTTCGACGCCGCCCCCGTGGTGGATTCTGCTGAGACGCACCACGTCGTCGAGGATGCTCCGAATGCTCTTGCCGTTCTCGCTGATGAGCGCAGCCATCCTCTCCTGGGCCGGGTTCAGCGGCCCCGGGCGGCCCGTCGAAATCAGTTCCGCCGCGTTGATGATCGCCGTCAGGGGGTTCTTTACCTCGTGTGAGATGATGGATATGAGGTCTTCCTTGAGACGGTTCAGACTGAACCACTCCTCGATGTCCTGGGTTACGACGAGAAACTGGCTGCCGCCAGGCCAGGGAACGATCTGGACCTGGAACCATCGGGATTCCATTTGGTAGGGCGTCGAGACCATGCGTGCCTCCGCCTTGGCCTTTCGGATCAGCCCGAGGAGCGCCTGACCCGCCTGTCTGCCGGCAAAGATCCTGTTCTCGCGGAGTTCTACGTGAGTCAGGCCGAGAGCCTTGGCCGCTGTTTCGTTGGAAAGGGCGATACCGCCCTCGGCATCGGCCAGGAGGATCCCCACCGGAACGCTGCGCATGACGTAGTCGAGGCGTTCCTTTTCCTGCGCGAGCATGACGAAAAGCTCGGATACTTGGCGGGACTTGCGCCTTACACCCTCCAGTTGCTCCCAGCGCACGAAGCCTGCGAAGAGAAAATCGCCGATGCGCGCGAAGAGGCCGTTTTCTCTCTCGCTGAACGGTGCGTCACCGAGGACGAGAAGGTAGGCGCTCGGCCTTTCCTGGTCGCCGATGCTCTGAAGCATGCCGGCGCCCGGTTCCGTGTGCAGAAGTTCAGCGGCCGATCCGGCCTCGGGCGCCGCCGGTCCCCAACGTTCCTTTCCGTGGGGGAAGGCTTTCAGCCAGGCTTCCGGCTTGCCGGCGTAGGACTCGGGCGTTCCCTCGCCCTCGCAGCGGTAGATCCTGCCCCCGCCCTGGCTCAGGAGCACGAGGCCCGTGAGCCGGGCGCCGAGGACGCGCCGACAGACCTCGTGTATCGCGGAAGCCATCTCCGCCGGTTCCTCGGCTTGTCCCAGGACGTGACCCAGTCCGAAGATGGACCACAGGGCTTCGTTGGTTTCCCGAAGCCTGCGGTCGTCTTCCAGGTGGTCCAGGTGCCGTATGGCGGTCGTAAGAGCCGGCAACCTGCGACGCGCAGCTTCGAGTTCCGGGGCGGGAACGGACCAGTAGCCCCAGAGGTGAGAATCGTGAAACTCGATAGGCAGGAGTTCGAAGCCGCCCTCCTGTCTGGGAGAGTCTTCTTCGGCGCGGGGAAGACCCTTGCCCTCCATGATTCGTTCGCGGCCTTCGGCGTCGAACCGGATCAGTCGGTTCCCGTCGAGGATGCGGTAGAGCGAGAACCTGCCTTGATCCTGTAGCTCCGCACTCCGTGCGACGATCAGGCGCACTGCATCGGGATCGTAGTTTGACAGCAGGCCTTCCATATCGATCTGTACGGTCATCCCTGACCTTTCTTCGGATGGTACTCCCACGCCCGGGGCAGCATCCTGATGTTAGAATATAATATTAAGCCGCCGACCACCAACCGCTGGTTCAGGCGACGGGGGCTGCGGCCTGGTCGGCCGCTGGGGGAATGTCGTTACCGATCCGGCCGGAGCGCCGTGAAATAGGATCGCGCCAAACGCCCCACCGCAGGTTTGGAGGGGGCTGGGATGTTGCCTGGGCTTGGATCAGCCGTTAACATCATAGCTTATAGGGACGGAGTCAATCATGCCCGAGAAGGATCGTGTGCTCGTCATCAATCCGGGATCCACGGGGACAAAGCTCGCCATCTTCACCCGGGAAGGGCGCGAAACAGAGGATAACGTGAAGGCGGACAGAGTACCGGGCGATATCCTGGCGCAGCTCCCGGGACGCCTCCAATCCACCATCGATTTTCTCGAGCGCTCGGGCGAAAGGCCCTTGAACGCCGTGGTCGCCCGGGGCGGCCTCATCAGACCCGTTCCTTCGGGCACGCTCGTGGTTAACGAGGCCATGCTCGAGGACGCCCGGGCGGGCTTTCAGGGTGAACACGTCTCGAACCTGGGCTGTCTCATAGCCTGGGAAATCGGGCGGCAGTAC
This sequence comes from uncultured Thermoanaerobaculia bacterium, assembly GCA_964507185.1. GTDB lineage: Bacteria > Acidobacteriota > UBA4820 > UBA4820 > DSQY01 > CAVRTJ01. Next base: position 26,845 of record CAZDOY010000024.1, read on the forward strand.
GGAGCGCCGTCCTTCGTGGTGGACCCGGTGGCCGTGGACGAAATGACGCCCCTCGCCCGGTACTCGGGACTTCCCGGCATGCCCAGGCAACCGCTGTCCCATGCCTTGAACCTGCATGCCGCCGCACGCATGGCTTGCAGGAAGCTGGGGAAGGACCTCGATGAGAGCCGGTTCGTCGTGGCCCACCTGGGCGGGGGGTTCTCGATCGTGCCCATGGAAGGCGGGCGCATCCTGGATGCAAACAACGCGAATTCGGGTGGTCCCTTTTCCCCCACGAGGGCCGGAACGCTTCCGACGCAGCCCCTCATCAATGCGTGCTTTTCGGGCGCGCACACGGCCGCGGACATGAAACGCCTGACGACGAAGGAGGGCGGACTCCTGGCCTACCTCGGAACCGACGACGCCATGGAGGTGGAGGCCCGCATCTCCCAGGGGGACAAGAAGGCGCGGGAAGTCTACGAGGCCATGGCCTATCAGGTGGCCAAGGAGATCGGCGCCATGGCGACGGTCCTGAAGGGCCGGCTGGACGGTATCGTTCTGACGGGCGGGCTCGCCCATTCCAACCTCTTCTGCAAGTGGGTGACCGAGCGGGTCGAGTTCCTCGGTCGCATGTTCCGGTTCGCCGGTGAATTCGAAATGGAAGCCCTAGCTGACGGCGCACTGCGCGTGCTGGCGGGGGAAGAGAAAGCGATATACTACCCTGGAGGAACACCATGAGAAAGCTCATGCTGGGGAACGAGGCGGTGGCGCGGGGCGCCTGGGAGGCCCGCACGGCCTTCGGCTCCGGTTACCCCGGGACCCCGAGCACGGAGATACTGGAAGCCCTCGCCCATTACGAGGACGTGCAGGTGCAGTGGGCTCCCAATGAGAAGGTCGGCTACGAGGTATCGGTCGGCGCGTCCCTCGCCGGGGTGCGCGCTCTTGTCACCATGAAGCACGTTGGGCTCAACGTCGCGGCGGACCCCTTCTTCTCGTCGTCGTACATGGGCGTGAACGGCGGTATCGTCGTGGTTTCGGCGGACGATCCGGGCATGCACTCCAGCCAGGACGAACAGGACAACAGGTACATGGCCCAGGCCGCGAAGGTGCTGATGGTGGAGCCCTGCGACCCGGAGGAGGCCCGCTGGATGACGCGGGAAGCCTTCGGCCTGTCAGAGACTTTCGATTCACCCGTACTGTTGCGGATGACCACGAGGGTCTGCCACCAGACCGGAGTGGTGAACCTCGGCGAGCGCGACGCTTACGAGACGAAGGGGTTCCTGAAGGACATCCCCAAGAACGTTCTCCTGCCAAGCCATTCAAGGGTGCGGCGCGTCAAGGTGGAGGAGCGGCTCCACAAGGCGCTCGCCTTCGCCGAGGAAAGCGACAGGTGGAATCCCGTCCTGAAGGGTGGTTCGGACGTTGGAATCGTGACGTCCGGCGTGAGTTTCGGTTACGTCCGCGAGGCCTTCCCGACCGCATCGATCCTCAAACTCGGGATTACCAACCCCCTCCCCGTCGGGCGGATCAGGCGCTTCGCCTCCACCGTGAAGAAGCTGTACGTCGTGGAGGAACTCGAACCTTACATCGAGGCCGCCATGAGGACGGCGGGCATCGAGATTACGGGCGGGCGCGATCTCTTCCCCTACACGGGCGAAATGAATCTGCCGATGGTCGAGAAGGCCCTGCTCGGCGAGGCGCGGTCGAAGGTGACGGTGGACATGGCCGACGTCAAGTTGCCCATGAGGCCGCCCACCCTGTGCCCCGGGTGCGGCCACAGGGGCCTTTTTACCCTGTTCCGCGACATGAAGCTCCGGGTGATGGGGGATATCGGCTGCTACACGCTCGGAGCGCTCAAGCCCCTGGCGGCCATGGACTCGTGCCTCTGCATGGGCGCCTCTGTGGGGATGGCCGAAGGCCTCGAGAAGTTCGGCGGACCCAAGGAAAAGGGAAAGACCGTCGGCGTGATAGGGGACTCGACCTTCTTCCATTCGGGGATACCCGCCCTCATCGACATGATCGTGAACAGGAGCCGGGCCACGCTCGTGGTTCTGGACAACCGCTGGACGGCCATGACGGGCGGCCAGCCCCACCCCGGGACGGGCATGGACATACGGGGCAACGAGGCCCCGCAGTTGAACGTCGCCAAGGTCTGCAAGGCCCTGGGCGTGAAGCGCGTTCGCGAAGTCAATCCCTACAACCTGCGGGACGTCCAGACCGTCCTCGAAGAAGAACTGGCCGCCCCGGAAGTTTCGGTGGTGGTCGCGGTCGCCCCGTGTCTTCTCGGCGGCAGGATCAAAAAGGGCCAGACCGTGGAGATCAACGTGGAATTGTGCAACCGCTGCGGAGCCTGTATCCGAGTGGGATGCATGGCGCTTCACGAGGCGGACGGCTTTCCCGACGTAGACCCCGATCTGTGCACGGGGTGCGGCGTGTGCGAGCAGGTTTGCGAAGAAGGCGCCATCAAGGCCCCGGCCAGCAAGGCCTAGCGAGGGGGACATCATGGACATTACGAACATCCTCTTTTCCGGTGTGGGCGGCCAGGGCATCCTGACCAGCAGCCGCGTTCTGGCCCTGGCGGCCGTCGACGCCGGACTCGACGTCAAGATGAGCGAAGTGCACGGTATGGCCCAGAGAGGGGGCAACGTGGACACGCACGTGAGGATCGGGAAAGACGTTCCGTCCTCTCTCATTCCCAGGGGCGGGGCGCATTTCCTCGTGTCCTTCGAAAAGCTGGAGGCACTAAGGTACATGGATTACCTCCGCCCGGACGGCATGGCGTTCGCATGCCCTCATGAAATTCCGCCCCTGACCCAGAACCTGCGTAAGAACCAGGGGTACATCCAGGATATCGACAAGCTCCTGAGCAGCAAAGCCCCGAAGCTCGTCTGGGTGGATGCGGTGACCATCGCCAGGGAGGTCGGCGACCACCGGATGGTGAACATCATCATGCTGGGTGCACTTTCGCATTGTCTCTCCATGAGCCCGGACAACTGGGAGGCAGCCATCAGGGAGAGGTTCCCGAAAAAGATCCAGGACGCATGCCTGGACGCGTTCCGCAGGGGGGTGGAGCATGTCGCCGCGCTTGTCTAGTCTGGACGGGGTCCTTGAAACGGCCAGGAGGCGCGGGCCGTTCACGGTGGTGGTCGCCTGCGGTCACGATCCGGCCGCGCTTAACGCGATCGCCATGGCCGAGGAACAGGACCTGGCGAGGGCGATCCTCGTGGGCGACCCCGGCCTCATCGGGCCGGCCATCGGCGCCCTGCCGTCCAGGCTCAAGAACGCCGAAATCGTGGACGCCCCGGACGAAGAGTCCAGCGTCAACCGCGCCGTCGAACTCGTGAGAACAGGGGCGGGGCAGATTCTGCTGAAGGGCAAAACGCAGACGGGGACGCTTCTGCATGCCGTGCTGGACCGGGAGAACGGGCTCAGGACTGGCAGGCTTCTCTCCGACGCCTTCCTCTTCGAGTACCCGACAAAGGACGGGACCCGGCTCATATGCATAACGGACGGAGGAATCAACCTGCAGCCCGACCTCATTGCGAAGCGGCAGATCCTGGAGAACGCCGTTACGCTCTATCACAAGCTCGGGTATGCCCGGCCGAGGGTCGCCGTGCTTTCTGCGGTGGAGACGGTGATACCCGGCCACGGTCCCAGCCTGGACGCCGCCGCCCTGGCTCGCATGGCCCACTGCGGCCAGATCGCCGACTGCGAGGTGGAAGGTCCCCTCAGCCTGGATCTCTCGGTGTCGCCCGAAGCGGCCGAAAAGAAAGGACACTCCGGCGACGTGGCGGGACGCGCCGACATCCTCCTCTGTCCCGATATCATCTCGGCGAACCTCCTCGCCAAGTCCACGACCTATTTCGCCCGATACCGGCTGGCCCACGTCATCATGGGGGCGACCGCGCCCGTTCTCATCCCGAGCCGGTCGGACAAGCCCGAGGCCAAGCTTCTCTCGATCGCGCTGGGCGCCATGACCGTGCGCGGTTCCTAAGGAGGCATACCCTCTTTCACGCCCAGATCGTCGTCCATGAAGCGCCCGCATGGGTTCCGATACTCCGGGTCCGCAGCGCACACGAGCCCCGGCGTCGAATTGCGTTGCGGCGCCCGTGGTAAGATTTGAATCTGTAAAGGAGATTTGCCGTTATGGCCAACAGAGCATTGTTACTGATCGATGGCGGATACCTGGACTTTCTGCAGCGCAGTTTTGGCTCCCCCAGACTGGATTATGAGCGCATGGCCCACGCGATTTGCCATTCCTTCGACTTCACCCTTCTCCGCTGCGTTTACTTCAACTGCCTGCCCTACCTGTCGGGTTCGCCGACGAGCGATGAGCAGGAGGCCTACCGGAAGAAAGAGGGCTTCTACCAGCGCCTCCAGCGCCTCGACCGCTTCGAGGTCAAGCTGGGCCGGCTGGCCTTCAGGGGGCTGGACGAAAACACGGGGAAGCCCGTTCTCGAGCAGAAACAGGTGGACGTTCTTCTCGCGGTGGAGATGGTCTACGCCGCCGCGAGGCGGAGCGTGGATGCCATCGCGCTGCTTTCGGGGGACGGCGATTTCCTGCCAGCCGTCGAACTCGTCAAGCGTGAAGGCCTGACCTTCGCACTGGCCCATGGCCCGCGGACCGGTCCCCAGCTCACCGTCCAGGAAGCACTCTGGGAGGCCGCGGACCTGCGCCTCACGCTTGACATGAGCTTCCTCGAGGAACTCCTCAGGGAAACCTGAGGCCTGTCAGGCTCTGAGATTACCTGGAAACACGTGCCGCGGTTTTTGGCCAGCGGGCAATTCGCGCTTTTCCCCAACGCCTGCGTCATCCCCCGGCACGCGCACCGCTCAAGTTATGGGACTGCCGGGGGGAACTTCCTCGAGGAACTGGAGGAGGATGGGTTCGCCGTCGAGGTTGCCGGCCATGATCATGCCGTTCGACTCCACGCCCATGAGCTTTGCCGGCTGGAGGTTACAAACGAACGGGCACGTCTTCCCCACCAGGTCCTCGGGGGCATATTTTTTTGCTATCCCGGCCACGATCTGCCTGTGCTCGGAACCGAGGTCGACCACGAGCCGCATGAGCTTGTTGCTCTTAGGAATACGTTCGGCTTCGAGGATCTTTCCGGCCCGGAGTTCCACGCGGCGGAATTCGTCGATGGAGAGCCTTTCGGGTTCGGTCCCGGCTTCTGTTTTCGCGGGCGCGAAGGGCTCCGCGGGACGTTCGGCCGGCTTCTCGGGCGTGTCGGGTGCGTTCGTACTCTGATCCATTTTCGAGTTCTCCAGTTTTGCGAAATAGGCCTTTTTGTCCACGCGTGGAAAGAGCTGGGTCAGCTTGTGCGCAGGTTTAGCCTGTCCGTCGCCCCAGGCGTACGACGCGAGGTCAGAGCCGTCGAAGCCCAGGGCATCGAGGATGGCCGCCGCGCTCCCCGGCATGACCGGCTCGATGCAGATGGCCGCCGCACGCAGGGCCCGCCCTGCCTCCGAGAGGGTGTCCAGCGACTCCGTCGTGCCCGGCGCGCTCCAGGGCGCCCTCTCCACGAGGTACTTATTGAGATCGGATATCAACTGCCAGATGGCCGCGAGCGCGTCTCTGGGCGACAGGTCTCTCATGGCCGAGTGATAGGCTTCCAACGCCGTTTCGACGGGCTTTTCGAGGCTCCCGTCACCGGGACCGACGTGTCCCTCAGCCTGCCTTTCGAGCAGGTTGGTGAGCCGGGAGGCGAGGTTGCCGAGGTCGTTGGCGAGGTCCGCGTTCACCCTGTCGAGAAAGGCCTCGTCGGAAAAAGAACCGTCCGTTCCGATGGGCTTGTCTCGAAGGAGAAAATACCGGACGGCGTCGGAACCGAACTCCTCGATGAAGGGGCGCGGATCCACCACGTTTCCCAGCGACTTGCTCATCTTGCTGGCGTCCTTCATCCACCAGCCGTGCCCGTAGACGTGCTTCGGGAGGGGGAGCCCGGCGCTCATCAGGAAGGCCGGCCAGTAGACGGCGTGGAAGCGGAGGATGTCCTTGCCGATGAGGTGCACGTCCGCCGGCCAGAAAGCATCGTAGAGCGTTGTATCCGCTGAACCGTAGCCGAGGGCCGTGACGTAGTTCGACAGCGCGTCAAGCCAGACGTAGAGGACGTGTTTCTCGTCGCCCGAAAAAGGGATGCCCCAGGAAATGCTTGTCCTTGAAATGGAGAGGTCCTTGAGGCCGCTTTCGACGAAGGACCGGACTTCGTTCATCCGGCTCTCCGGCAGGACGAAATCGGGTTGTTTTCTGTAGAGTTCGAGCAGGGGTTCCTGGTACTTGGACAGCCGGAAGAAGTAGGACTCCTCCTCCAGAACGGAAACGGGGTGGCCGAAGTCCGGACACGTGCCGTCGACGAGCTGATTCTCGGGAAAGAAGGCCTCGCACGAGACGCAGTAAGGGCCGCGGTAGGACGCTTTGTATACGTCCCCCGCCTTCACGAGCCGATCAAGAATGGCGAGGACGCCCTTTTCATGCCTGTCCTGGGTCGTACGGATGAAGTCGTCGTGGGTGATATCCAGCTGCTTCCAGAGCTGGTGGTACCGCTGCACGACCCTGTCCGCGAGCGCCTGCGGCGTAATGCCCTCCCTGGCGGCCGATTTTTCGACCTTCTGGCCGTGCTCGTCGGTGCCCGTGAGGAAGAAGGTCCGGTCACCCATCGACCTGTGATAGCGGGCGAATGCATCGGCGCAGATGGTGCAGTAGGCGTGCCCTATATGCGGGTAGTCGTTGACGTAATAGATAGGCGTTGTAATGTAAAACCGTCCCATGCCGTCCTCTTTGAAGGGTCCCTCGCGGGATGAGCCGGCAACGCCGGCATGCGGAAGGAGAACCGGCCCGCTCCGCTCCCCGCGCGATGGCGTCCGGTGTGCTCCGGGACCGCGGCGTCCTGTTTCAGTGGTGCGCCCCGGCGGGTTTCGGACCGGCGCCGCCTTCGGGCCGGGCCTCGGCTTCCTTTCCAGCCAGGGCCTGTTCTTCCTCGTTGGCCGCCTTGTACTCCTTCTCGGCCCTGACGACCGCGATGAGGTATACGAGGCTGATAAAGAGCAACCATGGGGCCCCGTTGGGCAGGTCGCGCCAGGTCGCCACCGCGAGCGCGACGCCGAACAGGCCCAACAGGATACCGACGATCTGGCCGAAGAAGGCCACGCCCCTGGCGTTCTTGAGGTAGACCGTGCGGGTGCATTCTTCAAAGATCGGGCACTGGGCGCATTCCCTGAATTTCTGCGAATCGACGATTTCCTGCCTGAAACAATCTTTCATCATGACTCACCTCGCGAAAGGGTGAAGTATACCACGCGGCTTGGCTTTCGTGATCGCATACGCGCGCCGCCGCGGGGTTTGGGGTGTACGGAGGTCACGACTCCTTGTCCAGCAGTTCCTTGTAAAACTGCTGGAAGAGGGCGTGGAACTCGGACGATTCCTCCGGGATGTGGCGCTTGATATTCAATACCTTCTGCCTGGCTTTCTCCTCGCGCTGGGCGTCCCTGGCCATTTCCCTTTCGAAGGCCTTCTGCACCGCCGGGTGGAACTCCCTGTCCTGGAGGTAGTACTCCACGTCGTCGTCCCGCAGAAGCAGATTCACGACCTGCCGGGCAAGGTCGTGCTGTTTTTCGCGGGAGAGTTTGCCGGGACCCGAGGAGAGAATATAGCCACGCTTGTTGGCGATCTGGCCCTTGGCCTTGGCGATGAGCGTGTGATACTCGAGATCCGAGTCCTTGATCTCCGCCTGGTGTTCGAGGAGGAGGAGACGCGCTTCCTCCATAATGTCGTCCTCCACTGAGAGGTCGGTGGTTATGAGGCGTTCGACCTTCTCGATCGTCCGTTCGGGGTGGTCGCTGGAGATTACGTGAGCGTCAATGAGCGCTCGGATGAGTCGCCGGCTCAGGTTTTCGATGAGCGGTGGCGGAAGTCGCATCTTGTCCTCCCTCCGGGGATGAGTTCTTGTCCTTGACCGCGGGCGGGGCCTCCTTCTGGAGTTCCTCGAGGCGTTTTCCGGCGAAGTCGCCCTGAACGGTTCCCTCCGTTCTGGAAACGAGTTCTTTGTACAGGGCAATGGCGTCGGCGGTCCGCCCGAGCGCAACCATGAGCTCGGCGGCGCGGTAGCGGGCGGTGAGGGCCCACTGCGGGTTGGCGGAGGCGTACGCCACCTGGAGATAAGCCTTGAGGGCGTCTTCCTTGCGGCCCGCCAGTTCGAGGGTATAGCCGTAATTGAATCCGATCTCAGCGTCCCTGAAGGCCTTTCTGAGCTTGTCGAGGCCGGCCAGGGCGGCGTCGTATTGGCCGCGCTTCTGCAGCCAGAGTGAGGCGTTGAAGAGGTCGGTCTTGTCCGAGGCCGTGGCTGGAGCGCCGGAAACATAGGCGGACAGGTGCTGAACGGCCTGCGCCGTCTTGCCCTGAATCCTGGCCGCCGTTCCGGCCAGCAGACGCGCCCTGGTCGCCTCGCCGGCCTTGAGCGTGTCCGGCTTCGCGAGCGCCGCTTCAAACGCCGACTGCGCGGCGGACATGTCGCGCAGATTGAAGCAGGCCTCGCCCAGCATATAGTCTCGCTCGGGCGACTCGGGTGCCGACTCCAGCAGCCTCCTGGCGGCGGCGTAATCCGACCGTTTCATGGAGAGTCCGGCCAGGTAGCCGGCGGCTTCCGGGGCGCCGGGGCCTCCGGGCATGCGCTGAAGATAGGTCCGGTAGGCCTTCTCGGCGCCGGCCGTCTCCCCTGCGTGCGCCTTGAGGCGCGCCGCTCTCAGGAGGGCGTCCATCTCGCCCAGGGCCACCGGTTCCGCTTCCTTGAACGCTGGAACGGCCATCAGGGCGGCCGTGGCGCCCTTGCGGGTGAGCAGGATCATCTCGATCCTGCGCTGAGCCAGGACGGACAAGGGTTCGGATCTGGACCACGACGCGAGTTCGCGCAGCGTGGCCATGCCTTTGTCCTCCGCCTTGGCCTTGATCTGGAGGTCCGCGAGATCCCACAGCGCGAGGGCACCGGCAGGGCCTTCCTGCCTGGAGAGCTTTTCCAGTATGGATTCTGCGTCTGAGGTGCCGTCGCCGGCAGCAAGAGCGGCCGCGGCCCGGAACTTGACGGCCAGGTTGAGGTCCGGTGACAGCACGGCGGATCCTTCCTTCAGGGCGTCACCGATGCGGCCGGCGCCGATGTCGGCAAGGGCCGAGGCGAACGTGGCGCTGTCCTGCATTTCGGGACCGGCGGCCTGACGGGCGGATTCGGCGAACAGGGCCCTGGCGAGGTCCCATTTGCCCGAGGCGAGCGCCAACCGGCCGCTCAGGTAGTTCTTGCGGCTTCCCTGTGCGGCACTCAACGCAATCCCTTCCAGGTCGGCAAGCGGCCCTGCCAGATCCGTGTCGCGTCCCTCGGCCGCGAGGCTTTCCGCCATGTCCAGGGCCGCCTCCGCGTAATCGGGGGAGTCCGGGAAGGCATCGACGACGACTTTGAGGGCCTGCCGGCCTTTCTCGCGCTCGCCCTGGGCCACGAGAATGCGGCCGAGCAGGAGGTAGGCATCGGGGATGGGGGCGGTGCCCTTGTACCCCCGGACGATATCGGCCAGGGTCTTGATGGCGTCGGTGGCGTGGCCCGTTTCCCACTCGAACCTGGCCTTGGAGAATGCGACGCGGGCCTTTTCTTCCTGTGTCTCCGCCGCTTTAGCCGCGACGGCCAGCCACTTCCCGGCCTTTTCCGGATCGTGCATCTCCCGCCATGCCAGATCCGCGCCGCGCAGGGCGGTGCGAATCCGGTCCGGGGACGCTTCAAGGTCCGGGAGTGCCGCCTGCATCACCAGCAGCGCCCCCGCGACGTCGCCCCTCTCCTGCAGGGCCTGCGCCGAGAGGACCCGGGCGCGCCCGGCGGCGGGTCCCGAAGGGAAGGTCTTGAGGAGTGCCGCGGAGCGGCTCAGGAGGGCTCCCGTATCGTGTTCGGCCGCGGCCTGCAGAACGGGTTCCAAGGCGGCCGCCGATTTCCATCCCTGGAGGGGGACGACCTTCCGCACGAGATCGTAGGCCTGTGCGTCCTTTTTCTGGGCGTGCAGGACCCACGCCTTGAGAAGGCCGGCTTCCCGGTCCGGTTCCGTGGACCCGGTCATGGGCGAGAGAACGTCGAGCGCCCGATCGTAACGCTGCGTCCGATAGAGGCAGGATGCCAGCGTGAGGCGGGCCTTCCGCAGGGCCTGGCCGGAGAGGACGCCGTTGGAGACGAGCGGGGAGAGAACGGCCGCAGCCTTCTCGTCCTGGCCGGACGACGCCAGCGCCAGGCCGAGGTGGAGACGGTCTGCATCCGAGAACTGCTTCTCGGGGATGGCCTTCAGGGCCTTGACGGCCTCGGCGGGCCGGCTCCCCGCAGAAGCGGCTTCGGCTTCCACCCTGAGGGCTTCGGACCTGTCTTTCTCGCCCGCGGGGCGATAGCCCCGAAGTGCAGCCTCGGCGGCCTCCGGACGGTGGAGCCCCAGCAGGGCCCGGGCTTTGAGGAGCGGAAGGCGTCCGTGTTTCGAGGAGGGGAGCCCCTTCAGGCCCTCATCGAGGTAGGGAAGGGCGGATTCCATCTGTCCGCCCTCGTACAGAAACTCTCCGACCCAGGCTGCGACCTGGGCCCTGTGCGGGCTCTTTGGATAGGCTTTGAGGTAAGCTTCGCCCTGCTCCAGGGCCGTCTGGTCGGCGCCTTCCTTGACCAGCTTCTGCAGGATTCGGAAATCCAGGGGTTCGGACGCACGGGCGGGGAGTGGTCCCAGCAGGACAAGGCAGAGGAGCAGGAGAGAACTAAGTCTGGCTGGAACCATCGTCCAGGTAGAGGATACGCTGGCAGCCTTCACAGAACACCACTTCCTCTCCGTAATGGAGATCCTGAATGAGCTTGGGCCGTACGCCTATGAAGCACCCCTGACAGGTTCCGGCCCGGACGGCGGCGACGGCCAGGCCGTTTCTCTGTGCCGCGATGTGCGTGTACTTGTTGAACCACGCCGGCTTCATATCGGCCTGCAGCGCATGCCGCTCCTTCTTGAGGGCGAGGAGTTCCGCTTCGAGCTTCTCCCGCTCGGCCTTGAGCGCATTGCGTTCTTCGGCCACCTTGGCCTCGCCCTCCTGGTATTCCCGCTCAAGGTCTGGCAAGGCCTTTTCGATCTCCTCGGTGCGCTCCATCGCTTTCAGGGAGTCTTCCTCTGCGGTGTCCCGGGCCTTCTTCACCGCGTCCATCTCCTTCAGCAGAGCGCTGTACTCCTCGTTCGAGCGAATCTCGGGCATCTTGAGCTTGAGCTTCCGCTCCTTGTCCTCAAGGGATTTCGCCGTTTCCTCGAGATCGCCGCGCTCTTTCTCCAGAGCGTCCTTCTCGGCCTTGTGGGCGTCGAAAGGCTCCTTGACGGACTTCACCTTCTCGTCGATGACCTTGCTTTTCTTGGGGATTTGTTGGAGATCGTGGCCCAGTGTTCGTATGGAAATGTCGAATCGTTGGAGTTTCAATAATTGTTCAAGAATGTCGTTCACTGACTTCGCCCTCGAGCATTAAAAAAGGGGTGCACTTCAACGCACCCCTTGGTATGGCCAGATTAAGCGAAAAAGAACCCTCGCCGGCACCTGTACTCCTCACTGCCTGGTGGGCCCTCCAGGATTCGAACCTGGGACCGACCGGTTATGAGCCGGTGGCTCTCACCGCTGAGCTAAGGGCCCCCAGCTTCCTGATGAATACTAACATGAGTTGCACAAGTTTGCAAAGAGTTAGAGGGGACTACGCGGATGTTGAGAGGGGCGGGCGGCGTGTCGCCAACGGCTGATACCACGCTCGAGATATAAAAAAACCCGGACCGCAAGGCCCGGGGTTTTAGCCGATAGAGTATCCCGCTACAGCCTGCTTACTTCTTCGATTTGCCGTTCTGCTGGTTCAGTACCTGCTCGAGGCCGGCGATGGCCTGCTTCCAGGTTGCGGCGTCGCTGGCGTCGGGTTTGAGCTTCAAGTAAATCTTAAGCTGATCGATCGCCTTCTGGTATTCGCCGAGCTGCGCGAGGGACCTCGCCCACTCCCTGTGTGAATCGGCGTCGTTCGGGTCTTCCTTGGCCGCCTTTTCGAAATAGCCCGCCGCGGTTTTCGCGTCGCCCGAGTTGAGCGCTTTCACGCCGTCGTTGTAGGATTCACCCTTGATTTTGCCGCCCTTGGCGGCAAACGCCTTCTTGTAGTACTCGGCCTTCTCCTTGTTGCCCTTAGTCTGGTAGAGCTCAGCGAGCACGCCGAGGACGGACGTGTTGCCCGGGTATTTGGCGTTGAAGGACTCGAAGGCCTGGATCGCATTGTCCGTGTCGCCCATCTTGTTCAGGCAGGCCGCCTTGAAGAAGAGGGCCGCCCTCACGTTGTCCTCCTTGGCGAGCGCTTCGTTCGCCTTTGCAAGCGCCCCTTCGTAATCCCCCATTTCATAGAGATTCTTTGCTTCCGCAGCGGGGCTCGCTTCCACCTTCTTTGCGACGACGTCCTTCCGCATGTCGAAATCTACATCGGTGATCTCCATCAGTCTTACTTTATGAATCTTGGACACCTCGGGCAACCCGGGTAGTTGCACGGAGATCTTATAGCCCTTGTCGGAATAGGTCAGGCCAGCCTGAATGTACATTCCGTTCTTGTCCGTCTTGACCTCGTGGACGTTTGAGGGGTTCGACTCATCCACTATCTTCACTGTTGCGCCTACCGCAGGCTTTCCTTGCCTGTCCAGGACCTTGCCGCGAAAGCCCTTGGTGAGCTGCGCCCAGGATCCCACGGTGAACAACATCGCAAGTACCGCCACCCCCAAAATCCGACTCGCGACTTTCATGGTTGCCTCCTTTGCATGAAATAATGACCCACAATAGAGTTAACGAGTGCCTTCCAGGAAGGCCCTGAGGTGTCTGCTCCGGGAGGGGAGTTTGCGAAGAGCCTTGGCCTCTATCTGTCTGATGCGCTCTCGGGTGACCGCAAAGGCCCTCCCCACCTCCTCCAGCGTGTGCTCCGAATCGTAACCGAGACCGAACCGCATCCTGATGACCTTGGCCTCTCGTTCCGGGAGCTCGTTCAGCAGATCCGAAATGTGCCCCTTCCTGTCTTCTCCGATGACGTGTTCGATCGGGGAGGGAATCACCTGGTCCTCGATGAAATCGCCCAGGTGGCTGTCCTCCTCCTCTCCGATGGGTGTCTCGAGAGAGATGGGCTCCTGAGCGATTTTGAGGATCTTGCGCACCTTGGCGACGGTAATGCCCATCCGTTCGGCGACTTCCTCGGGCGTGGGTTCCCGCCCTATCTCCTGAACCAGCGTCCGCATGGTCTTGAACAGCTTGTTGATGGTCTCGATCATGTGGACGGGGATGCGGATCGTCCTCGCCTGGTCGGCGATGGCCCGGGTGATGGCCTGCCGTATCCACCACGTCGCGTAAGTCGAGAACTTGTAGCCGCGCCTGTACTCGAATTTCTCCACGGCCTTCATGAGGCCGATGTTGCCTTCCTGAATCAGGTCCAGGAATTGAAGCCCCCTGTTGGTGTACTTCTTGGCGATGGAGACAACCAGCCGGAGGTTCGCCCGGATGAGGTCGTTCTTCGCGTTTTCCATGTCCCGCTCGCCTTTGTCTATGAGAGCCGCGATGTGCTTCACCTCCCACAGGGGAGATCCCATCTGTTCGCAGATGTCGGCGAGCCGCTGTTCCACCTCGGCGACGCGTCTCGCCACCTCTTCCTTCTGGGACTTGTCGTGGAGCTTGCCCAGACGGGCCTTGAGGCGCCTGGCCATGGACTCGAGAGAGCGGATTTCCTGGTTGGACTTCTTGAAGGACGCCATCATGTCGTTGATGAAGTGGGTGTTCAGTTCGAGACCGCGGATCATCTGGGTGAGCTCCACGTAGATGCGGCTGAGCGTCCAGCGCAACTCCCTCACCTTTTTGGTCTTCTTGCCCTTCTGGGCGGCCAGCTTGGATGATAGCGCCTCCACCTTGAGCTGAATGTCCCGAATCTTGTCGATGATTTCGATCTGTTCCTCGAGCTTTCGGTCGAGGGACTGTTCGTCGTCCGTGTCGTCGTAGATCGAGAGGTAATGCCGTCCTGCTTCCGGGTCCTTCTTGATCTCCTCGCCTATGTCGAGGATCATGCGTGCGGCGTATCGGGACCTGGAAAGGGCCTTGATCATGACCTTGCGCCCGCGCTCTATGTTCTTCGCAATGCGGACCTCTCCCTCCCGGTTGAGCAGGGGAGTCTGGCCCATCTCCCTCAGGTACATCTTGACCGGATCGCTGGTCCTTTCAAGGTCGGGGTCATAACCCAGGGGGCTGTCGCCCGTCCTGCGTCCCTTTCGCAAAATGCTGAGGTCATCCTGCTGGTCCTTTTCCAGCACGTCGATGCCCTGATCGTCCAGGACCTGAAAGAGAAAGTCCATGTCCTCACTGGAGTTGAAATCGGCCGGCAGGAGATCGTTTATTTCGTCGTAGTTGAGATTGCCCTTGCTGCGGGCGTAGGCCACGATTTCCTGTATGTCTTCGAGTCGGTCGTCCATGTGCTTGTTTCTCCGCAAAGTACTCATTGGCGTCATCTCGAACCTGACCGTTCCAGAGACTGGATCTGCTCCAGAACGGATATTTTTTCACGGTTTAAAATCTGTATCAGTCCGAAATCCTTCCTCAGACTGGCTTCTTTGATCTTATGCTGGATCTGACGCTCCCTCTTCTTCAAGTGAACCCCCAAAACCGTATTAACAGCGTTTGCAAAGTCACTCTCCGTAGGTGCTTCGTGACAACTATTCTGAATGTAGGCCAGCAGGGCGGTCTGGTCGCCCCCCTGCGGAGCGCCTTGTTCCATGATCGCTGCGAGAAGGGGCCCCACGGACAGCACGTTCAGGGCATCCTCCGGCAGTGCCGACACCAGTTCTTTTGCGACGTCCGGAAAGGTCATGGCGCCCTTGACGATGACCTGCTCGGCAATGGGTACCTCCATGCTCCTGGGAGCCGTGCCGGCTGGCGAGTCCCCCTTGACGTGGGCCTTCTCGCGGGCAAGGCGCTTCAAAATGAGCGCCGCTTCTATTCCCGTTCGGCTGGAGATCTCCTTGGCATACTCCTGGCGTTCTATCGGATCCGCCACAGCGAGCAGGTAGGGAAGAAGGTCGTCGAGGAAATTCATTTTCGCCGGCACGCCACCCCGGGCCAGTTCCTCCTCCGACCTTTCCACAAGGAAGTCGAAAAAGGGTAGCGAATCGCCGAGGAGTTTCCGGTAGGCCTCGGCCCCGTTCATCTTGATGTATTCGTCCGGGTCCTTTCCATTCGGAACCACCGAGACCCTTATTCTCAGCCCTTCGGCCAGCAACAGCTGGATGGCCCGCTGCGCGGCCGCAAGTCCGGCGGCGTCCTGGTCGAAGTTGAGAATCACCTCCCGGGCATAGCGCTTGATCAGTCTTACCTGGCCCTCGGCAAGGGCGGTGCCCAGGGTCGCGGCCGCGTTTTCGACTCCCGCCTGGGTGACGGCCAAAAAATCCATGTAACCTTCCGTGAGGACTATTTGTTCCTTGGCCCGGACCGCGCCCTTGGTCAGGTTCAATCCGTACAGAAGCTCCCGCTTTTGGAAGACCGGCGATTCGGGCGAGTTGTAGTACTTCGGCTCCTCGCTGCCCAAGGCCCGTCCCCCGAAGCCCACCGTCCGCCCCATGATGTCCTGTATGGGGAAGATGAGCCGGTTGTGAAAGCGCTCCGCCCACTCTCCCCGGCGTCTTTCGACCAGCAGTCCGGCCTCCTGGCCTTCATCGGCCTTGAAGCCGTTCCGGCTCAAGTGGCGCATCAGCCCTCCATTCGGCGCGTACCCCAATTGGAGGCGCGCGGCGGTTTCCTCGCGGATGCCCCTTTTTCTTGTGTACGCCTTCACGGGAGACGACTCACCGCTGGCATCGAGCGATTCCCTGAAGAAGGCCGCGGCGCACTCCAGCACCTTTCTGAGCCGTTCCTTGCGGTCCGGAGCCTGGTCGGGGGTTCTCGAACCGCGGGATTCCAGGGTGACCCCGGCCTTCCGGGCGAGGACTTCTAGGGCTTCCGGAAAGGAACAGGACTCGATCTCTTGTAAGAACTGGATGAGATCGCCTCCCTTATGACAGCCGAAACAATAAAAGAGGCCGTTGTCCGCGTCGACCGAGAAAGACGGCGTCTTCTCCTTGTGGAACGGGCACAGGCCCGTGCTTCTCTTGCCGCGGCGTGTAAGCCTCACGTATTCCTGGTAGACGGCGAGCGGATCTATGAGGGACTTGAGTTCGTCTACACTGTGCACTGTGGTCATGGCACCTCACACGCCATCATGTAATGTAGTTCCCACAAGGTCGTTGCGCAACACCACGGGAATGCCCTCCTGACCCGGTTTTTGCTCCAGCATCGGTATCCTCGACACGAGACGGAAGAATCCCTGCTCAGTCCTTCAGGCTGACGATTGTGGCACCGGGGCCTCCTCCCGACGGGGGCGCGTCCTCCCACGCCGCGACGAGTGGCGAGTGCCTGGCCAGGTCACGCACGGCGGCCTTGAGCCGTCCCGTGCCGATACCGTGTATGATCCTGACCTGGCGGAGCCCGGCCATGGCCGCCCTGTCCAGAAACGGAACCAGTGAGGCCTCGGCCTCGGCCACGGTCTGCCCGATGAGGTTGATTTCCCAGCTCGCATCCACCGGACCGCGATCGATTCCGCCCCCTCGTCGCGCCGGTCCCGGCAGGCCGCCTTCTACGACTTGAACGTCGCCCGCGCCCACGTGGAGCGTCTTTCCGTTGCAGTCCACCGTGATGCGACCCGATCCCTTGTCCACGGAAAGCACGTCGCCCGTGATGCCCATGCCCGGAATCCGTATCCTCGCCCCGACTTCCGGCAGGACGTGGGCCGCTTCCACGGGGGCGGTCAGGCCCAGCGACGTGGACGCCTCCTTCGCGGTCCTGGTCCGGGCCTTCGAGGCGACGCGCTTGACCGACTGGCGGTTCACTTCCGATTTTAGATCGGCGATAAAGCGCTCCTGGAGGTCCTCAAGTTTCGAGGGGAGGCTTTCGACGAACCTCCTCTTCTCCTCCTCCAGGGCCGCGAGGGCCTCTGCCATGCGGGCCCTGGCCGCGTTTTCCTCCTCGATCCCGGCCTTGAGTTCGGCCCTGATCGTCTCGTGCCGGACTATTTCCTCTTCCAGGGTCGACAGCACGTCCCTGAGGTGCTTTTCGCCTTCGGGAAGCAGGGCCCTGGCCGTTCGCAGGAGTCCGGGCGGGAGTCCGGATCGCTCGGCGATCTCCAGCGCGCGGCTTGTGCCGACCTGGCCCATTTTCAGGCGGTAGGTCGGCGTCCTGTCCTCCTCGGCAAACTCCATGCCGGCATTGCCCATGCCCTCCGTGACCAGCGCCCTGGCCTTGAGGGGCTCGTAATGTGTGCTGCACAAGGTGAAACCCCGCCGCTCGTGGAGGTCCAGCAGGATCGCCTCGCCGAGGGCCGCGCCTTCCGAGGGATCGGTTCCGGAACCCAGTTCGTCGAGTATGAAAAGAAACGGTTCCTCCAGCGCGTTCATCGCGTCCCTGAGCGCCACCATCCGGGCGGAGAAAGTGGAGAGGGAATCGAGAATGGACTGGGTGTCGCCCACCGTTGCGTGGAAGAAGGAAAAGACGGGCATGCGCGTGCCCTCGGCGGAGGGGATGGGGATGCCCGCCTGCTGCATGGCACACAGGAGCCCGACGGTCTTCAGGGCGACGGATTTTCCGCCCGCGTTCGGGCCGCTGACCACGAGGGTCTTCGTCCCGTTCAGCGACAGGTCCAGATCCAGCGGTATCGCTTCGCCCCGTTCCGGTTCGTTCCAGGCCTCCTTCCGCAGGCCGTTGAGGGACGGGTCCAGAAGTGGGTGGATGGCACGGCGGAGAACCAGCCCGCCCTCTTCGTCGAGCAGGGGCAGACCGCCGCGGCAGGCCTTGCCGAAGCGCGCGCAGGCCAGGTCCACGTCGAGTTCTTCGATGAAATCGAAAGCCGCATCGATCTCTTCAGAAACGGACGAGATGCGGGAAGACGCGTCGACCAGGATGCGCTGGATCTCCTCTCGCTCCTCAGCATCCAGGGCGGTGAGCCGGTTATTCAGCTCCACGACCTCCATCGGTTCTATGAAGGCCGTCGCGCCCGTGGAGGACGTGTCGTGCAGTATGCCCTTCACGCTGCCCTTCCGCGACACCTGGACGGGAAGCACCAGCCTCCCGTTCCTGACCGTGTAGGTGGCTTCCCGCAGGACGCTCGTGCCGAGGTCGTCCACGAGGCTTTCCATGCGTGACAGCACTTTGCTGCGGGCACTTTCCCGTTCGCGGCGGATGGCGCGCAGCTTGTCGCTGGCCCCGTCCGCGACCTGGCCGCGGTCGTCCAGTATCTTCTCCAGGTGGCGCCAGACGGCGGCGACCCCCTCAGAGTGCGGAAAGGCGGCCTGGAGCGTGGGCTTGGGCGATGCCTCGTCCCGCAGCCACTCGTCCGTGCGGCGCCAGGCCCTCAGGCTGGCGCGCGCCGTCCTGAGGACTTCGATCTGGAAGGCCATGCCTCCGGGGAGGCTCACCGGCGTCCGCTGGTAGCCCTCGAGGGAGAGGCGCCCGCACAGGGATTCCCCATCCCGGGACTCGGCCACCCGGCGATGCCTCAAACGCACTTTTTCGGCGTCGGTCTCGGGAGTGAGCGTCCCCGCGCGCCGCTTTCCCTCCTGGGTCGAAGCACAGAGAGAAAGAAGCGCCAGGACGCGGTCCCACTCCAGGGACCGCAATGTCCTGACGTCCATGATTACAAGATAAAGAGAGAACTAAGCGTTCAGTTTACGTTCCTGGGCCAGGCGCTTAAGGAGCTTCTTTCGCGCGGCCAGGGCCTTTTTCTTGCGCTTGACGCTTGGTTTTTCGTAGTGCTGGCGCTTTTTGAGCTCGGAAAGGACGCCGGCCTTCTCGCACTTGCGCTTGAAACGCCTGATGGCGCCTTCCACGGTCTCACCTTCTTTAACGACTACCGTCGGCACTCTAAATCGCCTCCCCTCTGGGCATAATTTGCTCCTCTAGGGAGCAGAGCGCAAAAAAGTGTAACACAAGCCTTCTGCGCTGACAAGGCTCCGTGAGCGGGGCCGTCACCCTCCAGGATCTCACGGAACGCTTCAGCCGCCTATCTTCTTGAGGAGGTCCTTCCATGAGTGTTTCTTTTTCTTCTGCTGTTCCTGCTGCTGCTCCTGCTGCGCGGGCTGCTGTTCACCCTGGTTCTGCTGTTCGCCGGTCGCGTTTTCGCCGTTCTGGTTCTGCGGTTGTTCGGCCGGATGGAACATGTTCTTGAAGACGGTCCTCGCGCCCAGCTTGGTTTCCTTGTAGCCGGCCGGGAGGTCGAAGGTGCCCGGCGCTATCGGGGTCATGTGGACGTCTTCCGTCGTAAGGATGGTGGTCGCCTCGGGCTTTCCGTCCGTGGTCTTTTCCGTGCGGACCCTGACCGGGAAGCCGAGGAATCCGACTTTCGCCGCGATTGTCTTGTCGAACCCAGGATCTCCGGTCGCAATGCCCTGGGCCTGCCAGTTGCGATCGCCGAAGGCCGCCATGACGTCGTACTTGCTGGTCGAATAGAAGTCGGTCGTTTCCTCGATGTGGCTCTTGTGATGCATGCCCATAATGCGGGTCTTGACGTCGTAGGAGACCTTGATCCTCTTGCCGGTGCAGGGAAGGCCGCTGATCACCTCGGGCGGCAGGGGCGTCACCTCCACGTGCTCGTTTTCGAACTGCATGTGTACGGAACTGCTCAGCTTATTGGCGGTCCCCTGGAGTTCGTCGATGTCGAGCTTCACGTATTCCTGCCTCTCGGGGAACACGATGTAGCCCACCCGCGCTTTCGCGTCACCGAGGATGTAGCTCCCCTTGGGGAAGATGGCGAATCCCGTCGTGTAAGTCATCTTGTATTTGCCGTTCTCGGCCTTCGCTTCGAATTGGAAGCCGGAGAGACCGTTCCCAAGGCCCATGCTCTTCATCATCGCCTGGTCTTCCTTGGACATCTGCTCCTGCTTCTGTTGCTGCTCGGGCGGCAGTTTCACCTCCACCTTGCCTTTGTAGGATATGCCCACCAGGGCCTGGGCGCTTATGGTCAGGGCCCCGATCACGATCGATAAAACGAGATACTTACGCATGACTCATCCTCCACAAAGGAAAGAACAACCCGGCCGAAATGGCCTCGTGCCCGCCTCCCGGTGCCGGTCGTCCGGAAAGGGGGATAATCGACAGCGCAGGGAAGAAACGGGCTTGGTGCAGGTTCGATTGCGCGCTGTATCTATTCTGGCTAAAAACAGGTTGGATTTCAATGTGGGGAGTAGTGATCAAGTGATCAAGTGATCGAGTGAATAGTGATGGAGTGATCGAGGCTCAAGGCGACCTTCGAGAGGACTGTGAGTAAGTGAGTCCGGCGCAGGCTGGCCTTCGAAGACCGCACATTTGTGCGTGAGAGGCAATTAGGGGACGAGAGTCACGGAGAGCACTAACTTAAGGAGCACGACCGCGGGGTGCCTGCGGCACCTTGCAATCGGCCATGCCGTGGCAGCTCGTGAAGCCCTGGGGGAGGCAGACCTTTTGGGACGCTTCCCGCCTGCCCCGGCATGCCCGATCGGCCGATGCGAGCATCGGCCGC
>CAZDOY010000025.1:0-40707 GCA_964507185.1 uncultured Thermoanaerobaculia bacterium
CAGGAGCCGAAGGCCGGTGGTGGGGATCGTGCAGGGCGGGCTTCTCCTGCCCATGAGTGGAACTCAGCCGTCGATCCCCTTGCCGCGGGGCGTGGACGCAGAAGGGCAAGTGATCTCCATGCTTCCTCAGCGGGACCTCGACGCGCCCCGATCTGGAGACTTCGTTCTGCTGGGCTCCCTGGATGATCCGTCTACGCCCATCCGGGCCGCGGAAGCCAGGTACGGGCTCAGCACCGATTTTCCCGAGGCCGTCGGGAAAGAGGTAGCCGGTCTCGATGTTACGCCGGAAGAGGCACGGGCAGGGCGGAAGGACCTGCGCGACCTCCCTGCCGTTACGATCGATCCGTCCGATGCGAAGGACTTCGACGACGCGATCTCCGTCAGACGCGAGGGGGACGGCTTCCGGCTCTGGGTTCACATCGCCGACGTGTCCCGCATGGTCGGGGCCGGGACGGCTCTCGACGAAGAGGCAATGCGGAGGGGTAACTCCACGTATCTCCCCGGCACGGTCTATCCCATGCTGCCACATGCCCTTTCGTCGGATCTTTGCTCGCTCAAGCCCGGCGTGGACAGGCTGGCTTTCACGGTGGAGATGCTGACGGATGCCCTCGGACATGTTCGCCGGAAGGCCTTCTACAAGAGCGTGATCCGCTCCGACGCGCGACTTTCGTACGAGGAAGCCCAGGAAATTCTGGAGAACGGGGAACGCACGGGGCCGGGCGCCGGCGTTCTCGTCGACGCTTTCGACCTCTCCCAGGTGCTGTTCGAGGGCCGGCTCGCCCTGGGGACCCTCGATCTCGACCTGCCGGAGGCGGACGTCAGGTTCGGCTTGTCGGGAAAGGTCGAGGACGTGCTCCCCTCGGTTCGGCTGGCGACGCACCGCATCGTCGAAGAGGCCATGCTCCTGTGCAATCGGACCGTGGCAGAAGCCTGCGTGGCGCGACGGATTCCGGTTCTTTACCGCGTACATGACGACCCCGACCTGGACAAGCTGGAAGCCCTCAGACCCATGCTGAATGCCCTGGGGCTGGGCTCGGCGCTCCGAGGGGACCTGTCGAACCCCTTCACCCTCCAGCGCGTCCTCGAGCGGGCACAGGGCCACCGGGCGGCGAAGCTCGTTGCGTACCTCATCCTCAGGGCCATGGCACAGGCCAGGTACAGCCCGGAGCCCGCACCTCACTTCGGACTGGGTTTCGAGAACTACTGCCATTTCACCTCTCCCATACGGAGGTATCCGGACCTTGTGGTCCACAGGAATCTCTCCGCCTCCCTCGAGGGCGGCCCTGTTCCGGCTTCGGACCTCGGCGCGGTGGCCGCCCACTGTTCGCTTACGGAAAGAACGTCCGATCAGGCGGAAAGGGAGGTGTCCGCCTGGTACCAGATGGCCTTCCTCGCCGAAAAGCTGGGAGAGAGTTTCGAAGCGATCATTCTGGGGTTCACCCGCTTCGGCGCGAGGGTGGAACTCCTGGACAACCTCATCGAGGGGGTGTGCCCCTTCAACGCCATGGAGGGCGATTTCATGGCCCTTTCGAGAGACGGCCTTTCGGCCAGGGGCCGCCGCTCGGGCGCCGTCCTCAACGTGGGGGATGTGCTCGGTGTCAGACTCGTCCGCGTGGATCGGCTCATGGGTGAGGCGCACTTCGTTCCGGAGGATATGCCGGCGGGCCGTGCGCGGGCGAGGCGCCATCGGTTATAATGACCGCAGAACCAAAACGTGTGACCGCCGGTGTGCGAGACGGCATAGGGGGAATCGGTATGCGCATCAGGCCCGTCAGGATAGACACCTACCGGGAAAACGTCGTCTTTCTCAGGGAGGACTGCGATCTGTGCCGGGCCCAGGGATTCGCGGCCCTTTCCAAGGTGGAGATCGTGGCCGGGGAGAAGAGCCTCACGGGGGTTCTCAACGTCGTAAACGAGCGCTTTCTCCAGGCGGGCGAGATCGGCCTATGTGAATACGCCTTCGAGAAATTCGGTCTGGCGGCCGGGACCGAGGTGGAAGTCCGGCATCCCGAACCCGTGCGGTCCGTGGAGCTGATCAGGAGGAAAATTCACGGGGAGGCCCTGGAAGCGCAGGACTACAAATACATCGTCCGGGACATCGTGAGCAATGCCTACTCCAAGGTGGAATTGACGGCTTTCGTCGTGGCCTGCGCCCAGGGGGCCATGGAACGGGAGGAAA
Source organism: uncultured Thermoanaerobaculia bacterium (assembly GCA_964507185.1). Classification (GTDB taxonomy): domain Bacteria; phylum Acidobacteriota; class UBA4820; order UBA4820; family DSQY01; genus CAVRTJ01. The sequence goes on from CAZDOY010000025.1 coordinate 2,180, forward strand.
TCCACTACCTGGCGGAGGCCATGGTGGACCTCGGCGAGAGACTCACCTGGGGACGCGACATGGTGGTGGACAAGCACTGCATCGGCGGTATCCCTGGAAACCGTACCACCATGGTGGTCGTGCCGATCGTAGCGGCCTACGGCCTGACGATTCCCAAGACCTCCTCGCGCGCCATCACCTCTCCGGCCGGCACGGCCGATACCATGGAGACGCTCGCCAACGTCCACCTGACGCTGAACCAGATGCAGCACATCGTGGAAAGAGAGAACGGGTGTCTCGCCTGGGGCGGGTCCTTCGCCCTCTCGCCGGCCGACGACATCATCATCTCGGTCGAACGCCCGCTGAATATAGACGCGCCCGGGCAGATGATCGCGTCCATTCTCTCTAAGAAGAAGGCGGCAGGCTCGACTCACGTGCTCGTCGACATACCGGTCGGTCCGACGGCCAAGGTGAGTTCCTCCGCCCGCGCCATCAGACTGAGAAAGCTCTTCGAATACGTCGGAGACCGCATGGCAATGCAGGTGGAGGTCCTCCTGACGGACGGCATGCAGCCCATAGGACGGGGCATCGGACCGGCTCTCGAGGCCCGCGATGTCCTGAATGTGCTGCAGAACTCGGACGACGCGCCCCTGGACTTGCGGGAGAAGTGCCTCGATCTTTCGGGCCGCCTCATCGAGTTCGACCCGGCGGTTCGGGGGGGTACGGGCAGGTCGATGGCGGAAGAGATTCTCGGCTCGGGAAAGGCCTACGAGAAGATGCGGCGCATCATCGAAGCACAGGGAGCGCAACCGTACCGGGGACCGGGCGCCCTGACGAAGGACGCCGTGGCGGTGCGCAGCGGTGTCGTGGCGTCCATCCACAACCACGTGACAGCCAAGTGTGCAAAGCTCGCGGGCGCTCCCATGGATAAGGGGGCGGGTATCGATCTGCTTAAAAAGGCGGGCGATCCGGTCAGGGAAGGCGAGCCGATCTTCCGCCTCTACGCGGAACACGAGCCCGACCTGGGCTACGCATGGGACTACTGGAAGCGTCATCCCGAAATGGTGCACATAAAGTGACCGGGAATCGCGGCCGAAAGGGAACGGAATGGTGAGCCGGGTCGCCGGGACGGCCGAGAAGATACGCACCCTCGAGATTCAGGGCGCAAACGCCATCGCCAAGGCGGCGCTCGAAGCCCTTGCTGCGGACATGGCCGAGGATCCCGCCGCCGATCGGGAGGGCATGTTTCACGTTCTTGCCTCTTCCCGCCCCAACGAGCCCATGTTGCGGAATCTGCTGGATGCCTTCCTCGCATCCGTCGGATACGAAACGCCGGGTGAGGCGATACTCGAGATCGCGCGCAGGCTCCTCGCGAAGGTGGCCGCGGACGAGGCGGCGCTCGCCGCTCTGGGCGCAGGACTCATCGGCGAAGGCATGACCGTTTTCACGCACTGTCATTCTTCGTCCGTCGTCTCGATCCTCAAGGCGGCGCACGGGCAGGGCAAGCGCTTCAGGGTGCTCAACACGGAAACGAGACCCCGGTTCCAAGGCAGGATCACCGCCGCCGAGCTGGCTTCCGTCGGCATCGAGGTCACGCACATGGTGGATTCCGCAGCCAAATACGCGCTGGACGGCGCCGACCTGTTCCTCTTCGGAGCGGATGCGGTTCTGCAATCGGGCTACCTCATCAACAAGGTGGGAACGGGGATCTTCTCAGTCGTCGCCAACCGCTACGACGTACCGACGTACTGCGCCACGCTCACATGGAAAGTCGTGCGCGATCATCTGGACGAACCCGTCGAGGAAAGAGAGGGCTCGGAAGTCTGGCCGGATGCCCCGGCTGGTGTTGTTGTATTTAATCCCGCTTTTGATAAAGTACACCTCAAGTACGTGACGGCCTTCATTACGGAGAAGGGACTGGTCAAGAACATCTTTGCGCAAGAACCTGCGTCGACGAAGAACGGGAGATAGCCGTGCGTGTTACACGCGGTGCCTTTGAGGGGACGAAGTCCTGGCGTGAGCAAGATCCGGCAATGCGCACGCACGGCGGCGGCGGTGGGGGATGCTCGAATGGCGCATAAGGCTCTCGCATACCTCGACATCGGAGGCCTTCCGGGAGAAGAGGATCTCCTCTGCCGGTTCGCGGTCACGACCGCCCCCGGTATTCCCATGGAAAGGGCCTGCAATTCAATCGCGGCGGAGTCCTCCATCGGCACATGGACGGAGGTCGGAACGCTGTCTCCCGACATGCGGGAGAAGTTGAGAGCCCGGGTGCTGTCCATCGAGGAGAACGTGGCCGTGATCGCCTATGGAGCAGTACTTTTCGAACCCGGAAACATGCCGCAGATCTATTCCTCGGTGGCCGGGAACATCTTCGGCATGAACGAGGTGTCCCGGCTGCGTCTGTCGGGGCTCAGGTTTCCCGCAGGCCTGGTGAGGTCTTTTCCCGGCCCGGCGTACGGTGTGGAAGGCATCAGGGCGGCGCTAAGCATTCGAGATCGCCCGCTGGTAGGTACGATCGTCAAGCCGAAGATGGGTCTGGATCCGAAGGCGCAGGCGAACGTCGTCTACGAGGCGATGGTCAACGGATGCGACGTCGTAAAGGACGATGAGAACCTTACATCCCAGTCCTTCTGCCCTTTCGAAGAGAGGCTCTCCGCGTGCCTGGACGCCGCGAGGAGGGCCGAAGATGAGACGGGGAACGCCAAGGGTTACATTCCGAACGTGACCGCCAGAACGGAGGTGATGCTCCGTCGGGCCGGCCAGGTGGCTCACGCGGGGGGCCGGTTCGCCATGGTCGATATGGTGACGGCCGGATGGGCGGGTGTCCAGAGCCTCCGGGGCGCTGGTCTGGGGCTCATCCTTCACGGCCACAGGGCCATGCACGCCGCCTTCACGAGGCTAAGCGACCACGGCATCGCCATGGCCGTGCTGGCGCGGTCGGCGCGACTGGCGGGTCTCGATCAGCTCCACGTTGGAACCTCCGTGGGCAAGATGGCAGGTGGGCGGACGGAGGTGGACCGGTCGGACCGGGCGCTCAAGGCTTCTCCGGCCGAAGAGGGCCAAGGTCCGGACGGTCAGGATTGGAACGGCGTCAAACCCGCGATGCCTGTCGCCTCGGGGGGGCTCCAGCCTGGGCACATCCCAGAGCTGCTGGAGATTTTCGGCCATGACTGCATCCTCCAGTTCGGGGGCGGGATCCACGGCCATCCCGGTGGAACGGCGGCGGGTGCCCGGGCGGTCCGTCAGGCCCTCGACGCCACACTCGGCGGCGTGCCGCTGGCGGCGGCCGCCCGAAGCGCTCCTGAACTCGACATGGCCCTCAAGACATGGAAAGGCTGACGATGCGAACGCTCCTTCTTCTCACCGACGATCCCGAACTCGGAAGGATGATCGCCGGCCTTATCCCTGAGGGCTGGCGGCTCCACAAGGCATCCGCCGCGGGCCAGGCGATGCGGTTTATTGAAAGCAGCCCACCCGACATCATATGCGCCGATCTCGTGCTGGCCGGCTACGACGGCCTCTCATTCCTGGGTGCCGTCCAAGACCGACTGTCTCCGATGCCTCCCGCTGTTCTGTGCACACCCGCGGTCTACGACGACGCGACCAGGGCCAAAGCGGCGGCTCTCAAGGTTGAGCACACCTTTAAAAGGCCATTCGATGCCGAGGAAGTCGCAGGTGTTTTTGCGGAGCTGTTCAAGAGTCAGGCGCCACCGCCCATGAGGCTTCTCGAGTTTCTTGGCGACGGGTTCAGCGACATGGCCGTTCGACAGGCACACCTGGCGGCCGCGGATACCCAAATATCGCTCCTGTTTGGCGGCGGGCATCTCTGGGCCATCCGGCATCCGCACTTTGCCGAGCACTACCAGAAAGCCCTGGTCGAGGCGGGCGTGGATCATGCAACAGATGCGTACGAAGATTCCTGGATCGGACTTGCGGAGCTGGAAGAGCGCATGAGGCCTTCGCCGGACCTCACCAGGATCAAACGCGCCAGCGTGCTCTCGATACTCGCCAGCTGCCCGCTTCACGTCCTTTTCGAAGCCCGTGTAGGCGATGTGATAATCCCGGAAGGCCTCGTGCCTGTCGATATTCCATCACTGCTCGTGGATCTGGTGGGGCACGTGCCCTCGGAGGTCCTGGATCCGATTTCTGATCCGACGCTGAAGGTCCGGCGCGCGGGAGAAGTCATCCCAGAGGATCTCGCCATCAGTCCCCAGCACGGCTATATACTCTCTCAGTGCGGTGAGGTGCGGGCCCCCGCAGAACTCGTTCAGACGGGGATCATGCCCGAGCGCGAGGTCCTGGCGGGCGTCTATCTCCTGCTTCTTCTGGGCCTGCTGGTACCCCGGCCTCCGGTCGATGGGCCATTCAGGATCTCGGCCCTGGCGGAGGTCCTCGAGTCGGAGAACACGCGGGTCAGAAGGCAATCCGAGGCCATCCAGAGCCTGGTCCGCAGCTTTCAGTTGCCCGGCCAGAATCCCTATGACATTCTCGGCGTGGAGAAGGACACATCGCTCAATGGTGCGCTGGAGGCTTACGAGGCCATGCAGAATCGGCTCGGCAGCGGGAAGCTCCATCCGGAAGTCCAAAAGAAACACCACAAGGACATTCTCTTTCTCAAGGCCAAGCTCAGCGAAGCCTATCTTCTGATCGAATCGGCCTTTATCGATTCGCGGAAGGACAAGGAGGAAAAGGAGGCCGCAGAGGCGGAGGGTGGCGACAATGGAGCCGCATCGGCCCAATCGGCGATCGTGCGCAAGAAAGAGGCATGGATGCTCTACGAACGAGCCCAGGGCCTCATGGAACAGGATCAGGTCCATGAGGCGTCACAGTGCCTCAAGCTGGCGCTCTTTCACGATCCAGGATGCGCACCTTGCCACAATCTCATGGCGAGGATTCACGAACTCAACCCATCGGTAAAGTCCAAGCATCTGGCCGAGCAGTCCTACCAGAAGGCCCACCAACTGGAGCCTGGAGAGATGGACTACGTACTCGATCTGGCGGAGTTCTACGCCAAGCATGGCCTGTACGCCCGTTGTCGAACCTACCTGGACAAGGCCCAGGCCATCGAGTTGAGGAACCCCCGGGCGATTGGCCTGAGGAAAGCGATCAAGGGCAAGGGGTGATTCTGTGGGCGGAAGGAGAGCCATGGGACAGGATACTGCGTTGTATTTCGGGCGAATTGCTGGAAGGGCGAGGCTTGGAAAAAATTCGGCCGAAAAACTTGAAGCGTTACTTCGGGTTATATGGGGAAAACTTGACTTTTTACTGACCGTTCGATAAAATTCCCTTGAGAATGGGTCTCGCGTGAGAGGGGAGAAAGCGATGCGAATTCGAATGCGGTATTTCTCACTCGCCCTTCCCGTCCTGCTGATTCTGGGTTGGGGGGCGAACGTGAATGCCCAAGGTGTGCCGGAAGCTGGTATGTCCGGGGCGCAGGCGGCGCCTGCAGTTCCCCCAGCGGTCAAGAAGAAAGCCGAGACTTACAAGGGATCACCCACTCCGCCGAAGCATCTCGTCCGGACTCCGGACGGCCACTGGACACCCTATCAGCCGCCGGAAAAGCCGCCCGAGGGTGCTGAAGTCTACACCATAATCAAAGGCGACACCCTGTCGGGCATCGCCCAGCAGAAGCTCGGTACGTGGTTGCTGTGGCCCCAGATCTGGGATCTTAATCCCTATATCAAGGACGCGCACTGGATTTATCCCGGTGATCCTCTCTTCATCAAGAAGCCCCAAGTGGTCAGCGAGACCATTCCCGTTGAAGAGAAGACCGTACCGGCCGGGACCAAGGCCCCGCAAAAAGAGGAGCCCCTTCAGCTAGAGCAGGAAGCAAAGGCACCGCCGGTAAGCGCCCGCGACGTCTACTGCTCGGGTTTCATCGTCAAGAACTTCAAGCGTCCCCACCTGACCATTCTCTCCGGACCCCACAGGTCGAGAGATTCCCTCGGACAGGGCGACGTCGTCTATCTCAACGAGGGGCGGTCGGACGGAATGGAAACAGGCATGCTCTTCTCCGTTCTCCAGATAGGGCAAAAGGTGGACCACCCGCAGTCCGGCAAGTATGTCGGACGCTTCGTACTCAGAGTTGGCCGGGTGAAAGTCATTGCAACGCAGGAGCATGCGTCCATCGGCGAGATAGTCCAGTCGTGCGACTCCATCACCTACGGCGACGTGCTCGTTCCCTGGCGTCCCATACCCATTCCGTGGGATATCGCCACCGCCAAGATGCTGCCGACCGAAATGCCGTGGAATCCGGATAAGGTGGTCGGGCGCGTTGTGTGGACGGAGGACAGGCTTCAGAGCGTGGGCCAGAACAACATCGTCTACATCGATCTCGGAAACCGCAACCAGGTTGTGCCCGGAGACAAGCTCTGGATCTTCCGTTTCCCGGCCCGCGAAGGGATGATGACCGAATCCACAAGGGACCTTTTCCGCGAACAGCGTATCGACGTCGGGCCCAGAGACCTCTTCAGACCGCCGAAGGTGGGGAAATACAAGGGCGATCTTAAGGAAGGCAAGGGTTCCCCGACCGAGGTCGCGAAGGTGGAAGCAGGAACTGCCTCGGCCAGGAGCGCAGACTATCCGGCGTGGATCGACGACGGTAGTGTAGATTCCATCCGCCAGTACATCGGCGAGGCTGTTGTTCTGACGACGGAAGATAATACGGCCTGTTGCAAAATACTCAAATCGTCGTCCGAGATAACCTTCGGCGACTGGGTGCAGATGGAGTAGCCCGCAGGCCGACACAAAGAGATGATACGAGAGGGCGGCCTTCGGCCGCCCTCTCTTTTTCATGGTCGTTGGGTGTCGCCCTCCTATCGCCGGGTAAAGGATGCTGGGAGGCCGTCAGGCGCGAGTGAGCACGTCCAGGCCGGGCAGAGGATCGCCGGCCAGTAGTGCGAGGGACGCCCCCCCGCCGGTCGAGATGTGGCTGATCCTGCCGGCCACGCCGGCTGTGTGAACCGCCGATACCGAATCGCCGCCGCCGATGACGCTTACGGCGTCGGACTTTGCTATCGCCCGGGCGAGTTCCAGAGTGCCCCGTGCAAAGGGCCGCTTTTCGAACACGCCCATGGGGCCGTTCCAGAAAATCGTCTTGCTGCGGGCGGCGACGTCCGCAAAGGTGTGCGACGTGGTTGGGCCGATGTCGAAGGCCGATAGGTCATCGGGGACGTGGTCAAGGTCGGCGACGCGCGTCGAGTCCTCGCCGGAATCGATGGATGCGGCAACCCGGTGGTCCGTGGGCAGGAACACGGCTACCCCTCTGTTCCGGGCGGCCAGCAGAATATCCCGGCAGGCCTGCACGAGGTCCCTTTCTACGAGGCTCCTTCCCGTGTTCCTGCCTTCCGCGAGCAGAAAAGTATAGGCCATAGCCCCACCGATGCACAGGTTGTCGATCTTGTGGACCATGTTCTTGAGAACAGGAATCTTGTCCCGAACCTTGGCGCCGCCGAGAAACGCCGAGTAGGGCTTCACCGGGTCGCCGAGCTTGCCTTCCAGGTAGTCGAGTTCCTTCATAAGCAGAAACCCCGCCCCGGCCTGTGGGAAAAGGGGCGGAAGCGTGGAGACGGACGCGTGCGCCCTGTGAACCGCCCCGAATGCATCGCTGACGTACAGGTCGGACAGCTTCCTGAGACTGGATGCCAGTGCAGGATCCCCATTTGTTTCGCCGGGCTCGAAGCGAACATTTTCCAAGAGGAGCAGTTCTCCGGGCCCGAGTGCGGCGGCGCGGGCCATGGCATCGGGCCCGACGACATCGGAGGCGAAGAGAACCTCCCGCGGCAGGAGCAACTCTCGCAGGCGCGCCGCAACCGGAGCGAGGGACAGGTCCGGTACAACCTTCCCCTTCGGCCGCCCCATGTGAGAACAGGCGACGACGGCGGCGCCCTTTTCCATGAGGTACTTCAAGGTGGGAAGGGCCGACAGGATTCGCGTGTCGTCCGCGATGGCGCCGCCTTCCATCGGGACGTTCAGATCGACGCGAACAAAGACCCTGCGTTCCGCCACCTCCATGTTGCGTACGGATAAATACCTGTTCACTGTTTCTTCTCCCCGAGATACGCGAGAAGGTCTGCCAGGCGGTTGATGTATCCCCATTCGTTGTCGTACCAGGCGATGATGCGCACGAGACCGTCCTGAACCTGCGCGAGGCCGGCGTCGATGATGGACGAGGCGGTGTTACCCACAAAATCCTGTGAGACCAGTTCCTCTTCGGTAACGGCCAGGATTCCGGCCAGGTGCCCTTCCGCAGCTTCCTGAAGACACTTTAGCACGTCTTCGCGGGTGGTTGCGGTTTCGGTCAACACGGTCAGTTCCGTCAGCGATACGGCAGGGGCCGGGACACGGACGGCCATTCCCCGGGTTCTGCCTTTAAGCCCGGGAAGGACGGCCTCGACGGCAACCGAGGCGCTCGTCGTCGTGGGGATGATGTTGAGGGCCGCTGCTCTGGCTCGCCTGAAGTCGTTCTGCGGTGCGTCCACGAGCGTCTGACTGACGTTGTAGCAATGGACCGTATTGAAAAGGACCGCTCGGGCCCCGAACCGGGTGCTCAGGACGGAAAGAGGTGCGACGACACAGTGCGTCGTACAGGACGTGGCCGACAGGATCGTGTCTGAAGGCCGGATGTTGTGGTGGTTGACGCCGAAAACGACCATGCGGTCAGCCTGGACGCTGGCTGCCGTCAAGACGACCGGCAATCCGTGGCCCTCCAAGCTCGCACGGTCCTTGAAACGGCCTGTGGCTTCCACCACCACGTCGATACCGGATTCGCGCCACGGAATCTGATCCGGCGTATCGGCGTGGTAGAAGGGAACGCCCACTCCTTCCACGGTTAAGTACCCGCCGTCGGAGGCAACGTCTCTGTTCCATGCCCCGTAGTACGAATCGTGCTTGAGGAGGTGCGAAACGACAGCCGGTCCGGCCACGTCGTTGACGGCTGCCAGTTCGAAACGAGGATCCCCGGCAAGGACCTTCAGAAGGCCCCTGCCGATCCTGCCGAGCCCATTGATGCCTATTCTCACGTTGTCCTCAGTGTACCGTAATTTTGACGGTGTTCTTCGCCTTGCCCGCCACGATCGTGACGGTGGTCGTCCCGCGGGCCAAGGCGGTCAGATTGCCGTCCTTATCCACGCTGGCTATCCTGGGTTCGGACACATCGAATGCCGCCGGAACGTGAATCGGGCTTCCGTTGTCGGAAATGACCGCGAAGGCCAGCGGCTTCGTGGCGCCGAGTTTGAATGACTGGTGCGGCTTGTCGACCTGGATGGCGGCCGGCGTCTGTATCTGCACGTTGAGAGGAAGCTCCGCCTTTTTGTTGAAGAGAGTCGCCGTGATGATCGCAGTACCGTCTGCCAGGAGGGTGACCCTTCCCTTGTCGTCAACAGATGCCACCTGCGGATTGGATGAAACGTATCTGACCGGTTCCAGGTCGACAGGTTGTCCTTCGTCATCGGCCGCCGATACGGACAGGGGGATAACCGCCCCTCGTAGACCGACGGCGCCTGACTGGGGGAGGGACAGGGCCAGCGAGGCGATGATCTTGACGGTTACGTGCACCGTTCCGGACAGCTTGCCGGCCTTAACGGTAATGGTTGTTTCTCCCGATTTCTCCGCCGTCACCTTCCCGTTGCCGTTCACCTTTGCGACCGAAGGGTCGGAACTCTCGTACGAGATCTTGACCTTGTCCATCGGCCGGTCCTTCTGGTCGAGCACCGTCGCCTGAACGAGCCGGCTGGCGCCCTTGCTGCGCAGAACGAAATCCTTCGGGAGGATGGCAATCCTCGTCGGTTTTGCACAGGCCATGCAGAGCGAGGCCAGAACGCACGCCGCGACGAAGCCGCTAAGTCTGGTTCGGGATGTCCAATGTGCTTTCATGCGAAATGCCCCCATGATGAATCCGATATACGGGCTGACGGAAGAACCGAGGTCTTTAAAGCAATAGACCTAAGCCCATGCCTCTTCTGCAGATTTTACGCCCCTGCCTGCGGGTGTCAAGGCCGGCCGCGTTTCCGTCCTGTTGGCGCGGTGCGGTGCCTCTGCTACACTTCACCCTTGATCGGTGACGACGTTTCCGCCCGGCGAACGCCGCCGGCGCCGGAATTGGAACGCGCCCATCGGGGCGGAAGCCGGGAGGTCGCACGTGACGGTCGTGGGCGTAATTCCAGCCAGGTATGCATCCAGCCGGTTTCCTGGAAAGCCGCTGGCGCCGATTCTCGGCAAACCAATGATCCAGTGGGTGTACGAGCGCTCCCTGCTCGCCCGGAATGTGGACGAAGTGCTCGTCGCCACGGACGATCGCCGCATCCAGGATGCGGTGGCCGGTTTCGGCGGGCGGTGCGTGCTGACCGGAGAATGCGCCACGGGTTCTGACAGGGTGTTCGAGGCGGTCAGGAATGCGGTGTGCGATGTCGTTCTCAACCTCCAGGGCGACGAACCCACTCTTGACCCCCGAAGCGTCTCCGCCCTTGTTGAACTGATGCTGGAGCGACCCGAACTGGACATGGGAACGCTGGTTTCGCCCGTACGAAGCCGGCGCGAATACGAAGCGCCCAACGTGGTAAAGGTCGCCCTCGGTGGGGAAGGCCGGTGTCTCTATTTTTCGAGAAGCCCGGTTCCGCACCTCAGGGATGTGCCATTCGAAGGGGCCGCCATCTGGCGCCACGTCGGTATTTACGCCTTTCGAAAGCCGTTCCTTCAGGAGTTCACATCATGGCCCCGTGGCATCCTGGAGACTTCTGAGAGCCTGGAACAGCTGAGGGCCCTGGAAAATGGGGTCGTTATCCGCGCCGCGCAAGTCGAATGGCCGGGGTGCGCCGTAGACACCCCGGAGGACATTCCCGGTGCCGAAAGAGCCCTGGTGAAGATCCTGGAGGCCGAAGGCGGTGGCTGAGTCTCGATGCCGCCGACGCGGCGCCCGCCCCGGGCTTTTGCCGACGAAATAAGGAGGAATCAATGCGCCTGTCCGAACTGGATACCTACCTGAACAGGTACCTCGAGCTCGTGCGTTTCGATGACGATTCGCTCAACGGCCTGCAGGTCGAAGGCCGTGGCGAGGTGAAAAGTGTAGCCACTGCCGTTTCCGCGTGCGCAGAAGCGTTCAGGAAGGCGGTATCCGCCCAGGCCGATGCCCTCATCGTTCATCACGGGCTCTTTTGGCGGAAAGACTGGCCCGCGCCCGTTACGGGCATCCTCAAGGAGCGGATCAGAATCCTCCTGGATGCGGGATGCAGCCTCTTCGCCTATCACCTCCCGCTGGACGCGCATCCCGAGGTCGGCAATAACGCCGTAGCTGCGCGGGACCTGGGACTGAAGGACCTGGAACCCTTCGCCGAATACCACGGCACCCAGATCGGCTTCGCGGGCAAGCTGGCCTCGCCGGTGGACAGGGCCACTTTCGTTAAGAAACTGGAGACCTACTACGGCCACACGGCCCACGTTGTCCCGGCGGGACCGGAGACGATCACGACCGCAGGCATCGTGAGCGGCGGGGCGGCGAAAGAGGCGGAAGCCGGGCTGCGGCTCGGGCTCGACGCTTACGTGACGGGCGAGCCGGGTGAACCCGTGACCTACCTCTGCCGGGAAGGCGGTATCAACTTTGCCGCCATGGGACACTACGCGACCGAGAGGGTGGGCGTGCAGGCCCTCGGAGGTCACCTTGGAACACGCTTCGGTCTGGAGACGTTCTTCATTGAGGTTGAGAACGAGGCCTGAACCCGCGCTCGAAGCAATCGGCGGCCGCGCAAGAGGGAACGATGACTGAAAAATTGGAAGCAGCTTCCTTGAAGAGGCGTATTCGGGTGGCCCGCGGCGAGGAGCCCGGTGACCTGCTGTTCGTCAACGGAAAGGTCGTTTCGACATTCACCTCCGAAGTGCTCGAATGCCCGGTTGCGGTGGCGGAAGGACGCGTCTGCGCCCTTGGCGGCGAGGGGCGCGAGGCGGATCAGGTCGTGGATCTGCAGGGCGCCTACCTCACACCCTCCTTCATGGATCCCCACATCCACATCGAATCATCCATGCTCACCCCCGAGGGGTTCGCCGAAGCGGTCGTGCCGCACGGCACGGGCGCCACCGTGAGCGATCCCCACGAGATCGTGAACGTCTTCGGCATGGCGGGCTACGCCTACATGCGGGAATCCGCCCGTGACCTGCCCATGGATATCTTCTTCTCGATCCCATCGTGCGTGCCTGCCACCCACCTTGAAACGGCCGGAGCAACGCTCGACGCCGACAGCGTGGCCGGCGCGCTGGATGCCTACCCGGACGCGCCGGCGCTCTCCGAAATGATGAATTTTCCGGGCGTGCTTTTCGGCGTGGACGACGTGATTCACAAGATCGCCGCCGCCCGCGATCGGGGGTTTCCCGTGGATGGCCATTCGCCCGGACTGGCCGGCCCCGACCTCGATGCATATCTGAACGCCCTCATAATGACCGATCACGAGTGCATGACGGCCGAGGAAGCCCGCGCGAAGCTCCGCCGGGGAATGTGGGTCTTCATGCGAGAAGGCTCCGCCGCCAGGAACTTGCTCGACCTGGTCCCGGTCGTGGATAAAGGCACGCTGGCGAGGCTTTGCATCGCCTCCGATGACCGCCACCCGGACGACCTGGTTGCGGAAGGGCACATGGACAACGCGTTGCGGGTCGCGGTCGGCGCCGGCGTCGATCCCCTGTGGGCGCTGAGGATGGTGACCCTCAACCCGGCGCAGGTCTACGGCTTCAGGGACCGCGGCGGCATAGCGCCGGGATTCCGGGCCGATCTGGCGATCCTGGACAGCCTCGAATCCTTCAACGTGCGCGCCGTTTACCATCGAGGGCGAAAGGTCGCCGAGAACGGACGTCTCCTGGAGGCGATCGAGAGGAAAAACGCCGACGCGATGCTGTCCTCCGTACGACTGCCGGTGGACCTGGATGCCAAGTTGAACGCCTTTCCGTCATCGGGGCAGGTGAGGGTCATAGGGGTGGAGCCGGCCCAGATCACGACCCGGAGCGAAATCGGCGACGCCTCCGATGCGGGGCCTGGAAAACCGATTCAGTTCCTGGCCGTCGTGGAACGTCACCGTGGCACGGGAAACGTCGGGCTGGGTTTCGCCAGGGGCTTCGACCTCGAGGGAGGAGCGTTCGCTTCAACCGTCAGCCACGACAGCCACAACCTGGTTCTGGTCGGTGCCTCTCCGCTGGAAATGAGCCATGCCGCGCGCACTGTGGCGGACATGGGAGGCGGCTTTGCGGTCGTGAGGAAAGGGGAGGTCCTGGCCCGGCTCCCGCTCCCAGTGGGCGGACTCATGAGCCGCGGCGACGCACGGAAGACGGCCTCTGCCCTCGCTGCGGTTCACGATGCGGCCAAGGCCTGCGGATGCAATCTGCCCGCGCCCTTCATGACGCTGGCCTTCCTGGCACTACCCGTCATCCCGTCGTTGAAGCTGACGGACAAGGGGCTCGTGGACGTGGACAAGTTCGAGCTGGTGCCGCTGGCTCTCTGAGAAGGCGGGCCGCCGGCCGGAGCAAAGTCGGCGTGTATGGTGTGGTCTTCCTGCACGCTGTAGAAGATATAACTCGACGTCGCCCCCACGGATTGACCGTCCACGAGCACATCCGAGACTGCGTAGCCGGTCTCGGGCGTGATCGAGAAAACTTGGTAGTTCCCCTGGACGACGGAGACATCGCCCGAGGGGGAGATGGACCCGCCCGATCCGCTGGTGGCCGAGATCGTGAAGATTGACGGCACGTCAGGGACGAAGGTCACGGCGATGGTGTGATCCGTCTGCACGTCGTGGAAGGTGTACGGGCTTACCGGGCCCACCGACGTCCCGTCGACGACGACGTCGCCGGTGCGGTACCCCGGATCGGGCATCATGATGAAGGCCAGGTCGTTCCCCCTGAACACGTGCACCGTCCCCGAAGGCGCGATGGAACCATTACCCGTAACGCTGGTCGTAACGGTGAGCGTGTCCGGTTCGAAAACGGCTTCGATGGTATGGTCCGCGGCTACTCCGGAGAAGGTGTAGGTGTCGATCGCTCCCTGGGAAACGCCGTCCACGAGAAGGTCGGCGATCCGGTACTCGGGGTCAGGCGCGAGCGTGAATACCTTATCCCCGCCGGGCGGGACCGTTACGTTCCCGACCGGGTCGATGGAACCACCCGTCGTGGAGGTCGCCTTGATCAGATAAGCGGCGCGCGAAAAGGTGGCATGGATGGTGTGATCCTTGTCCACGCCGGTAAAGGTGCTGATCGTTGTGGGGCCAATGGAGATTCCATCTATCTGCACATCCTGCACTTGGTACAGAGGGGCGGGGGTGATGGTGAAGGCCTGGTCGCCGCCCGGCAGGACGGTCGTGGCTCCGCTCGGATCGATCGTCCCCCCGGGTCCGGCCGTGGCCGTTATCAGAAAGGCGCCGGGCACGTCCCGGGCGAAGGTTGCGAGAATCGTGTGGTCGGTCTGGACGGTCGTGAATGTGTAAACTCCGACGGGCCCCACGGGCACGTCGTCGACCTTCACGTCGACGACGTGATAACCGACGTTCGGCGTGATCACCACCGGCTGATCGGTTCCCGCCTGTACGACCAGTGCTCCTGCGGGAGCGACATGTCCTCCGGGGCCAGCCAGGGCGCTCACGATGAAGGCACCGGGCGGTCTCACTGAAAACACCGCCCGCAGGGTGTGATCGGCCTGAACGTCCTCGAATGAATATGTTGCGAAGGGCCCGATCGATGCGTCGTCTACCAGGACGTCATCGAGGAAGTTCCCGGCATCCGGGGTCATCGCAAACGTGATGCCTGCGCCGCGGGCCAGCGAAACGGCTCCGGAGGGGTCCACGCTTCCGCCCGTGCCGGCGGAGGCGGCTATGGTAAATTCGGCGCGCTCGAAGGCGGCGGCTATGGTGTGGTCGGTCTGTATGTCCGTGAAGTGGTAGGACAAGACGCGTCCCACGGAAATCCCGTCAACGGTGACGTCCTTCACGCCGAAGCCCGGGTCCGGGGTGATGGCGAGGACAAGATCGTCTCCCTGATAAACGGTTACGGGCCCCGCCGGCGAAATGGCCCCTCCCGGGCCCGCGGAAGCCGAAACGACGTGCGTGATACGGACGAAGACGGCACTTATGGTGTGATCGGAGCGGACATCCATGAAAGTGTAGGCCGGGACGGGGCCGATCGAAGCGCCGTCCACGCTGACGTCCGCGATTTGATAGCCGGGGTTCGGCGTAATAGTGAAGGCCAGGTCGTCACCCTGGGTGACCGAAATCGTCCCCGAGGGGGAGATGACGCCGCCGGGACCTGCGGAAGCCCTGAGGGCATAGGTCGGAACGACGGCGGTGATCGTCCGGGAACAAAAAACGGTCTGGTCCCCGGAGGTCACCGTGAGGCGCGCCTCGAAGGCTCCGGCGTTCTGATAGACGTGGCTCGGCGAGGCTACGGTGGCTTGCTCTCCGTCCCCGAAGTTCCAGGTGTACGTGTAATGGCCGTCACCGCCTTCGGAGGAGGTGGAAAACAGGACGGTCAGGGGAGCGACCCCCACGGTGGGGACGGCCTGGCACGACACGAGAAGCTCCGGATAACCTGCATTCACGTCTACCGAAACGACGACCGTCCCTCCCATGGCGTCGGTCACCGTGAGCGTGGCTGAATAGTCGCCCTGGTCCACGTAGGTGTGGTCCGGGGATTTGGAGACCGAAGAAGTCCCATCGCCGAAAGACCACGCGTACGCGTAAGGAGGCGCACCGCCCGATGCGGCGCCTTGAAATGCTACGTCGAGCGGTGCGCGGCCGGTATTGCGATCGGCGGTTGCGGAGGCCTGGAGGTCGAAATCGAGCGGTGCCTCGTCGGTGGCTTTCACCACGCCGCGCACCTTGAGCACGATCCTTCCCCGGACATCGCCTCTCTGCGAGGCAAGGGCCGCCACGTCCGACGGCACCGAAAGGTGAACCGTATTGGATCCCGGCTGCAGCAGGACCTCCTTAGGGGGCATCTTGACCTTCTTCTTGCCCCGCTCATCCATGAACTTGATCTTGATCTTCGCGGTCCTGGCCGCGCTTTTCGGACTGAAGACGCTGATATCCAGGCCGCTGTTTCTCGTCGTGTAAAGCAGGGACGGCTTCACCTGAAAGGCCACCGACCATTGGGAGCCGAGAGACGCCGCCTCTCTGGGCAGGAGGGTGGACTCGACCTCTTTCGAAACGACGGACCCGTCATCCTGGGTCAGCAGGAACCGCAGGGTAAAGTCGTCGTAAAGCGGCACCACGTCGAAGCTCTCCGGCCGTAGCCGGACCGTCACCTCGTTGCCGCCGGCGCTCAGTGAAACCCGCTGGTTTGACAAAAGGATTTCACCGCCGTCCCCGGGATGCATCAGGTAGACGGCCAGCCGCCCGCCCGAAGCTGACGGCGCGTAAACCATACATGTGACGGGCGTTGGGTCAACGGCCGATACGTAGGCCGGCTGCACGACCGTCATCGGCTCGGGACCCGGAGGGGAGGCCGGCAGAGCCAGCGAGAGTGAAAGGTGCAATACGGCAATTGAAAAGATGGCGAACAGTCGCTTCATGGCAGGCATCCCCCTTGCTAGAATGTTCCCCTACGTGTTCTGGTCACCAATTTTATCACGCTTTTTTTCGGGGGCTCTCACCCCCGGGACGAGCTTTTGTCGACCGTCCCATCACGTGCTATCCTGAACTTCATCGGACAGGGGGTAGCATGCCCAAAGCGACGCGAGTGGAAAAGACCATTCTTCCCAACGGCTTGACGGTAGTCGTCGAGCGTATGCCGCACTATCCTTCCGTGACGGCCGGCGTATGGGTCGAGAGCGGATCGCGCCAGGAGACCCCGGCCACCAACGGTGCCAGCCACTTCGTGGAGCACCTCGTTTTCAAGGGAACCCCGACCCGGACCTACACCGACATCTACAAGAGCTTCGACAGGATGGGTGGCGTCCTGGACGCCTTCACGTCCAGGGAGATCATGGGCTTCTATTTTCGCGTTCAGAAGGCCCACTTTCCCGAGGCCTTCGAGGTCCTGGGAGACATGCTGGTCAACGCGGCCTTCCCGGAGAACGAACTCGAGCGGGAGCGCGGGGTCATCCTGGAAGAGATTAAGATGGTCAACGACACGCCCTCCGACCTGGTCGGAGACCTCTTTCTCGCCAGGGCCTACCCGGGCCATCCTCTCGGGCGGCCGGTGCAGGGGACGGTGGGATCGGTTTCGGTCATGACCCGGGCCATCGTCATGAGGCACTACAGGAACATGATGCAGCCTCGGAACATGGTCGTTACGGCCACGGGCGACACGACGCTGAAGGAAACCCGCGAACTGGTCGCCGGTCTCCTCGGCGGTCTGAGAAACAAGGCGCTCCGACCTCTCAAGGTTCCGTCGTTCAAGAGCGGTCAGGACGTTTTCAAGAGAAACCACCTGGAACAGGCACAGATCGTGATGGGCTTCGGCGCCGAGCCGGCCTCCGGGCCCAACCGCCACGTACTCATGGTTCTCGCCAACTGCCTCGGAGGAACCATGTCCTCCCGGCTGTTCACGGAAATCCGGGAGAAGCGGGGGCTGGTCTATTCCATTTCGGCCGAGCACTTGGGGTTCACCGACACTGGGCTCCTGAGCATCCAGGCCGCCACGAGTCACTCCAAAGCCGAGGCGACGGTGCGGGAGACGATCGACGTCCTGAAGGACGTCATCGAAAACGGTCTTTCAGAAGAAGAGATCGAAATCGCGAAAGACAACCTCATCGGAGGCATGATCCTCTCCCTGGAATCCCCCGCCGCCCGCATGGGCCGCCTGGCCCGGAACGAGCTCTACTTCGGAGAACAGCGGTCGGCGAAGGAGATGATCGACGGCATCGGGAGAGTCACGGCGAAACGGGCCGCGCGCGAGGCCAGAAGGCTCTTCACGGCGGACAACGCGCTGGTGTGTGTCATGGGGCGGTCCTCGACCCTGAAAGGGGACGTCCTCTCACCGTTGTCGGGGCGGACGTGATAACCGCTAAGGTCAAGAGGTTGCCGCATGCGAGAGGTCTGTCCCTGCCCGCGAGGGCGACGGAAGGCGCCGCGGGTATCGACCTGTGCGCCGCCCTGGAGGATCCCGTCGAACTCCCCCCCGGTGCGCGCAAACTCATTCCGACCGGCTTCGTCTGGGAAATTCCGCAGGGTTACGAAGGCCAGGTCCGGCCCCGGTCCGGTCTCGCCCTCAAACACGGCCTCACGCTTCTCAACGCACCGGGCACCATCGACTCTGATTACAGGGGAGAGGTGTGCGTCATACTGTGCAACCTGGGAGAGATCCCTTTCGTCGTGGAGCGCGGCATGCGGATCGCCCAGATGGTGGTGGCGCCGGTGACGATGTGCGGCGTCTCCGAAGCAGGGGATCTCACGGTGTCCCGGCGCGGCGATGGGGGATTCGGTCACACGGGAGGCATGGGCTGATGAGCCTCCGGGTGCAGGTCCTGGCCTCAGGGTCGACGGGGAATGCGGCCCTTTACACGTCCGGCGGGACCAGGCTTCTCGTGGACTGCGGTCTCTCGGCGAGGCGCGTGACGCACCTTCTTCGCTCGGTGGGCGTCGAACCGGATGACCTTTCCGGCATTCTCGTGACGCACGAGCACACCGACCACGTACAGGGCCTTCGCGTCTTTCTCAAGAAGAGGAGGATACCCCTCTTCGTCGCGCCCGAGTGCCTTGAAAACAGGGCCTTCGAAGAAATAGAGCCCGGTTGTTTCGAACCGGTCAGGGGCGGCGTCCGAATGCAGATCGGGGACATCGCGGTCACGCCTTTTCCCCTCCCCCACGACGCCAGGAAATGCTTCGGCTACGTTCTGGAGGCGGGAGGCGTGAAAGCCGTTCAGGCGACGGATCTCGGGACGCCGACCGCGCTCGTGCGGGAGCGCGTAAAGGACGCCCACTGCCTGCTTCTGGAGTTCAACCACGACGTGGACCGGCTCATGGGGGGGTCCTACCCGCTCGACGTCAAAATCCGCGTCAAGGGTCGCCTGGGGCACCTCTCCAACGAGCAGGCGGCCGGTCTGCTGTCGGAGACCGTGAACGGGGGAACCCAGGTCGTTTACCTCATGCATCTGTCGAGGGAAAACAATCTACCGGAATTGGCTGTCCTGGCCGCCAGCGAGGCGCTCGGGGACAAGCCGGTCAGGGTGGAGGTGGCCAGGCCGTTTGACCCCGCCCCCCCCTGGGAGGGATAGAGGATGATACCGCGCTATACGAGGCCGAAGATGGCCGCCCATTGGTCCGACCAGAATCGCTACGGTACCTGGCTCAAGGTCGAACTGGCCGCCCTTTCGGCGCAGGCCCAGTTGGGCATGCTCCCGCAGGACGCCGCCGACCGGATCGCCGCCAAGGCGAAGTTCGATGTCGCGCGGATCGAGGAAGTCGAGGACCGTGTCAAGCACGACGTGATCGCCTTCACCACCTCCGTGGCCGACTCGATCGGAGATCTCAGCCGCTATTTTCACTACGGGCTGACCTCCTCTGACGTCGTCGACACGGCGCTGGCGGTGATGACCAGGGACGCCATGGACCTGATCCTGGAGGACGTGGACAACTTCCGCGAAACGCTCAAGAGACAGGCCCAGGCCTACAAGGACACGGTGCTCATCGGGCGCACCCACGGCATCCACGCGGAGCCCACGACCCTCGGACTCAAGTTCGCTCTGTGGTATGCCGAGATGGACCGCAACCGCAGGCGCCTTAGAAACGCCAGGGACGTGATCGCCGTCGGGAAGCTCTCCGGGGCGGTCGGGACCTTCGCGCACCTCTCGCCCGCGGTCGAGGAGATCGTGTGCCGCAAGCTCGGCATCAGGCCCGATCCCATCTCGACCCAGGTCATACAGCGGGACCGCCACGCGGAGGTTCTCGCGGCCATCGCCTTGACAGGGGCGACCCTGGAAAAGATCGCAACCGAGATACGGCACCTGCAGCGCACCGAAGTCCGGGAGGTCGAAGAACCCTTCAGCAAGGGACAGAAGGGCTCCTCGGCCATGCCGCACAAGCGTAATCCCGTGGGTTGTGAAAACATCACCGGCCTGGCCCGTCTGCTCCGCGGCTACCTGGTTCCGGCGTTCGAAAACGTGGCCCTCTGGCACGAACGCGACATTTCCCACTCGTCCACGGAGAGGGTGACCATACCGGACGCCACGACGCTCCTTGACTACATGCTCCACAGACTCGACGGGATCCTTGGCGGCCTGCTGGTCTATCCGGAAGCCATGGAGGCCAACCTGAAGAAGACGAGAGGCCTCATTTACAGCCAGCAGTGCCTGCTGGCCCTCACCCGCGCCGGCATGACGCGGGAGGATGCCTACGCTGTGGTTCAGAAGGCTGCCATGCGGTGCTGGGAAGGAGAAGGCGACTTTATCGATCTCCTCTCGTCGGAACCGGATGTGGCGCAGCGAATCCCGCGCGAGCAACTCGAGAAGATCTTCGATCCCAAGACATTCCTGACGAACGTGGACGAGATTTTCATGCGGGTCTTCGACTAGCACTGCCAGCAGGTGGTCTCACGGCTTCCATGTGGCTGAATAAACGCATTCCGGACAGCCGTCGAGCACGCATTCCGTATGGATCACGGCCGGTGTCTTCTTGCCGCTCATTTCGGCCGTCTTCTCCAGCCACCCCGCCAGGTCGTAGCAGAAGGCCTTGCTGATGGGGTTGAATCCCGAAACGCGGATCGTCCCGCTGTCCGCGGAGAAGCCTTCCGGGCGGATGGCCCCGCAGCTGTAGTACATCGACCACATGAGGGCGGCGCTTCTCAGCCAAATCTCTAGGTTCGAAAATTTGAGGATCAGCTTGTGCATCGTGGAAGACTCGCGGGCGGCCGTGTACCGGCCGATCTCCCGGCAGAGCGCCAGGTCCCCTTTTCCAAAGACCCGATCGACCGATTCGTAGAGATTCACCTGAACGCGGAAGGGATACCAGCTCGAAGACAGGACGTTCGTCTCCAAGACCTGCCTGGTCTCCTCGTCCACCGCTTCGAGAAGGTCGGCCACGCCCTTGGGTCCGAAGCTGTACTCTACAAAAGCGAGAGCTCCCTTCAGCGTGAATCCCTTGCTCTTCGTCGTAGCCGGATCCGGTAGGACGTCATCGTTCGGATTTGGGCCCACCTGTCACCTCCTGGACTCCGGCGGTTCGACCCCCACGCCGCAGCGACTCTATTTCAATATAGCCCATGGCCGGACGTTTATCGAGTGATCCAGTGATCGAGTGACCAATAGATCAAGTGGTCAAGTGATCGATTCGGGGGGGAGTCCTTCGAAGAAGCCGTGAATAGGTGAGCAGGAGAATAGGTGAGTAGGCGAGTCCGACGTCTGCATGCCCTCGAAGGCCTTCCGCCTTCCGAGTTCCGCCTTTCGCCTCTGGCTTTTCGGCCTTGGACCTCAGCCCTTAGCCCTTAGCCCTCGGGCAAAGCCCCGCGCCTCACTTCCGGGCGGTCTTTCAAATCCAAAATCCCAATTCCCACATCCCCAATCCTGGATTTCCCCTATGGTCTCCCGCTCAGAGGTTTGGTAAAGTGGTTCATCAGCGGCAAAAGACGCCGCCGCGTGATTCCATGATTCTTGGCTAAGGAGACCTTGATGAAAGCCCGGATACACGTGTTTTTGAAAGAGGGAGTCCTGGATCCGCAGGGTAAAGCCGTCGCCAGTGCGCTCAAGACGCTTGGTTTCCAGGAAGTCGTTTCCGTGCGACAGGGGAAGTTCTTCGACATCGAGACCGGGCCGGTCTCCAAATCGGAGGCCGAAGACCGCCTCAAGGCCTATTGCACGAAGCTCCTGTCGAATCCCGTCATCGAGAACTACCGGGTCGAGGTGGTCGAGCCATGAAGGTCGCCGTCGTGCAATTCTGGGGCTCCAACTGCGACCACGACGCGGAGCAGTGGTCCTCCAGACTATTCGGCCTGGATACGGAGATCGCCTGGTTCCGCGACCGTGACCTGCACGGGGCCGACCTCGTCATTCTGCCCGGAGGATTCTCGTACGGTGACTATCTGCGATGCGGGGCCATGGCCGCGAGGACGCCCGTCATGGATGCGGTCGTGGAACACGCGCGCAAGGGCGGGCTCGTTCTGGGAATATGCAACGGTTTCCAGGTCCTGTGCGAGGTGGGGTTGCTGCCCGGCGCGCTTCTGCGAAACAGCGGCCTTACTTTCCTATGCCAGGACGTGCATCTCCGGTGCGAAACGGTTGACTCACCCTTTACCCGATCCATCCCGGAAAACGCCGTCCTGAGAATTCCCATCGCCCACGGCGACGGCAACTACTTCACGGACGCCGAGACGCTCAAACGGCTGAAGGGCGAAGATCGCATCGCGTTCAGGTACGTGGACCCGAAGGGAGAGATCGACCCGGACTGGAACGTGAACGGGTCGCTCGACGCCATCGCCGGAATTCTGTCGGAAGGCCGCAACGTGCTGGGCATGATGCCCCACCCCGAAAGGGCGAGCGAAGCCCTGATGGGATCCGCCGACGGCGCCGTGATTCTCGAGTCGGCTATCGAAACGCTGGAGACCGCCCATGCCTGAGCCCGCCGTCACGGTAGAACTGGCCGCTCTGCACGGCCTTACGAAGGAAGAGTGGGAACGTATTCTGGCCATCATCGGCCGGACGCCCACGTACGCTGAGCTGGGCGTCTTCTCGGTCATGTGGAGCGAACACTGCTCGTACAAGTCCTCGCGAATCCATCTGAAGCGTTTCCCCACCGAGGGACCGCACGTGCTCCAGGGGCCGGGGGAGAACGCCGGCGTCGTGGATATAGGTGACGGATGGGCCGTGTCCTTCAAGATGGAATCGCACAACCACCCCAGCTACATCGAGCCCTACCAGGGGGCCGCCACGGGAGTCGGCGGAATCCTCCGCGACGTGTTCACCATGGGAGCCCGGCCCATCGCGAATCTCAACGCCCTGTTCTTCGGTCAGCCCGACCATCCCAAGACCAGGCATCTCATCCGGGGCGTGGTCAAGGGCATCGGAGACTACGGCAACTGCGTGGGCGTGCCGACGGTGGGCGGCCAGGTCCTCTTCCACCCCTGCTACGACGGGAATATCCTGGTCAACGCCTTCACGCTGGGTGTTTTGAGGAGCGACCGCATATTCAGGGGCTACGCGAGCGGCGTGGGCAACCCGGTCCTGTACGTGGGCAGCAAGACGGGGCGTGACGGTATCCACGGCGCGACCATGGCGAGCGCGGAGTTTTCCGAGGAGACGGAGGAAAAGCGTCCCACCGTCCAGGTCGGCGACCCCTTCACGGAGAAACTCCTCATCGAGGCCTGCCTGGATCTCATGGCGGAGGACGTCATCGTAGGCATCCAGGACATGGGTGCCGCGGGCCTGACCTCATCCTCCTTCGAGATGGCCGGGCGCGCCGGTTCGGGCGTCAGCCTCGACCTGGACCTCGTTCCCATGCGCGAAACCGGGATGACCCCGTACGAGATCCTCCTCTCGGAGTCCCAGGAACGCATGCTCATCGTTGCCAGGCAGGGCCGCGAAAACGAAGTCATCTCCATCTTCGCGAAGTGGGGCCTGGATGCGGTGGCAATCGGGGAGGTGACCGATACGGGCCGGGCGGAGATCTACTTCCAGGGCGACAAGGTGGTGGACATTCCGGTGGCGCCCGTGAGCGATCAGGCCCCGGTGTACGACCGGCCGTCAGCCGCCCCCGAGAATCACGAAGTCGCCCCGGCGCTGGACCTTACCAAAATCCCGAAGCGGAATCCGCAGGAGACGCTTCTGGCCATCGTGGGGCATCCGGACCTCTGTTCCCGAAGATGGGTCTATACGCAATATGACCAGAGCGTGCGGACGAACACGATTCTGGGGTCCGGCTCGGACGCGGCCCTCGTCCGCATCAAGGGGACCGACAAGGCCGTGGCCATGAGCGTGGACGTCAACCCGCGCTACTGCAAGCTCGATCCCTACCAGGGCGGGCGGCTCGCGGTCGCCGAGGCCGCACGGAACGTGGCGTGCGTGGGCGCAAAACCGTTGGCGATCACCGATTGCCTCAACTTTGGGAACCCCGAGAAGCCCGAGGTCATGTGGGAGTTCTCCAGGGCCGTCGACGGTTTGGCGGACGCCGTGCGCGCGCTGGAGACGCCCGTCGTCTCGGGCAACGTGTCCTTCTACAACGAGACCAACGGGAACGGCGTCTACCCGACGCCAACGGTCGGCATGGTCGGCCTCCTGGAAAACGTCTCGTGGCGCAAGACCCCGTGGTTCTCGAAGGACGGGGACGCCATCGTTCTTCTCGGCGAAAACCGGGGGCACCTCGGCGGTTCCCAGTATCTCTGGGTCCTCTTCGGCATCGAGGCCGGGACGCCCCCTCCGCTCGACCTGGAGCGCGAAAAAGCCCTCCAGTCGCTCATGTGCCTGGCCGCCCGGGAGGACCTCGTAGATTCCATGCACGACTGCAGCGAGGGCGGCCTCCTCGTGGCCGTCGCCGAGTGCTGTCTTGCGCCGCGGAGCGATGTCGGCGCGAAGCTGGCCCTCGACTCTGACGGCTTGAGGCTCTCCGCCCTGCTCTACGGGGAGGATGCCTCCAGGGTCGTGGCGACCTGCTCCAGGAGCAAGGTCGACGCACTGGCCGGTGCGGCCGGGAAGGCAGGCGTGCCGATGGCCGTCATAGGAGAGGTGGGAGGCAGGGACCTGGTGGCCCAGATCGACGGCAAGACTGTCGTAGACCTGCCTATCGACGAAATCAGGATGGCCTGGGAAGGCGGGCTGGCCGGCGTTGTGGGCTGAATATCGAGGCAGGAGGCGAAGCGTGGTCATCAAACATCCCCCGGATGGACCTTCACGCCGCCGGGCCGGGTGGAACGAAGCCCGGACCCGTACCCCGCGCCTTCCGGAAAGTGAGCCCTAGCCGTGTGCGGGGTCTTTGGAGTCTACAACCATCCCGAGGCCGCCAAGCTCGCGGGTTATGGCCTGTACGGGCTCCAGCACAGGGGCCAGGAATCTGCAGGCATCGTGTCGAGCGATGGTACGGATCTTCATCTCTTCAAAAACATGGGACTCGTTTCCGAGGTATTCGGAGGTCGCGATTTCTCGGACCTCCCGGGAGACTGCGCCATAGGCCACGTGCGCTACAGCACCGCTGGGAGCTCCAACCTGAGAAACGCCGGCCCGATCCTGGTGCGAACCCAGCACGGCGAGGTAGGCCTTTCGCACAACGGAAACCTCGTCAACGGAACGGACCTTAGGACCGACCTGGAAAGAGAGGGCGCCATATTCGCTTCGACCACGGACTCCGAGGTCATCCTTCACCTGTTCGCGCGCTCGCCGCACGGCGACGCGATCGATGCGCTCGTGGACAGTTTCCGGCGGCTCCGCGGGGCCTTCACCCTGACCATGCTCCTGCGCGATACCCTCGTCGGCCTGCGGGACCCCTGGGGATTTCGCCCGCTCGTCCTGGGCGACCTCGACGGCAGTCCCGTGCTTTCTTCCGAAACGTGCGCCCTGGACCTGCTCAAGGCACGCTTCGTCCGTGAAATCGAGCCGGGCGAGATGGTGGTCTTCTCGAGTGAAGGGGAACGCCGCCTGTTTCCCTTCAAGACCGTTCAACAGGTGCCCTGCATATTCGAGTACGTGTACTTTGCGAGGCCGGACTCGACCCTCTTCGGCAAGGTGGTTTACCCGGTCAGGGTGGCCATGGGCCGCCGCCTGGCAGCGGAACAGCCCGCCGAGGCCGACGTGGTGGTTCCCGTGCCGGACTCCGGCGTCGGTGCGGCCATCGGCTTTTCGGAGTACAGCCAGATACCCATGGTATGGGCACTCATCCGCAACCACTACGTGGGGAGGACCTTCATCGCCCCCCGCCAGTCGATCCGCGACCTGTCCGCCAGGCTCAAGCTGAACCCCGTCCCTGATCTCCTGAAGGGCAAGCGCGTCGTGCTCGTCGACGATTCTCTGGTGCGGGGCACGACCTCAAGGAAGATCGTGAGGCTCGTGAGAGACGCGGGCGCGGCCGAAGTGCACCTGCGGCTTTCGAGCCCCCCCATCGTGGGGCCGTGCGTCTACGGAATCGACACGCCCGAACGGTCCGAGCTTCTGGCCGCCAACATGGACCTCGAAACAATCAGGGCCTTCGTCGGGGCCGACTCCCTGGGGTATCTCAGCGTGGAGGGTATGCACGAGGCCGCCGGCAAGGACCTCGGTTCGGCCTGCCACGCCTGTTTCGGGGGGGCCTATCCGGTCAAGTGGTCGGCCTCGGGCGGGGTTCAGAGGCGCCTCTTCGACAAGGAAAGACAGTGACCCGAAACGGGTCCGGACAACGTGCATCACCCCGGACCCCATAGGACGACCACGGACTGTAGGGCGGGACAACGGACCGATTATTTCGGTCGGTCTTCCCGCCCGATCCGGTCACCGCGGTTTCCGAGTTGCGTCGCCACGGCGCGCCCCCCTACAATGGAGGTCAGGTCGTGGACGAGAATAAATTCAGGCGGGAGGGAGAATGACCTGGATCAAGTTCAAGTATAAGAAATCCCTGTACGATATGCTCCCGATCCTGTTTGCCCTTTTGATCGCGTTTCTCTATTTCCTGACCGTCATACCCAACACGGGGCAATACTGGAGAAAGTACATCTTTGGGGCGGCTATCCTGCTGGTCATAGACAGGATTCTCGTCACGTGGTACGCGCGGACCCGCCTCATGCCTCCAATCATCGCCTACAAGCGCGGCAAGCGGGCCGGCAAGAGGTTCAGCCAGTCCGAACTGGAGGGCTTCTATTACGCCTTCGCCAGCCACGTTCCCAAAACCCAGAAGATGGCCGCCACGGCCTGGGCTATTGCCGCCGTGCTCCTCTCGTTGATCACGTACTTCTGGATCCAGCATTCCTGGATCGCCTTCGCCGGCATCCTGTTCACCGGCCTCATTGCAGCGAGTGTTTCCCTCGCCTTCTCCTACTTCCTCCTGAAGGCACAGACCCAGCCGCTCATCGAAGAGGTGACGGCCCTGCTCGATCAACTGCCGGACGCGTCATCCCAGAGGCTCGGGTTCAGGCTGAAGATCGGCGTCTCCATCACGGGTTTCGCCGTGGTCGTATTCATGGGCTTCGGCGTCATGATTTACTCCCGGTTCACGACCGAACTGGACCGCTTCGCGCTGAAATCGGGCGAAGAGGCGGCCCGTCAGACGGCCCAGTCCATCGCCGGCGCCCCCGGAAAACAGTGGAAGGACATCCTGGAGCGCCACGCAAACCCCCTCTGGGCCCTCGTCGTGGTCGACGGAGATGGTAAGCCTGTCAACGGCGCGGCGAGCGGGCGTTTTTCCACCAAGGCGCTCAGCAGCGCCTTCTCGACGCCGGCCGTGTTCACCAGGGAGACCCTTGTCAATACGACCTTCGGGTCGGCGAGGATCTTTCCCCTTCCGCACGGGCGCTACCTGGCGCTGGTTGCCAACAGGGATTCCCTCAAGGGCGTGGTGCAGAACCTCAGCATCGTCGGGGCGCTCTTCCTCATCGCGACGGTGCTCGTTTTCGCGGGGTTCATCATATGGCTCAGCCGCGATACTGGCAGGACCCTGAGCCAGACGGCCGATTTCAACGCGAGGCTCGCATCTGGCGACCTCACGAGAATTCCGGCCATATGGTCCGACGACGAACTCGGAGGAATGGCTGACAGCCTGCGGGCGACCTTCCAGGGGCTGGTGAAAATGACCCGGGAAATTGTGACTGCGTCCTCGGCCACGGACAAGGAAGTTGGAAGAACGCTGGACGTGGTCTCCAGCCTTCACGGGCAGGTCGCTTCCCAGTCCCGATCGGCCGACCGGACGCGAGGGTCCGTCAAGTCCATGGAAGAGAAGATGCTCCAGGTGTCCAAGGCCATGAGCCAGGTGGCCAACTCCACGCAGGAGGTCTCCTCAGCCATTCTCGAAATGCAGGCCAGCGTTGAGGAGATTGCGAGAAACGCGGACGTGCTCATCAAGTCCGTGGAGAACACCGTGTCCTCTTCCAACGAGATCACGTCGAGCGCCGAGGAGGTGAAGACCGCCACCGACAGCCTCCACACGTCCAGCCAGGAAGCGGTTTCCTTTCTCACAGAGCTCGACGCTTCGCTCGAGGAAACGAGGCGCAACGCCCAGTCCCTGTCCTCGGCCGCGACGAGGGTCACGAAGGACGCGGAATCCGGGTTTTCGTCGGTGGCGGCCGTGGAGCAGGAGATCCTGCGCACGCGGGCGGCCAGCGAACACAGCCGCGACACGCTGAATGAGCTGATGAGCTCGATCGATCAGATCGGTCAGATCGTGGACGTCATCCAGGACGTGACGGAGCAGACCAACCTCTTGTCCCTCAACGCTTCCATCATCGCCGCGGGGGCGGGGGAGCACGGGAAGTCCTTCGCGGTCGTGGCGACCCAGATCCGGGAGCTTTCGGCCAGGACAGCCGCCAACGCCAAGGAGATCCGTACTGTGATCACGAGGCTGACGGAGAGCGGCGGTGAGATGGCCTCCGCCATGGACCAGACCTTCGAGGTCGTGGACGCCAGCACGGAGCTGTCCAAGCACGCCGGAGAGGCCCTCGGCACGATCCTCGAGTCCGCGTCCACGCAGGAGGACATGAGCAAGCGCATCGCGGAGGCCACGGACGAGCTGGCACATGGCGGGCAATCGGCCAGCCGGGTCATGCAGGAAATCTTCGAGATGATAGAGGGGATCGCGCGGGCCACGAGCGAACAGGCCACGTCCACGCGTTACCTCAACGAGGAGGCCGAAAGGGTCAGGGAAGTGGCGGGCCAGCTCAGGAATGCCACGGAAGAGCAGGCCAAGGGCGCCCGCGTTATGAGCGAGGCCATCACGCGCATCATGGATGACAGCAGCCAGACCAACAAGGCCGTCCGGGACCAGACCGGCGAGGCCACGTCGATTTACGACGCGATGAAGGAAGTGGCGGAGGCCGCCCAGTCCATCGAGAGGGGCTTCATGGACCTCAACGAGGCGGCCGAACACCTCCAGGAGAGCGCCGATACGCTGAGGCGGGAGATTCAGGTGTTCAGGATTTAGGGGACGGAATGTCCGCAGCCGGGGAGAGTGTGGCGTCTCCCGGCGGTACCGTCGGAATTGGAAATGCACGGAACCCGCCGCCCTTCCGCAGAGGAGGCTGGCGAATAGACAACGAAAGGCAGGACCATGAGCACCGAGGACGGACTCACGTACAAGGCCAGCGGCGTCGATATCGATGCCCAGGACCACGCCCTGGCCGGCATCAAGCGGCTGGCCAGGTCGACGTTCACCAGGGGTGTACTCTCAGAGATCGGCTCCTTCGGCGGCCTTTTCGCGCTCGATCCCGAAGATCTGGCCGGCCCGGTCCTCGTGGCCTCGGCCGACGGCGTGGGCACCAAGCTGAAGGTGGCCCAGCTCGCGGACCGATACGACACGGTGGGGCAGGACCTGGTGAACCACTGCGTCAACGACATTCTCGTCCAGGGTGCGCGCCCGCTCTTCTTTCTTGACTATTTTGCCGCCGGCCGGCTGGTACCCGAAAGGCTGGAGTCGGTCGTCGCGGGCCTGAGCGCGGCCTGCCGCGAGAACGGTTGCGCGCTGTTAGGGGGAGAGACGGCCGAAATGCCCGGGCTCTACGCCGGGGAAGATTTCGACCTTGCGGGATTCATCGTGGGCTCGGTGAGGCGGGACCGCCTTCTGCCCGCGGGCGTAGCCGCCGGTGACGTGCTCCTGGGCCTTCCGTCCACGGGCCTGCACACCAACGGATACTCGCTCGTCCGGCGGCTCTTCTTCGAACAGAAGAAGTTCACAGTGGACACGCGGCTCGACGACCTGGGCGCGACGGTGGGCGAGGCCCTGCTGGCAGTCCACAGGTCGTACTACAGGGCCGTGGAGCCCCTGCTTGAGCCGGGCGGTGGGCTGCACGGTCTGGCGCACATCACCGGCGGCGGCATTCCGGACAACCTGCCGCGGATCCTTCCGGACGGCGTGCAGGCGGTCATCCGCGCAGCGGGATGGCGGGAACCGGCCCTCTTCGGGTACATCCGGCGCGAGGGGGGGGTGCCCGAGGACGACATGCGGAGGACGTTCAACATGGGCGTCGGCATGATTCTATGCGTGGATTCGCGACGCGCGGACGACTTCATGAAGCGCCTGTCCGACGCGGGCGAACGGCCCTGTGCGGTCGGCGAACTCAGGCCCGGTCCCCGGGGCGTGGTCTACGCGGACTGAGAGCGCCCTGCCGCCCGAAGAACTCGACCAGGTGAAAGGGTGTGCACCGGGATGCACGCGCGGGATGGACTCAGCGCGGGCCGTTGTGCTCCGACAAATAGTCTGCGAGTTCGTTCCTGACCTTGGCACGCGCGCGGTGCAGGCGCATCTTGACCACGTCCCTGTTGAGACCGAGGACCTCGGCGACGCCCTGGGTGTCGAGCCCCTCCATGTCGCGCAGGACGAGAACCGAACGGTAGCCCTCCGGCAGATTCAGGATGGCCGCCCGCAGCTTTTCCTTCAACTCGCCCCCGAGAATCGCCTCGTCCGGCAAACGGTTCCAGGGCAGGGCCGACTTGACGATGGAAGGGTCGGGCAGGGCCTCGTCCAGGCCGATCTCTTCCTTGAGGAACTTCGAATGTCGGCGGCGCATCAGGCAGGCGTTGTGAGCGATGCGATACAGCCAGCCCGTGAACGCCTCGGGCTTCTTCAGACTCCCGATGGCCTCGAAGGTCTTGAGCAACGTGTCCTGCAGGACCTCCTTGGCGTCCTCCCGGTCGCCGCACATGCGGAAACCGAAATTCAGAAGGCGGCTCCCATACTCCTTCAGAAGTTCGTCGTAGGCGGAGGGGTCCCTCTCTTTGAGACGGGCTACGAGGTCGGCTGGAACATCCACGGGGAATCACCTCCAAGAGTTCAGAGTATAGTCAAAGAAAGAAGGCCGGACAAGGGACGAGGAGGGTCTCTACTCGGTGTCGTCCGGGTCGAGGCCGAAGACGCGCATCCACTCGTTTACGTCGACGGCCGTCGGCTCGGGCTTCTCGCTGCCCGGGCGGGATCGACGGTTGGGGCGTTTTGAAAGGAACTCCCTCGGGGCAACGACTCGCGCCTGTCGGTCGCGGCATCTGAGCGCCAGGTCCCGGTCGGCGGTCACCACGCAGTCGCCGGGACGAACCAGGGAAACGATCACGTCGTCCGCCGTGCGCCGTCCCGAGTAGATCACTTTCGCTTTGCCCCTGAGAACCCGGGAGAAACCGCCCGGCGCGGGACCGTCGAAGACCACGGTGGCGGGTTTCGGGAGGCCCCTGGCGAGAAGTTCGTCCAGAAGACGTTCGCGCGAATCCTCGCTGCGAAGGGGGCCGTCGAGCACACCCAGAATGTTGTTTCCGTCGAGGTACCACGTCATGAGAAGAAGCCTGCGGGTTAATGTCACCTGGGCCGGGGGGCCACGCGGGGACTTGCGTTCTGCAGGAAGAAATCGGGCATCGTCTTGAGGGCCTGTTCGGCGGCGGCCCTGTCCTTATAGAGGCCCCACACGACCCTGAAGCAGGCGCGGCCGTGCAGGTTGTAGGGCAGGATCATGTAGCGCGGGTCGCCGCCGGACGCCGCAAACCCCTTTCGCAATGTCTCTGCCTGGCAGGCAACTTCCACGTCGATGGCGAATCCGGCCCTGCTTTTTTGGACCGCCGTCTCGAAAGCGAGGGCTGCCTCTTTGTAACGTCCCTGCTGGAGTAAAGACCGCGCTTCCCGCTCGGTCCCCGCGGATGCCGTTCCGGAGGACGGGGGCACCGCGGCCTGGGATTTTGGGGCCTGCATGCCGGCCGCGGAAGAGGATGGCCTGGTGGGGGACGGGGATGGTGTCTCCGGTGGGAGGGGCGTCGCTGAAGGCGTAGCCGCTGTTGGCGTTTCGCCCTGCTTCGGTACGGCGGACCGGTCCACCGGCTGCTGCAGCGGCTTTGTCTCCGCTTGGTTGCCTTTCGCGGCCATGCGTCCGTTAGGGGGGCGGGCCGGCTCCATAGGCACGTACGGCGTTTCCCTGAGGAAGAAATACCAGGCCGCGACGCCTGCGCAGGCCACGATTACGGCTGCCACCCCGAGTATGGCGATCCAGCGCTTGAATCCTCGCCCCCGGCCCTCTTCATCCTCATCGGATGGCGCCCCGGATGTTTCGCGGGCTTCCTCCCCCTTATCGTCTTCCGGGAAGATGAGATCCGGGAAGAGGCTCCCTTTCGCAGGTTTCGTGGCTGGGCCCGTCTGAGCGGGCTCGGGTTTGCCGAGTGGCTTTGTGTCCGGGGCGGCGAACGGCTCGAATGGAAGTCCGCCGGGACCTCCCTGCGGGGCTTCGGGCGTTTCGGCGCCGCCGGCTTCCGGTTCCTTCGGAAGCAGGGGAGGGTCCTCGGCCGTCGATCCGTCAAGAAAGTCCAGCCCCACTTTTTCGCGTGCGTGGCGGGAGGAAGGCGTGGGGGCCATCGACTGTTTCAGGTGGACGAGACCCAACTGGGAAAGCCCGATGAGGAAGCGCGCTCCCGTAAAAAGATCCACGCCTGCGCTTTCGCAGATTTCCCTGGAGTTCCTCAGCCCGTCCAGGCGTTCCACCAGCTGCGACTCCTGGGCCGAAAGGGACAGGCCCGTCAGGACGTCCTTCTCGGCCTCCGACATAGTGAGAGGTTCCTCGAGTTGGCCGAGGGCAGCGGCGGCCCATTCGCGATCTTCGACGGCCAGCGCCGTGTCGATGATGAACCGGGGCGTGGAGACGGGTAACCTCGCGAGGTTCTGGGGGAGGATTCCCGTTTTGAAAACGGCTCTTCCGGCGGCCCAGTTGGCGGTAGACGCGGCGATTTTTCGCATCTGGTCGATGAGTGCCTCGAGGAGGTCGCTCGACGCGAGAAAACCCATCTCCACAAGCGTACGCCCGATAGTGCGCCCCTCTTTCTTCTCCGTGGCGATCGCCAGCTGGTCCGCGGTCAGCTTGCCCTTCTGTACGAGGATTTCGGTGAACTTGTCTTCAGCGGCGTTGGAGGCCGCAAAGATGAGCAGACCCTCCTGCGCGTACAGGAATTTGCTGATGTCGTCACGCTGCAGCACCAGCGTCCCCGTTTCGCGGTTTCTATAGATTTCGCCGAGGATGGTGACGAGCTCGCCTTTTTTCAGAGACCGCGTTCCGAGGGTCATAATCTCCTCCCCGTTCGCATTATCTTGCAGGCGCTCAGGAGGTGTCAAGAAACGCCCCCGCGCCGGATCTCGCCGATCCTGCGTTTTGTGGCGCCTCCCCGCGCGGTGAGGGAGTGATCGAGCTATCCGGGCGCCGCACGCTCCCGGTGTTTCGTAGCCGCCTTTGCCGGCAAAGGCCGATCGGCGCAACAGCGCCAAGCTCCCTGCCGTCTTCTGTACCCTGCTGGTCTTCGAGGAACGGTAGCCGGCCCGACGCTGTCCGATGCCGACGAGTCGCGGGGGGCGGCGCATCTGTAGGGACTTGACCAACACGCTCACGGGAGAGCCCCGTGCGCTTCAGCAGCCTGCTGAAGAACTCAGGTAGGTCGCGTTGCCAGCACAACCGCCCCGATTGCACGACGTCGCGCCGCCATCGATGCCGGGGCGCATCGTCCAGACGCGACTGAAATCCATACCCTAATTCACCTCTTCGCTTGATCCCTCGATCCCTCGATCGCCAACCCCCCCAAACGCCCTCATGCCAGGAGATGATGCACCCGGCCGCCGTCCACGGGGAGCGCGACGCCGGTGATGTAACCGGCCTGTTCGGAACAGAGAAAGGCGACGGCGGCGGCCAGCTCCGAGGGTTCGCCGATGCGCCCGGCGGGCGTCGAACGGGCCCAGCCTTCCAAGTGACTCTCCCAGGGGGTGCCGTCCTTCAGGGAGGCCGCCCTGGCCAGCTCCTGAAGCCGGTCCGTGCGGGTATAGCCCGGGCAGACGCTGTTGACCGTTATCCCCTCGGCGGCGACCTCGGAGGCCAGAGTCTTGAGAAGCCCCGTCAGGCCCGGACGATAAGCATTGGAGAGCGCGAGTCCGGGCACGGGTTCCAGGACGGAAAGGGAGGTGATCGCCACGATGCGCCCCCACTTCTTCCGCTTCATGCCCGGCAGGAGCCCCCGGATCATTCGCACGGCCGACATGAAGGTGAGTTCCCAACCGAGCCTGAGGTTCTCTTCGGATACCGAATCCTCAAAGCCCCCGGCGGGAGGGCCTCCCGCGTTGGTTACGAGTATGTCCGTTTCGCCGAATTCCCCGTGAACACGGTCCAACACCTTTGAAACGCCTTCCTGCGTGGATAGATCGGCTGCGCAAAAACGTGCGCTCACACCGAAACGCAGCCGAAGATCGTCCGAAATCGTCGCCAGGAGATCTTCGCGCCGCGCCACGAGAAAGCACTTCGCGCCTTCGGCGGCGAGCGCCACCGCCACCGCCCGCCCCAGGCCTGCGCTGGCCCCGCACACGACGGCTGATTTACCCTTCAGTCCAAAATCCATGTCATCACCTCTCATGGACAGGGTATCAGACCGAAACCCGGTAGGACCATATCCCACGGAGCGGAGTGATCGAGATGCAGGACGCGCTTCGAAGGCCCGTCCCTCCGCCGTTTTGCAAATCCGAAATCCCAATTCCCAATTCCCAAATCCGATCTCCCCTTGACAAGCGGTGGGGACTTGTACTGTTATATTAGCAAGTCGTTTGCGCGGGAGGCGCGCGGGAATGCTAATGTAGGCTTCCTTTTTCGAAAGAGAGGGAATAGGCTACGGCATTGCGGCGTTTTTCCGTGGTAGACCGGGCATTCACTATTGGGATCAGGTCCATGATTCCGCGCTCGGGAGGCGGCAAGGCAACCGGCGCCTGGCATTAACAACTTTGGGGAGAACGACCTCGCGCCGGTTTTATTAAACACAAAGAGGCGAGAGAAAAGGGTTGGGCGGTTCGGTCCGCTGTGCGGACCGAAGGCAGGAGGCTATGAGAGACCGCCCTCGCGACCTGTGGATGGCATGCACATGACGGCGCGCGCGACGAAAGGAACACGTCGCCGGCGCGGCCGCCGCCTGCAGCCGTGCATATTCGATTTTGCCCCGAAGAACCTGCGACGCAATTCGCGCGGGGTTCTCGCAATTTATCTGTCTCCGTGTACCCTGCCGGGTGCGGAGCGCCTTCCTCGCGGCACCGTTTCCCAACCGGGTGTCTTGCAGGCACACGGGAACGCATCCCGGGATGCCGCGCAATTCGAGCATGACCCGGCATCGAACAGCAAACTCATCTCTTCCATCGGCTCCATCGGCCCCCGGTGTCTCAGCAGGGCTCCCGGCACGACCGGGGGCTCCCTCGAGCCCGGCCTCTTCTGGTATCGCGAAGACCGGCCTCCGCCCGGGTGACAACCCAAGGCAAGTTCCTTTCGTCACCATTCATCACATCGTGAAGTTGCAACGGGAAGAGGCAAGAACTTCAAACGGGCGGGAGGCTATTTAGGAGGTTGAGAAATGAGGAACGCACTCAGAACGAGTGCTCTGTTCGTCCTTGCCCTGGCCCTTGCGGGCATGGGCGTATGGGCGCAGACGACTGGCGGACGCATCCAGGGCAGGGTGGTCGACGCCAAGGGTAATCCGATCGTAGGGGCGACCGTTCAGGTCACGGGTCCGTCGGTCCAGGGCATGCTCGGCACCGCAACGGACCTTCAGGGCAAGTACATGATCCCCTTTGTCCCCGCAGGCCACAACTACAAGGTGAAGGTCACGGCCGAAGGCTACAACACCGTTATCCGCAGCGGCATCGACGTGCCTCTGGGTTCAAGCGTCCAGCTGCCCTTCGCCATGAGCGGCGGCCAGACTGAAGTCACGGTCACGGCGGCGGCACCCGTGGTCAACCTCAAAACCACGGAATCCGGCGCGACGCTCTCCACCCAGATGATCCAGTCCATCCCGCTCCAGCGGAACTCCGGCGATATCGCCTACCTGGCGCCTACCGCCGTGAGTTCGGGTTCTTCAACGCCCGGTAACGCCTCCATCGGCGGGTCCACGGGCGCCGAGAACAACTACATCATCAACGGCGTCGACGTGACCAACTCGGGATTCGGCACCAACGGGTCGGCCCTAAACTTCGACTTCATCCAGGACATGCAGGTCATGACCGGCGGCCTGCCGCCCGAGTACGGCGCCAGCATGGGCGGCGTGGTGAACGCCATCACGCGCAGCGGCGGCAACGAGTTCCACGGCTCGCTGTACACCTACTACTGGTCGGACAGCACGCAGGCCAAATCCGAAACCTACCCCTGGGCCCCGAACATCACGGGCAACGCGGGTTATAAGCAGTACGACGTCGGCGGCGACCTGGGCGGCTACTTCGTCAAGGACAAGCTGTGGTTCTACGTGGCATACGACTACAACCGCTACAAGGAATACACCAGTATTCCGGTTGGCCAGCAGTACGGCGACCAGTACCTCTACCTGAACGGTAATCCCGCCCAGTCCGTCTTCGCGGGCCAGAAGATCACCGACAGCAATTCGATCAACCCGATGTACGCCTTCAAGCTGACCTGGAACATCAACCCCAACCAGAAGCTGGCCTTCACGGTCTTCGGCAACGACCGGCGCTCATCATACATCGGCGGCAACAACGGCGCGGGACTCGGCACCCTGTCCGAGGCGTCACCGGCCTACCAGATCAAGGAAAGCCCCTACAACCTCTCCCTTCAGTGGAATTCCACCTGGACGCCCAAGTTCTTCACCGAGGCGACGCTGAGCTACCGCCACCGCAAGCAGACGTTCTCCGTGCCCTCGTCGGCGGCCAACAACTGGCAGTATGCCTACTACTTCTCGTCGGGCGTCTACGGCGGCTTCAATGCGCTTCCAAAGGACAATACGATAGCACCCCAATTCCTTGGCGGAACTGCGATCAACCTCGGCAGCAACTACCAGACGTCCTACGGTGCCGGGGGCCTTGGCGGCGTTCCGAGGGACACCTCCGAGCAGGCCCGCGTCAAGTTCACGAACCTGCTTGGCAACCACGAGCTGTCCTACGGCTTCCAGTATGAGAAGAACGAGTACACGCCCAACATCAACCTGCTGAGCGGGCCCAAGAACTTTGTCTCCCCTGCGACGGGCCAGACGGCCGTCGGCGGCCTCTTCGTGCAGTGGCTGCCCATCGGGTTCTTCTCGCATCCTTTCCCTAATCCCGACACGTCTGGCTCGCAGTACGTCTACATCGCCCAGGACTACTTCACCCAGGGCCAGCGTCCCAGTTCCGAGCGCTACTTCGCCGGCTGGATCAACGACAACTGGAACATCACCGATTACTTCATGCTCAAGCTCGGCCTCAGGTATAACGAAGAGAAGCTGACGGGCGACCTCACAGGCCTCTCCATCAAGCTGAACAACGAGTGGGCGCCCCGCCTGGGCTTCACCTGGGACGTCGCCCACAACGGCAAGAGCAAGCTCTACGGCTTCGCGGGCCGCTACTACGAGCGCGTCCCCACGGACATCGCCATCCGCGGCCTGAACAACGAGGTCTCCGGCTTCGAGTACTTCTACGACCCACAACTGACCCAGTGGACGGGAGCGTCATCCATCTATGGATCGAGCGAACTGATCCAGGGCCAGACCGTCCCCGGTCAGACCTCTCCCCTGCCGGTTAATTCCAAGTTGAAGGGCCCCTACAGGGACGAGTACATCCTCGGTTACGACTACCAGATCCGTCCCGACTTCAAGGTCGGTGTCAGCCTCCACTACAGGACCCTGGGCAGGACCATCGAGGACATCTCCTTCGACGGCGCCAACACCTACGTCATCGCCAACCCCGGCAAATGGACGGGTATTCCGGTTCCGAGCCTGCTCAGCCCCGGCGGCACCGTCTACTTCCCGAAACCGGTCAGCATCTACAAGGCCCTCCAGGTGACCGCCGAAAAGCGCTTCTCCAACAACTGGCAGTTCGGTGGATCCTACGTTCTTTCTCGTCTCCAGGGCAACTACGAAGGCGTCTCCAGCAACGACACCACGACGGGCCAGAACGACCCCAACCTGAACGCGACCTACGACCTGCCCGACTTCCTGGTCAACGGCTACGGCCTTCTGCCCCTGGACAGGACGCACCAGCTTAAGCTCTACGGCTCCTACGCCTTCCAGAACATCCCGCTCCAGCTGTCCGCCAACTTCCAGATGGTCAGCGGCACGCCCATCAGCAAGCAGGTTCAGGTCGGCTGGTACGGCGGTGCGGTGGGCTTCTACGGCCAGCGCGGTTCGGCGGGCCGGACCCCCACCACCTGGGACCTCGACATGGGTGCCCAGTACAACTTCAATCTCTTCAAGAGCAAACTTGGCCTCCGCCTCGACGTCTTCAACGTCTTCAACGAGCAGAAGCCCACCGCCGTTTATCAAACGTGGGCCCAGAACGTCTCATTCGGTGGCCCGAACACCATCGACAACGCGCACTTCAAGGAGCCCTATCTCCACCAGGCACCGAGGCTGGTCAGGGTGGCCCTGCGCTGGACCTTCTAAACCCGATTCTCTTTCCACTCCATCGGCCCCGGGCATGCCCGGGGCCTTTTCTTTTGTGATTAGTGATCCAGTGATCGAGTGAAGAGGGCGATTTGGGATTTGGGATTGCGGACACAACAGCGCCAAATAAGTGAGGATGGGGTTGTCGCCG
>CAZDOY010000025.1:40807-43559 GCA_964507185.1 uncultured Thermoanaerobaculia bacterium
TCAAATCCGAAATCCCAATTCCCAAATCCCAAATTTCCTTCAGTTTCGTAGGGTGAGCACGACCTTGCCGACGGTCTGCCGCTCCTGCATGCGGCGGTGGGCCTCGGCGGCCTTGTCGAGCGGCAGGGAGAGCCCGACCCTCGGCTTGAGCGCGCCGGCCGCGCGCAGTTCCATGAGCACGCCGGCGGCCTCCCTGAGCAGGTCGGGCTTGTTTGCCACGTAGTAGAGGTTGAAGCCGCTCAGGCTCCGGTTCTTGTCGATCATGCCCAGGGGCGAAATGGCCAGCATGTGCCTCAGCCGCCAAATCACGCCCAGCCTGGCGATGGCCCCGGGCTTCACGGCGGACGCGGCCCCGAAGAGGACGTGCCGTCCGTAGGGCGCCAGAAGACGCCACGATTTTCTGAATACCGCACCGCCCACCGAATCCATCACCACGTCCACGCCGCGGCCTCCGGTTTCTTCCAGGATGACCTTTGCAAAGTCCTTCTCCCGGTAGAGAATGGGCCGAGCTCCGGGATACTCCTCCTTCACGACCGCGGCCTTGGAGGCGCTGCCGACGGTCGCGTAGACGGAGGCTCCGAGGTTCTTCAGGAGCTGGAGGCAGGCGATGCCCACGCCGCCAGCCGCCGCGTGGACCAGCACCACATCGTCGCGCCGGACGTGGGCGAGCTGGAAAAGGCCGTGGTAGGCCGTGAGGTACTGAACCGGGAAGGCGGCCGCCTCAGAGAAGGTCATGGAATCGGGGACCTTGAAGGCGTAAGCCGTGGGAACCGCGACCTTCTCTGCATAACCGCCGAAGGTGCAGAAGGCCATGACCCGGTCGCCCGCCGCGAACCCTCCCACGCCGTCCCCCAGGGCCTCGACCGTCCCGGCGACTTCGATGCCCGGCACGAAAGGAGGCTTGGGGGCCGCCTTGTAAATGCCGAGACGGGCCAGCACGTCCGCGAAGTTGACGCCCGCGGCCTTCACGGAGATGAGAACCTCTCCCTTCCCGGGTGCGGGATCCGGCCTCTCCGTCATCTCCAGGACGGAGACGTCGCCGTGCTTTTTCACGACCACAGCTTTCATGCCCCTTCCTCCTCAAGCCGAAGGCCTCACGGCAGTTTGACGACGGCTATGACCGCGGCGGCCACCGCCGCCAGCAGCACCCTTCTGATCCACTGCAGCCGCCCCGACCATGCGCCTTCGGTAGGAACGCCCTTGTCGAGGGCGAAGAGAATGCACAGGGCGAGGAAGACCCACTGGAGTATGCCCCCCCAGGGCGAAGGCAGGTGGGGCCCCTCCCAGATCTGGTACGCGTACAGGAGCCTCTCGACCGCAATGTACACGCAGCCGGCGATCATCAGGACCGTCACGTAACAGAGCCTTCTGGCCACGTCCTCGGTCCACTTCCGCGCCACGTGTCCCTCCTTCAGACGGCCGCCGGCCGCATTTTACGCGCGAAAACCGGGCGCGCCAGTGTCTTGAGAAACTTCAGTCGTCCCACGTAAAGGAGCTTTCGCAGGCTCGCCGGCGCGAGGTACCGAGCGTCGTCCGGGTTTACGATGAGGCTCACTTCAATGTTGGGCGCCATGCCGACGGGAATGCCCTTCTTCATGCACGCCTCGAAGACACGCCTCATCACCACCACCATGTCTTCGTAGCGGGGCGAAGGGTGGTTCTCCATGGCCGTGCCCTTGATGGGCCTGAAGATGCAGACGGTGGGAAAGCAGCCGAGTTCCGTGATGAACTCGATGGCTGCGAGCGTATCCTCGATGGGCTCGAGGCCCGCAATGATCTCTCCCGAGTTTCGTCCCTTGCCCATCTTCTTCGCGCAATGGGCCATGGCGTCGAAGAAGACAGCCTGTCCGAGTGTCTGGGCCTTGCCGGGACACACCTCGGCGAAGAACGCGGGATTCTGAAACTCGTAGCAGAAGGAAAAGTGATCCACGCCGAGGTCGATCAATCGGTCGTAGAGACCGAGATCCCTGCTCGGCAGCACCTGCACGCCCACCAGAGCGCCGACGCGCTCCTTGACCGCCTTGACGTAGGGGGCCACCGTGTCGAGTCCTCCGCCGACCTGGTCTCCGGA
Organism: uncultured Thermoanaerobaculia bacterium; assembly: GCA_964507185.1. GTDB lineage: Bacteria > Acidobacteriota > UBA4820 > UBA4820 > DSQY01 > CAVRTJ01. Next base: position 42,879 of record CAZDOY010000025.1, read on the forward strand.
GTTGAAGTGGACGAAGGTGACGCCGCTTTCGGCCTTAGCGGCCAAGGCCGTTTCGACCACGTCCTCCACGTCCTTCTCGGCCTCCTCGGTCACTCCGACGTTGAGACCGGTCGCGCAAAACTTGCAGTTCAACGGCGGGCTGGCGGACCAGAACCGGCACGTGCGTCCGACGTAGATGCCGAGGTAGGTGCCCTGGAGAACGCCCACCTTGCTCATGAGCGTGCCACGGCTCGTCGTGCGTCCGTACCAGGCCGGATTCTGCGGGATTCCGACCGGGTACCGGAGTGACGGCGGGTCGCGCTCGTCACGAACGTAATAGGCATCGCTCTCCCGAACGAGGCAGTACGGGGAACGCAGAGCGAAGGATTCCTCCACGGGCGCGTTCACCCAGATGGTCTTCCCCTTTGCGGGAATGGTCAGTTCCAATCCCGATCCGAGGCCCGCACGGACCTTTGTCAACAGCCTGCCGTCTGCGTCCAGCGAGCAACTGGGGCCTATTCGCAGGCCCTTGCAGAAGAGATCTACCTCCAGCTCCGCCGGGTTCAAGGGTTTCATCGGCCCTCCCTGTCCCCAAGCTTATGGGACTTTGGGTGGCGCCGCAAGAGTTGAGCTCCGGACCGACCACCTTCCTCACAATGCGGATGGGGTGAAGGGGAGTCAAGGCGGAAGGCGGAAGGAAAA
>CAZDOY010000026.1:0-33949 GCA_964507185.1 uncultured Thermoanaerobaculia bacterium
CGCACAAACGTGCAGTCTTCGAAGGCATGTCCCCGATTCGATCAATGGATCACTCGATCACTGGATCACTCTTGAGACAGGAAACAGACGCCGGCGAGTTCTTCGAAGACGTCCTGCACCTCGTCGATTCCGATGTTGAAGGTCATGGTGACGTTGTCCCTCAGGGCCTGTTCGAGCCCCTCGGCCTGTGGGTCCCGCCCCAGGATTCCCAGGCACAGGTCGTTCGTTGCCGCGAGTGCCCGGCATACCTCCTGGCAACCGAAGCCCTGCTCGTACCTGAGGTTGGCCAGGTCGCGGCAGTAGTTCTTGAACAGGGATCTTTCCCGCGTGCGTACTGTGTTCATGAGATTACGCATGAGCTGGCGGATGTTCCAGAGCAGGTCCTCCGTTTTCTGGCGGCGGTAGCCGAGGGACCACCCTTTGGCGTTGGGGCCCTTGAGTTGGTCGATGGAGGCCTGCACGATTTCCTGCTCGTGGGCCTCCAACAGCCAGAATACCTTCAGGTTGGTCCGGATCCGGACTTCCTTCATGGCGGCGCGGTTGAGCCGGTGCCATTCGCCGGGGTTCCCCTTGTAGTTCTCGACCAGGAAGGGCATCCGTCTCACGATGTCCAATCTCTGTTTTGGCGCCCACCCGAGGCGCTCGTAGGTCCGGTTGGCGCTGACGGTGAGCTTCTCGTCGATGTACCTCGCCATCCATGGGCGCTCGAAGGGCCGGTTCCCCAGAATGCGTCCGTAGATGTCGCGGAACAGCATGCCCGGATAGCACAGCAGCTTGGGCATGTGGCGGGGTTTTACGGCGGCGCCGTAATAGGCGAGTGTCGCGGCTTTGAAGAGTTCTTCATGAGTCGTCGCGCCGTTGGTGCTCGCGATAAGAATCTCATAAGGCTGGAGAATGTCGTGGCGTTCCAGCAGGGCCTGAAAGAAGGAGACTGCGTCGCGCACGTGAAGGTAGGGGATGGCCGACTGGCCGCGCCCCCCGAGAATGCGCCTGTTCCATGCATGAGAGAGCCAGGCCTCCAGGAACATGTAGAGGGGCGGGTACTCGCACCAGTCCGAGAACATGGCGCCGAAACGGACTATGGTCGAGGGGATGGTACGCTCGTACTCCCTGAGCATCTCCTCGCCGATCTTCTTGGTGATGGCGTAGACGTGTTCGCCGTTGGGAGCGCTGGTCTCGTCAAGGACTTCCCCGTGCGGAGGAAATCGGCACGCCGCGACCGAGCTGGCGTAGAAGAAGCGCCTGAGGTGAAGATGCTGGCAGATCTCCAGGACGTTTCGCAGGCCCGCCACGTTGGTCCGCCAATATTCTGGGTGGTCCTCGCCCGTGAAGTCATAGTGAGCGGCCAGGTGCATGACGATCTCGGCGCCGCCGGAATCCATGATGGATTCGAAGACCTTGTCCAAATGCCGCCGGTCCCCTATGTCCACCTGGTACCAGGTGATATTGGCGTGCTCGGGCGCGCCGCATTCGCGCTGGGATCGTCGGGCAAGGGCGAAGATCTGGTAGTCCTTCTTGAGAAGGTCGAGGAGATGGCGTCCCAGAAACCCCGATGCGCCTGTAATGATAAGTCGCGAATGATTCATGTCGGGACCCCCCGCTAAATGTAGCACTCAGAAGATGGGGCGGGCAAAGGCCGGACGCAACGGGTGCGTGCCGAAAAGGGCGGACAGGCGCCCAACAAGCCCGAGAACCCGCCCTTGAAATCCTTGGGAACAAGGCTGAAAGCAGACTCACCGGAGACCGGTTGGGCGAATTGCCACACCCTCCTCGATCCAGTGGATATCCCGATGACACCGCGGCCGGATCGGGAGGATAGTGGCCACATCGACCCCGGGGGGGGCAAGCCGTGACCATCCACCGCAACATCGAAGCGCAGTTCCGCAAAGGGGGAACAAGCCCGCGCCATGCCAGGGGATGGTGGTGTCTCTGCCTGGTGCTCGTCGCAGCCGCGCCGGTCTTCGCACAGACCGCCGGGAGCACCCTCAAGGACCTCAAAACACGGTTGAAGGTGGCGCAGGACACCCTGGCCGGGCAGCAGGCGTTCATCGAGCAGTTGCAGAGGCGCATCGAAGAACTCGAAAAGGTTGCCGAAGCCTCCCCGGACGCCGCGGCGCCCACAAACGGGCTCGCGCTCTCCACTGCAAACGGAGAAACCCATTCGGGGCCCTCCATGTCCTGGAAAGACGGGCGCACGACGCTGATATTCCCCGCGGCGCAGATCGTCTTCTCCAACCGCTTCCAGTACCGCTGGACGCACGACACCTTCGGCGATCCCGCCCGCGAGGCGACGGGGGCGTTCGAGGTGGCGCGTTTCAAGACTCAGATCACGGGGTGGGCCGCCGCTGGGGACCTCACCTTTCGCCTCCAGGTGGACTGGGCTAAATCCGGGTCGGCCGCGGGCGTGCTCGACGATGCCTGGGTCCAGTACGACTTCACCCGCGGCCGGAAGTGGTTCACGCTGAGGGCTGGCCAGGGCAAGACGCCCTTTGGACGCCAGAGTCTGGCCTCCACGGCCTCGGACATGTTTACGGAGCGATCCTTCGTTTCGACTGAGTTCTGCACAATCCGGGACGTGGGCCTGACGGCCACGGGACGGTTCGGCCCGTGCACGGTGAAGGACCTCATCGAATACAACGTCGGTGTCTACAACGGCGGCGGACGGAGCGTGACCACGAATCCCGACGGGAAGTACCAGACGGACTATCGCCTGATGATCAGCCCGTGGGGCAGCGCGGGGTACGACGAATCAATCCCGAACGGCGCGCCGGCCCCCAGGCTCTCGTTGGCCATGGACTACGAGCACAACGACCGGCGCCTGCGGGATCCGGAGACGCACGGCTACGTATCCGGGACGGAACACTGGACGACCGGCTACGACCTCATGTTCCGATACAGATGGCTCACGGTCTACGGCGAGTACTTCGACCGGACCGCGCGCGATGTCAAGAACGTTTCCGTTGACTCGAGCGGCCTGAACCTGCAGGTGGGTATCCTGCTCATCCCGGGGCGGCTGGAGCTGGTGGTCGGGCGGTGGAAGTACGACCCGGATAGGGGCAAGCCGGGCGACACGCAGACGCAGACCGGCATCGGCCTGAACTGGTACTTCAACGGGCTCGCCAACAAGCTCCAAGCCGACTACCGCCGCATCGAGAACGACGCCTCGAAATGCGCGAACTTCGAGTTGAGGGTCCAGTACCAGCTCATGTTCTGATCGCAAATGCCGCGCCGGCATCAGCGCGGGACCCCTCTAGAAAGAAAGAGGGCCGCCCCGAAGGGCGGCCCATGTACGGTGCGTCCAGAAGGACGCGGTGGGGGAGAGGGGATGGGTCAGTTCACGAGGATCATCATGGAGCGTCCGGAGAGGAACTTGGCCTTGTTGAGTATCCATACGGTTGCCTGCTGCCCGTCCGGGCTGATGGATACGGCGTAATCCCTGTTGGCGGAGTAGACGTTGCCGGGCGCCACCGAAACGTCGCTGATCCTGTCCACGCCGACCTGCCGGGCCGTGAAGGTCACGGAGTCGCCCGCTCGAAGGTCGAGGTGGCTCGGAAACTCGGACTTGTTGTATTTGACCAGGACGGGCGCCCCGTACCACGGGTCGCGCACGACGCCTTCGTGGATCAGGCTTCTGCGCACGCCGATCTTGTAGAACACCGAATGGAGCCTCGAATCCAGGTCGTTCGAGTAGGTCTTCAAATCGCCGACCTTCTTCGTGAGGTCCTCGCGCTCGGTCTTCAGCAGCGCCACGTCCTGCGTGAGCTGGGTCCTGGCGATCCGGAGGTCTGAGACCTGCTCGGCGAGATCGGCCTTTTCCTTCGCCAGCTCGTCGCGCTGGGCTATCGCCGCGTTCTTGTCCGCGATGAGTCCCTGCTTGACGCCGCGGGTCAGGGCGTAGGGACTGATCTTCGCGCTTCCCTGGGTCACGAAGGTGCCGTACACGCCGTTGTCGTAGAAGTTCCACACCTTGAATCCGGGGACCAGCTCGTCGTCGATGTTTACCTTCAAGACGAGGTTTTTGGCCTTGGCGGGATCAAGTCCCTTGTCCTTGGTGAGGTAGTTCATGGCGATCTGGTAGTGCGTTTCGCCCCTGGCTACGTCCACCGGCGCGGGGAGTGTCTGCTCGAGGTTCTGCACCCTGACGTGCAGGTCGTCGATCGCCTTCTGCTTAGAGAGGATGTCGGAGATCAGGTCACGGTAGCCGACACCCTGCTCGTTCTTGAGCCTTTCCTCCAGCAACTTGGTCTGCTCCGGCGCGAGCCCCTGTCCCATGACGGCCCCCAGGTCCTGTCCGCCGGATTTGACGTACTGTTGCATGAGTGTGTTGAGCTGGTTCTGTTTCGCGTCGATGTCCTGCTCGAGCGAGGAAATTTTCTGCGCCGTCTGCATCTGGGCGTTCACTTCCTGGGAGGCTTTCCGCCCTTCCCGGGAGCACGCCACGGCCAGGGCCATCATCATAACGGCTGGAATGAGATGTCTTCGCTTCATGGTCGGCCTCCTTTCTTCTCAATGCCGGGCCTCCCCCGAGGCCTCGGACGCCTTCATGAAACGCAAGGGCCGTGCCAGTACTCGTATGCAGGCGTAATCCCTTTAATATCAGCTTGATATGGCAGAGAGGCGACGATCGGAATGTCGAGGATGCCCGGAGAAATCGGGGAAAAATTCCCGGTTTCTGGCGCCTCTCCTCGAATCCCGTCTTGAGGCACCGGTACGCCGTTGCTATACTCGCGAGCAAGGCGACGCGCGACGGGAGGCCCGCATCATGACACATCCCTACACGGTTCTGGTCGTAGATGACGAACCCTCCATGCGGGAAGTGCTCAGGCTGCGGCTTGCGCAATGGAACTTCCGTGTCGTCACGGCGGACTCGAGGCAGGAAGCCTCCCGCGTGGCGGCGGAAGAGGAGCCGGACATCGTCGTCTGCGACGTGGTCCTGCCCGACGGCTCGGGTCTCGATCTCCTGCCCGCGCTCAGGACCGACGCGTTCCCTCGCCCCGTCGTCATGATTACGGCCCACGGCAGCATCGACGCGGCCGTCGAGGCGGTCAAGCGGGGCGCCATGGATTTTTTGACCAAGCCGCTCGATTACCAGAAATTCCGGGCGGTCCTCGCGCAGGCCGTGCAGGACGTCGAACAGTACAGATCCGTTCGCCGGCTCGAAGACAAGCTGTCTCGAAAGCCCGGGTTGGGGCCGATCATCGGAACGACCAGGCCCATGCGCGACCTCTACCGCCTCATCAAGGTACTCGCCGGAAGCAGCGCCTCCGCTCTGATAACGGGTGAGAGCGGAACGGGCAAAGAACTTGTGGCCAGGGCCATCCACGACCTCGGCCCACGCGCGGAAGAGCCGTTCATTGCGGTGAACGCGGCCGCCATCCCCGAGGGCCTCATGGAGAGCGAGCTCTTCGGCCACGAGAAAGGGGCCTTTACCGGAGCGGTGTCGAGCCGGCCCGGATGCTTCGAGCAGGCGGACAAAGGCACGCTCTTTCTCGACGAGATCGCCGAGATGCCCGCCTCCCTCCAGCCCAAGTTCCTCAGAACCCTGGAGAACGGCAGGGTCAGGCGTCTTGGGTCGAGCCGGGAGGCGGCCTTCGACGTGCGCCTCCTGGCGGCCACGAACCGCGTGCCCGAGGAGGCCGTCGAGGAGGGGCTCCTCCGCGCCGACCTCTACTATCGGCTGAACGTCTTCACCCTCGTCCTGCCCCCGCTGCGGGACCGGGTGGATGACATCCCCCTGCTGGCGCAGCACTTCGTTTCGCATTTCAACGCCAAGCACGGCGCGGCCGTGGAGGGCCTGCGAGAGGAGGTCCTCGATCTCCTTGAAGCCTACCCGTGGCCCGGCAACGTCAGAGAATTGAGGAACGTTCTGGAGAGGGCGGTCATACTCGCGGATTCCGGATGGATCGAGGTCGTCCACCTCCCTTCCTACGTCCGCAACCAGGAAGGCGGGGGCAGCGGGCTGCGCCTGCCTCCGGGACTGACCATGGCCGAAGCCGAACGCCGCCTCATCGTGAAGACCCTCGAGGAGGTGGGCGGCAACAAAGCGGAAGCCGCGCGCCGGCTCGGTCTCGATGTGAAGACGATCAGAAACAAACTGAAGACCTACGGCGAGGATGACTCGGAATGAAGGTCACCACGCGGCTGGCTCTCGGCTCCGGTTCCGTGCTCCTTTTGCTCTTCGGAGTGCTGGCCTACCAGGTATACGAGGTCCAGACCCTGGCGAACCTCGGCAGGAGCTTGGCACGGACGGGGCTGGAGGCTTCCCGGATGTCGCTGGAACAGGTCCATGAGCTCGAGCAGTTCGAGCAGGCGACACGGAAGTTCTTCGTGACCGGAGATCCCGACTACGGGAAACTGGCCCGCTCCCTCGCCCTGGGCATTTCGAATCGGCAGCAGAAGCTCGAGCAACTTGGACTGGCACGATCCGAGAAAGCCAGGGTCGAGCACCTGGGCGAACTGTGGCGTCAGACGGAGGCGATCCTGATATCCGGGCAGGCATCCAGGGACGAGAGCACCATCCTGGCGCCCCTCGGGAAAGCGCAGGACGAGGCGAGGGCCGTATTCAACGCCACCCAGGATTCCATCGCCGGCCAGGCGGCGCGCGCGGAAAGGGCCGCCCTCAAGGCCCAGTGGGTTTCACTGCTGGCGGCCGTCCTGGCTCTAGCGGCGAGCGCGGCTGTTCTGCTGGTCACCTTCCGCTCGATCCGCGACCCGCTCAAGCGCCTCACCGGGGCCACGAGAGAACTGGCCGAAGGGCGTTTCGACCTGTCCATCGAGGCGGGCGGAGGGGACGAGTTCGCACAACTCGCCGGGGACTTCAACGCCATGGTGAGGCGCCTGGGCGAACTCGACCAGATGAAGAAGAACCTCCTCTCGCACGTCTCGCACGACCTGAAGACGCCGCTTGCGGCCATGCAGGAAACGAACCAACTCATGCTGGAGGGCATCCCGGGCCCGACGACCGACGAACAGCGCCGGTTGCTGGCAATGAATCTCCAGTGCGCGAGGAGGCTTTCCGCCATGATCGCCAAGCTGCTCGACCTGGCCAGGCTCGAGGCCGGCGTCATGGATTACGACCTGAAGACGAGGGACATGGTGCCTCTCCTGAGAGAAGCCCTGGAAGGCGTGAGCCTGAGGGCGGGAGAGCGCGGGGTGCCCCTTCGCGCAGACCTTCCGGAGTATCCGCTCCGGGCGCGCTGCGACGCGGACAGGCTCTTCCAGGTCCTGGAGAATCTCCTCGAAAATGCGGTCAAGTTCTCGCCCGAGAACGGGGTCGTCGTGCTCGCGGCGTCCGTCGTGCAAGGTCTGCCCGCGGATGCCCCGCCCGAGATCAGGGCCCGGACGGCCACCGGGGGCGACTTTGCTCTCGTCACGGTCTCCGATGAAGGCCCCGGCGTTCCCGACGAGCACAAGCGCAAGATTTTCGAGCGCTTTCACCAGGTGGACAGGGGGAGGCGTCCATCGGAGGGAGGCGTCGGGCTCGGCCTTGCCATCTGCAGCGAAATTGTGGGGGCACACGAGGGTTATCTCTGGGTGCGTGACAACCCGGGGGGAGGCAGCGTTTTCTGCTTCGCGCTGCGTGCCGTACCTCAGCGGCCGGAGGAGGGCGGTGAAGCCGCCGGGGAGGGTTCATGAGACGCGGAAGGTTGGCGTACGGATTGGCAGTGTGCCTCCTTATGGGCATTCTGGCCGGATGTTCGCCGGCTGCCATGCGGGCGGACAGGCTCTTCGGCGCGGGTGACTACGCCGGCGCGGCCGCGGCCTACGAGGAGGCCCTGGCGAACGCCGGCGGGCGGGGAAATGCTCTTTGGCTCTACCGGCTGGGCGTTTCCCGGGCAGTCCCGGGCGACAGCGCCTACGACCCTTCGGGCGCGATACGGGCCTTCCATCGTCTGCGGGATAGTTTCCCCGAGTCCAGGTACAGCCGCATGGCCCGGCTGCCGCTGTCTCTTCTGGAGAGCCTGGTAAAGGTGGAGCGCGAGGGCGAAGCGCTCAAGGGCGAGATGGCGCACGTCAAGGCCCGCCTGAAGATAGCCGGGCAGACGGAGCAGGACCTTGCCGAGTGCAGGCAGAGGGCGGCCGAACTCGCCGACAAGGTCGGCCGGCAGGAGAAGACAGTCGAAGATCTTCAGCGCGAGCTTCAGCAGCTCAAGAGCATAGACCTTCGCCGCGGACGGTGAGTCCTTTCGCCTGATGCAACGGCGAATCTCGACGCCGGCCCCCGTGGCCGGCCGGCGCAGGCCTCCGCGGCCCTTCGTGTTCGCCGATTCCAACGGGTTTTTCGCCACATCGACATCTGCCGTCACGGGCGGCGGCCGGTACCCCCGGACGCCGAAGAAGCCTGCCGTAACAATATGTATCACATAGGACTGGGGGCAAATGCCTTCTGTTCGTCTGGTGCCATGGTAACTCATGGAATATAAAGGGTAACTACGATGCTGCGATTGCGCAGGCAGTCGCGCGTGACGCGATAATGTGAGATTTCACCCAAGAGGTCCCCGGGAGCATCGCGATCGTTGACCCTTCCGAATCCGCGGCCTTACATTGGTGTTGTCGCGAGCGGAAGGAGGTTCGAATTGGGGGGAAAGTCACGCCGTGACTAGCTAACCAGCTTCCAATTTGGCCGAACAATCTGACGATGCACCGCAAATACGGGCCTTGAGCCCGAAAGGAGAGGTTTACCCAAAAGACGAAGAAAGGCTGAGGCCGATGTGCCGTGAAGCGGTCCTCGGCCGCCAATGGATCCGGTTGGCTCATTAATCGCTGTTTAGGAGGTGAACTTATGCCGAGTTACGTGAACCCTGAAAAGTGTGACGGGTGCAAGGCGCTGGACAAGACCGCATGCCAGCACATCTGCCCCAACGATCTCATGGTCCTCGACAAGGACAAAATGAAGGCCTACAACCGTGACGTGTCCATGTGCTGGGAATGCTACAACTGCGTCAAGATCTGCCCCACACAGGCCGTCGAGGTTCGCGGCTACGCCGATTTCGTCCCCATGGGCGCGACGGTGACACCCATGCGGTCCACCGATTCCATCATGTGGACCGTCAAATTCCGGAACGGCATGCTCAAACGGTTCAAGTTCCCCATCCGCACCACGCCAGAGGGGGAAGCCGTTCCCGACGGCGGTTTTGAAACCGCCGGGGACCTCAACAGCCAGGCCCTCTTCACGGAACCCGCTTCCACCGGTTTGGCCGAAGTTTTCACCTTGAACAAATAAGGGGGAGAGTAGAGATGGCCAATTTTGAAAACGTTGTCGTCGAAACTGATCTGCTGATCCTCGGAGGCGGCATGTCCGCCTGCGGAGCAGCGGTGGAAGCGGCCTATTGGGCAAAACAGAAGGGCCTGAAGGTCACGCTGGTCGACAAGGCCGCGATGGACCGTTCCGGCGCCGTGGCCATGGGCCTTTCCGCCATCAACCAGTACGTAGGCCTCAAGGATGGGAAGAACTCCATCAAGGACTACGTCGATTACGTCCGCAACGACCTCATGGGCGTAACCCGTGAAGACCTCGTGGCCAATATCGCGCGCCACGTGGACTCCACCGTTCACCTGTACGAGAAGTGGGGCCTGCCCATCTGGAAGGACGAGGAAGGCAACTACGTTCACGAGGGCCGCTGGCAGCTCATGATCAACGGCGAGTCCTACAAGGTCATCGTGGCCGAGGCCGCCAAGAACGCCCTGTTGCAGACCGGCGTGGGCGAGATCTACGAGCGCGTCTTCATCGTGGAGCCGCTCATGGACGGCGATCGGATCGCCGGGGCCGTCGGCTTCTCGGTCCGCGAAAACAAGTTCTACACCTTCAAGGCGAAAGCCGTCATGTCCCTGATGGGCGGTGCCGTGCACGTCTTCAAACCCCGCAGCACGGGTGAGGGCCTCGGCCGCGCCTGGTATCCGCCGTGGAACTCCGGCTCCTCCGCCTACTTCACCCTGAAGGCCGGCGCCGAGATGACGTGCCAGGAAGTGCGCTTCATCCCCGTCCGCTTCAAGGACGCCTACGGCCCGGTCGGCGCGTGGTTCCTGCTCTTCAAGTCCCGCGCCACCAACGCCATGGGCGGCGAGTACATGGTCGAGCGCAGACCCGAGCTGGAAAACTGGGGCCCCTACGGCCGCGTGAAACCCATCCCGGCCAACCTGCGCAACTACCTCGGCATGCTCGACGTGATGGAGGGCAAGGGCCCGATCTTCATGCGCACCGAGGAGGCCATCCAGAAGCTGGCCGAGCAGTACAAGGACGACGAGAAGGCCTACAAGAAGAAGATGAAGGAACTCGAGTCCGAGGCGTGGGAAGACTTCCTCGACATGACCATTTCCCAGGCCATCCTCTGGGCGGCCAGCAACGTGCAGCCCGAAGAGAGGAGCTCAGAGATCGCCGCGGCCGAGCCCTACTTCATCGGCTCGCACTCCGGCGCCTCCGGTGCCTGGGTGAGCGGCCCCGAAGACCTCCAGACGGCCGACACCAAGAACGACTACTTCTGGGGCTACGCCAACATGTCGACGGTGAAGGGCCTCTTCTGCGCGGGCGACGCTTCGGGCGCTTCCAGCCACAAGTTCTCGTCCGGCTCGCACGCCGAAGGCCGCATCGCCGCCAAGGCCGCCATCAAGTTCATCGTCGAGAACAACACCATGCCGAACGTGGACCAGGCCAAGCTCGACGAGCTCAAGGCCACGCTGCTCAAGCCCATTGACCTTTACGAGCAGTACAAGAACGCCACCACGGATCCGGAAATCAACCCGAACTACATCAAGCCCAAGATGTTCATGTTCCGGCTCCAGAAGCTCATGGACGAGTATGCCGGCGGCGTCTCGGCCCAGTTCACCACCAACAAGGCCTGCCTCGAGAGGGCTCTTGAACTGCTGGCCATGCTGAGGGAAGACGCCGAAAAGCTGGCCGCCTCCAACCTGCACGAACTCATGCGCTGCTGGGAAAACACGCACCGCATGTGGCAGGCCGAGGCCCACGTCCGGACGATGCTCTTCCGCGAAGAGACCCGCTGGCCGGGTTACTACTTCCGCTCCGACAAGCCGAAGATCGACGAAGAAAAATGGACGGTCTTCGCAAACTGCAAATTCGATCCCAATACAGGTAATTGGGAAATGATGACTCGGCCGATCCACCGCATCTTCTAAGATCGGCGTGACCGGGAGGTCCCTGCGGGGGGGCAGGGACCTCCCTCTTTTATGACGGTGCTGCCATGACTCCTGATGATTGCCCGCATTGCCCGCATTGCCGAAAGCCCATGGTGAAGTGGGCCAACCCTTCGCTCGGCTCGTGGGGCGGCGAGTTCCAGTACGTCTGCTTCAACGACGAGTGCGCCTACTACGTCAATGGATGGGCGTGGATGATGGACCACTTCAACGTCAAGGCGTCCTACAGGCACCGGCTGGATCCCGATACGGGAGAAACCGGGCCGCTCCCGGTGTGGTCCGTGGATGCCCTCAAGAGCAGCATTATCGCTGAAAAGGATGCCCCCCATGACTGACGAGAAAATCACCCGGGACGCGATCCTCAAAGACTATCCAAGAATGAAGATGGACGACGCGTTCACCTTCCGTTGCGGGAAGGACATGGACTGCTTCACCTGTTGCTGCCGGGATGTCTCCATCATCCTGACACCCTACGATGTCCTCAGAATGAAGAACGCCCTCCACATGGATTCCACAGAATTCCTCCGGAAATATACCCTGACGGCCTCCACAAACGAACGAAACATCCCGGTCCTCCTGCTGAAGATGGACGAGGAACAGACTTGCCCCTTCGTCTCCGAAGAGGGGTGCAGCATATACGGCCACCGGCCCTGGGCCTGTCGGATGTACCCGCTCGGAGCGGCTGAGCCCCAGAACCCCAACCCGACCGACCACGCCTTCAACTTCCTGCTGAAGGAAGACCTCTGCCACGGCCACGGCGAGGGGCGCGCTTACACGGTCAGGGAGTGGATCGCCGACCAGGGGATCGAGGAGTACGACATGATGGGCGCATCTTTCAAAGCCCTCATGCTGCACCCGGGGTGGAACGAGAGCGAGGCCCTCACGGCAGAGAAGAGGGCCATGTACTACATGACGTGCTACGACCTGGACCGCTTCCGGCGGTTTGTTTTCGAGAGCCGCTTCCTCGAGCTGTTCGAGGTGGAGGAGACCCGGGTGGACGCCATGAAGACGGACGACGAGGAGCTGCTGGACTTCGGCATGCAGTGGCTCATGTTCAGCCTTTTTAATGAGAAGAGCATGAAGATCAGGAAATCGGTCATGGCGCAGAGGTGCCGGGCCGAGGAGGCGGAGGGGGCCGCGCCCCCACCGTCCCGCTAGGCTTCAGGAGAGGCAGGGATACGCATGACAGAAACCCTATCCACACGACAAGACGGCAAGGCGGTCCTGGTGATGGGAGGCGGCATCGCCGGCATGACCACCGCCATCGAGGCGGCGGAGGCGGGCTGCGAGGTCATTCTCGTTGAGAAGTCCCCGTGGCTGGGCGGCCGCGTCTCCCGGTTCAACCAGTACTTCCCCAAACTGTGCCCCCCGACCTGCGGGCTCGAGATCAACTTCAAGCGCATCAAGAACAACCCGCGGATACGGATCATGACGCTCGCCGAGGTGGAAAAGCTCGGCGGATCGCCGGGCGACTACGAAGTCACGGTCAAGGTCTCGCCGCGTTTCGTCACGGACGCGTGCACGCTGTGCGACAAGTGCGCCGAGGCATGCCCTGCCGAGCGGGCGGACGAGTTCAACATGGGACTCGGTACCACGAAGGCGGCCTACCTGCCGCACAGCATGGCCTACCCCGCCGCCTACGTGATCGACAGGGCGGCCTGCAAGGACGGCTGCACCGCCTGTGCCGATGCCTGCACGTACGGCGCAGTGGACCTGGCGCAGCAGGAAACGAAAGAGACGTTCAACGTGGCGAGCGTGGTGGCGGCCACGGGCTGGGCGCCCTACGACGCCGCTAAGATCGACAACCTGGGGTTCGGAAAATTCAAGAACGTGGTCACGAACGTGATCATGGAACGCCTCGCGGCCCCCAACGGCCCCACGGGTGGAAAGATCCTCCGCCCGTCGGACGACCAGCCACCCAAGAAGGTGGCGTTCGTCCAGTGCGCGGGATCGCGGGACGAGAACCATCTTCCCTACTGCTCCGCGGTCTGTTGTTCCGCCTCCCTCAAGCAGGCCACGTACGTCAGAACCCACGATCCCGAGGCCGAGGTCAAGATCTTCTACATCGACATCAGGACCCCCGGCCGGCTCGAGGATTTCCACGCCAAGGTGGCCGAGGACGAGAAGGTCACCCTCATCAAAGGCAAGGTGGCCAAGGTCGAGGAGGACCCCGCGACGGGCGACCTGTTCGTCACGGCTGAAGACGTGATGAACGGCAGGAAGATCACGGACCGGGTCAACATGCTGGTCCTGGCCACGGGCATCGTTCCGCAGACCGCCGGACTGCCCGATGGGTTCGTGCTCGACGAATTCAACTTCATCGCCGGCTCGAAGGGCAAGACGGGCCTCTACGCGGCCGGTTGCGTCCACCGCCCGGAGGAGGTTTCGGCGACCGTCCAGGATGCCACCGGAACGGCCTTGAAGGCCCTCCAGTGTGTCGTGAGGAGCGCTCATCATGGATAAGAAAATCGGCGTCTACATTTGCAGCGGATGCTCGATCGGCGAGTCGCTCGACATGGACAAGCTGGCCAAGGTGGCCCAGTCGGAGTACAAGGCCCCCGTCTGCCACGTCCATCCCTGCCTGTGCGGCAAGGAAGGCGTCGAACTGATCAAGAAGGATATCGGGGACGAATCGGTCAACGCGGTTGTCATCGCGGCGTGTTCGCCCCGCATGAAGACCGACGCATTCGCCTTCGATCCCGCCATGGTCCAGGAACGCGTCAACATCAGGGAGCACGTCGCCTGGTGCCAGAAGGCCCAGGACGAAGACACCCAGATGATGGCCGAGGACTACCTGCGCATGGGTATCGTCAAGGCGCAGAAGATGCAGCCGCTTGAGCCCGTCGAGGACGAGATCTCCAAAACCATCCTGGTGGTGGGCGGCGGCGTGACGGGCATTACCTCGGCGCTGGAAGCGGCGGCGGCGGGCTACGAGGTCGTCCTCGTCGAAAAACAGGCCCAGCTGGGCGGTTTCGTCGGGACGATGAAGAAGCGGTTCCCCCAGGAACCGCCCTATACGGAACTCTCGGCCGAAGGCATCGCGGACAAGATCCAGGAGGTGAGCTACCATCCGAAGGTGAAGGTCCTGACCTCCGCCAGGATAGTCAAGACCTCCGGCCAGCCCGGTATGTTCGACGTGACCATCGACTCCCAGGGCGCCACGTCTGAAGTCCGCGCCGGGGCCATCATCATGGCCACCGGCTGGAAGCCTTACGACGCGGGTAAACTCGGACATCTGGGCTACGGCCTGACGCCGGACGTCGTCACCAACGTGGAATTCGAAAGAATGGCGGCGGAGGGCGGGATCAAGAGACCGTCGGACGGCAAGCCCCTCGAGAGCGTGCTCTTCATCCAGTGCGCCGGTTCGAGGGACAAGGACCACCTGCCCTACTGCTCGTCGGTCTGCTGCATGGCGACGCTGAAGCACGCCGAGTACGTCCACGAGCAGAACGCGGACGCAAAGGTCTTCATCGTTTACAAGGACATGCGGACGCCCGGCCAGTACGAGAAATTCTACCGCACCGCCCAGGACGCCCCCATGAACTTCCTCACCAAGGGCGAGGTCAAGGCCGTGGAGAAGGCCGAGGGCGGAAAGCTCGCGGTGACGGTGGAGAACACCCTCATCGGCGAGACCATGCAGATGCACGTGGACATGGTGGTTCTCGCCGCCGGCATGGTGCCAAACTCGGCGGACGGAGAGGCGATCCGCGCCCTCGAAGACGCGAAGCTCAAGGTCGAAAAGGGCGAATCCGATTCCCAGCGTGCCGAGGCGGCCAAGACGGTCGAGCTTCTCAAGGCCCACGAAGGAACCGAGATACTCAACCTGACCTACCGCCAGGGTCCGGACCTGCCCGCATTGCGCTACGGCTTCCCGGACTCGCACTTCGTCTGCTTCCCCTACGAGACTCGAAGGACCGGAATCTACGCGGCGGGGAGCGTGCGCAGCCCCATGGATTCTTCCCACTCGCAGGAGGACGCCCTGGGTGCGGCCATGAAGGCCATCCAGTCGGTGGAGCTTGCCTCGCAGGGCAGGGCCGTCCACCCGCGGGCCGGCGACATGTCCTTCCCCGATTTCTTCCTCCAGCGCTGTACCCAGTGCAAGCGCTGCACGGAAGAATGTCCTTTCGGTTCGCTGGACGAGGACGAAAAGGGTACCCCCAAGCCGAATCCCTACCGCTGCCGGCGGTGTGGCGTCTGCATGGGTGCCTGCCCCGAGCGCATCATCTCCTTCAAGAACTACTCGGTGGACATGATCGCCTCCATGATCAAGGCCATAGAAGTCCCCGAGGAGGAGGAGGAAAAGCCGAGGGTCCTTGTCTTCATGTGCGAGAACGATGCCTACCCGGCGCTCGACATCGCGGGCATGAACCACGTCCAGTACGACCCGAGCGTCAGGGTCATCCCGCTTCGGTGCCTGGGATCGATGAACATCGTCTGGATCGCGGACGCGCTGTCGTCCGGCTTCGACGGCGTCATGCTCTTCGGCTGCAAGTACGGCGACGACTACCAGTGCCACTTCGCCAAGGGCAGCGAGCTGGCGGACCGGCGCCTCGAGAACGTCAAGGAGACGCTCCAGCGGCTGCAGCTCGAGTCCGAGCGCATCCAGCTGACTCAGTTGGCAATCAACGAGTACGACAAACTGCCCGTACTCATCAACGAATTCATGGAGCAGATCCGAGAGATCGGCCCCAACCCTTACAAGGGCTTCTAGGAGAGGGACGCCATGGCACAACCCCTTCTCATCCAACCCGATGCGCGCTTCATAAGGGACGTGGTGGACGCCGGAGGCGGCGACCTGAAGAAGTGCTTCCAGTGCGCCACCTGCTCGGCCGTCTGTTCGCTGTCCCCAGAAGACGCGCCGTTTCCCCGGAAGCAGATGATCGAGGCCCAGTGGGGGCTCAAGGACAAGCTGCTGGGCGATCCCGCCCTGTGGCTGTGCCACAACTGCGGGGACTGCACGACCCATTGTCCCAGGGGCGCCCGTCCGGGCGACGTTTTCGGCGCGCTTCGCCGGGAGGCCATAAAGGCTTTCTCTGTCCCCGGATTTCTGGGCAGGCTGGTGGCGAGTCCCAAGGGCTGGCCCGTGCTCTTCCTTTTGCCGATCCTGTTGTTCGGCGGCATCGCGCTGTGGGCGCCGAAGGGCGAGCCCACCAAATCCCTGGAGTTTGCGAACCTGTTCCCGCAGCACATCCTCGAACCGCTCTTCTTCGCCATTTCGGGGCTCGTGATCCTGGCCTTCATCTTCGGCCTGGCGCGCTTCGTGAAGGCTCTCCGGGCTTCGGGTGCGAACGGGTCCATACTGGCGGGACTCGTTCCCGCCTTCGTGGACATTCTGTCGCACAAGCGCTTCGCCGACTGTGCGACGGAGAAGGGCCGGTACTGGGGACATCTTCTCACCCTCTGGGGGTTCGCAGGACTCGCCCTCATGGGCACCGTCGTCGGCATAGGAACCATGGTGGGGATGATGCACACGCCCCTCGCGCTGATGAATCCCTGGAAGATCTTCGCAAATGTCTGCGCGGTGATCATTCTGATCGGCGTCACGGTTCTGCTCGTGGACCGGGTCAAGGACCCGGTCAAGAGGGCGGCCAGCACTTACTTCGACTGGTTCTTCCTCCTGACGCTGGCCGGGGTCATCTCCACGGGGATCCTCTCGGAGATTTTGCGTTTGTCCCAGGTGGCCGCGGTCATGTACCCGGTCTACTTCATCCACCTGGTCTTGATTTTTGCTCTCTTCTTGTACGCGCCGTATTCCAAGTTCGCCCACCTGCTCTACCGCACGGTAGCGCTGGCGGCGGCGGGGAAGCGGCCTTGAGATAGGAAACGAGCGGTACGTCCCGAGTGGGCGGCCGCCTGTATGGCGTAGCGCCGGCCGGCAGCACCGAGCTTCGGCGGGCGCGATTGACGGGGATTCACAGGAGGACAAATATGGCGGATGAAAAGGTCCAAACCAAGCTTCTGGACGAGCTCGAGAAGGGACCGTGGCCGAGTTTCGTCACGGAACTCAAACGCGGCGCCAAGACCAGCCCTGTCTGCAATGGCCTGCTCGGCCAGCTGGAGCTCTCCTACGAGGAGAAGATCAGCCACTGGAAACACGGCGGCATCGTGGGCGTCATGGGCTACGGCGGCGGTGTCATCGGCCGCTACAGCGACGTGCCCGAGAAGTTCCCCGACGTGGCGCACTTCCACACCCTGCGCGTCAACCAGCCTTCCGGGTGGTTCTACACGAGCAACGCGCTGAGGACGATCTGCGACATCTGGGACAAGCACGGTTCGGGCGTCACGAACATGCACGGCTCCACGGGCGACATCATCCTGCTCGGCACCACGACCGATGAACTGGAACCCACCTTCGCAGAACTGACCAAGAACGGGTTCGACCTCGGCGGTTCCGGCTCCGACGTCAGAACGCCGTCATGCTGCGTGGGCCAGGCGCGCTGCGAGTGGGCCTGTTACGACACCATGAAGATGTGCAACGACATCACGCACGAGTTCCAGGACGAACTCCATCGTCCGGCCTTTCCCTACAAGTTCAAGTTCAAGTTCTCCGGCTGCGCCAATGACTGCGTGTGCGCCAAGGCGCGGTCCGACCTCTCCATCATCGGCACCTGGAAAGACGACATCCAGCAGGACGACGCCGAGGTGGCCAACTACGCGGCCAAGGGCCTGGACATCCAGGCGGACGTCTGCGATCACTGCCCCACCAAGTGCATGAAGTGGGACGGCAAAAAGCTCGCCATCAACAACCGCGAATGCGTCCACTGTATGCACTGCATCAACGTGATGCCCAAGGCCCTGCGGCCCGGCAAGGAGCGCGGCGCGACGCTTCTCATGGGCGCCAAGGCGCCAATCGTTCAGGGTGCCCTGCTCTCTTCCGTCCTGGTGCCTTTCGTGCCCGCAGAGGAACTGATGGACACCATCAAGGAACTCGTGGACCGCGTATGGGACTTCTGGTGCGATAACGGCAAGAACCGCGAACGCGTGGGCGAACTGATCCAGCGCGTGGGTATGGGGAACTTCCTCGACGCAATCGGTCTGGACGCCGTGCCCGAGATGGTCAGCGCTCCCAGAGACAACCCCTTCGTCTTCATGGAGATTGACGGCGACAAGTAGCCGCCACCTTGCGGGGAAGCGTGAGAGATAGAGAACGAAGCAATTGAGGAGTGAAAAAATGGCCGAACAGCCTGTCAAGAGAGTTACCGATATCGGGCCGCCGAACTTCGATCAGTTCCTGCATCCGATCATCAAGAAGAACTATGGACAGTGGAAGTTCCACGAGTCCATGGCACCGGGCGTATATTTCCACGAGGCCGAATCCGGCGACAGGATATACACCGTCCGCGCGGGATCGCCGCGGTTGCTCAGCACGGAGACGATCCGGAAGTTCGCCGACCTGGCGGAGAAATACTGCGGCGGATACCTGCGCTTCACGAGCCGCAACAACGTGGAGTTCCTGCTCGACAATCCGGACAATATCGAGCCGCTGAAAAAGGACCTCCACGACTACGGGTACCCCGTGGGCGGTACGAACAACTCCATCAGCAACATCGTCCACACCCAGGGATGGGTGCACTGCCACTCGTCGGCGACGGACGCATCGGGCATCGTCAAATCCGTCATGGACGCCCTCTACGACCGCTTCACCCACGAGGACCTGCCCGCCAAGCTGCGCATCGCTCTCGCGTGCTGCCTGAACATGTGCGGCGCCGTTCACTGTTCGGATATCGCCATCCTGGGCGTTCACAGGACACCGCCGAGGATCCAGCACGATAGCCTGCACAAAGTCTGCGAGATTCCGAACCTGGTCGCTTCGTGCCCCACGGGCGCGATCCGGCCCGCGGAGACCGCGGACGGCAAGAAGACCGTCGAGGTTATCGAAGAGCAGTGCATGTTCTGCGCCAACTGCTTTTCGGTATGTCCCGCCATGCAGCTCAACGATCCCGTCAATGACGGTATTTCCATCTGGGTGGGCGGAAAGGTGAGCGACGCGCGTTCACAGCCCCGGTTCTCCAAGCTGGCCATCCCCTTCATCCCCAACGATCCGCCCAGGTGGCCCGGCGTGGTCGACGCCGTCGTGAACATCGTGGATGTGTACGCGAAGAACGCCAAGAAATATGAGCGCATGGGCGAGTGGATCGACCGGATCGGCTGGCCCAGGTTCTTCCAGCTGACAGGCATCGAATTCACCAAGTACCACATCGATGATTTCCGCTTTGCAGGCACCACCTTCGCCCGGTCGGCTCAGGTTCGTTTGTAGGAGGTGCACGATGGCCGTTTCAATCGATGAACTGGCCGAAGCCATGTACAAGATGGTGGCTGACACCATGGGCAAGAAGAACCTCAAGGCGACCGACCTCATCAAGGAAATGATCGCCAAGTACGGCGAGGACAACTGCGACAAGAAGATGTGCAAGGAAGCCATTCGCTCGCTCATGGATTCAGGTCGCTGCGTGTACAGCTACTTTGGCGGTAGCTACATTACGTTGCCACACAAGGAGGGAGCCGCGCCGGATTAATCACCGGCCAAGCCCGTGGGCGGGGGCCTCGGCCCCCGCCCGCACCTCATGGTTGACCGAAGAACGGACAGGGAGGTTAGTACCATGCCCGAGAAGAAAGCGGAGAACCTGGAAGAGCTCGTGGCCACGCTGAAACGCTGGCAGGAAATCGAGACCGCGTCCGTTGCGCAGACGTCGGCCATCATGGAAAAAACCAAGAACCCCCTCATCCGGCTGGTCATGGAGATCATACGGCAGGATTCGGCCATGCACCGCCGGGTCCAGCAGACGATCCTCGACAGCCTGGAAAAGGAGGCCTTCAGCCTGACGCCCGAAGAACTGGGCGATGTCTGGGAGATGATAGAGGCTCACGCCGAAATGGAAAAGGAGACCATCACGCTGGCCGAGAAGGCCCGAAAGAACTGCCGTCTCTTCATCCAGCGGCACCTGCTTACCTATCTTATCGAGGACGAACAGAAACACGACCGTCTCCTTGCACAGCTCGAGGACTTCAAGCGGCAGATCTACCCATACGCGTAGATTGTCACCCATAGAGAGAAAGAGGGCCGAACCATGGGTCTTTTCAAAGAAGTGAAAAAACCGGTCATCAGGTCGGGGTCGGGCGGCGCTAGCGAGATCAGTCCCCTCCGTCCCAGGTACGTTCCAAAGACGCCGCCCTGCATCGGGAACTGCCCGAACGGCGTCGATATCCGCGGGTGGCTGACGACCATCGCACAGGCCGAAGCCTACGGCCGCACCAACGAGCAGGCTTACGAGATCGCCTGGCAGATGATCACCGAGCGCAATCCCTTCCCGTCCGTGTGCGGAAGGGTCTGTCCCCATCCCTGCGAGGAAGCGTGCAACCGGGGTGAGAAGGAGGGACCCGTCGCCGTCAACGCCCTCGAGCGCTTCATCGGCGATTTCGGGATTTCCAAGGGCTTCGCCCTCTCCAAACTCTCGGAGGACAAGCGCTCAGAAAAAGTAGCCGTTGTGGGTTCGGGCCCCGCGGGTCTTTCCTGTGCCTACCAGCTGGCCAGGCGCGGTTATCCCGTGACGGTGTTCGAAGCATTCAGCAAGCCCGGCGGCATGCTTCGCTACGGCATCCCGTCCTACCGCCTGCCCGAAGACGTGCTGGACGCCGAGATCCAGCGGATCCTGGACCTGGGCGTGGACCTGAAGTGCGATTTCATCGTCGGCAAGGACGCGACGATGGACGATCTCCGGAAGGACTACAAGGCGATCTTCGTCGGCATCGGCGCCCACAAAGGCATCCAGCTGCGCGTGCCGGGCGAGGACGCGCCCAACGTATTCACCGGAACAGAGTTCCTCAACCGGGTCAACAGCGGAGAGAAGGTTGAAATCGGTAACAAGGTCATCGTCATCGGAGGCGGTGACACCGCCATCGACGCGGCGAGGGTCAGCAAACGCCTCGGCGCCGACGTGACCATTCTCTACCGCCGGACCAGGGACGAGATGCCCGCCATAGCGCCCGAAATAGACGGGGCGTTGGAAGAGGGGGTGGATATCCAGTTCCTGGCCGCGCCCGTCGAGATCATCGTCAAAGACGGCAAAGCCGTCGGTATGAAGTGCATCAGGATGGAGCTGGGCGAGCCAGACGCGTCAGGCCGGCCGCGCCCCGTGCCCAAGGAGGGCTCGGAGTTCGACATCGAGGCCACCACGATCATCGCCGCCATCAGCCAGGCGCCCCATTTTGAAGGCTTCGACGATCTGCACGAGGGCAAGGACTGGATCAAGATCGACGACTGGGGCCACACGAAAGTCGACGACGTCTACGCAGGCGGCGACGACGTGGAACTCGGCCTGGCCACCATCGCCATCTCCCAGGGACGGTTTGCCGCAGACGCCATCGACGCCCGGTTCAACGGGAAGACGCTGGAAATGCCGGAACCGGCACCACCGATTCCCGCGGACAAAATGAAGCTCGGCTGGTACGAGGAGGCCTTCCGTAGCGAAAGGGACCACGTGCCCGTCGACCAGCGGGACATGGACACGGAGATCGAGAAGGGGCTGACTGAAGAACAGGCCCTGAACGAAGTGAAGCGCTGCATGTCCTGCGGCATGTGCATGGACTGCGAAACGTGCTGGATGTACTGCACGAACAGCTGCTTCGCCAAACTGCCCAAGGGGGAACATTACAAGATCAAGATGGAGTTGTGCAACGGTTGCAAGAAGTGTGCTGAAGAGTGCCCGTGCGGGTACATAGAAATGGTTTAAAGGAGGATCTGACCGTGCCTAACATCGACCTTAACGGACGTACATACGAGGTAGACGAAGACGGATTCCTGGAAGATCCCACGATCTGGAACGAAGATGTCGCCAAGGACTTCGCTTCCACCGAGGGCGTCGACGCGCTGACCGAGAACCATTGGAAGGTCATCAACTACCTGAGAAACTACTACCTCCAGTTCGGCATTGCTCCCATGGTCCGGAAGCTCTGCAAGGAAACCGGCTTCAAGCTGAACGAGATCTACGAGATGTTCCCGTCGGGCCCCGCGAAGGGCGCCTGCAAGCTGGCGGGACTGCCCAAACCGACGGGATGCGTCTAAGCAACCGTTTGAGGAAGGGCGGGGGCGGACGCACCGAGCCGCCGGTGCCGTAAGGCCGGTAGCCTCGACGGATCGATGCTGCTCGCCATTCCCCTTCCATCCGAGCGCCACGGACCGTCCGGACGCCGCGGGGGGGCGGCGCCCGGACGGGGCCCCGGCCCCGCGGGTGGACCGGGAATGGCGCGTACCGGCCCGTGAGCGAGGGGGGTCGATTTTGGGGGGATCCTCATGGCTGTCGAATCCATCCCGGAGATCCTGCGCCGCCGGAGAGTGTCCATAATAGGAAACTGGCTCCAGCAAACCGTACAGACCTATCCGGAACAGATATCGCGTTTCCTCCAACAGGAGAAAGACCCTTTTCGCAATCCCGTCGGGCATGCCCTCAAAGAGGGGATGCCCGTTCTCTTCGAACAGCTCGTCGGGGACATGGACCAGGCGAAAATGACCGCCCCTCTTCACGACATCGTGAGGGTCCGGGCGGTACAGGACTTCACCGCATCGGAGGCGGTGGCGTTCGTTTTTCTTCTCAAGCCCGTTCTCCGGCGCGAGATTTCGGAGTCCGGGGGCGCCCCCGCTCCGCAGGATATGGCGAAAGTCGAGGATCGTATCGACAGGATGGCCCTCCTCGCCTTCGACCTGTTCATGCAGTGCCGGGAGAAGATCTACGAAATCAAGGCCGACGAGGCCAAGCGCAGGGTTTACCTGCTGGAAAGAGCGCACGCCATGTCCGACGGCCCGGAGCAGGAGGGGGAATGAAGGCCCTTCACCGCGGGCGGTCCGACCGGAAGCGAGGTGAAACTTAATGAACGTCCTCTTATCGCTTGTTACGGTGTTATTGCTCGTCGCGCTTGCGTTC
Source organism: uncultured Thermoanaerobaculia bacterium (assembly GCA_964507185.1). Taxonomy (GTDB): domain Bacteria; phylum Acidobacteriota; class UBA4820; order UBA4820; family DSQY01; genus CAVRTJ01. The sequence goes on from CAZDOY010000026.1 coordinate 23,070, forward strand.
CTGGGGGGGCGCGTGGCCGACCTGCGGACCCTGTTCGGGGTGGTGATACCGTACGCGGCCATCGCCACCTTCCTCGTGGGGGTGGCCTACCGCGTCATCCGTTGGGCGCTGTCCCCGGTGCCCTTCAGAATCCCCACCACGTGCGGGCAACAGAAATCCCTTCCCTGGATCAAGGCGGGGTGGCTCGAAGCACCCTCTTCAAAGCTGGGCGTCTTCTTCAGGATGGCCCTGGAGGTGCTCCTTTTCCGCTCCCTGTTCCGAAACACGAAGGCGGAGCTGAGGGGAGGGCCCAGGCTCGTCTACGGGGAGAACAAGTGGCTGTGGCTGGGAGCCCTCGCCTTCCACTGGTCCTTCCTCATTATCTTCCTCCGGCATCTCCGGTTCTTCATGGAGCCGGTTCCGGCCTTCGTGAATATCCTCGGTGCGGTGGACGGATTCCTGCAGATAGGGGCGCCCGGTCTTTACCTCACCGACGTGTTCGTCATCGCCGCTCTCTGCTATCTCTTGTACAGGCGCCTGCAGAATGCACAGGTCAGGTATTTCTCCCTGTTCACCGACTACTTCGCGCTCTTCCTGCTTCTAGGACTGACGATTTCGGGGGTCCTCATGCGGTACTTCACGCGGATCGACACCGTGAGCGTCAAGCAGCTGGCGCTGGGGCTGGTAACCTTCTCGCCCGTAGTGCCTGCCAACGTCGGGGCCCTCTTTTTCGTGCATATTTTCCTGTTGAGCGTCCTCCTGGCCTACTTCCCGTTCAGCAAGCTCATGCACATGGGGGGGGTCTTCCTCAGCCCGACGCGGAACATGGCCAACAACAACCGCTCGAAGAGACACGTCAATCCGTGGAGCTACCCCGTGAAGGTCCATACCTACGAGGAATGGGAAGAGGAGTTCCACGACAAGATGAAGGCCGCCGGCCTGCCGCTGGAGAAGGAATAGACCATGGCTGATGAAACCCCAAGACCGGAAGAGGTCGCGCGGATCGACTACACGCCTCCCGGGAAGAAGTGGATGGACCCCTCCGTCGAATTTCGCAAGGGAACCTTCTGCTACAGCGCCGCCGCGAAAAACCTCAAGTACCTCGACATGCCCAATCCGCGGGATTGGCAGCCCTTCGACAAGGACTGGAAGCTTCCGCCCGACTGGAAAAATATCATTCTGAACGGCATGAAGGAAAGGCTCGACAAGTACCGCTCCTTCCGGCTGTTCATGGACATCTGTGTGCGCTGCGGGGCGTGTGCCGACAAGTGCCACTTCTACATCGGATCGGGCGACCCCAAGAACATGCCCGTGCTCCGGGCCGAACTCCTGCGCTCCATCTACAGGCGTTACTTCACGCCGGCGGGAAAGGCGTTCGGCAAGCTGGCGGGCGGCCGTGAGCTCACCGAAGACGTGATCAAGGAGTGGTTCTACTACTTCTACCAGTGCACGGAATGCCGGCGATGTTCGGTCTTCTGCCCCTACGGCATAGACCAGGCCGAGATCACCATGATCGGCCGGGAACTGCTGAACCTCATCGGCTGCAACATCAACTGGGTGATCGAGCCGGACGCCAACTGTTTTCGTACCGGCAACCACCTCGGGATCCAGCCCCACGGGTTTGCGGACAGCATCGAGTTCGCCGTGGATGAACTGGAGGATATGACGGGCATCCGGGTGGAGGCGCCCATCATGAAGAAGGGCGCGGAGATCCTGTTCGTCATGCCCTCCGCCGACTACTTCGCCTCGCCTCACTACTACACGCTCCTGGGCTACCTCATGCTCTTCCACGAGATCGGCCTGGACTATACGCTCAGCGCCTTCGCCGGAGAGGGAGGGAACTTCGGCCTCTTCACATCGCACGAGATGATGAAGCGGCTCAACGCCAAGATCTACCAGGAGGCCAAGCGCCTGAAGGTCAAGTGGATCCTGGGCGGAGAGTGCGGCCACATGTGGCGGGTCGCCCACCAGTACATGGACACGCTCAACGGTCCGGCGGACTTCCTGGAGGTCCCCAAATCGCCCATCACGGGCACCCGCTTCGACAATGCCCGCTCTACCAAAATGACGCACATCTGTGAATTCACCTCGGACCTCATCCACAACGGCAAACTCAAGCTGGACAAGAGCCGGAACGATCACTGGAACGTCACGCACCACGACCCCTGCAACGTGGCCCGGGGCATGGGCCTCCTGGAGGAGCCGAGATACGTAATCAACAGCGTGTGCAACCACTTCCACGAGATGCCCGAAAACACGATTCGCGAACAGACGTTCTGTTGCGGGAGCGGCGCCGGCCTGGGCACGGACGAGAACCTCGAGATGAGGATGAGGGGCGGCCTGCCCCGGGGCAATGCCGTCAAGTACGTCAAGGACAAGCACGGCGTCAATCTCCTGACGACCATATGCGCCATCGACAAGGCCACCCTGCCCGCCGTCGTGGACTACTGGGTCGGCGGCGTGGAGGTGGGCGGCATCCACGAACTCGTGGGCAACGCACTGGTCATGAAAGGCGAGAAGGAGAGGACCACCGACTTGAGGGGCGAGCCTCTCAAGGGAAAGGAGGAACCAGCCGATGCGTGACAGAGGCATGATCATCGCCGGTCTCCTGGTGTTTCTCGCGCTGGTCACCTTCCCGGTCTGGTACGACCTCGCCGCCGGGACGACATCCAAGGGGCCCGATCCCAAGCTGCCCACCCAGGAAAAAGACTGCGTGGCGCCCGTCGAATATATGAGGACGTCCCACATGGATCTCCTCATGACGTGGCGCCAGGATGTGGTGCGTGAAGGCATGAGAGACTACGTTGCCTTTGACGGCAAGACCTACACCATGGGCCTCACCAAGACCTGCCTGAAGTGCCACGACAAAAAGGAATTCTGCGACCGTTGTCACAACTACGCGGGCGTCACGCCCTACTGCTGGGAGTGCCACGTCGACCCCAAGCTTGCCCAAAGGAGCAAAGGATGAGCATCAGCAGAAGGAAGTTCTTAGGCGTCGCGGGGGCGGCTTCGGCGTTGGCGATCGCGGGGAAGACGTCCATCGACGCCCTTGCGAGCGGTTCGAGCACGAAGGCCGGAGGCGGCGCCGCGGCGGCAACCCGATGGGCTATCGTCATCGACTCCTCCAAGTGCCTGAAGAAAGAGGGGTGCAAGGACTGCATCCTGGCGTGCGACAAGGCGCACAACATCCCCCGGTTCGACGACCCCAAGCACGAGGTCAAGTGGATCTGGAAAGAACCCTACGAGGACGCCTTCCCCGAGCAGCAGAACCCGTACGACGACGCGAACCTCAAGGGCGAGCCCTTCATCCTCCTGTGCAACCACTGCGACAAGCCGCCCTGTGTGCGGGTCTGCCCCACGCAGGCGACGTGGAAGCGGGAGGACGGGATCGTCATGATGGACTGGCACCGCTGCATCGGCTGCCGGTACTGCATGGCCGCATGCCCATACGGCTCGCGCAGTTTCAACTGGTTCGATCCGCGCCCCCACATCAAGGACCTCAATCCCGACTTTCCGACACGCACGAAGGGCGTGGTCGAAAAGTGCGACCTGTGCGAGGAACTCCTGGCCCAGGGCAAGCCGCCGGCCTGCGTCGCGGCCTGCCCCGAAAAGGCCATGGTCTTCGGCAACCTGGACGATCCCGAGTCCGAAGTGAGGGAACTGCTGAGGAAGCACTACACCATCCGGCGGAAACCCGAACTGGGTACCCATCCAGAAATCTACTATATCGTGTGAGGTGCCGCTCATGTTCATGTTCGAAAAAGCCGTTCAGGGCAGCCGGAGGTACTGGATCTGGGTGGGAAGCCTGCTCGTCGTCATCTCGGTAGCCTTCCTCTTCTACCTCTACCAGCTGCAAAATGGCCTGGGTGTGACGGGTATGAGCCGGGACGTGAGCTGGGGCCTCTACATCGCCCAGTTCACCTTCTTCGTCGGCGTGGCCGCCTCGGCGGTCATGGTCGTCCTGCCTTATTACCTGCACAACTACAAGGCCTTCTCCAAGATCACCATACTCGGCGAGTTCCTCGCGGTGTCGTCGGTTACCATGTGCATGCTCTTCATCTTCGTGGACATGGGCCAACCCATGCGGGTGATGAACATAATCCTGCACCCGACGCCCAACTCCATGATGTTCTGGGACATGATCTCGCTCAGCGGCTACCTTTTTCTCAACGCCGTGATCTCGCTGATCATGCTGAGCTCGGAACGAAAGGGCGTTGCGCCGCCGCACTGGATAAAGCCGGTCATCATCCTCTCCATCCCGTGGGCGGTCAGCATCCACACGGTCACGGCCTTCCTGTACAACGGCCTCCCCGGCAGGTCTTTCTGGCTCACGGCCATCCTGGCACCCCGGTTTTTGGCCTCGGCCTTCGCCGCGGGTCCCGCCCTGCTGATTCTCCTGGCCATGATCATGCGGAAGCTGACGTGGTTCGACGCCGGCAAGGAGGCCATCCAGAAGCTCGCGCTGATCGTGACCTACGCCATGATCATCAACGTGTTCTTCATCCTCATGGAAGTTTTCACCGCCCTCTACAGCAACATCCCGGAGGACGCCGCCCACCTGAAGTTCCTCTTCGTGGGGCTCGAGGGCAACACCGAACTCGTGCCGTGGATGTGGGCCTCGGTCCTCATGGCGGCACTCTCCCTGGTTTTGCTGATCGTACCGCGCTACCGCCGGAACGAAAAGCTGCTGGCCTTCACCTGCGTCATCGTTTTCCTCTCGCTCTGGATCGACAAGGGCATAGGTCTCATCATCGCCGGCTTCGTGCCGTCGCCGCTCGAGGCGGTTACGAGTTACATTCCGACGCTGACGGAGATCTCCATAGTAGCGGGCATCTGGGCCATCGGAATGCTCATGATCACCGTCTTCTACAAGATCACGCTGTCCGTCAGGGAAAACCTGATGGCTTAGCTGCACGATTCGGTCTCATTTCCACAAGTCCTTGAAATCCTCACCTGTATCCCCGGCCGCAAGGCCGGGGCTCTTTTTGTTCCGCCGGCGGTTTCCGGGAAAGGCACGATGTGCGCTAAGCTTGTCCGGGAGGCGGGCGGACCATGCGATTTCTCGTAACGGCAGCAAAGGGACTGGAAAAGACGGTCGCGGACGAACTGAGGGGCCTGGGCCTCACCGTGCTCGACGTGTCGCCGGGGATCGTGGCGTTCAAGGGGCGCAGGGAAGAAGCCTGGCGGGCCAACCTGTGGCTCAGGGCCGGGCGGCGCGTCCTGCTGCCCATCGGATCGTTCCAGGCGGGGAACGCCGAATCTCTCTATGAAGGTGCACGGGCGCTGCCCTGGACGGACGTCCTTTCGGTGGACCGGACCTTCGCCGTAGAGGCCACGGCGAAGAATTCCCCCTTCAACCATTCGGGCTTCGTGGCCCTGAAGGTCAAGGACGCGGTTGCCGACGCCTTCCGGAAACGCTTCAACAAGAGGCCCGACGTGGACCGGCGGGATCCCGACGTGGGCATCGTCGTCCACGTGGCCGGGCGGACGTGCACGGTGAGCCTGGACGTGTCCGGGGGGCCGCTCCACAAGCGGGGCTACCGGGTGAAGAGCGTATCCGCGCCCCTCAACGAAACCCTGGCGGCGGGTATGCTGCTCATGGCCGGGTACGACGGTCGACGGCCCTTCGCGGACCCCTTCTGCGGCTCGGGGACGATCCTGATCGAGGCGGCGCTCATCGCGTCGTCCAAAGCGCCCGGCCTCTTGCGCCCGGTGCCGTTCGGCTTTCAGCGCTGGCCGGACTTCGACGAGAGGGCCTGGAACAAGATCCGTTCGGAGGCGGAGAGGGGTGTCCGCAGGCCGCGCTTCCCTGTTTTCGGTACGGACCGGTCCAAGGGCGCGGTAGTAGCGGCCACCGCCAACGCGGCCGCGGCGGGTGTGGACCGGTGGGCGCGGGTGGAGCGGCACGACGTGGCGGATTTCGAGCCGGAGGGACATGAAGGCCTTATCGTGACAAACCCGCCCTACGGCGACCACGCGGGGACGGACGAGGACCTCGCTTCCCTTTACGGTTCCCTGGGCGACGTTCTTAAGCAACGCTGCCGGGGCTGGACGGCCTGCGTTCTCACCGGCAATCCGGCGCTGGGAAAGTGCGTGGGACTGCACGCGAAGCGAAAGGTGCGACTCTTCAACGGTCCCATGGAGTGCAGGATGCTCGTCTACGAGATGTACGAGGGAAGCCGGAAACCGTCGCGCCGGGATCGGGCACCGGAAGACTGAGATCCCGACGGGGTCGGCCGGAAATTTCTGCCCCACGAACTCGGTCGGACCGCGGAAATCGTGTATAATTAAGCTCCGGACGCGCTCATGCAGCGCCGCGCCGTCCCGGTCAGGAGAGGCCCTTCCGATGACAACCTTCAGAATTTCAAAACTTGCGCAACTGGTGGGCGGCTGGGGCAAGACCTCGCTGGTTCGCTCCGTCACCGAAGATCTCATCGCCCAGCTCGAGAAGAGCAAGCAGCCCTTCGCGGGAGCTTCTCTGCCCACGGAGTTTACCAAGGGCCGCCTGCCGCCCGGAATCCGGAGCGCCTGGATCTTCGTCATCAAACCAAAGGCCAAACCGCCCCTGCACAGGCACCCCAACTCCATCCAGCACATGGCGGTTCTGTCCGGAGGCGGGCACTACACCATCGGTCGAAGGAACGACGTCCTTCAGCCCTTCGATCCGGCATTTCCCGAGAGGAGCCTCTACGTCATCCCGGAGAACATGCCCCACACCTTCGAGCCGGCCAACGAGCACCTCGTGGTCATGTCCTTCCACACGGCCGCGGACGACGAACTCGTGGAAGAAGAGGTCGAGAGCGGGAGCCGGCGAAAGTACCGCTGATTTACCTTTCTCACAACGCTTCGCGCGAGGGTTAACGTCCCACAAACACCCGCAAGCCGTCCGATTACGGCCGCACCGGCGCCAGGGGCACCGGACGGCAGGTCAAGGCGCGGTATGCAGTGAAGCAGACTTCGGGAGGTCCGCCGAAAGTGGCTTCCCTGATGTCCGCGCCCATGACCTGTCCGCGCTTCGCGCCGCGGCCTTATGCCGAAGTGTTCGGACGGATTCCCCCCCACAATTTAGAAGAAGCGCCGACGGGAGCGGACCATCCGCTGTGTCGGTCTGCGATGCCCACATCCTCGACGTACACAGGTACGCCTGTGGTGTGGTCATCTTGCCCTTCGTGCGGCTGGCCCACTCGCGTCGGGACGCGGCTTCCGATGCACAACATCGGAAGCCACCTGGTGCGGACTGCTGGCAACAGCTTCCATAGCGGGTAGTGATGTTAGCGAGAAGGACAGCGCCTCGCGCGAGGGTTAACGTCCCACAAACACCCGAAAGCCGTCCGATTCGGCCGCACCGGCGCCAGGGGCACCGGACGGCAGGTCAAGGCGCGGCATGCAGTGAAGCAGACTTCGGGAGGTCCGCCGTGAGGACCCAATTTGGGACTCGGAACTTGAAATTCCAGATTGGGAGTACGCCCGGGGGCGGGTCTTCGAAGGCCTTCCCCAGCTTTACCCTTTACCCTTTACCCTTTACCCTTAACCCCTTCACCGCCGACGGGCGCTTTAACCACGGAAACGCGGAGGCGCGGGGAAGCCTGGGCGCTCGCCTTCCAAGGCTTGCCCGAGAACTAATCACCAGACACCAAACACTAAACAAGAGACCCCAGACACAAGGCGCCTTCAGCGCCGAAGGTAGACCTCCAGGGGGGCGGCGGTCTTCCTGTAGAACTTTTCGAGTGCGGCCGGGCGCCCGATTACGGCGTTCAGTTCGGCCACCAGGCGGGCCACGTCCAGGCGGCTGATCTTCAGCTTTTTCGGGCTGGCCATGGCGGCGGGGTTCTTCGCCACGAGGCCCAGCGTCTCCAGCGCGAAAAAGAGGCTGTACGCCAGGAAGAGCCGTATCTCACGCTCCTCCACCGGGAAGCGTTCCAGGTACGCCCAGGCCCGTTCCAGGTGCCCCGCGGCGGAGACGAGAACCGGCAGGACGGCCCGGTGGACGGCGTCCGCCTTGGCGGCCATCTCGAAATCGGCAGGGGAAACGCCCGCTTCGTCCAGGAAGGCCGTGGGAATGAAGCACCAGCCCCGCCGGTAGTCGTCGGCCAGGTCCTTCACGATGTTCACCTTCTGGAGGCCGAGGCCGAAAGCCTCCGCGTCGGCCTGGAGCCTGAAGAACAGGGCCTGGTCGACGTGTTCCGAGTAGATGAAGAAGAGATCGGTGAGCAGGTAGCCGACCGTTCCGGCGATGTAGTAGCAGTAGCGATCCAGCGCGGCCATGGAGGGCAGGGTCTTCAGGGGTCCTGGGGGCTGAGCCATCCGCTCGCTCCAGGCGCTCATGCCCTTCCCCATCTCCGTAACCCAGCGCGTCATGCTCAGACGCGCCGGCTCCGAGCAACTCGTGAAGCAGGCCAGCACGTCGTTCGCGTGGCGCATGAGGCGCATGTCGGCGTCTGCCGAACGCGCCGCAAGCATCTTCTCCGAAGCTTCGCTCCACGATGCCCTGGGCCTCCCGCCCGAGGAAAGGCACTCTAGAAACGGGGCCATGAGGCTCCATCGTTGGGCCGCGATCAGGCCGGGGGCGTCCTCGATGGTGTCCAGGATGCGGCACATGAGGTAGGACACGCAGACCGCGCCGCGCACGGGCTCCCTGAGTCCTGCGATGGACAGGGCGAATGTTCTGGAAACCTTCGGCAATAGTTCGAAGCAGACCAGCCATGACTGTGTCGGGTCCGCCGCCTGCCGTCTGAACATGAAACCTCCGTCAATACATCACTATGCCCCATAAATCTACAGCCGTGCAAGGGTCTGAGGCCTCCGGCTTGTCTCCGTGATGAAATGGGACTAGATTTTAGGAAAATCATGAAACAACACCTGGGGAAGGCAGTATAGAGGCGCGCGGCGTATATCGCCCGGCGCTGTGGGAGGGGCGACTCATGTCTTATCGGGTTAAACACATTTGTATCGGTGTGGTCGCGGTGGCCTTGTCCATCGTTCCGGCGGGTGGAGTCTCGCGCGTCGAGATACTCCCGCCTCCCCACCAGGCCTATGGCTGGGGAATCGCCGAGAACGGCGAACTGGGCGGAGCGGTGCTTCGGTACCTGTCTCCAACTCAGGTTTCCGGTTTGACCAACGTAACGAACCTATCCTCCAGAACTCGCCATACCGCCGTCGTCAGGGACGACGGCACCGTCTGGTGCTGGGGGGAGAACCAAAATGCCGAACTCGGAAACGGAGACTACATAGATCAGTCCTCGCCGGTCCGTGTCAGAGGCCTGGACAATGTTGCAGCCGTGGCGTGCGGTTCGTACCATACCCTTGCGCTCAGGAACGACGGAACGGTTTGGGGCTGGGGGGCGAACTTCTACGGCCAGCTCGGGGACGGCACCGACTATGGCAAAAGCGATCCAGTCCAGGCCGCGGGGCTCACGGACGTGATCGCCGTGGCGGCCGGCTACGCGACGAGCTACGCGCTCAGGAGCGACGGCACGGTATGGGCTTGGGGCCAGAATTACAATGGCCAGATAGGAGACGGCACGACGACGGACCGCTGGAGCCCCGTGCAGGTTCCGGGCCTGTCCGGAGTCACCGCCATCGCCGCGGGCAGCGGCCACGTCGCGGCGCGTACCGGCGACGGCCGGGTCTGGGGCTGGGGAAGCAACTTCTACGGCCAGCTCGGAGACGGTACGGACACAGACCGGTGGAGCCCCGTGCAGGCCGCCGGATTAACCGGGGCGTCCACGGTGGTGTGCGGGGGGTATCACAGCCTTGCCCTGAAGACCGACGGGACGGTCTGGGGTTGGGGAAGCAACGCCTACGGTCAGCTCGGCCTGGGTTCCTACGCCTACCAGGTTCTCGTTCCCACGATGGCTCCAAGCCTGTCCAACGTCGCGTGGCTGGCCGCGGGCTCCGACCACAGCGTCGCCCGCCGCAACGACGGGACCTTTCTGGCATTCGGTTGCAACCAGGGTGGCCAGTTGGGCGACGGGACCACGGAAGACAGATTCTCGCCGGTGCCCATCACCCCTCTGAACGGTGCCCTCGCGGCTTCCGGAGGGGTAGACTTCAGTACTGTGCTGAAAAACGACGGCACTGTGTGGTGTTCGGGGCGCGACACCCACGGAGAGACCGGTTCGGGGCGTACGCTCTTCCATCGCTATCCCACGCCAACTCCAGGCATTCCCGACGCCGTGGCGATGGGCGGGGGGTATTACTCAAGCGCCTTCCTGAGGAGCGACGGTACCGTCTGGACCACGGGCTCCAACTCGAACGGGCAGCTTGGAAACGGGACCTGGGATGACAGTGGTACGCCCGTTCAGGTCACGGGGCTCAATTCGGTGACCGCCATCGCCTGTGGCTGGTACCACGTTCTGGCGCTCCGCTCAGACGGTACGGTCTGGGGCTGGGGGAGGAACTACCATGGCGAGCTGGGCGACGGGACGACAACCACCAGGCTCTCCCCGGTTCAAACCGGCCTTACGGGTTCCTTTGTCTCAATCGCCGCGGGGCTCTCGCACGGTCTTGCAGTGAGGAACGACGGCACGGTGTGGGCCTGGGGATACAACGGCAGCGGGCAACTGGGTGACGGAACCACGAATTCCTCACTGACGCCCATACAGGTGCCCGGTATCACCTCTGCGGTGAGGGTCGGTGCAGGAGAAAACCACAGCTTCGCCGTCCTGGCCGACGGGAGCGCACTTGCATGGGGAGAGAACGACGATGGCCAGCTCGGCGACGGCACGACCGAAAACAGGCACTCGCCCGTCCCCGTCAGCGGCTTGAACGGAGTCATCCGGGTCGTCGGCGGATGGGACCACTCCATAGCCGTCAAGTCGGACGGTACGGCCTGGACCTGGGGTGCCAACTGGACCGGACAATTGGGCGACGGAACGTACACCCCGAGACCGATCCCGGCT
>CAZDOY010000026.1:34049-42836 GCA_964507185.1 uncultured Thermoanaerobaculia bacterium
CAACTGGACCGGACAATTGGGCGACGGAACGTACACCCCGAGACCGATCCCGGCTCAGGTCCCCGGGCTTGAGGACGTCGACGATGTGGTCGCCAACGGCTATTGCACTTACGCACGGAAAGACGACGGGACCCTGTGGGGCTGGGGCGATAACTACTCCGGACAACTGGGCGACGGCACATTCGAAAGCCACACCTCACCCGTCCAGGTTCACGGCATCGCGGATGTCACAGCGATTGGTGTGGGCGCCTCCTATCACGCCCTCGCGGCGGCGGGGTGTTCGCTGACGTGCACGACGTCCGTGCCGACCCAGGCATGGGAGGACCAGACGGTGGGGCTGTCCGCCATTCCCTCGGCCACGGGCTGTTCTGGCAGTGCCACCTACGACTGGGACTTCGGAGACGGAACCGCGCATTCCAGCCTCCAGTCGCCGGGCCACGTCTACTCGGTTCGGGGGACCTACGAGTGGTCTGTAACAGTGCACTACGGTCCGGCGCTGCTGACAAAGAGGGGCACCATCCAGATCTGCGGACCCATCTGCTCGGCGACGGCCAGTCCCGTCGGCGGCCCGGCGCCCCTGACGGTCGGTTTTGCGAACGCGACGCCGCTGGACGACGGCTGTCCAGGACCGGTGACCTACGACTGGGATTTCGGAGACGGAAGCGCGCATTCCTCCGGTGCGGCGCCGACCCACACCTACACGACGAACGGGACCTTTACGTGGGTCCTGACGCTGACCGCGGGAGGCTCGGTCTGTACCCAGAGCGGGACCATCTCGGTCTGCACGGTCACCTGTTCGGCCTCGGCATCTCTCTCCTCGGGACTCATACCTCTTACTATCGCTTTCACCGGCTCGGGCACGGCGTCCGAGGGCTGTACGGGTTCGGTCGAGTACGACTGGGACTTCGGGGACGGATCCGCGCACTCGACTGAACAGAGCCCCGCTCACACTTACTCGGCCATCGGAAGCTACACGTGGATGCTGACCGTTTCGGCAGGCGGGCAAACGTGCACAGAATCCGGGACAATCACGGCCTGTACGCTGGACTACTCGGCATCTGCTTCGACTACGGCGGGCGCGGTACCGCTCGCCGTAGGTTTCATGGCCTCTGCCACCCTGTCGGGAGGCTGTCCGCCTTCGGTCTCTTACGACTGGGACTTCGGGGATGGGTCCCCCCACTCGAGCGCGCAGAATCCAAGCCACACCTACGGTTCACCAGGGCGCTATGGTTGGATTGTCAGAATCACGGCGGCGGGGCAGAACCGCGTCAAAATGGGCGTCGTCCGGGCCTGTGTCACGGCGTGCGGCGATGCTCAGCAAGCCTATGCGTGGGGATCCGACAGCTCCGGACAACTGGGAACGTCGGCCGTTCTCCAGTACCTCACTCCCACCCAGGTCCCGGAGCTGGAGGGCTTCCTCCGGGTCTCGGCGGGGTCTTATTTCTCGGTTGGACTGAAGAGCGACGGCACGATCTGGGCATGGGGGCAGAACAGCTACGGCCAGCTCGGACGAGGAAACTACAATCCCAGCACCAGCCCGGTTCGCGTTCTGAATGTCACCGACGCCGTATCTGTAGCTTGCGGCAGGTACCACGTGCTCGCGGTCAAGAGCGATGGCACCGTGTGGGCGTGGGGCTATGGCTATCACGGCCAGGTTGGGGACGGTACAAACGACGGCGGACCGACACCGGTCAAGGTGCAGACGCTTACAGATGTCGTAGCCATAGCGGCAGGCGGCAATTCGAGTTATGCCCTGGCCCAGGACGGTCACGTGTGGGCATGGGGCTACAACTATTACGGAGAACTTGGAGACGGGACCACGACCAATCGAAACTCTCCCGTGCAGGTGACAGGCCTTTCAAACGTTGTGGGCCTGGCGGCGGGCTACTACCACGTTCTGGCCGTCAAGAGCGACGGCACGGTGTGGGCCTGGGGACGCAACAACTACGGCCAGCTCGGCGACGGTACGGAAGAGGACCGCCACGCGCCCGTCCAGGTTTCGGGGCTGTCGCAGATCACGGACCTGGCCGCCGGGCAGTATCACAACCTGGCGAGAAAGTCCGACGGTTCGCTGTGGGTATGGGGCAACAACGGCAGCGGTCAGCTCGGCCTGGGTAATACGCAGAGTCAGAGCGTGGCCGTGCAGGTACCGGGACTCTCGGGTGTTGCGCGAGCGATGGGGGGCGACTACCACAGTTACGCCATCATGGCCGACGGAACGGTCCGGGCGTTCGGCTCCAACAGCTATGGCCAGCTCGGGGACGGAACGACCGAAACGCGTCTCTCCCCTGTAACGGTCCAAGGTATCGATCAGGTGATCCAGATCGGGTCGGACAACAATCATGCGACGGTCTTGAGATCTGACGGAACGATCTGGAGCATTGGCAGCGACAGTTACGGCCAGGTCGGCATGGGGCGCGTCACACAGAGAACGACGCCCATGGCCGTTTCGGGAATGTCCGATGTCGTTGAAACGGGGGCCGGCCTGGCGTGCAGCTTCTTCACACGGCAGAACGACACCCTCTGGGGTGCCGGCGACAACACAAGCGGCCAGCTTGGATCGGGCACCACGCTAAGCGGCGGTGTGCCCGCCCAGGTCGTCGGCGGCCCGTCCCACCCGGTTCAGGTTGATTCGGGCATAATCCACACGCTCGCCCTGGACGCCGATGGCAACGTCTGGGCCTGGGGCAGCAACGACAACGGCCAGATCGGAAACGGCGCCGGCGGGAATTCGCTGACGCCGTTGCTCGTGAATCTCGGCGGTCCGGCCGTCAGCCTCGCCTGCGGCTACCGACACAGCGTGTGCGCAAGAAGCGACGGGACGGTCTGGGCGTTCGGATACAACTACTACGGTCAGCTCGGCGATGGGACGACGACCACACGCTACGCACCCGTCCAGGTACCCGGAATCGCGAACGCGGTGGCCGTCGAGGCCGGACGGTACTTCACCCTCGCGCTGCTGTCCGACGGGACGGTCATGGCCTGGGGCAACAACGACAACGGTCAGCTCGGCGACGGCACGGTCGAGGAACGGCATTCACCGGTGGCCGTGCCCGGGCTTTCGGGTGTTGCGATCCTTGCCGCCGGATACTACCACAGCCTGGCCCTCACGGCCGGCGGCTCGATCTGGGCCTGGGGTGAGAACGCGAACGGCCAACTCGGCGACGGGACGCGCACCCCGCACCTGACGCCGGTACAGGTCTCTCTGATCGACGACGCGATCGATGTGGAGGCTGCGGCGCACGCCAGCTATGCGCTGCGGGCGGATGGCACCGCATGGGCGTGGGGCTACAACCAATACGGTCAACTGGCCAACGGCAACACGAACAGGAGCACCGAGCCGATCCGGGTCCAGGGACTGACCGGAGTCACGTCGCTCGCCGCGGGGGAAAGCCACGCCCTTGCCACGGCCACGTGCGGGGTTGCGGCCGAGGCATCGGGAACGCGACAGCTGTGGCTCGGCGAAACGGCCTCCTTCACGGCAACGGCGAGCCAGAACGGGTGTACAGGCCCGATTACCTACGACTGGGACTTCGGAGACGGATCCGCACATTCGTCGCTTTCGAACACCGGCCACGATTATGCGTCCACGGGATTATACACGTGGCGGTTCACGGCGACAACCGCGGAAACGGCGGTCACGCAGTCTGGCTACATATCGGTCTGCGAGTTCGCACTGAACGGGACCGCATCGCCGGCAACGGGATTCGTGCCCCTGACCATCGCCATGGACGCCGGGGTGCTGCAGGGGCACTGCAGTTTCCCCGTGACCTACGACTGGGATTTCGGCGACGGGACCGCCCATTCGAGCGAGCCCAGCCCCAGCCATACCTATACCTCGGCGGGAACCTACACGTGGACGTTGACGGCCACGGCCGAAGGGCAAACCAGAACGGACACCGGGTCGGTCACCGCCATCAGCCCGCCCGTCATCACCTCCATGAGTAAGCTGGGCAGCCCCTTCCGCATCAACGTGATGGGCAGCAACCTCCAGCAGGGCATCGCCGTCTACATCAACGGCCAGTTGTGGGGAGACTCGAGCAACAAGCGCCTGGTGAAATGGAAGAGCACGTCCAACATCAAGATCAAGAAGGGCTCAGCGCTCAAGGCGCAGGTTCCGAAGTACACGGACACGACGTTCCGGTTCGTGAATCCCGACGGAGGCGAGGTGACGGTCGTCTGGCAGTGGCCGTAGCCCTGATTTGGGATTTGGGAACTGGGATTGCGGATTTGAACGACGGCCAACGGAGGGCCTTTGTGGGCGGCCGATGCTTGCATCGGCCGCCTTGGTCACTTGATCACCGGATCAGTTCCGTGGGGTCATTTACCCCAAGCAGGTGGGGAGAGGGTGTTTCTGTTTGGTCCGGCCGTCCGCCCGGTCGATATATTTCCGACAGAGGGCCTGCTGAAATCATTCGCTCGAATCCGGGGCCCGGGAGTGTGGCGGTATGTTGTACAGGACTTTGAAGAAAGCAGCCTTCAGGTCCGTGGTCGAAACGATCCTCGCCGGCAATGAGGTGGTGGGGCCCAGGCAGGTGGGCACGGACAGGCACGGCAAGCCCATCCACCAGTTCCTGCCGGTGGAGCGCTTCGACGACATCGACTTCGGATACGAGAGCACCGAGTTCTCCGCCAAGACCTACTTCCTGCCCTTCCGCGAGCAGCTCTCGGCCTACCGGTTCACCAACGGGGACTGGGAGCAGACGATCCGCTACCGCGTCCAGCCCCGCGCCATCGTCGGCCTGCACGCGTGCGACATCAACGGCCTTTTGAAGCTGGACAAGGTCTTCGCGAAGGACTGGTACCCCAGCCCCTACTACATCTCGCGCCGCCGGAACACCTTCATCGTGGGCATCGACCACGACCCGTGCGAGGGGGCCTTCTGCCGGTCGGTCGGCGCGGACACGGTGACCCACGGATTCGACCTGTTCCTCACGGACATCGGGGACCGGTATTTCGTCGCCGTCGGCTCCGACCGCGGCCTCTCGCTCATCGATCGCTTCGACGCCAGGCCCACCACCGACGAGGACTCCCACCTGTACGTCACCGAGCGCAAGCGCATCGCGGGACTCATGACGACCGAGATCAACGTGAACAACCTGCCCAACCTGCTCGACATCGAGTTCGAATCGCCCATCTGGGAGAAGTGGGGCAAGAAGTGCCTGAGCTGCGGAACGTGCGCCATGGTCTGCCCCACCTGCTACTGCCACGGCATCCACGAGCGCATATCCATGGACTTCAGGGAAGGCGCCAAGATCCGCCAGCTCCACTCGTGCAACCTGGTGGACTTCGCCGTCGTCGCGGGCGGACACAACTTCCGCCCGACCCCCGAGAGCCGGCTGAAGTACCGCTACTACCACCAGCACCGCGGCTTCGTGGAACAGCACGAGGAGCCCAAATGCGTCGGCTGCAACCGCTGCGGCCGGGCGTGCCTGGCCGGTATCGCCCCCGTGGACGTGATCCGCGAGTTGCAGGAGGAGAGTTCATGAAAAGCCTGCTCCTTCCCTACGAGGTCACCAAAGAGGCCGAGATCAGGGAGCCGCTGAACTACAACCGTCGAAGCCGGCTCATGAACACGGACCGGGTGGTCAAGGCCGAGATCACGAGCATCACGCAGCTGACCGACATGGAGAAGCTCTTCCACGTGCGCATCGTAGACCCGGCCGAACGGGCCCTGTTCAGCTTCCAGCCCGGCCAGTTCGTCATGGTGGAGGTGCCCGGCTACGGCGAGATCCCCATTTCCATATCCGGCTCCGCCTCGAACCACGGCTTCCTCGAACTCTGCATCCGGCGGGCCGGCACCGTGACGAGCGTGCTGCACCGGGCGCAGGTGGGGGCGAAGGTCGGACTGCGCGGCCCGTTCGGGACCTTCTTCCCCATGGCCATGATGAAGGACCACAACGTCCTGCTCATCGCCGGGGGGCTGGGCCTGGCGCCCCTGCGCGCGGCCATCTACCACGTGACCGAGAACCGGTCGGACTTCGACAGGGTGCACATCCTCTACGGCACGAAGACGCCCGACCAGCTCCTCTTCGACTACCAGTACGAGCAGTGGCGGCGCGTGGACGGCGTGGACCTCTCCATCATCGTGGAGGAGGGCGCCGACGGCTGGACCGGGGAAGTGGGCATGGTGACGAAGCTCTTGGACCCCATACCCATTGAGCCGGACCGGACCTACGCCATCGTCTGCGGCCCGCCGGTCATGTTCAAGTTCGTGTGCAACATGCTCAGCAAAAAGGGCATTCCCATGCGCAGGATGTTCGTCTCCCTCGAGCGGCGCATGCACTGCGGCATGGGCAAGTGCTGCCGGTGCAACATCGGCTCCACGTTCACGTGCAAGGACGGCCCGGTCTTCGACTACTGGACGGCCATCAACCTCAAGGAAGCCCTGTAGGGCGGGGAGGAGGCATGCCATGCGATATCTGAACATCGGCGCCCGCCATCCCCGCGTCGGGGTCTTCGACTTCACCGACTGCGAGGGCTGTCAGCTCCAGCTCGCCAACAAGGAGGAGACGCTCGTCGCCTTCCTCCAGGCGGTGGAGGTCGTGAACTTCCGCGAGATCGCCACCGACGCGAGCGACGACTACGAGATCGCCTTCGTGGAAGGCGCGATCAGCCGGAGCGACGAGGTGGAGCGGCTCAAGAAGATCAGGGAGCGCGCGGGCGTCCTGGTCGCCCTGGGGAGCTGTGCCTGCTTCGGAGGCGTGAACCGCATGAAGAACGCCTTCGACCTGGACGAGGCCAACGCCGAGGTCTACGGCGGCACGCCCAAGGAGACGCTCCCCGTGCGGTCGGTGAAGGAGGTCGTCCCGGTGGACCTCGAGATTCCGGGGTGCCCGGTCTCGAAGGACGAGGTCGAGCGCATCGTCAGGCACCTGGTGCTGGAGGTCCCCTTCAGCTTCCACGCCTACCCCGTCTGCGTGGAGTGCAAGCAGCGTTTCACCACGTGCCTGATGGAAAAGGGGCAGCTCTGTCTGGGGCCGATCACGAGGGCGGGCTGCGAGGCGCCCTGTCCCGCCGGCGGCCTGGGGTGCTGGGGCTGCCGCGGCCCGGCTGAAGCGCCCAACTACGAGGAGTTCTTCGCACTGGCGAAGGAACGCGGGTTCGGCGAGGCCGAGATCAACGAGCGGTTGGGCTTCTTCGGCGGGTTCGAGGGCATCAAGGTTGGAGAGGCCAGATGAAGGTCGACCTGGACATCCGAATCCATCCCCTCACGCGCGTTGAGGGCCACGGCAATCTGCTGGTGCGGGTCATGAACGGCCGCCTCGAGGAGGCGCGGTGGGACATCGTAGAGACGCCCCGGTTCTTCGAGGTCATGCTCAAGGGCAAACACTACACCTCCGCGCCCATCCTCACCGCGCGCATCTGCGGGATCTGCTCGATCGGCCACGCCCTGGCCAGCGCCCGGGCCACCGAGCGGGCCTTCGGCGTGGAGATCCCGGAGGCCGCCGCCAGGCTCCGGCTCCTGGCCAAGCACGGGGAGACGCTCCAGAGCCACATCCTGCACCTGCTCTTCCTGGCCGCGCCGGACTTCCTCGGCCTGCCGAGCGTCCTGCCCCTGGTCAAAGAAGCCCCGGCGACGGTGGCGCTCGCCGCGCGGCTAAAGGGCCTGGCCAACAAACTGTGCGACGTGGTGGCCGGCCGTACCACGCACCCCGTCTCCATCCAGGTGGGCGGCATGGCCGTTTTCCCCGACAGGACGGCGCTGGGTGCTCTGCGCGACGAACTGGCGGCGGGCGCCGGGGACCTGGAGGCGGTGGCGGCTCTCTTCAAGACCTTCGAAATTCCGGCCTTCTCGCGCGACACTGAGTTCGTTTCGCTGAAGGGCGACGGGGACTACCCGTGGATCGGCGGAGACCTCGTCTCGTCGGACGGCGTGAACCGAACAGAAGGCGAATATCTCAAGATGACCAACGAGTTCGTGGATGCCCGCAACACCTCCAAGCTCTGCCGGCTCTCGCGGGAGTCCTACGCCGTGGGCGCACTCGCGCGCTGGAACAACAACCACCATTTCCTCCACCCGGAGGCCCTGCGGACGGCCGACGACCTGGAGCTGAGGCCCGGTTGCCGGAATCCTTTCAAGAACAACCTCGCCCAACTCGTGGAGTGTGTGCACGTCGTCCACGAGTCCGTGCGCCTCATCGACGAACTGCTCGCCGTGCCCCTCGGCACGTCCACCATGGCCGAGGTCACGCCCAGGGCGGGCGAAGGCGTCGGCGCCGTGGAGGTGCCCCGCGGAATCCTGTACCACCACTACACGTACGGCGCCGACGGCCGGGTCCTGCGCGCAAACTGCGTCATCCCTACGACGCAGAACAACCTGAATATCCAGCACGACCTCAAGGCGCTGGTCGAGAAGTTCGCCGCCGAAGGCGCCGGCGACGCCCGGATGGAGCTTTTCTGCTCCATGCTCGTCAGGGCCTACGATCCCTGCATTTCGTGCTCTGTCCATTAAAATCCGGCCATCGGCCGGATTTTATATGGCTTCTTCGAAGCCCGACCCCTTTTTGAGGCGGGGGAAGGCCTTCGAAGCAGGACCGGGTAAAGGGTAAAGGCGAGGCATGCCTTAGCTGAGGCCGCCGACCGCCGACGTCCGACTGTCGTCTTGGATGGGTTGTCACTGCGAGGCCTGCCGCCGACCGGGTCGGCGGAATGGGAAATGATGAATGGCGTGATCCTTGGCGGCGGCGCGGGTCAGTCCAGCTTCTTTTCGAAGCAGGCGCTCAGGGGGCGGTCGATGTACTTGGTGTAGCGGGGGATGCGGCTGTAGCCGAGCTTGAGGAAGAG
>CAZDOY010000027.1:0-1768 GCA_964507185.1 uncultured Thermoanaerobaculia bacterium
GCTAAAACAAGTTTTAAGGAGTGCTCGGGAGCGCTATCCAGTTGCAGGTACTTTAGGGGAGTTTACAGGAGTCTTCCTCTCTTTCCGCCTGCAAGCGTTCGTGCAGGTGTGGGCCGATGAGTGCTCCGCAGGGCAACATCGAGGCGCTCGCGGCCCTGCAGAGCCGACCAACGGCGACGGCCGAAGAGGCGGTTTCGCGGCTGGATACGCTCGCCGAGAACCCGGGCTCGGACCAGGTGCTGGCCGCTCTGGGCCATTTCAAGGAAGTGCTGAAGGACATGAGCGAGCCCTCCCGCGAGCTTGCCCGGGAGGGGGCCATCAAGCGGCTTCGGGCGCTGGGCTTCGCGAGTCCCGGCCGAATCGTGGACTCGGTCATGCCGCCGTCGGTCCGGGGGCCGGCGGATCCCAAGTCGGGAAGCGCCGTCGGCTTCAAGGAGCCCGAACCCTGGCCGGAGCCGGTCAAGGGCGCAGAACTGCTGGCCCAGCTGGAGCAGACCGTTCGGCGCTACCTGGCCCTGGAGAGCGATCAGGTGGTGGCCATGATCCTCTGGGTCCTCTTCAGCCACGCCCACGACGCCTTCGAGATCTCGCCCATCCTGGCGCTGACGAGCCCCGACAAGGGCTGCGGGAAGAGCACGGCGCTCGCGCTGCTCAGCGCCCTGGTGCCCAAACCGCTCACGTCCGCGAACATCACCCCCTCCGCCGTCTTCCGGGTGACGGACTACTTCCGCCCGACCCTTCTCCTGGACGAGGCCGACACCTTCCTGGGCGACTCGGAGGGCCTTCGGGGCATCCTCAACAGCGGCCACATGCGCAGCCAGGCTTACGTGACGCGCGTCGTGGGCGAGGACTTCCAGGTGTGCATGTTCAGCACCTGGACCCCCAAGGCGGTGGCGCTGATCGGGGAACTGCCGGGCACCCTGGCGGACCGGGCCGTCACCCTCCGCATGAGGCGCCGGACGCTGAGCGAGCGCATCGAACGGCTCCAGCTCCACCGGCTCGCCGAGATGGAGGACCTCCGAAGCATGGCGGCGAGGTGGGCGCAGGACCACGTGGAGGCGCTCAGGCTGGCCGATCCGTCCATTCCCGAGGGCATCACCCGGGACCGCACGCGCGACAACTGGCGGCCTCTCCTGGCCATCGCGGACCTGGCCGGCGTCGAATGGCCCCGGCGGGCGCGGGAGAGCGCCGGCCGGCTCGCCGAACAGGCGGCCCGGGAGATCTCGGTGGGCATCGCCCTCCTGGAAGACCTGCGGGGTTTCTTCTCGTCAGCCGGAAAGACAAGGCTGGGCTCCGAGGACATACTCGCTCAGCTACACGTCATGGAGGAGCGTCTGTGGCCGGACTGGAAGAACCGCGGTCCGATCAGCGCCCAGCAGATGGCGGGTTTGTTGCGGCCCTTCGGGATCTCGCCGGTAAAGTGGAAAAGCGACGGAGTGACCCACCGGGGATACCGGCAGGCGGATTTCGCGGACGCCTTCTCCCGGTACCTTCCGCCAGAGGCGCCACCGCCGCCACCCGCCTCATATCAAAGGACTTATGCCGCCACCCGGGCCGCCACCCAACCGTCCACGGTGGCGCCATCGGTGGCGGCCGGTGTCACCTGTAAGTCCAATGAACACAGAGAGGTGGCGACGGTGGCGGCCCGGGCAGGGGACCTTACGGGAGAAAGCGCATGATCCGGCTGCCGAGATCCCTGCCGAGGCCCACTTCGCCGCGTCTCGAAACTGGTAGAAGATCCCTCGAAGTGTGCAGCGCAAGCAACGCA
>CAZDOY010000027.1:1868-40994 GCA_964507185.1 uncultured Thermoanaerobaculia bacterium
GCCGCGTCTCGAAACTGGTAGAAGATCCCTCGAAGTGTGCAGCGCAAGCAACGCAATGGGCGCCAAATTGCGCCATTGCACCCAGGGTGCGGGGAGCGCAAGCAGCGCATTGGGCGCCCAAGTGGGCGCCCACCTGCACCATTGCACCCTGGGCACGGGGAGCGCAAGCACCGGATTGGGCGCCCAAATGGGCTCCCCAATCCCCGGCTTGCCGCCCTCCCTCCCCGGCTCATGTCAGGGGTTCCCCCGACACCCCCTTTGCGGCTTCGGCCTGGCAAAAGGCGATAAAGAGGTCCCTAATAGAATCAACTGGTTCCCGGCGAAAGGAAGGAGGTACAGGTGGACAAGCGCAGGGAGCGAGGACTGAAGCAACTCCCGGACGGCCGCTGGCAGTTTTCGTGGTGCTTCGAGGGGCGCTACCACCGGCGCATAGCGAAGACCAAGAGCGAGGCCAGGGCCTACCTGGAGAAGATCCACACCCAGATCAGGGAGGGCCGGTACATGGACCGGCGAAAGGAGGTGAAGAGCCATTTCGAAAAGGCGGTGGAACGGTTCCTGGAGTGGTCCAAGGTGAACAAGCGGCCCGACACCTACAGGAACGACCGGTACTTCGCGGCCAGGTGGCTGGCCTCTCCGCACTTCGCCAGGAAGAGGCTGGACCGCATCACGCCGGGCGACGTGGAGGCCTACAGGACGGCTCGCGCCCAGGAGATGCAGGGCGGCCAGGTGACGAGCAGGAAGACCGTGGACAACGACCTGGCGCGCCTCAAGCGCCTATTTTCGCTCTGCATAGTCTGGGGCCTGTGCAAGGACAACCCGGCCCGGCCCATCAAGCTCTTTCGCCCGGAATCTCGCCGGGACCGCTTCCTGGATCCGGAAGAAGAGGCCGTCCTCCTGGAGCACTGCGCCGACTCGATCCGGCCCGCGGTGGTGTTCTCGATCCACACGGGGCTCCGCCAGGGCGAGATGCTGTCGCTGACCTGGGGCGACGTGGACCTCAAGCGCGGCCGCTTCGGGTACGTCACCGTCACGGCGGAGAAGGCCAAGGGCAAGAAGACGCGCCACGTCCCCATGGACCACACGGCGCGAACGGCCCTGGACACCCTCCCCCGCAACGTGAAGCCGGAGGCCCTCGTCTTCGAGCGCTTCGGCGGCACCTACAACTCGGTCCTGCGGAAGGCCTGGGAGACAGCGCTGAAGGCCAGCGGGCTCGAAGGCGTGGTCTGGCACACCCTGCGGCACACCTTCGCCTCGCGGCTCGTCATGGCCGGCGTGCCGCTCACCACCGTGCAGTACCTGCTGGGCCACGCGACGCTGGACATGGTGCTGCGGTACGCGCATCTCGCGCCGGGGCATCTCGAGGACGCCGTCATGGTCCTGGACGGGAACTTGCAATTTAGTTGCGATGCTGTTGGAAGCGGGGTCGGGAACCGGCCCTCATGATCGGCCGTAAGTGCTTGATTTCTGGCGGAGAGAGAGGGATTCGAACCCCCGGTGCCCTTTTGGGGCACAGCGGTTTTCGAGACCGCCGCCTTCGACCACTCGGCCATCTCTCCGCGGCGACATTCTACTGGGTCCGATTAGAATTGGCAATCCATGACGGGCAAGGGGACCCGCGGGTGCGCAGGCCTCAGCGGCGGGCCTCGAAGAAGGCCTGAAGCAGCGCCCTGGATTCCTCTTCCATAAGCCCGGAAGCTATCGGGAACCTGTGGGGGTAGCGGCCTTCGCGCCAGAGTGCCTGGAGGTGTGCCACGCCCCCAAATCGGGGTTCGGGGCAGGCGTAGACCAGTCCGCCGATCCGCGCCAGGACCATGGCGCCCAGGCACATAAGGCACGGCTCGAGCGTGACGTAGAGCGTGGACTCCGTCAGGCCCCGTCGGCCGAGCGCGGCGAGCGATGCCCGGAGGACCTTCATCTCCGCGTGTTCGAGCGGCGATCCCGATTCCCCGGCGTTCCGGCCCTCGAAGACTTCGTCGCCGGGTGTGACCAGGAGGGCGCCCACGGGAACCTCCCCTGAGCCTGCAGCGTTGCGGGCGAGGTCCAGCGCGCGGCGCATGTATTCGGATGTCGAAGCCACCTTCCGTCCCTCCGCGATACGGTCCACGATCAGGCTACGCGCAACGGACGGGCAACCGCAAGCCGGGGGTCGTCGCGCACTCCCTCGCAACCGGTCACGCATAGGCGGCGTAAACCCTCTCCCCCCATGGTATTGTGGAAAACCGGCCTATCGGGCCTAACCATACCCAATATCTTGGGGCGGGGGGCGCGAAACGGGGAGGCATCTCCTTTATTTTCTTCCCTATAGGGCTTGACACGCCTTCGAGACTGCGCTAGTCTATCTCGGCTCTTCCCCCTGCAATAGGGGAGGGGTCCGTATGAAACCTTCATTGCAAGGAGGATGTTGTGCCGACGATCAATCAACTGGTGCGAAAGGGACGCAAGGCGATCCTTTACAAGACCAAAAGCCCGGCCCTTCGCAGCAATCCGCAGAAGAGGGGCGTGTGCACCCGCGTGTACACCACGACCCCGAAGAAACCAAATTCCGCTCTGCGGAAGGTGGCTCGTGTGCGTCTCACCAGCGGAATGGAGGTTACTTCCTACATCCCGGGTGTCGGGCACAACCTGCAGGAGCACTCTGTGGTCCTGCTCCGCGGGGGCCGTGTTAAGGACCTGCCCGGCGTGCGCTACCACATCATCCGCGGCAAGCTGGACACGACAGGCGTAGATTCACGCCGCCAGGCACGTTCGAAGTATGGAGCAAAGCGACCGAAATCCTGAGATCCGTTAGTACCCCGGGGCCCCGAGGGGTCCGTTGCTCTTTGAAAAAGAGGGTAAGGAGCAGTAGGTTATGCCGAGGAAAGCCGTTGTCAAAAAGAGAGAAATACCGCCGGACTCTGTCTACGGATCCGTCCTGATAAGCAAGTTCATCAACCAGATCATGTATCAGGGCAAGAAATCCGTGGCCGAGTCCATTTTTTATGGGGCCATGGATATCGTCAAGGAAAAGACGGACGAGGATCCGCTCAAGGTTTTCCAGCGTGCGCTGGAAAACGTGAAGCCGGTGCTCGAGGTCAAGTCCCGGCGCGTCGGCGGCGCCACCTATCAGGTGCCCGTCGAGGTTCGCCCGGAGCGCCGTCTCTCCCTGGCCGTGCGCTGGATCATCGACTACTCCCGCAACCGCGGCGAGAATACGATGACCGAGTGCCTCGCCGGAGAGATCCTGGACGCCTACAACAACCGCGGCTCTTCGATCAAGAAGAAAGAAGACACCCACAAGATGGCGGAGGCCAACAAGGCCTTTGCCCACTATCGTTGGTAGGGATCAATCGTGCCTCGTTCGGTTCCTCTTAGCAACCAAAGAAACATCGGCATCATGGCCCACATAGACGCGGGTAAGACCACCACCACGGAGCGCGTCCTCTTCTACACCGGCGTCAATTACAAGATGGGCGAGGTGCACGAGGGCACTGCGACCATGGATTGGATGGTCCAGGAGCAGGAGCGGGGCATCACCATTACCTCTGCGGCCACCACTTGCTTCTGGCGGGACTGCCGGATCAATATCATCGATACGCCCGGTCACGTGGATTTTACGGCGGAAGTCGAGCGATCTCTCCGCGTTCTGGACGGGGCCGTGGGCGTCTTCTGCGCCGTCGCCGGCGTGGAGCCCCAGTCTGAGACGGTCTGGCGGCAAGCGGACAAGTACAAGGTTCCCCGCATCGCCTTCGTCAACAAGATGGACCGACAGGGCGCCGACTTCGAGCGCGCAGTAGCGATGATGGACGATCGGCTGCACGCCCGGCCTGTCGCGTTGTACCTCCCATGGGGAAAGGAAGACTCCTTCGAGGGCGTCTTCGACCTGGTGGAGGAGAAGGCCCTGAGGTGGCTGGACGACACGCTTGGCGCCAAGTTCGTGGAAGAAGACATCCCGACCGAATACAGGGGCGCAGTGGCCGAGTGGCGGGAGAAGCTCCTCGAGATGGCCTGCGAGGAGGACGACGACCTCATGCAGCGTTACCTCGACGGGGAGCCCCTCGACAAGGCCGCGGTGAAGAGCGCGCTCCGCAAGGGCACGATCGCGATGCACTTCACCCCCGTCCTGTGCGGCTCGGCCTTCAAGAACAAGGGCATTCAGCCGCTTCTCGACGCGGTGGTGGATTTTCTCCCGTCGCCCATGGAAATCCCTCCGATCCACGGGGTGGTTCCGGACACGGGCGAACCCGGCGTGCGGCACCACAGCGACGACGATCCCTTCTCCGCCCTGGTGTTCAAGATCACTACGGATCCGTTCGTGGGGCAGCTTGCCTTCACGCGGGTCTATTCGGGCTCTCTCAGCGCAGGATCCTACGTCTGGAACGCCAGCAAGAAAAGGCAGGAGCGCGTCGGGCGCCTCCTGAAGATGCACGCCAACAAGAGGGAAGAAATCGCCGAGGTGCGCGCGGGCGATATCGCCGCGGTCGTGGGCCTCAAGGACGTGACCACGGGTGAAACGCTCACGACAAAGGATAGTCCCATTCTCCTGGAATCCATGGACTTCCCCGAACCGGTCATCTCGGTGGCTATCGAGCCCAAGTCCAAGGCCGACCAAGATAAACTCTCGGCTGCCCTCCTCAAGCTCGCCAAGGAGGACCCGACCTTTAAGCTCCGCGTAGACACCGACACCGGGCAGACCCTCATCTCGGGCATGGGCGAACTGCACCTCGAGATCATCGTCGACCGCCTCACGCGCGAATTCGGCGTTCAAGCCAGCGTGGGCAAACCCCAGGTCGCCTACCGTGAGACGCTCACCAAGCCTTCCCAGGCCGAGGGCAAGTTTGTCCGGCAGACGGGCGGTCACGGCCAGTACGGTCATGTCAAGATCAAGGTCGAACCGCTTCAAGAGGGCGGAGGCTTCGCTTTCGAGAATGCCATCACCGGCGGCGCGATCCCCAGGGAGTTCATCTCGCCCGTGGAAAAGGGCATTCTCGAGGCGACGGATACCGGCGTCCTCGCGGGCTTCCCCGTAAAGGACGTGAAGGTCATTCTCTACGACGGTTCATATCACGAGGTGGACTCCTCGGAAATGGCATTCAAGATCGCAGGTTCCATGGCCTTCAAGGCGGCCGCGCAGAAGGCGTCCCCCGCGTTGATGGAACCTCTCATGAAGGTGGAGGTGACGGTTCCGGAAAATTACATGGGAGACGTCATTGGTGATCTGAACGCCCGCAGGGGCAAGATCCAGGCCATGGAAGCAAGGACCGGCCTGCAGGTGATCACCGCGATGGTGCCATTGGCAGAGATGTTTGGTTACGCCACGGCTCTCAGGTCTCTGACGCAGGGCCGCGGCAACTACGTCATGCAGTTTGAGCGCTACGAACAAACGCCCAGGCAGATATCGGACGAGATTGTCGCCCGCGTGCAGGGCCGTTAGCAAGGAGGCTGAGGATGTCGAAGGAGAAGTATAATAGGACCAAGCCGCACGTTAACGTCGGAACCATCGGTCACGTCGACCACGGCAAGACCACTCTGACCGCGGCCATCACCAAGGTTCAGGCCGCCAAGGGGCTGGCCAAGTTCATCAGCTACGACGAGGTGGCCAAGGCTTCCGAGTCGCAGGGGCGGCGTGACTCCACAAAGATCCTGACCATCGCGACCTCCCACGTCGAATACGAGTCCGACAACCGGCACTACGCTCACGTGGACTGCCCCGGACACGCGGACTACGTCAAGAACATGATCACCGGCGCGGCGCAGATGGACGGCGCGATACTCGTCGTCTCCGCCGAGGATGGCCCCATGCCGCAGACTCGCGAGCACATCCTCCTCGCCCGTCAGGTCGGCGTGCCCTACATCGTGGTATTCCTTAACAAGTGCGACAAGGTCGACGACCCCGAACTGCTCGATCTGGTCGAACTCGAAGTGCGGGACCTTCTGTCCCAGTACCAGTTCCCCGGCGACGACACGCCGATCATCCGCGGTTCCGCCCTCAAGGCCGGGCTCGCAGAGGACCCCAAGTCCGAGGACGCCAAGTGCATCCAGGACCTGCTGGACGCCTGTGACAGCTTCATTCCCGAGCCCGTCCGCGACATCGACAAGCCCTTCCTCATGCCCATCGAGGACATCTTCTCGATCTCCGGCCGCGGCACCGTGGTCACGGGACGCGTGGAGCGCGGCATCGTAAAGGTCGGCGAGGAGATGGAGATCATCGGACTCAAGCCGACCTTCAAGACCGTCATTACCGGCGTCGAAATGTTCCGCAAACTGCTCGACCAGGGACAGGCCGGCGACAACATCGGGCTGTTGCTGCGCGGTACCAAGAAGGAAGAGGTCGAGCGCGGCCAGGTCGTGGCCAAGGGCGGTTCCATCTTGCCTCACACAACCTTCAAGTGCGAGGTTTACATCCTGACCAAGTCCGAAGGCGGCCGCCATACCCCCTTCTTCAAGGGCTATCGCCCGCAGTTCTATTTCAGAACGACGGACGTGACCGGCGACGTGACCCTGCCCGCCGACCGCGAGATGGTCATGCCCGGCGACAACGTGAGCATGGACGTCAAGTTGATCTCGCCCATCGCCATGGAGAAGGGACTCCGGTTCGCCATCCGTGAAGGCGGCCGCACCGTCGGGGCCGGCACCATCACGGAGATCGTGGAGTAGGAGCTCATGCTGAACGAGAAGATCCGGATTCGCCTTTTGGCATATGACTACTGGATCCTGGACCGGTCCACGAAGGAGATTGTGGAGACGGCCAAGAGGACCGGTGCGAGGGTGAAGGGTCCCATTCCTTTGCCCACGGACCGGACCGTATGGACCGTCAACCGTTCGCCCCACGTGGACAAGAAATCCAGGGAACAGTTCGAGATGCGTACACACAAGCGGTTGCTGGACATCTACGACCCCACGCCGCAGACGGTGGACGCCCTCATGAAACTGAATCTGCCGCCCGGTGTGGACGTGGAGATCAAGGCGTTCACCAAGTAGGCCGCATCGCGACCCGGGCTGCCACAGACTACGGAAGCAGCCGTTCCAGGCACGTCGCCGGCGGGCGACCTCTGCTTGAGGAGAGGACATGAAGATCGGAATTCTGGGACGCAAAGTGGGTATGACGCAGGTCTTCGACGAGAACCGTTCGGCGATCCCCGTGACGGTGATCAAGGCGGGACCGTGCGTCATCCTGCAGAAGAAGACCCCGGACACCGACGGCTACCATGCCATTCAGATCGGCCTGGTTGAGAAGGTGGGCCGGAATGTGGTCAACAAGCCGATGGCCGGGCATTTCAAGAAAGCTGGCGCGTCGTCCATTCGGGCGGCCAGGGAGCTGAGGGGCGAGTTTCCGGACCTGGTTCCGGGCAATACCCTGACGCTCGACAGCTTCAAGGACATAAAGGCCGTCGACGTGGTAGGGACGAGCAAAGGCAAGGGCTTCCAGGGCGTCATGAAGCGCCACAACTTCTCCGGAGGCCGCGCAACCCACGGGTCGATGTTCCACCGGGCGCCCGGTTCGATCGGGGCGTCGTCCTACCCTTCGCGCGTTTTCAAGGGCACGAAGATGGCCGGGCAGATGGGCAACGGCCGCGTGACCACCAAGAACCTGGACGTCGTCCAGGTGGACGCCGAGAACGGCCTGCTCCTCATCAGGGGTGCGGTGCCCGGACCGAAGGGCGGACTACTGCTTATCCGCGGCATCAGGTAAGGGGCTGGACATGAATATTCCGGTTATTAATGAAGCAAGCGAAACGCAGCGGGAGCTGACCGTGCCGGACGAGATCTTCGAAGCCCGTTACCGGAGGGACCTGGTCCACGAGGCCGTCAGGAACTATCTGGCGAACCAGCGGCTGGGCACGCACTCCACGAAGCGGCGCGACGAGGTGTCCGGGAGCGGCAAGAAGCTCTGGAAGCAGAAGCACACGGGGCGGGCCCGCATGGGCGAAATCCGCTCCCCCCTGTGGTATCACGGCGGCATCGCCTTCGGGCCGAAGCCCCGGGATTACTCCTACGCCGTTCCGAAAAAGGTGCGGCGCGGGGCCATGCGAAGCCTCCTTTCCGAGCGGGTCCGTAGAAACATGCTCGCCGTCATGGAGACTCTCGAGGTCGAAGAACCCAGGACGAAGGCCTTCGTCAGCAAGTTCGCGCCCATCCTCAATGCCCACAAGACGGTACTGTTCGTGGACCGGGAGGTCAGCGAGCCGGTCAGGCTGGCGTCGCGCAACCTCCCCGGCGTGAAGACTCAGAGACTCGAAGAACTGAATATTTACGACTTGGCGCGCTACGAGATGGTCGTGATCACCGAGCCGGCCATTATGAAGCTCGCGGAGGTTCTCAAACCATGAGAAACCCGCACACCGTTATCATTCGTCCGCTCTTGACGGAAAAAAACCTGATCGCGAAGGAACGTACCAAGACCGTCGCATTCCAGGTGGACCGGAGAGCGAACAAGCTGGAAGTCGCATACGCCGTGGAGACGATCTTCAACACGCAGGTGGACGACGTCCGCATCGTGAACGTCCGCGGCAAGGTCAAGCGCGTGGGCCGGTCGGAAGGTAAGCGGCCAGACTGGAAGAAGGCCTACGTGAAACTCGCGAAGGGCGCCAGGCCCATCGAGTATTTCGAAGGCGTGTAAGGGGAATTCAATGGGTATAAAAACGTACAAACCCGTAACCCCGAGCCGGCGCTACATCACGACCTCGACCTTTGAGGAGGTCACCAAGCGCGAGCCCGAAAAGAGCCTGCTGAAGCCGAAGACCAAGATCAGCGGGCGGAACGCCCATGGGCACGTTACGGTCCGGCGTCGGGGCGGCGGGCACAAGCGCCGTTACAGGGTCATCGATTTCAAGCGCGACAAGCGCGGCATTCCCGCCGCCGTTGCGGCGATCGAATACGATCCCAACAGATCCTGCCGGATCGCTCTCCTCCATTACGTCGACGGTGAGAAGCGTTACATTCTCGCCCCGGACGGCGTCAAGGTCGGGGATAAGCTGGTTGCAGGGGAAGAGGCCGAGGTCGTTGCCGGCAACGCACTGCCGCTCAAGAAGATCCCCGTGGGTACGCTGGTGCACAACATCGAACTCCACGAGGGTGCGGGCGGGCAGCTCGCCCGTGCGGCGGGCGTCTCCGCGCAGCTCATGGCCAAGGAAGGCCGCATGGCGACCCTCAGGATGCCTTCGACCGAGATGCGCTACGTGAGCCTCGGGTGCTACGCCACGGTCGGCCAGGTTGGCAACGGGGACCACCAGAACGTAACCCTCGGCAAGGCGGGCCGCTCCCGCTGGCTGGGGCACAGGCCCAAGGTCCGCGGGTCCGCCATGAACCCCGTCGATCATCCTCACGGCGGCGGCGAGGGCAAGAGCAAGGGCGGGCGCCATCCCGTCACGCCCTGGGGCGTCCCGACTAAGGGTTACAAGACCCGCCGCAACAAGCGTACGGGCCGGTTCATCTTGAAGAGGAGAGCCTAGTATGTCGCGCTCGCTGAAAAAGGGCCCCTTCGTGGACGACCACCTCATGAGAAAGGTGGACTCCATGAACGCCTCGGGAAAGAAAGGGGTCATCAAGACCTGGAGTCGGCGCTCGATGATCGTACCCGCGATGCTTAATCTCACGATCGCCGTCCATAACGGCCGTAAATTCGTCCCCGTGTACATCACCGAGAACATGATCGGCAACCGTCTCGGCGAGTTCGCCCCCACCCGTACCTTCAGGGGGCATTCGGGCGACAGAAAAAAAGGCAGCGTGAGGTAGGTGGCGCTCATGATAGCTAAAGCCGTAGCACGATATATGGATTCCTCGCCCCAGAAGACCCGCCTGGTGGCCGACATGATCCGGGGCCGCTCGGTCAACGACGCCCTCGGCATCCTGCGGTTCACAAAGAAGCGAGCGGCCAGGGACCTTCACAAGCTTCTTAAGGACGCCGTGGCCAACGCCGAAAGCAGGCAGGATCAGCAGGTGGACGTGGACGATCTCGTGGTCAGTACCGTTGTGGTGGACGGCGCTTCGGTCAGGTTTCGCAAGCGCACCATGCCGGCCCCCATGGGGCGGGCGTACCGCTTCGTGAAGCGCCAGAGCCACGTCCTCATAGGATTGGATGTTAAAAAGTAAGTGCCCGGGCAGGCCGGAAGGCCCGAGACCGCAGCTTTTTGCAGGCGCGGCCGGGGCTCCGAAAGCCAAAGCACGTAGGAGGTGAGCGTTGGGTCATAAAGTTAATCCCGTGGGTTTCCGGGTCGGCTTCAACAAGGACTGGGAATCCCGCTGGTTCGCGAAGAAAGAGTACAAGACGCTGCTTCACGAGGATCTCAAGCTCCGCAAGGAACTCCTCGGCCGCCTCAAGCACGCCGGCGTGTCCCGCGTGGACCTCGAAAGGGCAGGCAAGAAGCTGACCATCACCATCGCGACCAGTCGGCCAGGCGTCATCATCGGCAAGAAGGGCTCCGAGGTCGATCGCCTGAAGGAAGATATCCAGAAGAAGCTCGATCGAGAGGTCTACATCAAGATCGATGAGATTCACAGGCCCGAGATCGAGTCCCAGCTGGTGGCCGAGTCCATCGCCCTGCAGCTCACCAAGCGTGTGGCCTTCCGTCGCGCCATGAAGCGGGCCATCGAAATGTCCATGAAGTTCGGCGCCCTCGGTATCAAAATCCGCGTGGCCGGCCGCCTGAACGGGGCCGAAATCGCCCGGTCCGAGTGGTATCTGGAAGGGCGCCTGCCCCTGCAGACCCTCAGGAGCGACATCGATTACGGGTTCGCCGAGGCCCGTACCACCTACGGTGTCATCGGCGTAAAAGTGTGGATCTACAAGGGGCAGAAGGTAGGAAAGTAATCCTTCCAGGAGTATCACCATGTTAATGCCGAAGAAGGTCAAATACAGAAAACAGCAGCGTGGGCGAAGGTCGGGGCCGGCCAGCCGCGGCAACCACGTTGACTTCGGAGATTTCGGGCTGATGGCCCTGGAGGCGGCCTGGATCACCAACCGGCAGATCGAAGCGAGCCGCATCGCCATTAACCGCTACATCAAGCGCGGCGGCAAGATGTGGATTCGGATCTTCCCCGACAAGCCCTACACCAAGAAGCCGCTGGAAACCCGCATGGGCAAGGGAAAGGGCAACCTCGAGGGTTGGGTCGCGGTCGTGAAGCCGGGACGCATTCTCTTTGAGCTGGAGGGCGTGAGCCTGGAGGCTGCGCAGGAGGCGTTCCGGCTGGCTGCACACAAGCTTCCCATCAAGACCCGGTTCATCAGCCGTAAGGATCAGGAGTTTTCCCGATGATGAAGCCGAAGGATCTTAGGAGGCCGGCCAAGGTCCGGGACCTCTCCGTTGAAGAGCTCAGGAACGAGGAGGTCGAGATCATGGAGCAACTCATGAAGCTCCGTTTTCAGCTCGCCTCCGGGCAGATCGAGGACCCCCAGATCATCCGCACCTACAGGCACGGCCTGGCGAGGGTCAAAACCATATTGGCCGAAAAGCTCAGGACGGCGGAAGGGAGTTGAGGATGGAAGTGAAAGTTACCCAACAGACCGAACGCCACCGTAATACCAAGGTAGGTATCGTGGTTTCGGACAAGATGGACAAGACCGTGGTGGTCAGGGTCGAGCAGCGCATGTTCCACCCCACCTACCACAAGGTCGTCAACCGGTCCAAGCGGTTCAAGGCCCATGATGAGAACAACCAGTGCGGCGCGGGGGACAAAGTGCTCATCATCGAGACCAAGCCCCTGAGCCGCGACAAGCACTGGGCCGTCAAGCAAGTCCTGGAAAAGGCCCGCTAAGCACGGTGCGTGGGAGACAGCCATGATTCAGATGGGAACCATCCTGGAGGTTGCAGACAATTCGGGGGCGAAGAAGCTCTTCTGCATCCGCTTGAAAGGAGGCACGGTGGCAGGTCGCTACGCTGGACTGGGCGACATCGTCACGTGCTCCGTCAAAGAGGCCGCACCCCAGGCCAACATTAAAAAAGGCAAGGTGGTAAAGGCCGTCGTTGTGCGCACGGCAAAGGAAACCCGCCGGCGCGACGGCTCTTACATCCGTTTCGATAACAACGCGGCAGTGCTGGTCGATGACAAGGGGGAACCCGTCGGCACGCGCGTATTTGGACCAGTGGCCAGGGAACTCAGGGAAAAGCGCTTCATGAAGATCGTTTCCCTCGCTCCCGAAGTCATATGATCGAGAGGCTAACCGTGGGCAACAGGATCAAGAGAAACGACCAGGTCGTAGTTCTCTCCGGCAAGGAGAAGGGCAAGCGCGGCAAGGTCCTCAGCGTCTTTCCGGATAAGGGCCGAGCGATCGTGGAGAACGTCAATTTTGCGAAGCGCCACACCAAGGCCAATCCGCAGAAGAATATCAAAGGCGGGATCCTGGAACGCGAGGCGTCCCTGCCGCTGAGTCGACTCATGCTCGTATGCAAAGAATGTCAGGAGCCGACGCGCGTTGCGTTCAAGGCGCTTGAGGGTAACCAGAAGGCGCGCGTTTGCAAAAAATGCGACGCAGTTCTGGATTGAGGTAGACGTTATGAAAAGCAAACCCCGCTTGATGGAGCGCTATCAGACCGAGATCATTCCGAAGCTGCGGCAGGAGTTCAGCTATCCGAGCGTCATGGCCGTGCCCAAGCTGACGAAGATAACGATCAACATGGGAATCGGGGAGGCCAAGACGGAGATCAAGCTCCTCGACGAGGCTTCGGCCACCCTGACGACGCTCTCCGGACAGAAGGCCACCGTTCGCCGAGCGCGTAAATCCGTGTCCAATTTCAAAATCCGTCAGGGCCAGCCGATCGGTACGATGGTGACCTTGCGCGGGGAGAGAATGTACGAGTTCCTCGATCGCTTGATTTCTCTGGCGATCCCCCGGATGAGAGACTTCAGGGGTGTACCGGACAGATCTTTCGACGGCCACGGAAACTATACGGTCGGCATAAAAGACCAGCTCATTTTCCCGGAAGTGGATTACAACAAGATCACGCGTGCCATGGGGATGAACATCACCATCGGCACGACGGCCAAGACGGACCCGGAAGCGAAGGCACTCCTTCGATATTTCGGGATGCCCTTCCGCAAGTAGGAGACCAAGGCATGGCCAGTGTTCGCATGTTCGCAAAGATGGAAAAGAAACCCAAGTTCGCCGTAAGGCACAGAAACCGCTGCAAGCGATGCGGGCGTCCCCGCGGGTACTACCGCAAATTCGCGCTCTGCCGGTGCTGCCTGAGGCAACTCGCGCTGCAGGGCCAGCTGCCCGGCGTGGTCAAGGCGTCGTGGTGAGGTGCAAAAATGACAATGACTGATCCCGTCGCCGACCTGCTGACCCGAATCCGAAACGGTCTCGGCAGCAAGAAGGTCTTCGTCGAAATGCCGTCCTCCGCCCTGAAAGTGGAGATAGTCAAGCTCCTGAAGGACGAGGGGTACATTCTGAACTTCAAGACCCTTGAGGACAACAAGCAGGGGATTCTCCGCGTGGACCTCAAGTACTCCCCGGAGGGCGCACCGGTCATCGAAGGGATCAAACGCGAGTCCCGCCCCGGCCGTCGCCTCTACGTGGGCAAGGAAGAAATCAAGCCCGTCCTCGGGGGTCTCGGGGTCAACATCCTGAGCACTTCCAAGGGCGTTCTTACGGACAAGCAGGCCCGCCGCGAAGGTGTCGGCGGAGAGATCCTCTGCAGCGTCTGGTGATGAGGAGGGTGATATGTCGCGCGTAGGAAAACTTCCCATTCCTCTGCCCGATGCCGTGAAGGTGGACATCAAGACCGGCGTGGTTGAGGTCAAAGGCCCCAAGGGCACGCTGCAGACGCCCGTTCCGGCGGGCATCAGCTGCACCGTCCAGGAAAAGGAACTGGTCGTGACGAGAGCGGATGACACGAAGCCCCAGCGCTCCATGCACGGCCTGACCCGGTCGCTCCTGGCCAATGCGGTCAAGGGCGTAACAGAAGGGTACAAGCGGGAGCTGGACATCGTTGGCGTCGGCTACAAGGCCGTAGTCGAAGGCGACAAGGCCGTCTTCAACCTCGGCTACGCCCACCCCATAACGCTCTCCATCCCCCACGGCATCCAGGTCGCGGTCGAGAAGTCCACGCACGTGGTCGTGACGGGATACGATCGCCAGCAGGTGGGCCAGGTGGCCGCACAGATCCGCGCCATGAAGAAGCCGGAACCCTACAAGGGCAAGGGTGTCCATTACTCGGATGAAACCATTGTGCGCAAGGCTGGCAAGGCGGCCAAGTAAAGGGGTATGGCAATGGGTAAGCTGAATCATCTGGACCGTAAGCAGAAGAGAGACCGGAGACGGATCCGGATTCTGAAGAAAATAGCGGGCACCTCCGAAAGGCCCAGACTGGTGGTCTTCAAGAGCCGCAAGTACATCTACGTACAGGCCGTCGATGACACGACCGGCACTACCCTGGCTTCTGCCTCTTCTCTCGAGCCGTCCCTGAAAGCCTCCCTCGAGACGTCCGGCAAAAACACCAAGGTCGCCGAGCAGATAGGCCAGATGGTGTCCGAGCGCTTGAAGGCCAAGGGTGTCGAAACGGTGGTCTTCGACCGCGGCGGTTATCTGTTCCACGGCCGGGTGAAGGCCGTGGCCGAAGGTGCTCGCAAGGGCGGTCTTCAGTTTTAGGGAGTGAGAACATGGAAGATAGATCGTCCAGCGAACTCGAATTTAAAGAGCAGGTCGTTTCCATCCGGCGCGTGACGAAGGTCGTCAAGGGCGGCAAGAACTTCTCGTTCTCGGCGCTCGTGGTCGTCGGAGACGGGAACGGCCGTGTCGGCTGCGGCATGGGAAAGGCCCGCGAAGTTCCCCTCGCCATTTCCAAGGGCATCGAGCAGGCCAAGCGGAACATGTTCCGCGTGCCTCTCCAGGGCAACACCATCCCGCACTACACAGAGGGGCGTTTCGGCGCCGGTCACGTCGTGCTCCGCCCGGCCTCCAAAGGTACGGGCGTCATCGCCGGCGGCCCCGTTCGCGCCGTCATGGAAGCCGCGGGTGTGCAGGACATTCTGACCAAGTGCGTCGGGACCAACAATCCGCAGAACGTCGTCAAGGCGGCACTCGAGGGACTCAAGGGTCTGCAGAGCCCCGAGAGCGTCGCGCGCAAGCGCGGCAAGACCGTCGAAGAACTCCTGGGGTAGGCCATGAACGCGAAAAAGAAGCCAGCCAAGGAAAAAGAGCTCGTGGTCACGCTGGTGCGCAGACCCAGCACGGAAAAGCTGCGCAAGGTGACCTGGAGCATGGGACTGAGAAAGATGAACCGGACACGGCGCTACCCTGATCGCCCCGAGATCCGGGGCATGATCTTCGCCGTCAAACACCTGGTGAAGGTCACCGAAGAAGAATAGGGGGCAGCAATGTTTCTTTCAGAATTGCGACCGGCGAAGGGCGCCAAGAAGAATCCCAAGAGGGTCGGACGTGGACCGGGCTCCGGCCATGGGAAAACGGCCTGCAAGGGGCACAAGGGACAGAAGTCCCGCTCCGGCTTCAGCCAGAACCCCGGCTTCGAGGGCGGGCAGATGCCCCTGCAGCGACGCATTCCGAAACGCGGATTCAAGAACCTCTTCAGGCGCGAGTTCGAAGTCGTGAACATCGAGAGGCTTTCGGCCTTCGAGGGCGGCAGCGAAGTCAACGCCAAGACGCTCAAGCGCGCGGGGTTGATCCGCTCCGAAGACTCCCGGGTCAAGATCCTGGGTACCGGGACACTGGACCGTGCCATCACCGTGGTGGCCGATGCCTTTTCGGCTAAGGCCAGGCAGATCATCGAAGACGCGGGCGGCCGGGCGGAGGTGAAGAAACCGTGATTGAAGCCTTCCAAAACCTCTTCAAGATACCGGATCTTCGGAAGCGCATCATATTCACCTTTCTTCTGCTTGCCGTTTACCGGGTAGGTGCGCAGATTCCCACGCCGGGAATCAACGCCACGGCGCTGCAGGCGTTCTTCCAGCAGTACCAGTCCGGCGTGCTCGGGTTCGTGAACCTGTTCTCGGGCGGCGCCCTGGCGCGGTGCACCATTTTCGCCCTCGGCATCATGCCCTACATCACGGCCCAGATCATCTTCCAGCTCCTGGGCGTGGTGTGGCCCTACATCGAGAAACTGCAGAAAGAAGGCGGCGCGGAAGGGCGGAAGAAGATCACCCAGTACACGCGCTACCTCACCATTTTTATCTGCGTGGTCCAGGCGCTGGGTATCTCCTTCTGGTTGAAGACGCTCGTGAGCCCCAAGGGGCAGAAGATCGTCGAGAATCCATCGCTGGGCTACCACATAATGACGGTCATCATCCTGACCGCCGGAGCCACATTCGTCATGTGGCTGGGCGAACAGATCACGGCCCGCGGCGTCGGCAACGGCATATCGCTGATGATCTACGCCGGCATCGTGGTCGGTCTGGTACCCGCCATCATCAAGACCTTGCAGCAGGTGCAGCAGGGCAGCCTGTCGGTGTTCGTGGTACTGCTCCTCCTGGCGTTTATGGTGGCGGTCGTCGCCTTCATCGTTTACTTCGAACGGGCCCAGCGCAAGATTCCCATCCAATACGCAAAGCGCATGGTGGGGCGGCGGATGGTCGGCGGGCAGGCCGTGTACTTCCCCCTCAAGCTCAACCCGGGCGGCGTCATGCCGATCATCTTCGCGGTATCTCTCCTCGCTGTGCCCCAGACCCTGTTCAATCTGCCGGCCCTGGCCAAGTTCGGGTTCATCAAGACACTGGAATCCTACATGGGCTACGGAACGCTTACCTACCTGGCCCTCTACGGCATCATGATCGTTCTGTTCACATACTTCTACGTGAGCATCGTGTTCAACCCGGAGGACCTTGCGGACAACCTGAAGAAATTCGGCGGGTTCATCCCGGGTATCCGCCCCGGCAAAAGCACGAGCGATTTCCTCTACCGCTCGCTCAACAGACTCCTCTTTGCCGGGTCGATCTACCTCGTTCTGGTGGCTCTCCTGCCGGTCATGCTCATAAGCGGCTTCCCGCTTCAGCATATCTGGGGGATCGGGCCGTCCATAGAGAACACGTTCAAGGCGTTGCACTTCGATTGGATCCTGCGCGGGTTCAACCTGAACTTCTATTTCGGCGGCACGTCCCTGCTCATCGTTGTCCAGGTCGCGATGGACACGATCCAGCAGGTCGAATCTCAACTGGTCATGCGGCACTATGACGGCTTCTCCAGGAGAACGCGCGTCAGAGGCAGGAGGGGGTAAAGTCATGAGCCAGAAGAACCTGATTCTATTGGGACCGCCCGGTGCCGGGAAAGGCACCCAGGCGAAGGAACTCTCGACGAGACTTTCGGTCCCGCACATCTCCACCGGAGATATGTTGCGCGAGGCTGTCCGCGAAGGTACGCCTCTCGGCCTGAAGGCGAAGGCCGTCATGGAGCGGGGTGAGCTCGTCTCCGACGAACTCCTGACGGAAATCGTCAGAGAGCGCCTCGCCAAGGCGGACTGCGATCCGGGTTTCATCCTGGATGGATATCCGAGGAACCTGGCGCAGGCCGGAATACTCGCCGGAATCCTCGAGGATCTCGGGAAATCAGACCTTCTGGCCCTTGAACTGGAAGTGGCGGACGACGTGATCGTGACCCGCCTGGGATCCCGGCGCTCCTGCCCCGACTGCGGCGCCGTATACAACCTTGTGTTCTCCCCCCCCGCCAAGGAGGGGGTCTGTGATAAATGTGGTGCCGGCCTTGTCCTCAGAAAGGACGACAAGGAGGACGTGATCCGCGAGCGGCTGCGTGTGTATCACGAGAAGACGGCACCCCTGTCGGATTACTACAGGCAACGTGGGCGGCTCAAGACCGTCCCGGGAGATGTCCCGCCCGCACAGGTCCTGGAAAAGCTGGAAAGAGCCATCGGATGATCCACCTGAAGACGCCCGAAGAGATCGAGATCATGGACGAGGCCAACCGCGTCGTGCACGCGGTGCTGGACAAGGTGTCCGAAGCCCTCGCTCCGGGGATCGCGCTGCAGGACCTGGACGCGCTGGCGGAATCGCTGACGCACAAGATGGGGGGCAAGCCCGCTTTCAAAGGTTACAGCGGCTTCCCGGCATCCATCTGCATTTCCGTCAACGACGAAGTCGTGCACGGCATACCGGGTCCGCGCAAGATCCAGAGCGGTGATCTCGTCTCCCTCGATTTCGGCGTCATCCTGGAAGGATACTACGGCGACGCCGCCAAGACGTGTGCGGTGGACGACGTGGACGAGAAAGGGAAGAGGCTCATCGATGTAACGCGCGAAAGCCTGCTCAGGGCCGTAGAACTCGTGAGGCCGGGCAACCGGATCTCCGATCTGGGCCACGCGGTCCAGACCTACGCGGAAGGCCACGGTTTCTCCGTCGTGAGAGACTACGTGGGGCACGGCATCGGGCGCGCTCTGCACGAGGAACCCCAGATTCCCAATTTCGGAGAACCCGGTCGGGGACCCCGGTTGCAGGCCGGCATGGTCCTCGCCGTGGAGCCCATGATCAATGAAGGCGGGCCCCGGGTAACGGTGGACGACGACGGTTGGACCGTGCGTACTCTGGATCACGGTCGTTCGGCACACTTCGAGTACAGCATCGCGGTGACCGAAGACGGACCAAAAATCCTAGGAGTTGGAGGGGCATGAGCAAGGACGACGTAATTCAAATGAAAGCGACGGTAAAGGAGGCGCTTCCGAACGCCATGTTTCGCGTGGAACTAGAGAGCGGCCACAGGATTCTGGCCCACATCTCCGGGAAGATGCGCAAGCACTTCATCCGTATCCTGCCCGGCGACCAGATCCTCGTGGAGCTTTCCCCCTACGATCTCAACCGGGGGCGCATCGTTTATCGGTTCAAGAGCTAGCGGAGAGGCGGCCATGAAAGTCAGACCATCGGTCAAGAAAATGTGCCCGAAGTGCAAGGTCATCAAGCGCAAGGGCGTTGTACGGGTTATCTGCGATAATCCGAAGCATAAACAGAGACAAGGCTAAGGAGGCAGGCTGTGGCTCGTATTTCCGGTGTGGACATCCCACTGAACAAGAAAGTCGTGATCGGGCTGACCTATATCTACGGCATCGGCCTGTCCAGCTCCCAGAAGATACTCGCAAAGGCCAGTGTAGACGAAAATATTCGCGTCAAGGATCTGACCGAGGATGAAGTGTCCCGCATTCGTACGGTCATCCAGGATGGCGGCGGCGTCGAGGGCGATCTCCGCAAGAAGATCCAGATGGACATTCGTCGGTTGATCGAAATCGGTTCGTACCGCGGCATTCGCCACCGTACGGGACTCCCGGTCCACGGGCAGAGGACCCACACCAACGCCCGCACCCACAAAGGCCCCCGCCGGGCCATCGCCGGGAAAAAGAGGGCACCCAAGAAGTAAGTCTTCCCAAGGAGACCAGGAATGGCAAAAGCAAGTGGTGGAAAAAGGGGTGCCCGGCGGGAACGCAAAAACATCCCCATGGGCATCGTTCACATCAATGCCACCTTTAACAACACGCTGATTACGGTCACGGACATGGAAGGTAATACGGTTGTCTGGACGAGCGCCGGCAACTCCAATTTCAAGGGCACGCGAAAGGGAACGCCCTTCGCCGCCCAAGTCGCGGCCCGGACCGCGGCCGAGAAGGTCATGGAACACGGAATGCGCGAAGTGGACGTCAGGGTGAAGGGACCGGGCTCCGGACGCGAGTCTTCCATCAGGGCGATTCAGGCGACGGGCCTAAAGATTCGCTCCATCCGCGACGTAACCCCCATTCCCCACAACGGGTGCCGACCGCCAAAGCGACGGCGCGTGTAAGCAAGGAGGATAACCTTGGCACGGTATCATGGTTCCGTTTGCCGACTCTGCCGCAGGGAAGGGATGAAGCTCTTCCTCAAGGGAGATCGCTGCTTTAAGGAAAAATGCGCTATAGAAAAAAGGAATACGCCTCCCGGCATGCATCCCAGGCGCCGGGGCAAGGTCAAGGGGTACGGCCTTCAGCTGCGTGAGAAGCAGAAGGTCAAAAGGATCTACGGGGTGCTCGAAAAGCAGTTCCGTGGGTACTTCCACTTGGCCGACAAACGCAAAGGCGTGACGGGTGAGAACCTGCTCTGCTTTTTGGAAAAGCGCATCGACAATGTGGTGTACCGCCTGGGCTTCGCGTCGTCGCGCAGCCAGTCCCGCCAGTGGGTTTCCCACGGGCACATCCTCGTCAACGGACGGCGGGTGGACATCTCCAGTTACCAGGTCAAGGAAGGGGACGAGATCAGCCTGGCCCAGGGCTTGGCCAAGAACGCCTTTCTCCTGACCGCCGTGGAGTCCGCCGCCGGCCGAGGCATCCCGGACTGGCTTGAGCTGGACAGCGAAAACCTCAAGGGGCGGGTCGTCCGCGATCCCCAACGGACGGACATCACTTACCCGATCGAGGAGCAGCTCATCGTCGAGCTCTACTCGAAGTAAGGATTTGAGGAGCGTTTAAGCCCATGAAAGAATTCCAGATGCCCACTCTCATTGAGTGCAATATAGAAACCTTGACGGACCGCTACGGCGAGTTCGTGGCCCAACCTCTCGAGCGGGGCTGGGGTATCACCCTGGGCAACTCGCTGAGGCGTATCCTCCTCTCCTCGATTGAAGGCGCGGCCATCACGGCCGTGCGCATCGAGGGCGTCCTGCACGAGTTCACGTCAGTGCCGGGCGTGATGGAGGATGTCACCGACGTCGTCCTGAACCTGAAGGCGATTCAGTTCATTCAGCACTCCGACGAGGCCAAGACGCTCCGACTCTCGGTCCGCGGTCCGGCCGAGGTCAAGGCCAAAGACATCCAGCATGACGGGACCATCCGGATCCTGAATCCGGATGCTCCGATCGCCACCCTCAACGAGGAGGGTTCCCTCGAGATGGAACTCCTTCTCAACAGGGGGCGCGGATACGTTCCGGCCGAGGCCAATAAACTCCCCGATCCGGTCTTCGTTGCGATCGACTCCATCCACTCGCCCGTCCGCAAGGTAAACTACGAAGTGACGGAAACGCGTGTCGGAGAAGCTACCGACTACGAGCGCCTGAAGCTGGAAGTGTGGACCAACGGCGCCGTCACGCCCCAGGACGCGGTGGCCCAGGCGGCCACCCTGCTTAACTCCCACCTTGACCTGTTCAGGGCGATGACCGGTCCGGACGCGGCCGTGATCCCGCAGGGTGCCAAGCCCGTCGAGGTTAACAAGCTCGACGCGCTTCTCGTCCAGCCCATCGACGAACTTGAACTGTCGGGTCGGGTCAAAAAGGCCCTTCAATCTTTTGAAATCGAAACCGTCAGGGACCTTGTGCGGCTGACCGAAAAGGAGCTTCAGGGAATGAAGAACTTCGGCCAGAAGTCGCTCAAGGAGGTCACAGAACTCCTCGAGAAGATGGACCTGACCCTTGGCATGAACGTGTGAGGTCGCCATGCGCCATCAAGTGGACCACAGAAAACTGGGTCGAACGACCGAGCATCGCATCGCCATGCTGCGCAACCAGGCCGTAAGCCTGGTCCAGCACGACAGGATAAAGACCACTCTGCCCAAGGCCAAGGAACTGCGCCGCTTCGTCGAGCGCCTAATCACCCTCGCGAAGAAGGACACGCTCCACGCACGGCGGATCGCAGCCCGTCACGTGCATGACCCGGCCGCCCTGAAGAAGCTCTTTGCGGTACTGGGCCCGCTGTATGCACAGAGGCCCGGTGGCTATACCAGGATCATGAAGCTTGGCTTCCGCCGGGGTGACGGCGCCCAGGAAGCTATTATCGAGCTGGTCGGCCGGGAACCGAAGACGGAAGAAAAACCGACCAAGGGCTCCAAGAAGACCAAGCCCGCCGCCAAGCAGGCCAAAAAGGCTGAGGCGGTCGAAGCCGCTGAGGAGAAGCCGACCCCGAAGAAGAAGCGGGCAGCCAAAAAGACCGAACCCGCCGAGCCGACGGAAGCGGA
The DNA here is from genome assembly GCA_964507185.1 of uncultured Thermoanaerobaculia bacterium. Lineage (GTDB taxonomy): Bacteria > Acidobacteriota > UBA4820 > UBA4820 > DSQY01 > CAVRTJ01. The sequence goes on from CAZDOY010000027.1 coordinate 23,706, forward strand.
ACCCGTGGAAGCGGCCGCTCCGGAGACGGAAGCCCCCGAGGAACCGCCGACCAGTGACGAGTCCGCGGGTGGCGCCGAAGGAGAGGCCGAAACCAAGGAGTGAGCCGGAGCCACCGGAGGATATCGATGCCCTCCCTATTTCGTTCCACCGGGGAGTCGGTGCCCCTCGCGGACAGGGTCCGCCCCAAGCGGTGGGAAGACCTCGTCGGCCTGGAGTCCGTTGCCGGGGAGGGTACGCCGCTTGGCCGCCAGATGGCCACAGACAGCGTGACCAGCAGCATTTTCTGGGGACCGCCGGGAAGCGGCAAAACAACGCTGGCCCGGATAATCCAGTCCTGCACCCAGAGGCCCTTCGTGGGCCTCTCGGCCGTTTTATCGGGTCTGAAGGAAGTGCGGGAAGTGATGGAGAAGGCCCGCACGCGCTGGCGCGGAGACGGCACGCCCACCATCCTGTTCATGGATGAAATCCACCGTTTCAACAAGGCCCAGCAGGACGCCTTTCTACCCTACCTGGAAGAAGGCTCCGTGGTCTTGCTGGGCACCACGACCGAGAACCCCTCCTTCCATCTTACTTCGGCCCTCCTCTCGCGGTGCCGGGTGGTCACCCTCCCGGGGCTGGGGGACGAGGACATCCTGCAGATCCTCCGGCGGGCGGTTCGCGACGACGCGGTCCTTCAGAAGACGGAACGAAGCGTGCCGGAGGAGGTGCTCGAAGGCATCGCGCGGATGGCCGCCGGAGACGCGAGGTTTGCGCTCAACGCGCTCGAGGCCGTCGCCCTTCAGTACCCGGACGAAAGGACGCTGTCCCCGGACGACGTCCGGGATTGGCTGTCGAGCGGCCGGGTGAACTACGACTGGGGCGGCGAGGAGCACTACAACCTCATCAGCGCTTACCACAAATCCATCCGCAACAGCGATCCGCAGGCGGCTCTCTACTGGCTCTTCCGAATGCTCGAAGGCGGGGAGGACCCTCTTTACCTTGCCAGAAGGCTCGTCAGGGCGGCGTCCGAAGACGTGGGTAACGCCGATCCCCAGGCGCTCAGGCGGGCTCTTGACGCAAAGGACGCCATAGACTTCCTCGGCATGCCGGAAGGAGCGCTCGCGCTGGCCCAGGCCACCGTTTACCTCTGCGCGGCCCCCAAGTCCAACCGCGTCTACGTGGCCCAGCACGCGGTCCAGGCGGACCTGAAGAAAGGGCACCGGTACCCCGTTCCCATCGCGCTGAGGAACGCGCCCACGTCCCTCATGAAGGGGCTTGGGTACGGCGAGGGCTACGTCTACGCGCACGACGAACCCGAGGGCATCGCCGACATGGATTGCCTGCCCGGGCCGCTCAAGCGGCGTGTATACTACACGCCGAAGGACGCGGGATTCGAGAAGCGCATCACGGAATGGCTGGAACACTGGAAGAACCGCCGCAGCGCGGTCAAGTCCCGAAAGAGGAGTGACAGGTCATGAAATGGTTCAAGTGGGCCCTAATCGCCGCGATCATCACCGTTGCCGCCATGCCGGCCTGGAGCCAGAGGGTTCTGGTCTTCCCATTCGAACAGACCGCCGGCCCCTCCTCGGGAGACTGGATAGGGACGGGACTCGCCGTGGCGCTCGACGAGGGCCTTACCCGCGGGGGCGTGCACCACATATCCTACGGTGCTCTTCAGCGGCTTTACGACCAGGAGGGCCTCGTGCAAAGTCCCGGCTTCGCCCTCCCCGCGCAGATCGGCCTGGCGAACCAGCTGGGAACGGGGACGCTGGTTCGAGGTTCCTACCAACTCGACGACAATGGGCTTCGGGTTCACCTGGAGGCCTTCGACGTCAAGGGGAACATCGAGCGACTCGGGCAATGGGATGAAAACGCAAAGCTCTCGGGGCTCCTCGAACTCACGGACAAGCTGGGCCGGGATCTCTTCGGCGTTCTCGGAAAGACGTGGAAAGCAGCCGCGAAGGTCCCGCCTCCGGCGTTTGAGAGCTATATCAGGGGGCGTATCACGGGCGACCCCACCCTCCAGGAGGTCTACTACAGGAAGGCCGTGGAGCTCGATCCCGACTACAACGACGCCAAGTGTCAGCTCGCTGTGCTCCTGAAGTCGAAGGGGCGTATCTCGGAAGCGGCGGATATCCTGACAGCGATCCAGAACAAGAGCTTCGCCAAGGCCTACCTCGCCCTCGTGACACTCGGCGACATCCGCATGGACCAGGGACGGCTCGAGGAAGCGAAACAGCTCATGCTCCGCTCCCTCAAGGAAGCCGAGAGCCCGGAGGCCCACATCGGGCTCGCCAAGCTGTACCACAGGCAGCGCAAGGACGAAGCGGCCCTCAAGGAACTCGTGGTCGCCGAGCGATTCGGGACACATACCGAAGCCATCGAAGCCCTTCGCGACAAGATCAAGGCTGACGGCGCACATCCAGCGGAAGCCCGCGGTACCGAAAAGACGAACAAACCGGAGAAGAAGCAGTGAGGTATTTCATCCACACCATGGGGTGCAAGCTGAACCAGTTCGATTCAGCCGAGGCTTCAGGGCGGCTGAGGGCCCATCACGCCCAGGCCGAAGGCATAGAGGATGCGGACCTGCTCATTCTCAACACCTGCACCGTCACCCACAAGGCCGACCGCGAAGCCCGCCGGCTGATCCGGTCCATGAGACGGGGCAACCCCCACGCTCTCGTGGCGGTCATGGGCTGTTCGGCGCGGCTGCACGCAGGGGCGTTTGCCGCCATGCCCGAAGTGGACGCGGTCCTTACCGACGGGCGGGCTCTCAAGGATTTCATCGCCAAGCTCAACGGCGGCTCCGAAGCGCAGGACCACGCCTGCATACCCTACTTCGGTGACCGGACCCGCGCCTTTCTCAAAATCCAGGAGGGGTGCAACTTCCCATGCACCTACTGCATCATTCCGACCGTTCGCGGCCGCTCCCGGTCCATCCCCATGGGGCAGGTGAAGCAAGACTTTTCGGGACTGGTGGACGAGGGTTACAAGGAAATCGTCCTGACGGGGATCAACACCGGCGAATACGGCAAGGACCTGGGTCTGGCACGCGGATTGGAGCGGCTCCTTGAGGGACTCCTCGAGATTCCGGGGCGGTTCAGGATCAGGCTCAACTCGGTGGAACCCAGGGCCGTCACGCCTGGGCTCATGGCCCTTCTGCGATCGGAACCTGCCATCGCTAAGCACTTGCAGGTTCCGCTTCAGAGCGGATCCGACGGAGTCCTGAAGGCCATGCGCCGCAACTACAGCGCAGGCTTTTACGAGGACCTCGTTTTAAGACTGGCGGAAACGGTTCCCGGCATAGGCATAGGGGCCGACGTTCTCGTGGGATTTCCGACCGAAACCGGCGAGGATTTCGACCGAACGTACGCCTTGATCGAACGTACGCCCGTCAGCTTCGTCCACGCCTTCACCTATTCGCCCCGTCCGGGCACGCCGGCGGCCGACATGCCCCCCGTCCCTTCCCGGGAGGCCGCAAGTCGTACAAGGGCCCTCAGGCGCCTCGGCGATCGGAAGAAAACGGCCTTTGCTTCGAGATTTCTTGGGCGGCCGCTTCCGGCCCTTACACTGGCGCCCGAAACCGCATCGGGGCGGGCTCTCACGGAGAACTTCCTGGACGTGGCGCTGCCTACTCTCGAACCGGCCAACAGGCTGATAACCGTCACGATAGAGTCCGCCTCGGCTTCCACCGTGACCGCTTCGCTCGTGTCACCCCCGGCGGCCTGACCCGCGCTACCACGCCAGACGCCGAAGGCGGGACGGCGGTTCTTCGCTCCCCAGGACCCAGTCCGGCAGCCAGGCGTCGCGGCTTCCCCAGCCCTCCGCGTAACCATCCGCCAGGGCGTTCCAGGGAGGCGTGTCCCACGTAAGCCCGCCAAGCAGGCGAATTTTGTGAAGCGACCTGGCGAGCCTGTCGAGGTTCTTCCGCCGCCTCCCGGCCGTGAGTGTGGTTTCCGAGTGCACGGAATGCCTGAAGTCGATGAGCAGGACCGAGCCGCTTCCGGTCAGCAGGACGTTGCCGGCATTCAAGTCCGCGTGGACGACGCCGGCCCTGTGAACCAGGCCCACGCCCCGGCCCGCGAACGCCACGCGCGAAACGTCGTCCGGACTCAGCCGCATCAGGTCCGCGAGGGACACGGCGGCGGGAACGTACTCGTAAAGCGAATAGACAGAAAGAAGGGGGCCGCTCCGAACGTATTCGCGCGCCAGGATCCTGGGCGCAAGGTCACGGCCGGCCAGGTAACTGGTGATCCTCCACTCTCTTTCGAATGGGGCGCGCATCAGGTAGCGGTCCGGCAGAAACCTGGAAGCGAGCCCGCCGCGGCTTTCCCGCTTGACCAGGTAGATGCGGTCGCCCACGCGTGCTTTTCTCGCCGTCCCCCGGCCGCCGGCGAGGGGCTCGGCTCCAAGCCAGAGGGAACGCAGGCCTTGCCTCTTCAGGCCCTGCAGAAAGTCACCCTCGAGTGCGCCGTCGGATCGGAAGCTCGTACCCATGTTCTCAAGGATAGAACGGGGGAAGGCGGCGGGCAAGCAAAGCCGGCGGGAGCTGGCGAAGAACAGGGTTCCGCGCGGACGTTTCGAGGCCCGTAAGCTATAATGGAATTCTATATCGAACAGGTCCGCGGGACGGTTTCGCCGGGACGGGCGGAGCCGGGCCCGGACGGACGGTCGACCGGCGAGGAGGTTTTACATGCCAAGGCTTGTGGTTGTCGGTGGCATCGCGGCGGGGATGAGCGGTGCGAGCAAGCTGAAAAGACTGCGCCCCGGGTGGGAGGCCCTCGTCCTCGAAGCGGGGGAGGACCCATCCTACGGCGCCTGCGGCCTGCCCTACTGGATAGGTGATGTGACTCGCGAAATGGACGATCTCTACGCGTTGGATCCCCGGGAGGTCGCGGAGCGGGGCATCGAGGTCCGCCTCAGGCAGCGCGTGACCGGGTTGATGGAGGGTAGAAAAGCGGTGCTCGTCGAGGACGTCGCGTCCGGCAGAACGCACGAGGAGAGTTACGACGCGCTCTTGATCGCCACGGGCACCCGGGCCAGGATGCCGGAAATCAGGAACCTCCAGGGGGAGAATCTCTTCACCATGCACGACCTGGCGGACGGCCGGCGCATGCACCGTTTCATCGAGGAAAACCGGCCGCGTTCCGCGGTGATCTGGGGAACGGGATACATCGGCCTGGAGATGGCCGAGAACCTCTCTGCCAGGGGCATGGCCGTGGTGATGGTCAACCGCTCGGAGCGGGTGCTGCGGAGCCTCACCCCGCCCATCAGGGACCGCGTTCTGCAGGAACTGGAGGACAGGGGTGTCCGCGTATTTCTGGACACCGAGGTATTGGAGGTGGTCAAGGCGGGGGACCGGATCGTCTCGTTGAGAACGGACCGCGGCGATATGGCGGCCGATCTTTTCCTGGTCGCCACGGGCGTTCGGCCGGCGACCGATTTCCTCGAAGGGTCACCGGTGCCGCGAGCCGCAAACGGCGCAATACGCGTGGATGAGACCTGTGCGACCGGTGTGCACGGAATCTGGGCCGCGGGGGACTGTTGCGAGGTGACGCACCGGGTGACCGGCCGGCCGGCTTACATACCGCTCGGCACGACGGCGAACAAGATGGGCCGGGTGGCCGGCAGCAATATCGCGGGAGAGCGCGAGCGGTTCCCGGGCGTCGTCGGCACGGCCATCACGCGGGTCTTCGGCCTCGAGGTGGGCATCACCGGGCTCGGCCCGGAAGAGGCCTCCGAGGCAGGGTTCGATCCCGTCGATGCGTACATCCGGGCGGGCAGCCGTGCCGGCTACTACCCCGGTGGCGGCGCGGTCCACGTGCACCTCACCGCGGACCGCAGGGGGCGCGTGCTGGGCGCGCAGGTGGCGGGCCCGGAAGGCACCAAGGGCCGGATCGACACCCTCGCCGCGGCCCTGACGTGCGGCATGAAGGTCGAGGACCTGGCCCTGCTCGACATGGCCTACGCGCCGCCCTTCGCTCCCGTGTGGGATCCCGTACTCATTGCGGCCGGGGTCCTCAAGGGCAGGCTCTGACGGGTGGGCGCACAAACGCGCCTTTCCACTATCTCGGCAGAACGAACCAGTCGAGGATGCCCAGCAGCAGCAGGCCGATCGAAATGTAGCCGTTGACCGTGAAGAAGGCCTTCCCCAGGCGGCTCTGGTCGGTGGGGGTGACCAGCGTGTGCTCGTAGACCAGAAAGACGAAGGCCAGCAGAACCGCTCCCATGAAGATCCAACCCGCCCCGGCTGTCTCGGCGGCCATCAGAAGCAGGACGACGGTGAACACGTGGGAAACCGTGGACACCACGAGGGCGCTTCGGACGCCGTAGAGGGCCGGAAAGGAACGCAATCCCGCCTCCCTGTCGTACTGGAGGTCCTGCAGGGCGTAGAGCAGGTCGAACCCACCTATCCACGTCGCCATGGCGCCCCCCAGCCACCAGGAAGCCGCCGCCCCGTGCAGGGTACCCGTCACGGCCAGCCATGCGCCCGGCGCAGAGATGCCGTCCGCGATGCCCAGGAAGAGGTGGCAGAAGGCGGTGAACCGCTTCGTGTAGGAATAGCCGAGCAGGACGACCAGGGCCACCGGCGACAGCAGGAAGCAGAGGGGATTGAGCATCCAGGCCGCAATTTCGAACAGCACGACCGATACCGCTAGGAAGCCCCAGGCGAAAGGCATGGATACAGCACCGGTGGAAAGGGGCCACGCGGCCGTCCTCGGGTTTTCCACGTCGAACCGCCTGTCGGCGAGACGGTTGAAGGTCATGGCCGCCGACCGCGCCCCGACCATCGCGGCGAGAATCCAGCCGAAGGTCCACCATCCCGGCCAACCCCGCGCCGCCCAAAGCATGGCCAACAGGGCGAAGGGCAGCGCGAACACCGTGTGATGGAACTTGATCATGTCAAGAACGGCCCAGAGCCGTCTGAAGAACGCCCTCATGACCACCTCGCCGAGAGGGTCGAAGGCAGGCCCATGTGGTCGAACAGCCGCATGAAGAAGTGGTCCATGAGGTCTTCAACTGTCGCGGGTTTCTGGTAAAAGGCCGGAATGAACGGCGCGATGACGGCGCCGGCCTCGCGGAGACGCGTGAGGTTCTGCAGGTGGATGAGGGAGAGGGGCGTCTCGCGGGGTACTACCAGCAGCGGGCGGCCCTCCTTGAGGGCAACCTCCGCCACGCGATGGCACAGGTTGCGCCCGGCCCCCGAGGCGATGGCCCCGACGGTGGCCAGGCTGGCAGGGATAATCACCGTGCCGTCCACCGGGTAGGATCCCGAGGACACGCAGGCGTCGAGGGCCCGCTCGTCGTAGATGCGCAGCCCAGGGTGGTCGGGCAGGGATTTGCAGAGCGCCTTGAAGTCCGCGCCCTCTTCCTTGAGCGCCACCAGCTTGAAGCCGTCGGACGCCACGAAGTGCAGTTCGGACAGGTCCGAACGTTCCAACAGGTGGGTCAGAAATCGAACGGCCAGCCGTGCGCCGCTCGCGCCGGTTGCGGCCACGACCAGTCTCTTTCCCTGTTTATTCCGGTTCATCAGGGTCTCCCGGGACTCAGCGCGTCGATCCTCATAACCTCCGCGCCAGAAGGTTCTTTTACTTTAGCCGGCGGTTCCCTGTCAAATCTCAGACCCGCATCGGCCCTTCGTGACCCCGTTGCGCCGGCCCGAAAGGCTGGTATGGGTGCCCGGCCGCTGGCGTTGAAAACGATGCGCTGCCCCAGGAGCGGGCCGCCCGAGGGGGTGGAGCCCGCCGGACGGGACCCCCGCCTCAGTCCGTCGGAGGTTCCTGCGGAACGTCTTGCGGAACCGGGGCAGGCGTGCCTGTGTGGATGGACGGTGTCTGGGGGAAGCGGGTGAGCGCCTCGCTGCCGGTCCGGGTCACGAGGTACGTGTCCTCGATGCGGACGCCGAGATTCCAGAACGCCGGGTCGACGGGCGACCCCTTCGGAATGTATATGCCCGGCTCCACGGTGACCACCATCCCGGCTTCGAGGAGGTCGGGGCTCGGGTCGTGAACGTCGAGCCCGACGCCGTGGCCGATGAAATGGACGAAGTAGGGGCCGAATCCCGCCTCCCGGATGACCTTCCGGGCGGCGCGGTCGGCGTCGCTCAACCGGCTCCCGGCACGCAGAGTCGACACGGCCTCGGACTTTGCCCGTGAGACGATCTCCAGGAGTCGGCGTTCGGCGTTTGTCGGCTCGGCGCGCACCGTGAAGGTGCGGGTCATGTCCGAAGCGTAATGCTCGAAGGAGCACCCGATATCGATCACGACGAAGCCCGATTCCAGGACCGACCCGTCCGTGACATGGTGCGGCAATACGGCGTTCGGCCCGGCGCCGATGACGGGCCGAAAGGCCATGCCCGTGGCGCCGTTTTTCTTGAAGGACCCGAGGACGGCTCGTTCGAGGTCCGATTCGCGGACCCCCGGGCGGATGAGGGGGGCGACGTCTGCGAAGGCCTTGGATGTGATATCGGCGGCACGCCGCATCTTCTGCAGCTCGCCCGGCTCCTTGACCGCCCTCATGGCGTGAATCCTCCGGATGGGGCTTCGGCCGACCACGAGGACGCTGAGCCTGTTCCAGAAAGAGTAGGAATCGCCCACGAGAGTTCCGGGCATGGGGCGTCCGAAGAGGTAGTAACCGTCGGCGGCGGACAGTGTGAAGCCGGGTCGGCTCAGCGCGCCCTCTTTTCGGAGGGCATCCAGACGCGCAGCGTAGGGCTGTGCCGTGGAAAGGGGCATGGGGGCAAGAAAGGCCAGAAGCAGGAAGGACGAGGCCAGGATGATGGCGCCCCAGACCACAGAGCGGGTCCAGTGGAGGCGCTTCATCCGGAGCCTTTCCTCCCGCCTGACGGGCCACTGTGGTGGGGGTGGGACCATCCTGTCCAGAGGCAGTGTCTGCCAGGCGAAGCTCCCCAGGAACAGGGCAAAGAAGGGCCAGAAGCGGGCCTCGCCCGGCCAGGAGGCCGCAGCCAACAGGGTTCCCATGGCCGCCGCGACCATTCCCGTGCTGAAGCGCGGCGCGACGCCCCCCAGAACCGCACTCCCCAGGGCGAGGGCGATCAGGGCCGTCTTGTTGACGGTAAAGCTCCCGGCGAAATAGAGCCAGGCGAGGTAGAGTGCCGGCAATGGCCAGAAGGACGCGATCACCATGCCCAGGCGAGGAATGAGCAGGTAGACCGCCATTCCGAAAGTCAGGCCCACAAAAGAGGCGCCGAGAACCGCAGCGTAACTCGTGGTGGAAAACCCGGCCCAGGACACCGCAAGGCTGGCAGACAGAAAGAAGGTTCCGAGTGTGAGCCGGGGCAGGCGGCGTCCGGCGAAGAGAAGGAGCGCGGCCACGACGAAAGCGAATGCCCTGACAACATAAGAGAGGTTTGTAGGCTGTGGCTGAAGGCCGACCGGGAGGCCCGCCTGTTGAGCGGCGGCAACGACGGGTACGGCGCAGGTGAACATGACGACCGCGGAACGAGCCCCGGTCCATGCGCTCCTGCCTGTTGTGCCGTGAACACGCACCCTCAATCGAACCCCCCTTCAGCATAGGCGAAAGGTGGCGGGAAATGCAAGGGGGACGGACCTTCCCGTTTCGTGCTCTTATACAGTGCCCGCCGGGCCTTGGCTTCCGGCTGTTGCCGGAACAAACCCGCGCTGGAAGAGGTTATACTTGTGGCGAGCGTATAGAGAAAAAATCATAATGAAGAAGGAGAGACCACATGCTGAGCAAGGGAGACAAACTGCCCGGTTTCGAGATACCCGACCAGTCCGGCGAGAAAAAGACCTTTCGGGATCTTAAGGGATCGAAGGGGCTCGTCCTCTACTTCTACCCTAAGGACAGCACGCCCGGCTGTACTCTGGAGGCCCAGGGCTTTCGCGATCGGCTGGAGGATTTCCGTGCCGCAGGATTTAACGTTGCGGGCGTGTCAAGGGACTCGGTCAAGTCCCACTGCAATTTCACCGACAAGCAGTCGCTCACTTTTCCCCTCCTGAGCGATTCGGACGCGGCCTTGTGCGAGGCGGCGGGGGCCTGGCGGGAAAAGAAGAACTACGGAAGGACCTACATGGGCATCGTGCGCAGCACGCTGATCGCAGATGCCGAAGGAACCATCCTGAAGGTCTATCCCAACGTCAAGGTGAAGGGTCACGTGGACCAGGTCCTTGAAGATGCGAAGACCCTCGCCTGAGTCCATGAGAGGGGGCGCATGATGTCCTTCTGGCTGATCAAGAGCGAGCCCTCGGCCTACGCCTGGGACGATCTCCTCGAGGACGGCCGCACGGCCTGGGACGGCGTGCGGAACTACCAGGCCCGCAACAACCTTCGGGCCATGAAGACGGGCGACCTGTGCCTCTACTATCATTCGGTCAGCGAAAAGCGGATTGTCGGTGTGGCCAAGGTCGTGCGGGAGGCCTATCCCGATCCCGCCGCCGAGAAGGACGGCTGGAGCGCCGTCGACGTGGCGCCCGCCTTTGTTCTGAACAAGCCCGTGACGCTCTCCGAAGTCAGGGCCTCGCCTGTCCTCCGGAACATGGCGCTCCTTCGCCAGTCCCGCCTGTCGGTCTGTCCGGTGGAGCCGGCCGAGTTCGAAGCCGTCCTGGCTCTCTCGGAGACGGCTCCGCCCGCCTGAACGCCCGTCAACTGTGCGGGGCCTTGCTTGCTTCCTTCCTGTGAAGGGTTGCAAATGCCGTGGGGGACAAGGGTACGCCCGGGAGACTGGCGGATGGCCGCGTCTGTGCCATAATACTGCTGAGGCTCTTGTAGCCGCCTGGAGGCGTGACAATGAAGAGAGTTCCACTGCTGGTCCTGTTCATCGCGGTTTTCGGTCTTGTAGGGTGCTCGACCCTCCGAACCGTGCCCGCCGGGGATTCTCAGTCCCTCCTGGCAACCCCGACCTACCAGCTCAAGGTCCGGGCCGACAATCCCGATCTGGAGCGCACGGTGTACGCCATGGCGCTGGCAGATTTGAAGCCGATCCTTCCGATCGGGAAGGAGAAGGGTGCCGCGGGCACCGTGGCCGTCGCCTTCTCCAGCCGCCACGCCACGGTCTCGGCGTGGGGTTCCGTGGGTGTCGGGAGAAGCTGGTATTCGGGCGCCTATCCCCCGCCATCCGGGGCCATTTCGGATCGCGGAATCCCCAAGGCGGGGCCCCGCACTTACGAAAACGGCACGCTCCTGATGACCATCCGGGACGCGGACGGGCACAAGCTGTGGTCCGCCGAATACCAGTTGAAGGGGCGCTGGTCCCTCGCCGACAGTCCCGAGGCGGCGGCGCGCATCTGCCTGAAAAAAGTCACGGCGGCTCTCAGGAAAACGCTCAAGAAATAGCCACCGGGAACCTCGCCCGCCACCGGGAGCCCTCCCTGCGGTGGGCAGCCCGAAACCACCTGAATATCGGGGGCAGTCTCATGCATTGGATCGAAATCGAACAACTCGCCGTCAGACCCTTTCACGTATTGGACAAGGAGTGGGCCCTCCTGGTGGGCGGCGCCCGCGGAGCCAACCCCATGACCGTGTCCTGGGGGGGGTTCGGAACCATCTGGAACAGGCCCACCGCGACGGTCTACGTCCGGCCCACGAGGTACACTTTTTCTCTGCTGAAGTCCACGCCCGAGTTCACCCTCAACGTACTGCCGGAGACTCTCCGGCCGGCGCTGGACCTGTGTGGTTCCCAGTCGGGCCGGGACGTGGACAAATGGGAAGCGACAGGCCTCACGCCCGCGCCCAGCGAGAAAATCACGGTTCCCCGGGTGGCCCAGGCCGAGCTGTCCATCGAGTGCCGCGTCATGGCCACCATGGCCGTAGATCCAAGCCGGTTCCTCGATCAGGGACTCATGGGAAATTACCCGGAGCGGGACTACCACACGGCCTTTCTGGGAGAGGTTCTCGCCGTTTGGGGCTCGGACCGCTTTCTGGCCCGCTAGCCCCGGACCGCGCCCGAGGCGATCATGCGAGTCTTAGTCGTGCTGGCCCACCCAAGACCCGATTCCTTCAACGCCTCCGTGGTACAGGCGCTCACGGGCGGGCTTGAAGAAGCGGGCCACGTGGTGGACACCGCCGATCTATACGCGGAGGGCTTCCGCCCCGAGCTGTCCGCGGGGGACATGGCCGCCTTCGAAGCCGGAGGTGCTCCCCAGGACGTCGCCCTGTACCAGGAGAGGGTCCTCAGGGCGCGGGGGCTGGCCTTCGTCTTTCCGGTCTGGTGGTTCGGCCAGCCCGCCATGCTCAAGGGGTTTTTCGACCGCGTCTTTTTCGAGAACTTCGCCTTCAGATTTGCAGAGGACGGCCGCGTGCAGGGCCTGCTCGACCACCCAAGGGCGCTCGTCATCAACACCGCCGGTGCGAACGAGATGCTGTACAGGTCATTCCGCTTCGACGGTCCGCTCAAGAAGGTGCTCGACACCTGGACCCTCAAGATGTGCGGTATCGAGGAGGTCCGGCACGTCATGTTCCACGACGTGGTCAACACGACCGACGCCGTCCGCCGCGGCTACCTCGAAAAGGCCCGCACCCTCGGCCGCACCTTCTTCGACTCGCCTGTATGAACAGTGAGCCAGTGAGACGGTGAGATAAGAGGTTTTGGATTTGGGGCTTTCGGAACTTCTGGGGAGAAGTCTCCGAAGGACTGCCGTCTGCCGTCTTTCAAATCCCAAATCCCAATTCCGAAATCCCAAATCCCAAACGCCCCTACCCCTCGCTGTCGTCCCACGTGTGGCCGCAGGCGTTGCACTTGAGCCAGCCGTGGCCGCGGAAGTGCCTCAGGAGGGTCTTGAGCTGGCTCTCGACCACGTAGTCCGGTGGGACCGTGGCGCCCACTTCGTCGGACCCGCACGCGGGACAGCGCTCGAGTTCGCGGCCCATGGGGCAGACGTCCTCGGGATCCACGGCGTCTACGGGAAGGTCCGACTCGTTCTCGTCGGCGAGCGCATCCTCGCCGTCCACCGAGAAATCTTCTTCCGGCTGTTCGCTCAGGAGGTTGTGCTGTTCGAACTCGCTCTGGGACAGGATTTCTTCTGCTTCATCGGCCTTTGAGGCCGGAACCTGAAGGCGGACGCCGCCGATGAAGTTGAAGCCGAAATTGACGTTGCGGTCCGGAATGAACGAACAGACGCCCGCCGACGTGAGAACGGCCTGGGCCCACTCAGCCTCGACAGGGCTTAAAAACGTCCGGATGGTGATGAGGGCGTCGGGGTCCTCTGGAACCTTCCTGTTTCGATCCATGGGACGCTCCTTTCTCGGTGGACGGAGGTCCGCCTGTTGGGAAAACGCATTTCTGGCCTCAGCCCTTCCAGCCCGCCCAGGCCAGCAGGGCCCAGCCGACGAGAAAACAGAGTCCGCCCACGGGCGTGACGGCGCCGAGCCACCGGAGCCCCGAGAGGGCCAGGACGTAAAGGCTCCCGGAGAAGAGCACCGTGCCTGCCACCAGCAGCCAGCCCGCCGCCTTCACGAGCTGAGACGTCCAATGAGCCGCGGCCCATGCCACCACCAGGAGGGCCAGGCCGTGGTACATCTGGTAGCGGGCACCCGTTTCGAAGACGGCGAGCATGTCGGGTGAGAGCCTGCCCTTGAGCACGTGGGCACCGAAGGCGCCCGCCGCCACGGACATGAAAGCGAAGAGGGCGCCGAGCATGAAGAAGCTTCTTTCCATTTCGGGCCTCCAAGGTTTGGCAGTTACGGCGTGCGGGACCGGGAAGCCCCGGCCCGCTCGAGAGCGTTATTCACCGATGATCTTGATCATTACACGCTTTGGCCGTCGTCCGTCGAATTCTCCGTAGAAGATCTGCTCCCAGGGGCCGAAATCGAGCCGGCCGCCCGTAACGGCCACCACGACCTCGCGGCCCATGACCTGCCGCTTGAGGTGTGCGTCGCCGTTATCCTCGCCCGTGCGGTTGTGCCTGTAACGGGAGACGGGCGCATGCGGCGCGAGGCCTTCCAGCCACTCCTCGTAGTCCTGGTGCAGGCCGGGTTCGTCGTCGTTGATGAAGACGCTCGCCGTGATGTGCATGGCGTTGACCAGGCACAGCCCTTCGGAAATGCCGCTCGCGCGCACGGCGTCCTCGACTTCAGGGGTGATGTTGACGAAGTCTCTCCGGTGCGGGGTGTTGAAGGTCAGCGTTTCGCGGTGGGATTTCATGGCCGCCTCCTCGAAGAATGGGCGCGGGGAGGAGGACTCCCGTCCCCGCAGGCGATCCGGAACGTGTACCTCATGATAGCATGCCCCGCACTCGGGCACCCGGTTGCGCCGGGCTTGTGGGATGCCCTGCAACTCCCTACAATGGAGGTCCGGGAGAATGCATGGCGGGGCAGAGGGTCCTTACCGACAGCGAGGTGATCAAGGCGGTGCTCGGCGGCGACCGCGAGGCCTTCGGCGGCTTGGTCGAACGCTACCAGAAGGGTCTGGCCACGTATATCTACCACATGGTCCACCACTACGAGGAGGCGCTGGAACTCTCCCAGGAGGTCTTCATCAAGGTCTTCGAGAGCCTCGACCGGTACGACGGCCAGTACAAGTTCTCGACGTGGCTTTACAAAATCGCCAGCAACCACACCATCGACCACCTGCGGCGGCAGCACATGACCACGACCTCCATACAGCAGCGGGAGGACGATCCCGACATGCCGGACCTGCCCCTGGAAAGCGCAACTTTGGGGCCTGAAGAGGCGTATAGAAATAAAATGCTTCTCGTGGAGGTTCAAAAGGCGCTGAAAGACCTGCCGCCGTCCTACAGGGAGCTCATTCTCCTCAGGCACTTCAACTTCCGGTCCTACGAGGAGATGGCCAAAATCACCGGGCTGCCCATAGGCACGGTCAAGAACAGGATCTTCAGGGCTCGGCAGATTTTGATGGAGAAGCTGGAGGAGTTTCGTTGATTTCGGGCCGCATGGGGACACCGCCGCCGGAACGGGAAGGTCAATCGTCGCAGTCAAGTGGAGAGACGACGTTCGGGATTTGGAGAACACGACATGACCGGTAAAGAGGACACTGAGCGCTGCACCAAAATTCTGGCCCTCCTTCCCCGGTTCATCGAGAACGACTTCACCGTGGAGGAGTCGGCCGAGATATTGGAACACCTCTCGAAGTGCCCGGCCTGCCAGGCCGAGTACGAATCCATGAAGCGGCTGCTGAACACCCTCGAGGACATGCCTTCCATCGGCGTCCCCAGGTCATTCAAGGACGCCGTCATGCGCCACCTCCCGCCCTCCAAGGAGGCCGGGGATTCATGAGCGCGGACAGCGCAGGGCACAAGGATATCGCCCGGAACCGTCAGGCCTTTCATCTCTACGAAATCCTGGACAAATTCGAGGCGGGCATCGTGCTCCTGGGGCCCGAGGTCAAGTCCATCCGCGAGGGAAGGCTGCAGCTCAAGGACGCCTATGCCTCTCTGGACGGAGACGAGCTCTGGCTTCACCAGTGCCACATTTCGCCCTACAGCCACCACACGCACAACACCCTCACGCCCATCGACCCGATGCGAAAGCGCAAGCTCCTCATGCACAGGAAGGAGCTGGACAAGCTCAAGGGCCGCGTGGAGGGGAAGGGCCTCACGCTGGTGCCCCTCCGGGTCTACATGAGCCGGGGCAAGGTGAAGGTGGAACTGGGCCTGGGCAAGGGCAAGAAGCTATACGACAAGCGCGAGTCGATCAAAGCGCGCGAGATTGCGCGGGAGCAGGAGCGGGCCCTCAAGGACCGATGACCTTCCCCCGCGAGGAAGGGCGCCCCGATTGTGAGGACTTTCCCCCATCCGCCGGTTTACGAGGTGCCCGCCGGCCTGCGTGCCGCCGGGTCGGTTCAAGTGCCGCCCTCGAAGTCCATCGCGCACAGGGCGCTCATCCTGGGCGCCCTGGCGAGCGGTGATACCCTCGTCCACCCACTCCCGGAAGGAGAGGACGTCGAAGCCACGCTGGCCTGCCTCCTGGCCCTGGGGGTGGCCGTCGCCCGCGAGGGCGACGCCGTCCGGGTAACGGGTGGGCAGGGCCGATTATCCGCGACCGCAGCCGACCTCGACTGCAGGTCGTCGGGAACGACCCTCCGCCTTCTGGCCGCGGTATGCGGCGCCTCGATGGGCCGCTTTCGACTCGACGGGTCCGAACAGCTCCGGCGACGTCCTCTCGGTCCCGTGGCCGACGCGCTCGCGGCCATGGGCGCGAAGGTGCGCTTCCCGGCCGAAGAGGGCTGTCCGCCCCTGGAGATAGAAGGCGCGAGGTGGCGCGGCGGGGACATCGCGGTCGACTCGGTTGCGAGCAGCCAGTTTCTTTCGGGCCTGCTGCTGGCTTCCCCCCTCGCCGGGGGACCGGTACGTCTGCAGGCCCGAAATCTGGTGTCTTCGTCTTACGTCCGGATGACCGCCCGGCTCATGGCCCGTTTCGGGGCCGTGGTGGAGGCGTCCGGGCCTGCGGCCTGGGCCGTTCGGCCGGGCGGCTACACGGGTACCGACGTGGCCGTGGAACCCGACGCCTCGGCGGCCGCCTTTCTCTTTTCGGCCGCCGCCGTCACGGGAGGACGCGTGCAGGTGAGGGGAATCGCGCGTTCCATGCTCCAGGGTGACGCCGCCCTTGCCGGATTTCTGGAGGCCATGGGCGTTGGGACGGCCGAGACACCCGACGGGCTCACGGTGGCCGGTTTTCCCGCATCGGGACTCAGCGCCGACGTGAGGGACTGCCCCGACCTCGTGCCGCCCCTGGTGGCGGTGGCCCTTTTCGCGCCCTCGCCGACGACCCTGGAAGGCGTGGCACACCTCAGGTTTAAGGAGAGCGACAGGCTCGCCGTACTCGCCGAGGCCGTGTCCGCCGTGGGCGGTACGATGACGGTGGAGGGCGACCGACTCGCCGTCACACCCGCGGCGGCTTATCGACCCGCACGCCTCGACCCGCGCGGCGACCACCGCATGGCCATGGCCTTCGCCGTGATGGGGCTCCGCATTCCCGGTACGGTCATCCTCGATCCCGGCTGCGTCGCGAAGTCCTTCCCCGGATTTTTTGAAACCCTCGAATCGCTGCTGGAAAAATAGAAAGAGGTCCAGAGGAGGTCAGGCCGATGCGCGCAGGCGCCGGACGGCCTCCTCGATGTCGGCCTCCGACTTGCCGAAGCTCAGGCGCAAAAAACTGCCGCGCCGGTCCGGCGCCGTCCCGTCCTCGCGGGGCATGCCCCGCTGAAGAAAGGCCGATCCGGGCACGCCGGCCACGCCCCGTTCCTCGGCAAACCGCAGGGACCAGCCCCGGTCGTCTTCGATGCCCATGTCCCTCACGTCGACCAGGAGGAAATAGGTCCCCTGCGGCCGGTTCACGCGGAAGCCGGCCGAGGCGAGGCCCTCCGAAAGGAGCGC
>CAZDOY010000028.1:0-38914 GCA_964507185.1 uncultured Thermoanaerobaculia bacterium
TACTGGATCGGCGGGCCGATCGGGCGGGTCTACGTCCTGGGCGCCGACATGCTGGGGGCGATCTACCTGGCCTTCGGGAAGCAGGGGGTCTTTTCGGTCACGGAGGACCCGCGCACGCTTTTCGAGATGTACAACGCCGCCCTGGACAAGAGGCCCGAGGCCCTCCGGCGCTGCGTGCGCGTCCATGACGCCGCCGTGAAGCAGGCCCTGGCCATCGGGCGCCCTTCTGGCGGCGGGAAGGCGCGGTGACCGGCAAGCCGGTCGCGAGATCGAGTCTCCAGGCGGGGGGAGACGTCACCCGCCGGGAGCGCTGTTCGCCAATACCCCCGTCCTGAGGGAATGAACCGCGCCCGTTCTTGTGTTTTATCAACCTAAGTCTGAACATGGAGGCACGATGAGTCTTCAGGAACGGTTGAACAGGATTCGCAACGGGTTCGAGAGCAAGGCTCCGTCCGACGTGCTGGCCGTCATGCACGGAGCGACGGACGATCTGAGGGCCTCGGGCATCATGGACCGGGTGCCGAAGGAGGGGACTAAGGCTCCGGCCTTCGAGTTGGAGGACAGCCGGGGCAACACGGTGAGCCTCGCCGGTCTACTGGAGCGCGGCCCGGTGGTGCTGACGTTTTTCAGGGGCCACTGGTGACCCTACTGCAACGCGGAGCTGGATGCTCTGAACGACATCGCCGGCGAGATCGAGGCCGAGGGGGCCACGCTCGTGGCCCTTTCCCCCGAACTTCCCGAACACAGCCGCGAACTCATAGAGAAGAAGAACCTGGCCTTCGAAATCCTACGCGACCCGGGCAACGCGGTGGCGGCGGCCTACGGCCTCAGGTGGACCCTGCCCGAAGACCTCAAGGCCCTATACCTCAAGTTCGGGCTGGACGTGGCCACCTCCAACGGCGACGACAGCTGGACGCTCGCCGTGCCGGCCCGGTTCATCATCGACCCTTCGGGGGCGGTGCGCTACGTGCGGGCCGACCCGGACTACACCCGGCGTCCCGAACCCGGCGAGACGCTGGAGGCGCTTCGGGGGATGAGGCTAAGTGACCGAGTGATCAAGTGATCGAGTGATCGAGTGAATAGTCGCGGGTGAGCCTTGGAAGATTTGGCCGCCGATTGCCGACCGCCGATGGAATCGCCTTCGTCCCCCCGGCGTTCTTGAATGACTCGGGACGGGGGGCGATATTGAACAGGTGTCAACCATCGGCCACGGGCCGGCACAGACTGTGAGGTGAACATGGAATACCAGCGACTCGGTAACACGGGGCTCACCGTTTCCCGGATCTGCCTGGGCTGCATGAGCTACGGCGATCCCGGGGCGTCCGTCGAGGGCTCGCCCCTCCGCTGGGAGTGGGCGCTCAAGGAGGACGATTCCCGGCCCTTCTTCAAGCGGGCCGTCGAACTCGGCATCAACTTCTTCGACACGGCCAACGTCTACTCCTGCGGCGCGAGCGAGGCCATCACCGGCCGTGCCCTGCGCGAGTATGCCCCGCGCCGCGACGAGGTGGTGGTGGCGACCAAGGTCTGGGGCGTGATGCGGCCCGGCCCGAACGGCGGCGGGCTGTCGCGCAAGGCCATCCTCGACGCCATCGACGCCAGCCTGAAGCGCCTCGGCATGGACTACGTGGACCTGTACCAGATCCACCGGTGGGACGACGCCACGCCCATCGAGGAGACCATGGAGGCCCTGAACGACGTGGTGCGGGCGGGCAAGGCGCGCTACATCGGCGCGTCGTCCATGTACGCGTGGCAGTTCGCCAAGGCCCAGCACGTGGCCGAAAAGAACGGCTGGACGAAATTCGTCTCCATGCAGAACCACTACAACCTGCTCTACCGCGAGGAGGAGCGCGAGATGATCCCGCTCTGCCTGGACCAGGGCGTGGGGCTGATCCCGTGGAGCCCGCTGGCCCGCGGCTACCTGGCGCGGAGCCCGGAGGCGGCGGGGACGAAGAGGTCCGAGACGGACCGCTTCGGCAAGATGCTCTACGGCGAGACGGCCGAATCGGACCGCCGCGTCATCGCCGCTGTCGACGCCATGGCAAAGGCCAGGGGCCTGCCGCACGCGCAGATCGCCCTCGCGTGGTTGCTCAAGAAGCCCGGAGTCACGGCCCCCATCGTCGGCGCCACCAGAATGGAGCACCTGGAAACGGCCGTGGGCGCGGTCGATGTTCACCTCACGCACGAGGAGGTCGAGACCCTCGAGGCGTCCTACGTCCCCCACGCCGTCGCCGGTCACGGTTGAGAGGGCGGGTTGCCCCCGCTGGCGAGAAGTAGGTTGGCTTTGTGGATCGGATATCCATGGATTGGCGCCTCCCGGCGTGGTGATCGAATGAGCAGCCGTAAGCCCTGCTTCCAAGAATTCGGCCGATGTGAGCATTGGCGGCTAGAACGGCAAACGGTACAGGTTCAACACATAGGTAACGGTTTGGGCGAAGCGGGTCCCTCCGAAACGGGAGGATCGACCATGCCGTGGAAGGAGATTCATGTGTTGGTCGTGCCCGCCGTGTCTTAAATCCGCAATCCCAAATCCCAATTCCTGAATCTCCTCGTCCTCTCGTCCTCCCTGTGAAAATACTCAGGTGCCTCACCTTGAGATTGCCGCGGCCCTGCGGGTTTCGCAATGACTGCAATCTACCGGACTCCGCCGGGGGATCGGCCTCCTCATTCCATCGGACAGCGTCACTGTGAACCATCCCGTCCTTTTCAGCCCACGATCTCGCGCACGATGGATTCGACGAGTTCACCTATTGCGGGGGAGGAGGTGAGGCCGGGGGATTCGATGCCTATGAGGTTCACGAGGCCGGGCATGCCGCGGTCCGCCTCGTGACGGATCACGAAGTCCCGGCTCTCTTCGCCCGGGCCGTAGCGCTTGGACTGGATGCCGGCGGTGTCGGGCTGGAGCGCGTCACGTTCGAGCGCGGGCAGGAAGGGGCTGCACGCCTCGAAGAAGAAATCGCGGAAGGACGGGTCGACAGAGTATTCGGCCTCCTCGACCCACGCGTCGTGCGGCCCGAGGCGCATGCCGCCGCCGAGGTCGGGCACGGTGTGGACGCCGACGGTGGCGTCCTCGGGGGGGACGGGGTAGATCAGCATTTTCGGCATCTCGCCGAGGCGCCGGGTGATCCTGAAGTAGATCCCCTTCCGGTAGTGGATGCGGTAGTGGGCATCATCCATGTCGATCCCCGCCATGGTGGCCACCTCGCCGGCCCCCATTCCCGCGCAGTTGACGACGACCCGACTTCTGAAGCGGTAGTCCTCGCCCGACGGGTCGCCCACGTGCACCTCGTAGCCGCCCTCGACCTTGTCAAGGGCCTTGACGGGTGCGTTGAAGGCGAAGCTCGCTCCCGCGTCTCTCGCGCGGTTCCTGAAGAAGCGCATCAGGCCGTGGGAATCGACGATACCAGAGGTCGGGCAGTACAGGGCGGCACGCGCCCTCACCTTCGGTTCGAGCCTCTGGATCTCGGCGGCGTCGACGATCTTCAGCCCCTTCGCCCCGTTCCCGCTCGCCAGCGCGTACAGCGCGGGGAGCTGTTTCTCCTGCTCGGGCGTGACCGCCACGATGAGCTTGCCGCAGTTGGCGCACCCGATCGAGTGCTTTTTGCACAGGTCGTACATCAGTTCGTTGCCGCGGAGGCACATGCGGCCCTTCAGAGACCTGGGCGGGTAGTAGATGCCCGCGTGGACCACCTCGCTGTTCCGGCTCGACGCCTCCATGCCCATCGCCTCGTGGCGCTCCAGGACCAGCAGGGAAATCTCCGGGGAAGCCAGGTGGGCCGCCACCGAGAGCCCCACGACCCCCGCGCCGATTACCGTGATGTCCACCGTGTCCATGCCGATCTCCTCGCCTGGTTCCGCACCGTTTCCCGTGGATGATCCGGATCGTGCCCCCGGCAACAATCGTAGCAGAAAGCAGGGGGTGGGCGCCTTGTGCCGGGTGAACAGTGATCCAGTGATCAGATCTCGGGCGCACCTTCGTAGCGCTGACGGCCGCCCGCCGATCGCCGTCCCCGCCCTGTGACTCATCCTACCAGAAAGCCGGGATTCGTCGCCTCATGAAGTAGTGTACGGAGGACATTCAAAGTGGCTTCGAGGAAAGTGGACAATCAAGATTCCTGTTTTCATTTTGCCAGAGTTGCCGCAGGTGCAGGTGAAGGTCCATTCCAAGGTCGTGAACTGAGGTGTGGTATTTTGATTAAGAACGTGTCATGAGGGAATGGAACGCGATTAATCAAAGTGCTGAAGGACGAGAGAGGGGATTAATAATATGGCTAGTTACTGTTTCCAGAAGAAATTCTCGGTTTTCTTTCTTTTGATCTCGCTTCTTTTCTGCCTTGCAATCATGGCCCGGCAAGACCAGCATGCCAAAAAGGAGCTTACAGCGCCCTTCCGCATTGAGGGGATAGCCCAGAACAATGGTGGGGGCTGGCCCTTCTGGAAGGCGGGCTTCTTCCATATCATTGTTAACCGTTTATCGACCCGAAACGATGTGCTGGCGCTGAGGGACGTCGTCGCGACGGAGGGGCAAAAGGGACTTTCCAAGGCACTTAAGAAGCTGACACCGGCCGGGCATATCGGGACAACCCATTTTGCCATCGTACGATGTCTCCAAACGGCTGACGGTGGAAAGATGTTGTTGTTGATATCTCCGGAGAAGATGTGTCGGGCAAGTATTAACGAAAAAGTACACATTCTGGGTGCCGTACAGATCAACCTAGATGCAGAGAACAAAGGAGAGGGAGCGGTGGCGGGATCTGTCAAGGTCAATATCTCTCCGGCAGGTGACTTGAAGATCGAGGCTGTCGGAGCACCTTCTCTTCTGCTTAAGGACGTCACAGTCAAACCCTTGAAGAAGAAATGATCCAGGCAGGATAACCGGCCGAAAGGCTGGGCTCGCCCCACCGAAAGGAGCCAGGGTGCCTCAATTCGTATTGCTGCTAAGGGACAAGCAACGCGGGACGCTGTCACGCGACCTGTTGCTGGCGCATGTTGCGTATCTCGGGCGGTATACCCGCGAGGGTTATATCATCTTGTGCGGTCCGTTCAGGGACGACCAGGGCGCGATCCAGGTGATTGCAGCGGATTCGCCCGAGGACGCGCGCCGGATCGCCGAGTCCGACCCCTTCATCGCGGAGGGCTATTACGCGTCTTACGAATTCCACGAACTCATCGAGGCGAATGAAGGCAACAACTGGCTCGTGGACGATCCCCAGACGCGCGCCAACATCCCCGGGGCCTGACCGGACGATTTCTTGGCGAGGGAGTTTCACATGTGCGAGCACGAGGTCATCGCTGCAGTGCGAAAGGCCGACCAGGCGATCAACGCGCGTGACCTCGACGCGCTCATGGACTTCTACACCGACGACGCGACGCTGGTCGTGGAACCGGGCCGGCTCGCACACGGGAAAGACGAGATCGCCCGGGCCTTCGAAGCGATTTTCGCCTACTTCCATGAAAGTCTGGAGGTCAAACAGAGCCATTTCAGAGTTGTCGAGGGCGGCAATGTGGCTCTGGTCGTCTGCCGCCTCCAGTTGTCCGCGGATGGCATGGAAGGTCCGGCCGTATCGAAGGAGCGAAGACCCACCTACGTCTTCCGGAAGTGCGGAGACGGGAAGTGGCGGTGCCTGATCGACAACTCATATGGCGTCGAGCTCTGAACAAGGTTTATCTCCGGGAGGTGGACATGGAGAGCATCGTGATCCGGCTTGCGAAGGCGGAGGACGCGGCAGCGATCGCCGGGTTATCCAAACAACTAGGCTATCCGGCGACTGCCGAGCAATCGAAGAGCAGGCTGGAGGCCGTCATCGGCTCGAACGAACACGCTGTCTTCACGGCCTGCGACGGCGGCGAGGTAGTCGGGTGGGTCCACGTTTTCCTGGCCCTTCGGGTAGAATCCGATCCCTTCGCGGAACTGGGCGGTTTCGTGGTCTCGGCGTCCCACCGCAGGCGCGGCATCGGCCGCCGCCTGCTCGCCGCGGCGGAAGACTGGACCGCCGGCCGCGGCGTCACCAAGCTGCGGGTCCGCAGCCGCCTGGAGAGGGAAGACGCCCGCGCGTTCTACGAGAACCTCGGGTTCTCGGTCACCAAAGAGCAGCGGGTGTACGACAAGAGTCTCCCGCGGGAAGCAAGGCGTGAAAAAAACGGTGATCGAGTGATCACGTGAAGAGAGCGCGGGTGGATCTTCGAAGAATCCGGCCGGCTCCAGCCGGCCGCCACGAAGGCATCCCGCCTGCCGCATTAAAATCCCAAATCCCAATTCCCAAATCCAAAATCCAAAGCGACCCGTCCGCCCCGTTCCCCCGCCCCTATCCCCACCTGTAGCCCAGACCGACGAGGAAGACGTCGGTGTCGCGGTTGTAGCCGGTGACGATGCGGTTCCAGGTGGCGGGAATCTCGAACCGGTCGTCGATGCGGTAGGCCACCCGGAGGGTGACGATGCCGGCGAGCGTGCCGCCGTTGACGATTTCGCCGGGATAGGGCGGGCGGCGTTTGTCGATCGCCACGTAGGCGCCGCCCCCGGCACCGAGGACGAGGTGGCTGCCGAGAAACGCCCTGACGGCCTGCAGCTCCACTATGGCTCCGTTCCGGCGGACGACGCGGCTGTCGCCTTCGTTGAGCCATGCAATGGAGGCATCCCAGTAGCGGCCGATGCCGCGCCGGTACTCGAAGCTGGAGGCCACGGAGGACTCGGAGTGGAAGCTGTTGACGATGGTCTGGCCCGCGAGAAATTCTAGCTCGTTCCGCGTGGTCCATTCCGCCTGGTGCTGCGGCTTGGGCAGGGGCCCAGCCTCCGCGGGGGCTTGGAGCTGGTAGCCCACGCCCACCACGGCCGCCCACGAGTCGAAGCTGTGGAAGGCCTGGATCCAGTTCATGCGCGCTTCGGTGAACCACCGGTTGCCGAAGTACCACCGCGCCGACAGGCTCTCGATGGCGCCCCACCCGTGCGTGTCCGACCAGCTTTTTCCATGGGCGGCGCTCGTTGTGTCGAAGTAGCGATAGGGGCCGGCCCCCGCCGCCAGGGTCAGGTGTCCGCGCAGGACGGTGTACCGGCGCCAGTACTGGAAGGCGTTGCCGTCCCGGTGGTGGTAGGGGAAGTGTCCCTCGTTGACCCAGGCCACGCTGAAGGCCGAGTGCGCGTCTATGCCCTGAAGATAGTCGATGGCCCACGCGTAGGAGTTATCGTGGATCCTGCCGTCGCGGGTAACCCCTCCGAAGAACGAGATCTCCTGTGCCCTGGGCGCAAGCCCGGGAACGCACAAGACGATGACAAAGAAAAATCCAAAGAGGAATCCCCGTTTCATGTCTTTCTCCTTCCGGCCGCGTTGCCCCCGTTGCGCTCCGTCCGTTCCGCACAGGTGTCCCGCGGACCCTCCGCCGAACCACCATAGTCCTAAACAGCCCGCCGGGTCCATCCCTTCCTTCGCGGAAGTCGAGGGAGGCGACCGGTCTGGGGTCAGAAGTGACGGCGCCCCGGACGGAACGCCGCATGAAAGGTATTGGTCTGGGATTTCGACGGCGGAACGGGGGACGGATCAGTCCTCTTCTTCGGGTTCGTCGAACAATTGCTGGAGGGCGTCCCGCTCTCGCCGGCCGAGGGTGATGAACTCCACGCCTATCTCGTACCTGCCGTCCTCGCGCGGAATCTCATAGACCACCCGGCCGATCGGCTCTATCAGCTGGTCCTTGATCGTAATGGCCAGCTCGATGATGGACCCGTCGCCCAGAGCTTTCTCGTGCAGAAACATGCACCCGCCCTCACCCACGACCTCCGTCGTCGTAAGGCCCTCGAGCGCCTCGGGCCCCCTGCGGCTCACCATGACGGTATGGCGGGAATGGATACGCGGAAAACGTCGGGTAGGTTTGAAAGTCGTCTCGCTCATAAAATCGTCTCCTTTTCACTCAATATGGAGATTTTCGGACGATCGGTCCACCCGTGGGGGTGGGCGAGAGCTCACATGAGCATGGCCTGAGCCGATTCCGAAACGATTTCGTCGACGACTACGGCGAGGTCCAGGCCCCTGCCCTGGTCCATGAGCGAACGCAGCGTTTCCACGCCCAGCTTCCTCTTGAGCTGTCTGATCAGCGGGTCAGAGTAGGCCTGGATCTCCGCGTTGAAGGAAGGATGCGTGGTCACAGCGCCAAGGAGCCTGGCCGCAAGCGGCTGTCGGCCTTCCCTCGCGTATATGATCGCCACGCTGACGATGCCTTCGAGGGTTATGGGAACCGCCCCGATGGCCGTGGCTTCCTTGAGCGCCTCGCAGAGGTTCTTCATGGCCCCATCCTCAGACCCCTCCCGCCCCGCGAGCGCCCCACCCATGTTGACGTGACCTATGGCGACGCTGAGCCGCGCTCCGATCTCCCTGGCTATGGGCAGGCTTTTCTCCCAATATCTCACCGCCTCGTCGATCCTGCCCATTTTCCGGTAGACTTCGCCGAGGTTGATCAGGCACGTACCGACCCCCCACCTGTCGCCGATGCCCTGGAATATCTCGAGCCCCTGCTCGTGGTGGTGTGCAGCCGACTCGAGGTCTCCGAGCATCATGCTCGCGAAGCCGAGGACGCGGTGGGCGCCTGCTATGGCCTGCGCGTCTTTCAGTTCCCCGGCGATCCTGAGGCTCTGCCGCCCGGAGTCGAGCGCCGTGTCGGCATCGCCCAGGCGGAAGGAGACGTCCGCCAGGTTGAGGAGAACCTGGGCGGCACCCTCCTGGTATCCCTTTCGGGAAGCCAGCTTGAGTGCCTCGGCCAGGTAGGGCTTCGCTTCCGTGTATGTCCCCTGGATCATGGCCGTCCGGGCCAGCGCGTTCAGCGCCCTGACCTCACTCCTTGAATCCTCTGTCTTCCGGGCTATGTCCACGGCCTCTTCGAGGCATCGTCTCGCCGCCGAGTGGTCTCCGAGAACCCGGCAGGCGTCGCCGAGTCCCGTCAGAAGAACGGCCTGCAGATGCGGCCTGCCTTTGGGCAGGAGGTAGAGGGCGCGCTCGTAAGAGGATACCGCGTCCTTCAGCGCGCTCACCTTGACCATCTCGTCCGCGGCGCGCACAAGGTACGCGGCCGCGTTATCGCTGTCCCCCGCCGCATCGTAGTGATCGGCTATCACGAGGAGGTACTCGGCCGTGCGGTCCTTGACGTTTCTCTCAAGCCACCGGGCCACGCCGGCGTGGTAGGTCTTCTTCATGCCCTTGACCACCGTTTCGTAGACGATGTCCCTCAGGAGCGCGTGCTTGAACGAAAACTCCTCCGAGTCCTCAAAAGAGGATCTCTTGGCGGAATACACAAGTTGCCGCTCACGGGCGACCTCGAGCAGGCCGGGCGCGCCGGCCGTATCGCCCGCCTTTGAGAGCTCGGACACGGCGGCGCCCCAGAACTGCCGCCCTACGACCGATGCGCACTGGAGCACGAGTCGCTCTTTCGAAGGAAGGCAGTCGAGGCGGGCCCTGAGGATGCCTTCGAGGCTCCCGGGTACTTCGACGCTGGCCAGCTTGTCCAGGTCCACCTGCCAGCGATCTTCGTCCACCAGGATCGCGCCCCTGTCTATGAGGAGCAGGATCAGCTCCTCAGCGTAGAAGGGATTGCCGTGCGCCCCCGTCACCACCAGGTCCCTCAATTCTTCCGGAACGACGTCCATACGCTGCAGGATCTCTTCCACAAGGTCTTGGCTCTGGCTTTCCGTCAGCGGTTCCAGTTCGAGCCTGACGAAGGCCCCGCAGTTGTTCCCATAGTCCGGCCGGCGCTCGAAAAGCGTTGGTCTGGTCAGGCAGACGAACATGAGCTTCCCGTCTGGGACTTCGGCGGCGATGTGTTCGAGGAGGTCCAGCGAACCCTGATCGGCCCAGTGAAGGTCTTCGAGAAAGAGGACCATCGGTTCCCCCGACATGGCCCGGAAGGCGTGGCAGAGGTCCGCCTGAGCTTGCTGGCTGAAGGACCGGCTGCCGAGCAACCCCGTCACGGCGTCGCTGGCGGAGAAGTCGAAGCCGAGCCAGTGCCCCACGACGTCTGCCCTGGCCGGTTCCAGGCATTCCGCAAAGCCCTTCCTGAACTTCTGCCGGACCGTCCGGATCGCGTCGCTGGCCCGGATTTCGAAACGGAATGTGAACAGGTCTCTGAAAACGCCGTTCGGACGCCTCGACGTCTCGGGCACGGCCTGGGCCTCGAAGAACAGTATGCCCTCGGGCAGGAGTTCCAGCCATTTCTCGAATTCGTACAGGAGTCTGGACTTGCCTATGCCGGCCTCGCCCGTGACCAGGACCACCTTCGTCCTGGAAGTTCCCATGGCCTCCCGATAGTGATCTTCGAGGACCCCGAGTTCCTTTTCCCGGCCGATCGTCCGGGTCTCGATGTTCCCGACGCCCCTGATGGGCATGCGGAAGGCCCTCTGCTTGGCGCGCTCGAGGATGTAAACCTGGACGGGTTCCTTCCTTCCGGCGAGCGAAATCGCGCCCTTCGGCTCGACGTCGAAAACGCCCCGGACGTGACGGTAGGTATTCTCCGTCAGGATGACGCCGTCCAGCGGGGCCGATTCCGCCAGGAGGAAGGCGGTTTCGACCGTGTCGCCGCCGGCGCCGAGCCGCCCGGTATCGTCCCACAATACGGACACGTTGCCGCTATTGAGCGCCATCTTCAGGTGAATGGCGCCCGTTCCTCTCGCCCGTGGCCTCTGCTCCTTGAACCTGTCACGGACGCCCAGGGCGCACCTCACCGCCCTTTCGGGATCGTCCTCGCGCCTGTTGTCCATGCCCCAGAGCCCCACCAGCCTGTCCTGGGTCGGCCAGTGAGAGAGCCCGCCCCGTTCCGTGATCGCCCCCTCCAGCCATTGCTTCAGCGATCCGGGAACTCCGGGCCTGTCCGAGACGCCTCTGTCGAACACAAACACCGCCGCCACGACGGTCACCTGGCCGTGAGAACGGCCCTTCGTTTCCTCCGCTCCGGCGGCATAACCTTCTTTTCCGTTCTGCATGCACCATCCCCCGGCCCCACGCCCGCCCGATGGAAAGGAGGATCTCCTTCACCGGTCTTCGAGTGAGGATTCTCTGGTGGGGCTTACTCCCAATGTAATACGCTTTTTCCGGGAGTAAAGTTGTGGGAAGGACTCTTGGGACTTGGGAATTGGGATTTGAAAGACGGCAAAGAACCTTGGACAGGGCTGTCTCCCGAAGGCTAAGGGCTAAGGCCGAAGGGCAAAAGGGAAGACGGCAGACGGGGTGCCTACGTTCAGTAGTCACCTATCACCGGCGCACCGCGCCCCCCCTCCAGTTCCAGCAGTCGCTTCTTCCGCCACAGGCCGCCGCCGTACCCGCCGAGTTTCCCGTTCTTGTTCACCACTCGGTGGCACGGGATGACGATGGCGATCCGGTTGCTCCCGTTCGCCGTTCCCACGGCCCGGCTCGCCCCGGGCCGTCCCACCGCGCGGGCAAGATCCTCGTAGGATCGCGTCTCGCCGTAGGGAATGCACAGTAGCTCTTCCCAGACGCTGCGCTGAAAGGGCGTCCCGGGAAAGACCAGGGGCACGTTGAAACGCCGCAGAGAACCCGCAAAGTACGCCCGGAGTTCTTCACGGAGCCGGTCCAGGTGCTCGTTCCTTCCCGGCACGATCGCACAGCCGAAGCGCTTCTGGACCGTCCGGAACTGGGTTTCCAGCATCCGCCTGTCCGAGAATTCCAGGAGGCAGATGCCCTCCCTGGTGGCGCCCGCAACGAGCGGACCCAGGGGACTCTCGATCCAGGCGGCCCGAATGCAGTCGGCCTCCAGGCTCTTTCCCGGTGTCCGGCCGAAGGTCTTCGAAAAGGCGTCGCGGAATCCGCTGTGCGACTCGTAGCCGTAGTCGAACACGACGCCGTCCAATCCGTCGCCCTTCCGGATGCCCTCCAGCGCCAGCCCTAGCCGCCGCCCCCTGGCGTAGGCGTGGAAGGTCATGCCGTATCGGGTGAGAAAGAACCGCCTGACCCTTGCCGGGTCGTGTCCCATTCTCTTCAGGTCGCCGTCCGTGATGCGCGCGGCCGGATCCTTCTCCACCTCATCGAGGAGGGGACGGATCCAGCCGGGCGGGCGCCCGTCGGTCTCCATGGGACGGCACCGCTTGCAGGGCCGAAAGCCCGAGAAGAGAGCCTCCCTCGCCGTAGCAAAGTACCGGACGTGTTCGGCGAGGGGTTTTCTCGCGGGACACGACGGCTTGCAGAAAACGCCCGTCGTGGTCACTCCGAGGAAGAAGACCCCGTCGTATCCGTCGTCTCTCTCCATGAACGCCTTTTCCATCACGGCCACTGGCGGCAACTCGGGCATGGCGGTCCTCCTTTCCGCAGTCTGGGGGACGTCCCCTCCACGAATCCTGTGTACCACCCAGGAAATGGGCTTGCCACCGATTTTTGGACACCGATTTTTCGAGGGACAGGAAGCGTCCCCCGGTGGCCTGCCGACGCTCGCGCACCGGGGACACGGGATGCGGCTATTTCTTCTTTCCCTGTTTCTGCTGGATCCTGGCCCAGGTGTCCCGAAGGGTCGCGGTCCGATTGAAAACGGGGCGGTCCGGCGCGCCGTCCGGGTCTGCGCAGAAATAGCCCAGCCGCTCGAACTGGAAGCGGCTACCGGCCGCCGTCCCCCGGAGAGAGGGCTCCAGCTTGCAGTCCGTCAGCACTTCCAGCGAACCGGGGTTCAGGTTGGCTTTGTAGTCCTGGCCCTCCGGGTAGTCGTCGGGGTCGGGCTTCGTGAAGAGGTGGTCGTAGAGGCGCACTTCGGCGTCGACCGCGTGGGCCGCGGAGACCCAGTGGAGCGTGCCCTTGACCCTGCGCCCGTCCGGGGCGGACCCGCCGCGCGTGGCGGGATCGTAGGTGCAGTGGAGTTCGTTCACCTCGCCCGTCGCCTCGTCCTTCACGACCCCCGTGCACGTCACGAAGTACGCAGCGCGCAGGCGCACTTCCCGGCCGGGGGCCAGACGGAAATACTTGGGCGGAGGCTCTTCGCGGAAATCCTCCCGCTCGATGTAGAGCACTTTCGAAAAGGGTACCTCGCGCGTTCCGGCATCCGGATCCTCGGGATTGTTGGGGACCTGCATGGTCTCCACGAGATCGTCGGGGTAGTTATCCACCACGACCTTCAGCGGACGGAGGACGGCCATGGCCCGCAGGGCCTTCTTGTTCAGGTACTCGCGGAGACAATCCTCGAGGAGCGCGATGTCCACCGTGCTGTTTGCTTTGGAGACGCCGATCCGGTCGCAGAATGCCCGGATCACCTCCGGAGTGTAACCCCTGCGGCGCATGCCGCTGAGGGTGGGCATGCGCGGATCGTCCCAGCCCTCTACGTATCCCTTGTTGACCAGTTCGAGCAGCTTGCGCTTGCTGAGTACCGTATAGGTGATGTTGAGCCTCGCGAATTCGTACTGGTGAGGCTTATGGCGCACGGGCAGGTTTTCGATGAACCAGTCGTAGAGGGGCCTGTGGTCCTCGAATTCCAGCGTGCAGACGGAATGGGTGATGCCCTCTATGGCGTCCGACTGGCCGTGGGCGAAATCGTACATGGGATAGATGCACCAGGCGTCGCCGGTCCGGTGGTGGGTGGCCCTCAGAATGCGGTAGAGAACGGGATCGCGCAGGTTGAGGTTGGGCGAGGCCATGTCGATCTTGGCGCGGAGGACCCGGGAGCCGTCGGGAAAGTCGCCCCCCCGCATCCGGGCGAAGAGGTCGAGGTTCTCCTCGACCGTCCGGTTCCGGAACGGGCTGTCCGTCCCCGGGCGGGTCAGGGTTCCTCGATGTTCCCGGATCTGGTCCGCCGTCAGGTCGTCCACGTAGGCCTTGCCCTGTTCGATCAGGTGGACGGCCCAGGCGTGAAGCTGGTCGAAGTAGTTCGAGGCGTAGAGTTCGCTTTCGCCCCAGTCGAAGCCCAGCCACCGCACGTCCTTTTTTATGGACTCGACATACTCCATCTCCTCCTTGGAGGGGTTGGTGTCGTCGAAGCGGAGGTTGCAGCGTCCGCCGAACTGTTCGGCGATACCGAAATTGAGGCAGATGGACTTCGCGTGCCCGATGTGGAGGTACCCGTTCGGCTCCGGGGGAAAACGGGTCTGGACCGCCTCGCATTTCCCGCTCTCCAGGTCCGCGGCCACTATCTCCCGGATGAAATCGCGCGGCCCTTCCTGGGCGTTTTGTCCACCGTGTGCGCCGTCGTCTCTGACCATATGATGACCTCGATAGATCCTTCGGGGAACCCAAGCAACTCGAAAGAGCTATATTAGCACGCCACGAAGAAAGTCGGACCCACCGCCGCCTTCGGGCGAAGGCCGGCGGTCGTCCCGTCCTGCTCCGGAAATTATCAGAAAACACAGGCCGTTTGCTTTTGGGGAAAGGAATGAAAAGGTGTAAGCTGACAGGAGGTGCAGGCAGGATGGTCATTTGGTCGCGACGTTCTCCCGGGGGTTCGTTCAGGCGGATGTTTCCCGGAGCGTCCCGGCCGGGTCCGACATCTCCGCCTGTCTCCAGGCTTAGTGGAGGCCGCATGCCGACCCGTTCCAAGCCGACGAATTCCGGGACGGACGAGGGTCCCGCCCGCTTCGGCCCGCACCTGCGCGGTCGGCTGCTTGGACTTCTGGGCTCGCCTCTCAACACCCGGCACGCCTTCAAGGTCCAGCAGGAAAGGCTCGTGCGCTGGCTCCTGCTGGCCCTGTTGACGGGTGTCGCCACGGGGCTCTGCGTCGCTCTCTTTCAGTACCTCGTCAGCAGTCTGGCCCTCCCCTTTCTCTACGAAACCCGCCGCCTCTGGCTCTACATGGTCCTTCCGGTCGTGGGCCTCGTACTCTCGAGCCTCTGTATCCGCTTCCTCGTCCCATCCAGGGAGGGCCACCTGACTGAGTCCTACATCAGGGTTTTCCACGATCCCGATGGAAACATGGCCGCCCGCAACTTCCTGGGCAAAGCCCTGTCATCGTTCATCACCATCATTTTCGGCGGCAACATAGGCCTCGAGGGGCCGTCCATCTTCATGGGGGCGACGATCGGTGACCGGCTCGAACGCCGCCTTGATCGGTTCTTCCCCAAGGAGGACAGGAAGATGCTCCTGGTGGCCGGGGCCGCGGCAGGCCTCGCGGCCATCTTCAAGGCGCCTCTCACGGGCCTCATCTTTGCCATCGAGGTTCCCTATAAAGACAGTCTTCGCGGGCGGATGCTGGTGCCGACCTTCGTCGCCTCCGCCTCGTCCTACATCGTCTCGGTGCTCCTGACGGGCAGCGAACACATTTTCGCCCACGCCAGCCCGCAAAAATTTACGGTCGACGACCTCTTTCTGGCCTTCGTGCTGGGTCTCTGCTGCGGGCTCGGCGCGAGGCTCTTCGCCTGGTTCTACCATTTTTCCAGGAGAACGCTCGCGCAGCTCCCCGGATACGCCAGGCCCCTCGTGGCGGGCATCGGCGTCGGGCTGCTGACGGCCCTGGTCTTCCACCTGTTCGGAGAGCCCTTTCTCTACGGGCCGGGCTACCGGCTCATGCACCACGTGCTCGCTCACACAGATCCCCTCTGGATGTTGCTCGTCCTTTTCGTCGCGAAGGCCGTGGCCACTGGGCTGACATTTGCGGGCGGTGGCACCGGCGGGATGTTCCTGCCCCTTTCCGTTATGGGGGCGGTCCTGGGCACGGCCTTCACGCACTTCATCCATGGCCCCACCGCCGGGCTCTACCCCCTGATCGGTCTGGCCGCCTTTCTCGGTGCCGGCTACCGGACGCCCGTGGCGGCCATCGCATTCGTGGCAGAAACCACCGGCGATCCGTGGGCGCTCATACCCGCCATGCTCGCGACGGTCGCAAGCCTGATCGTCATGGGAGACCAGGGCGTATCGGAGAGCCAGGAGACCCTGCCCGCCCTGCCATCCATGACCGGCGACAGCCCCGGGGCCGGATGACCGGCAGGCTGCCGAGAAATGGCCGGACCGGGAGGCACCGGCGCGCAAGAGCCACAGTCCTCTGGGATCAAAGGAGGTATGATTCCTTATGGTGACACTTGCTCTGGTTGGGTCAGGTATCCAAGATTACCACCCGCAGGACCTTACGGGTGTTCTCGACTTAGAACGCGGCGAGACCGGTCCGGTTCTCCCGTCGTGTCTCATTCCGGCTATCTTGGGAGAACGATGGAACAATCCCTGTTATTATAGGAAAATTAAAGCGAATCGAGCGAAAACCTGCGCTGTTACCCAGATCTCTCAGCATGCTTCCATATGGTTACACTTGCAGGCTCGCATCGTCCTCAACCGGATGGCCCTATGGTCCGACGGGCCTGCAATTTCAAGCCGTGTCATCACATGGCACACATGTTGCTCACTCTCTGATTGAGGTTGTCTGATGGAGATATGTCAAATGAAAAGACAGGGCGAAGAGAAACACGCAAAAAGTGCGAAGAACAAGGCCCTGGACATTCGGTTAGGGTTTCTGGGATTCTTTGCGGCTCTGGTGCTTGCGGCGCTGCCTCTGCTCGGGGCGGACCTGGGATCGCATGCCGCCAGGTTGAGAATGGCGCCCGTGGACGCCGGTGGTACACCGCGCTGGAGCACGTCTCCCGCGAATCCGCAGCCGGCCAGGCAGCGCACTCTCGCGGTGCAGACGCCGCCTTACGTCGGAAACCTTCCCCTACCGATGCTCCAGGTCCAGGTCGAAGATCTGCCCGCGGGCGCGCGCCTCGAGGCAAGCGCCGGCATGGGCGCGCCGTTCGTGCCGGTGAGACTGGTCCACGGAACGGGACGCCTTCCCGTGGCCGTGGAGAACACGGGTGCTTTGAGGCAGCTCCGCTTGAGGATCGAAGGCGGCGACGGCATCGGCCGAGTGTCGATCCGCGCGGAACGTGCGCTGGTGCTGACCCCAGCCGGGAGGCTCACGCCGTCGCGGTACGTCGTGACCAACTGGGCGTCCGGCGGAGACGTCGAGGTCAGGGCGGTGGACGCCTCAGGCCGGGACGTGGGCATCAAGTCACGGGACGGTTCGTTTCTTCAACCCGACGCTTCGGGGTGGGTCTGGCTGGGCCGTATGGAGAGCGCGGGCCAGGCCTTCTTTCAACTGCAGCGATCTAACCAAAGGGCTTTTCCGGTGACCATCAGCGCCCGGGAGGGACAGAGCGCACCGGTTTCCAGTGTCTTGTTCGCCGATGGACCGGAATCCGCGTTGTGCACGACCCCGGGCAAGGACGGGGCCGGAGGCGTTCTCACGGGCGTCATCAACACCTACTACCCCGTGGACGCCTCCGTATCGGCCGGCGCCACCGCCATCTCCGTGGGAAGCCCGCAGGGCGCTTCCACACCCATCGCGGCGGGCGATCTGCTCATTATCATGCAAACCCAGGGCGCGACCATCGACGCCTCGAACACGTCCTCTTACGGTGACGGCACCGGCAGCGGCTCCGGCTACACCGGCCTGAACGGCGCCGGGACGTACGAGTACCTGGTGGCCACCGGCCCCGTCTCGGGCGGGTCGGTTCCCGTCGCGGGAACGGGCCCGGCCGGAGGCACACTCAACGCTTACTCCATCGGCTCCTCCACCAGCGCCGGCGGGCAGCAGACCGCCCAGGTCATCCGGGTGCCGCAGTACACCACCGCGACCCTCGGCACGGGCCTCACGTGCATGGCCTGGAACGGTAGCGCGGGCGGCGTGCTGGCCATGGACATCAGCCAGATGCTCACGCTGGGTGGCACGGTCAGCGTCGACGGCAGGGGTTTCCGCGGCGGCGTACAGCAGCAGCTTCAGGGCGAGGCCGGCGTCAACAGCACCGATTACCGCTACCCGGCGCCTGCGGATTCGACGACCACCGTAGGAACGGGCGGCATGAAGGGCGAGGGCATCGCGGGCACGCCCCGCCTGCTGTCCGGCGCGGACAACGGAGCTGGCCTGGACGGCTACCCGAACGGCGACTTCGGCCGCGGAGCCCCCGGTAACGCCGGCGGGGGCGGCAACGACAGCGACCCCTCCGCCAACACCGAGAACTCGGGCGGCGGCGGCGGCGGAAACGGCGGAAACGGCGGAAACGGTGGAAATACGTGGAGTGCTGACGCGGCCCTCGGCGGGTTCTTCGGCGCTTCGGTCGCCGATGCGCCCGGCCTCCTCGTCATGGGAGGCGGGGGCGGTGCCGGCGTGCGCAACAACGTCGACAGAGGTGGGAACGGCAGCGGTGCCGCCGGCGGCGGCATCGTCATGATCCGCGCCCTGAGCGTGAGCGGGACAGGGACAATCACGGCCAACGGCGCCGATGCCCCCACGTCCGAACAGGACGGCGCGGGCGGTGGCGGCGCGGGTGGCGCGATTCTCCTCTATTCGGCCAGCGGAGGCCTCCAGGGCCTGACGGTGGAAGCGAACGGCGGCAACGGGGGCGACGCCTGGCCAAACGACAACGGAGGCAGCGCAGACAGACATGGCCCGGGAGGAGGCGGCGGCGGCGGCGCGGTATTTCTCTCGGGATCGGCCGGCAGTGCGGTCGTCAACGGCGGACAGAACGGCATCACCACCACCCTCAACGACGCTTACGGCGCTACGCCCGGCATGGCAGGCACGGTCCAGACCGGCCTCCAGGCCTCGCAGATCCCCGGCGCGGGCGACTGCCAGTTCCCGCCGACGTCCGGGACCTACATCACCAAGACCAGCGACGCCGGAACGGGCGCCGTTTCGCCCGGGCAGACGGTGACCTACACGATCACCCTCACCAACCCCACGGCCTCACCCTTCACGAACGTGGCCGTCACCGACCCCGTGCCGACGGGAACGACCTATGTCCCCGGCAGCGCAGAGGTCACGACCACCACGTCCGGCGCGAGCGGCAGCTATGCCGACAGTTTTCCGGCCCGGGCCTACGACGGCAGCACGGGCACGCTCACGTGGTCCTCGCCGTGGGCGGAGACCGGCGACAACAGTGGGGCCACGGGTGGACGGATCAAAGTCGTCACGGACCCTCTCGATGTGAACAACTACGCGCTCCGATTCGCCAACCTGACGGACATCTCGATCTCGCGTCCCCTGGACCTCTCACCCTATACGTCGGCCACGCTTCATTTCGATTACCGCCGGGTGGATTTCCGCGACGCCGATACCTTCATCCTGCAGGTTACGACCGACGGCAGTACGTGGCAGACCGTGCGGACCTACGACGATTCCGGGACCAACAACATCACAGATCCTGCGTACAACGCGGACGCCGTCGATCTAACACCTTACCTCAGCTCGAATTTCGCGCTGCGATTCGAGTACACCAGCATGGACCGGTACAACTGGGACTATATGTACATCGACAACGTGGAAATCGACGTCGAATCGTTTCAGACGACGACCAATCCCGCGGGAGATCCGCCGGACCTGCTCACCGGCTACACGGTGGCCCCCGGCCAGGCCGTCACCATCACCTACCAGCTCACGGTTGACGGCACGCAGGACCCGTCCACGACCCAGATCACCAACTCGGCAACGCTGACGGCGGACGGCGGCATCGACCAGACGGCCTCCGTCAGCAACGCCATCCTGCCGGCGCCCGTTGTAAACGGCCCCATCATGCTTTTGGACACCTCGATTTCCGGTACGTCCACCGTTATCGGAGGCACGATCACGGTCTACAAGAACGGGACCGGAACGGTCCTCGGAACGGCCACCGTCCAGCCGGACGGCACCTGGACCCTGACGGGCGTGGCGGGTCTGGCGGGAGGCGACGTCATCACGGCGGCCGTGAGCTCGGGCGGCGCGACCTCGCCGATTTCGGCGCCCGTTACGGTCAGCTCCCTGCCCTCTCTCCTCCGGGGGTACGCCACGCAGCTCAGTCCGCAGACGCCCACGAACGCCCAGATCTTCAGCCAGGCCTTCCCGAACGACCCGGCGCTCAGTCCGAGCGCCAACCTGGAACAGTCGAACTTCGCATCCGGCGGGAGCTTCCCTAACCAGGTGAGCGACATGCAGAGCGGCGCGCCTCCGCTCGTTTTCTACGAATTGTCCGGCAACTCGACCGACAACCTCCGAGTCATCAAAGGCACGGACGCCAACGGCGACCCGGAGGTCATCATCACCTACTGACGGCCTTTCGATCTAGTCTTCAAGGCGGAGCGCTTGCTCCGCCTTTTTTTTGGGGTCCGGGTCCCGCGCGTCCAGACCCAGCCGGTCCGGACGCCTGGGAGGGAGGTCCTGCCGGATGTATACTGGCGTCGGCTTCCGGTCCGGGTCTCCACGATCCGTCCGGATCGTGCCGGGGGGACCCGGACCATCGACCAAAACCGATTTCCGACGGGGCATCTGATCATGGGTGACGATAACCGGTTCGCGCGAACCTCCCTTTCCTTCCGGGCCCTTCCGGGGCACATGGGTTGTGTCCTCCTCGTCCACGGGGTCCTGACTTCTCACCACTACTTCATGGCCCCGCTGGCGGGCCGCCTGGACGGGTTCCGCCTCGTCCTGCCCGACATGCTGGGCTTCGGGGATTCGGCCGGGCCGGAGGCCCGCTACACCATGGAG
Source organism: uncultured Thermoanaerobaculia bacterium (assembly GCA_964507185.1). Lineage (GTDB taxonomy): Bacteria > Acidobacteriota > UBA4820 > UBA4820 > DSQY01 > CAVRTJ01. The sequence goes on from CAZDOY010000028.1 coordinate 20,438, forward strand.
GAACACGTGACCTGCCTCGAGGACCTCGTCCAGGCAGAGGGCGTCCCGGAGCCGCTCTTCCTGGGAGGCCATTCGCTGGGCTGCCTGGTCGCGACCGCGCTTGCCGCCCGCCTGGGCACGCAACGAGTCCGGGGACTGATCTTCATCAATTACCCCCGGTTCACGTCGACGTGGCAGATCCACCAGACGCTCCGCCGCGGTTCGCCTCACTACCGCAACGTCACCGAAGGCCTCGCCGCCGTGACGGACGGCGATCTGGTCGCCGCAGCGGGGTCCATGGTCCAGCAGTTTGCCGCCGTACTGCCGCCCTCCCTCCAGGACGAGGCGGGCCGGACGTCGCCGGAAGCGCTCGCGGGCACCTCCCAACACTGCCTCTTCGAATACCGGCCCGACCCCGACCTCGACGTCCTCGCGGACCTGCCCATGCTCCAGCTTCACGGGGAGGCAGACCTCGTGGCCCCGCCGGCCTTCATTCAAGACCGACTGAAAGACTTCCCGAGGGCGAAGTGGAAGCTGTTCACGGACGCCGGCCACCACCTTCTGCACACGCACACGAAATCCGTGGTCTCCGAGATCCAGAGCTTCCTGAGGGCGAACGCGGGGTGAGCGGGCGCATTCCGCGCCCGCGGTGAACAGTGACCAAATGATCGAGGAATCAGTCGCTGGTAGACCCTCTAAGCCCCCATTCCCCCCGCGGATTCAGCCTTCGAAGGTCCGGCATTCACGGTAGCGGCCTTTGCTTGCCAAGGGCCGTTCGGCCGATGCTCGCATCGGCCGCTACGAAGGCCTACCGTATGCCGGTTTTCAATCCCAAATTCCAAATCCCAGATCTTCCCTTCCACCTTCTTCCCTCAGCCATTCGGCCCTAGCCTTATTCCAATCTGCAGTGTCTCCGCGCCGCGATGCGGCGATAGGTCCTGTCGCCGAGGAGGGAGACGCCGGGCAGGTAGAGAAGGAGGGCAAGGGGCCAGGCGAGCGGATTGACCCGGAGGATGCGGCGGAAGGCGGCAAAGCCCCGGTAAACGCGGCCGCGCCGGTCTATGACGTGCATGGCCTCGGCAAGACAAGCTTCATCCAAACCCGGGAAGTGCGTTCGGATGAAAGCCTCGTCGGTCATCCCGACGAAGACCAGCCGATGGAACCAGTCCATGGCCTCGGCGTATCGTCGTGAATTCCTGCACAGGGGACAGGTCTCGTCGTAGATCACGTGCAGGACCATGACCATTCCACCCGCTCGCTCCGCGCCATGAGCATGAGTCAGCGTCTTCCAACCAGATCCCCCGTGAGTCCGAACACCTTGCATTCTATGAAGAGGTCGACCAGGTTGGCGTCCAGCATGCCGTCCTTCGCTTCGGCCATAAGGATGTCCAGGGCCTTCTCCTGCGGGACGGCCTTCTTGTAGGGCCGGTCGCAGGCCGTCAGGGCATCGTAGATGTCGGCCACCGTCATGATTCGGGACTGGACGGGAATGTCGTTCCCCTTGACGCCGCGGGGGTAGCCGCGGCCGTCGAGCTTCTCGTGGTGGCCGTAGGCGATGGCGGGAACGGCCTTCAGTTCGGGCGTCCACGGGATCTGCTGCAGGAACTCGTACGTGTGGGTCACGTGGCTCTCGATCTCCAGTCTTTCCATCTCGCTCAGGCTGCCCTTGGGTATGGAAAGTACAGTCGCCTCGGCCTGGTCGAGAAACGGCGTCCGATTCCCGAACCGGTCCGTGAATCCCGCCGCGGTGATGGCTCGAAGGGTCGCAAAGTCACCATCGGGCAGAACGGTCGGTTCGTCGGCCCTGAGAATCGTGTTCTGGAAAGCGTCAATGTCGGCGAGGGCCCTTTCCATCTCGCCATCGATGCGCATCAACCGTTCGTCCCGGTCTGGACCTCCTTCCAGGCTGCAGGCGAGTTTTCGACGAAGGGCGTCCCGCTCGTGGCAGAGCCGGGCCGTCTCGAGGCGGGTCATGATCCGCTCCAGTTCGTGAGGATAGAGCTTCCTTGCCTTCACCAGAACGTGCTCGCGCACGCCGACCTTTCCGAAGTCGTGGAGGAGCGCGGCATAACGGAGTTCACGCATCTGTTCGCGGGTGAACGAAATCGCGGCGAGGGGGCCTTCGGCCCGGTCCACGTGCTCGGCGAGGCCGGTGGTCAGCACGGACACGCGCAGGGAATGGCCGGAGGTCGTCGGGTCCCGCTGCTCGATGGCCGTCACCGAGGCCTTCACGAACCCCTCGAAGAGTCTTTCGATGTTCGCGTAGAGTTGCTGGTTATCGATGGAGACGGCCGCGAGACTCCCGACGGCCTGCATCAGGCGCCTGGTCGCCGGATTGAATGGGACGACCTGAGCCTCGACGGTCCCCGGATCGGTCAGCGGCGCAGAGGGATTCCGCTTGCAATTGATGAGCTGGAGGACGCCGGTGACCTCCCCCCGGTGGTTTGTCATGGGCAGGACGAGCAGAGACTTCGTGCGATAGCCCGTCTCCCTGTCGAAATCTCTGTTGATTCGGTACGGCGCGCCATCCGGTATGGCGTATGCATCCTCGATTGTCAGCGTGACACCCGTGAGCGCGACGTAGCCTGCGAGACTCTCTTGCGTGAGCGGCATCTCCGTCGCCTGGAACCGGAAGGCCACGGAGTCGTTCTGCGCGGCCGCGAAGCGGAGCCTGGGCGGCGTTCCCGCCTCCTCGCCGCCCGGCACCACGATGTACAGGCTCCCGGCGTCGCAGCGGGCGAGCTGGATCGCCTTGCGCAGTATGAGTTCCAGGAGGCGGTGGTAGTCCTTTTCGGCCGAGAGCGCGATGCTGACTTCCGTGAGGCGGTCGACGATGAAGGAAGGATCGTCCATCGCGCCGGACTTGTCCGCAGCCATCCCTTACACCTCCACGTTCTGCCCGCACAGTATACCAACAAGATGCGCGCGCTACTTGTTCGCGGCGGGGGAGAATCTCGGTGGTCCGCGCTCGACGGTGGGCCCTCAGATGCCCTTCCGTCTGCCTTTTTTGAGATCCCAAATCCAAAATCTCGATTCCCAAATCGCTTTCTCCCCTGGTCTCGGCTTTCACCGCGTGAAGGCATAGGGAGCGGAAGCCGTTCCGTCGGGGTTCGTAACCACAATGGCCACGGGCGTTCCTTTGGGGCACAGGCTCTTGCAGTGCTTGAGCTTGATCTTCCCGGCGTTCTTGTAGGCCACCTGCACGGGCACCCCGCCGACGGTCGCCGTGCAGCTCGACTGAAAATTGGTGCCGAGGATCTTGATCCGGAAGGGACTGCCGACCTTTGTCGCGGAGGTGACAGCCACGGCTTCCGCCACGTCGAAGGTCACGTTTTCGTTCGCGGCCTCCCGGGCAGCGTCCGAAACCGCAAGAGTCGCAGTGTGCGTGCCCGCCAAGAGCGTGACCGTGACCGACTGGCCGGAGAAAGCTTGTTGATCAATGCTCCACGCATAGCTGTAGGGCGGCGTGCCGCCGGATGCGGAAGCCGTGAATGTGACGGGGGTGGCGTTCGTAGGATTCTCCGGCGAGTAGGCGACCGAGGCCGACAGGGGCTGGGTCCCGGCTCCGGCGTCGCGCACGAGCCGCACGAAGTTGTCGATCCGGACCACGTCGCCCTGGGGGCCCCGGCCGTAGGCAGGCCCGTCGTCGCTGCAGCTCACGCCAAGGTAGTAGTCGGTCGGGCTGCCGCTCTTGGGGTCGCTCCGCTGGGCGCCCGCGCCGTGGACGTCAAGAAGATTGAGGCAGGGCGCCCCCGCGGGTCCCATCCAGCCCAGGGCCCGGCCGAATGCCACGTAGACGGCCTCCGTGTCCATGCCGCCCGCGGTCTGCTCGATGTGTGTCGTACCCGTCCAGTACCAGGGGTAGTCGGGCTGTCCGCCCTCGTTCACGATGGGCGTGGCGTCGAAGACCGGGTCGATGGCGGCCGAGTCCGTGGTGTCGGGCGAACGGTCATAGTCGACGATGCTCTGGAGTTCCTTGGCGTTGGGGAGCCGCCAGTCGTCGTGCCCGAGGTAGTCCTCCGCGTTCTTATCCTGGACCCACTGCAGCGCGGACTCCCAGTCCATACCCGTGCCGCTGTCGGCCTTGGACCACATCAGGCCCGTGGCCAGGTCCGTGATTGTCCCGTCGCCGTTGTCGACAAAGTCGTTAATGCCGTAGTTCGCATTGCCCCGTACGTACAGGACGTAGAAGGTCTTCCCGTCGGGGTAGCCGGGCGTCGAGCCCGTTGGGTAGCCCTTGATGCGGCCGTCGGCGAAGTTCACGCCGAACATGGTTTCGGCGCCGTTCATTGTCGTGGACACGTACCTGGTGCTGGTGGCGAACTGGGCGTCGATCACCCGGTCTCCCGCCGACGTGTCGCCGTAACCGAAGGCGAAGTAGTCCGTGTCGATAAAGGGCGTGCCGTCTGAGCCGTCGACGCCCGTGGGGGCGTTTCCGTCGAAATCGATGAGCGAGTACAATTCCTTGATCGTCGGGATCCGCCAGTCGTCGTAGCCGGCAAGATAAAAGGTCTTCGCGCTCGCGATCGCCTCGTCGTAGGTGAGCTTGTCCTCGGCGTTGATGACGCCGTCGCCGTTCAGGTCAGGGGTACTCGACCACATGAGCCCCGTGACCAGGTCCGTCACGGTGCCGTCGCCGTTGTCCGCGTATCTCGGCTGGTTGCCGTCGTACTGGGCGTCCTGACCGTAGAAGGCCGCGCCCTCTTCGGGCGGCGTGATCTCTCCGCTGTTGTCGTAGGTGTGGGTCTGACCCGTGTCCACGATCGGATAGGTGAGGGCCTGTTGCGCCGTTGCCGCCGTGGGCCATCCCCCGATGAGGCACGCCAGCACGACAACTGAAAAGACTCCCAGGCCGGCCGGTGCTCGTCTGCAACTTGTGTGCACGGTCATATTACATCTCCATTCGTCTGACTCTGTTGCTCGGTGTCCCTGCAGGTAGGCATTCCGTTGCGCCCGGGCGCGTCGCATACGTTTATCCCGACAGGACGAGATCGTAAATGGTTTAACCCCGGAAGCCATACACATCCGCTTCAGGGCTTCATACGAAAACTTCAGCTTCACCTCATCTCCCGCTTTTCATACTGGCCGAGATCAGCGCCGGTATTCGGTTTTTGGTTCAGCGCGCCGGGAGGAGGAGGCTGGATGAAAGAATATGCCTTGGATTTCGACACTGTCATGCGGTCCTTTACTCATCGTTTCTTCTGCTATGTCCTCTATGCGAAGTACGTGATAAGGAGGCTGCTCGGTCTGGAACTCAAGTGTAAGGAGCCAAGCGATGGTATTCCCCTGCCCCCGATTACCCTGCGACATAGGGTGCACGGGTCGGTGAAACCTGACGGTTTCTTGCGGGTCGGCAGGACGTGCGCGGCGGACATCGCCTGGCTTTTGGAGGCCCATGGATACGACCTGCCCTCCTTTCACCGGATCCTGGATTTCGGATGCGGGTGCGGCAGGGTGATGAGGTACTTGCGAGACTATGCACTGACCTCTGAGATGTACGGGACAGACATCGATCCGGAGGCCATCGACTGGTGCCGGAAGCACCTGTCCGGCATCCACTTCGGAACCAACGAGAGCTCACCGCCGACCGAATATCCCGACGAATACTTCGACTTGATCATCGCCATATCCGTATTCACCCATCTCGATGAGGCACTCCAGAATGCTTGGCTTCTGGAGACAAGGAGGATTCTCAAGCCGGGTGGCGTGCTCTTCGCCACCTTGCTCGGCAGCGAGCTTCTCAGGACCTGTACCGACAAAGCTACGCTCATGGATAAAGGGACAGGGGTCGTGAGCCGCATAGGAAGGACGGGCGTTTTCAAGACAGATGGATTGCCCGACTTCTACCAGACCACCTACCACCGGCGGGATTATGTGGAACGGGTATGGAGGCGCTTATTTGATGTCATAAGTTTCGATGAAAAGGCCGTGAACCATCATCAGGATCTCGTCCTCCTGAGAAAGTAGTTTAAACTGAGGATGAAACCTCGCATGAGGAGGTATCTATCCGTTTGGGGCGCTTATGAGAGCTTTGATCGTGGAAGACGAGGAACGGCTGGGGCGCAACCTGAAGCGCGTTCTGGAGACGCTTCCGACCTTCACGGCCGATGTCCTCGGCGACGGTCTCGCGGCGTGGGAACGGCTCGGGTCCGGCGAACCCTACGACCTTCTGCTGCTCGACAGGATGCTGCCCGGCATGGACGGCCTGACCCTCCTCCAACAGCTCCGGGAGTCCGGCAACCGCATGCCGGTGCTCGTCCTCACGGCCCTCGGGGCCAAGGAAGAGATCGTCCGGGGCCTGGACTACGGCTGCGACGACTACCTCGTCAAGCCCTACAACACGGGCGAACTGCTCGCCCGCTGCAAGGCGCTCCTGAGAAGGAGCCAAGAGCATCCGGCGCCCGTGCTTCAGGTGGGGGACCTGCGCATCGACACTCGCACCCATGAGGTCTTACGGGCGGAACGCGTCCTGGACCTTCCCGCCCTCGAGTACCGGCTGCTGGAATACCTCGCTTACCGCCCCGGCGCGGTGGTGCCCAAGGCGGAGCTTCTGGAGCACCTCTACGACTACAACTGGGAGAAATTCTCCAACGTGATCGAGCACTACGTCTGGTCCATCCGGAGCAAGCTCGAGGCCAGAGGCGAAGCGCGGATCCTCCACACGGTCAGGGGAGAAGGTTACCGCCTGCTAGGCAGGCCCGAACCATGACAATGCGCCGGCCGACCCTGTTTCTCCGCCTCCTCCTTCTGACACTCCCCATCGAACTGGCCGTCCTTACGCTCTTCGCATTCTGGCTGGTCAGGGGAAGCGAAAGCCGCAGCCTCGCCGCCTTCGACGAAAGCACGAGGATTCGGAGCAAGGAGATCCTCGGCGACGTGGCTCCGGACGCAACGGGAAAACTCCAGGTGGATGCGGGCCTTATGCGCCGTTCGATCGTACCAGGCACGCAAGCGTGCGTCCTCGACGGGGCGGCACGGGTCGTCTGGGAATCTCCCGCCGGGTGGTTCGGCACCAGCGGATTGCGGCCCCTGTCGAGCCCCGACGCCGAATACGCGGAGACGGTCGTCATCGACGGCAACCGGTTCCGCGTTCTGGACGCGGCGAAGAGGATTCGCAGGCCCGGCGATACGGACGTCGCCACCGGTCCCCTTGTCGAAGTGCTTCTCGCCACGCCCCTTGCGGGCATGGAGCGGGCCGACCGCGAGTTCCGCGAAAAGGCGGCCGTTATGGGGGTGCTCCTCCTGGTCATCACCTCCTTTCTGTTGTGGGCGGCCATACGGATGGGATTGAGACCTGTCAAGGCGATGATGAGACGACTGGAAAACGTCCCGGGGGCCACCGGAGAGGAACGCCTCGACGAAGGCCCGCTCCCCGCCGAGCTGCGTCCCCTCGCGCGGGAGATAAACGGCCTATCGGACCGTCTGTGGGGGCTGGTCCAAATGGAGAAGCGGTTCAGCGCCGAGGCGGCCCACGAACTGCGGACGCCCCTCACCCTCGTGAAGTCGACCCTCGAGACGGCACTGCTGACGGGCGGCTCGCGCGAAGAGCTGGCGCAGGCCCTGCAGGAGGCGCTCGAGGACCTTCAGCGCCTCGAGAAGACGGCTGACCTCCTGCTTGAGATGGCACGCATCAACTCGCTCCCGGCCGAACGCCCCATGGATTTCGAGCCCGTCGGGCTAGATGGGCTTCTCCGGAGCCTCGCCGAGCGCTTCGCCCAGGCCGCCGGTGAGAAGGGGCTCCGACTGCGGACGGACCTGCGCGCGGCCTGCGTCGACGGAGAGCGGGAGGCGCTGGAACGGCTCTTTGCGAACCTCATCGATAACGCCGTCAAGTACGCTTCGTCCGGAGGCGCCGTCACGGTCACCTGCGGCGCGAAAGGCGGAACCGTAGAAGCCGCGGTAGAGAACGACGGTCCGCCCGTCCCCGGGGAGGACCGTCCCTACCTCTTCCAACCCTTCTTCAGGGGCCGGTCGGGGCGAGATGGCCGGGTGCCCGGCGCGGGCCTCGGCCTCGCCATCGTCGCCGCCGTCGCGCGGCGACAAGGGGCCGAGGTCGCGTACGAACCCGGCGACGATGCCGGCAACAGGTTCGTGGTGAGGTTCTCCGCGCGGCGTGACGAAAAAAACTACGGTGAGTGTTTCCCCAAGGGCTGAGGGCTAAAGCCTATGGCATAAAGGGAATACGGCATGCAGGAGGCCGTTGCGGTGAAGGACCGGCCTTCATCGCCTTTCTTGCTGCTTCGCCGCATGCCTTACCGGTAGTCCGCCAGGCAGTAGTGGTTGTTGTCGACGAGCACCTTGTCCGGTTTGAAAGGCAGGGGGAATTCGCGGCTGGAGCCGCCCGGCTTGAGGAAGAAGAGATACTCATGGACCTTCGCTCTCTTATTTCGCCCCTTTGCAATCGTTACTGGAATCGGCAGGGTCAACGTGGAATCCTGGACGCCCTTCACCAAGAGCTTGGATCCCTCCACCCTGGTCGTCACCTTCACCTTCGGGACAACGTTGCTTTCGAGCCACTCCTTGAAATACCACTCGAGCGGAGCCTTCATGTGGCGTTCAAAATCCTTGACGACGTCCTGGGTCGACATCAGCCTGCCCTTGCATGAGGCGATCATATCTTTGCAGGCGTCCGTAAAGCCCTTTTCACCGCCTGGCGTGAATAGCGCCATATTTGAAAGATTCAGCAGCATCCAGGCACCCTTGAAGTAGACAATCGTCTGGTAGGAATCATCGGGATCGAGAGTGGTATAGAGGCGGGTGCCGAGACAGATGGGTCCGAATTCCACGTATGGCTTTCTGCGCACGTAGGACAGCTTGGTGAAGGTGTGGAAGTCGTGGCTCAGATATTTCTTCATTGTGTCCATTCCCGAGCGGTCGCGCAGGCAGACGAGCGACGCGAACTCCGACATGGATTCTGAGATCCAGGCGTCACGATACGTTAGCGGCGTTACCTGGTTGTACCACCACTGGTGAGCAACTTCGTGGGCGACAACCTGCTCAGGCCACGAGGACTTGGATCGCTCGAAGACATCTGTGGAGAGCATGATCAGGGAGGGGTAGCCCTGGTTCGTGTAGCCGCCGGTCAAACCCGCGTGCAGAGTCTTGTAGGGGATGGGGCCAAACATAGCCGTGTAACGCTTGACGGCATCAGCAATCTCGTCTGCCACCTTGTTCTGGTTTCGGGTCATATAGATAGTGAGGGCATTGTCCACGAGGGCAATGTCCACCCGAATCCCTTTGACCTTTCGGATCGTGTGTTTGAACTTTCCAAAAAGAAAGCTCGCAAGGCGCACGTTCTGCTTCATCTCATAATGAAAAGTCTCGCGGTCGCCGGCAACCGAATGTCCGGCGAGTTCGCCGATTCCAATGGCTTCAAGGCCCTTCGGTACCGTGGCCGTAAAACCGAACTTGAATCCGTTTGCATCGAACAGGTTGGGGAACCACCCCGAATCGTCATAGAGGAGCACGACCCCGCCTCCGGCGAGGCAAAGTTTTCCTGTATAGCTTACGTGTAAGGTAATATCGCCGCTCGTTCCTTCCGGAAGCATCACGACAAGATAGGGCTCTAGGAAGAACGTCTTCCTGGAGAACTCCTCCTTGATGAAGGGGACCTTCGTCCCGTCGCCCATGGTCACCCTGGAGACATCGAGCCGCGGGTTGCATTCGAACGTGAGCGCGCGGACGGGTTCGAGGAGTCGCATTTTAATCGTAGCGGAGCTTCCGTCAAGGGCCCTGCCGCTCTTGTCGAGTTGCAGACTCACGTCAATGCGTTGTACATCGGCAGGAAGTTTCGCCTCGACCTCACGACGGCTCTCATGGGGTGTCAAATCGCCATCCTTGTTCATGTGAAGACTGACTGCACGGTCCCACCACCAGGATTCAACGTGCGGAGGATTGCCCAGACGGCGCAGGGAGACTTCTTCCTCATCGGTGGAATCCAAAACATAGGCCCAAACATCTCCATCCATGCGAAAGAGGATGGCTATGTCCTGTGCACCATGCAACGTCCCGTTCAAGACGGACGCCAGCCAGTTCATGCCGCCCGCATGAAGCGCGTTCTTGAAGTGCGCGTATTCTCCCCGTCCCCCGATCGAAAGAGGGCCCTCAGGTATTTTCGGCAAGTCCGCACACACACCGAGTGGAAGTATCAGAACGCTGCTAACTGGTTGCTCATGCAGGCTTTCCTTGCCTATGAAGAGCTTGAGGTGCGCGCGTTCAATTCGGTTGGAGACCTCGAAAGAGATACTTCCCGAGCCCTGGTAATACAAAGGGCGGATGGCTCCATTCTGGCTTCCGTCGGCGTAGAGGGTCCCTTTTCCGAGTACCATCTTGAAAGCAGGCCGGTTGATCGTCAGACCAGCCGTTTCAATCTTCCACTGTGGCCGTGGCTCAGTAAGATCCTTGTAGGCCTTGACAAGTTCTTCGGACGAGCCTTTCTGGAGTGACCGCTTCCAGGACATGTCCACGGCGAAAAGGGCTAGCGGTATCCAGAAGACCAACAGAACAGCTGCGAATAATCGCTTCATCGTTTCCCCCTTTCTCGGCAGAGAAGGATGTTTGGCCCAAGGCCACGCACACCTCTCGCATTGGCCGGCTCTTCCTCAATAAATAGCTTATCAGTAATTGCATGCTGACATCAATGTGCAGGAGGGCTTTCTTCATCTCGGAGCGGTGGATATTGTCATTCCCAGCCCGTCTACAGGAGCGGATAGAAGCCTGGAATTGCCGGAGAAGTCATCTCGGTCTGGCGATGTCGGCGACTATTCAACAAGCGGGTCCGCGGCCGGAGATCGGCTTTTGAAACAGTTCGCCTCCTCGCATTGTTGTAACGGGTAGTCGCCGCCATTCGGCGAACTGAGGAGGCACCATGTTGGACGTGACCGTAAAACGCTTCGACGAACTCAAAGGCCACAGTGAGCAGTTTCTCTATGCGGGCAAGGGCCTGGGCGTGAGCGCGTGGGGCATGAATGTGCTCAGGCTGCCGCCCGATTGGCCGGACTACCCCGAACACGACCACGTGAAGGACGGGCAGGAAGAGGTGTACGTCGTGCTCGAAGGGAGTGCCGTGCTACGAACGGGAACGGAAAGCTGGGAGTTGAAGCCGGGCATGCTCGCCCGCGTGGGGCCGCAGCAGAAACGCAAGCTGGTTCCCGGGGGAAGCGGCGCCACCATTCTGGCACTCGGCGGAACGCCGGGGAAAGCCTACGAACTGCCAGCCTGGATAAAGGATTGAGAGGTCGGAGCCTCGCCCGGTGCTTCAATGGTGAGACGGCCGGCGGTCGGCCGTCAGCTCTTCGAAGGCCTTCCCGCGCCCTCGTCACCTACTTTCCTACTCACCTACTCACTTCTTCAGGCTGGCGATGTCGATGACGAAGCGGTAGCGGACGTCGCTCTTGAGGACGCGCTCGTAGGCCTCGTTGACGGTCTGGATGGGGATGACCTCCACGTCGGAGACGATGTTATGCGCGGCACAGTAGTCGAGCATCTCCTGCGTTTCCTTGATGCCACCGATCAACGAGCCCGCCAGGCGCCGGTTGCCGCCGATTAGCGAAAAGGCCTGGACGGGTATGGCTTCGGGCGGCACGCCTAGGAGCACCATGACGCCGCCCACCCTCAGCATGGCCAGGTACGTGTTGTAGTCGTGCGGCGCGGACACGCTGTCGATGATGAGGTCGAACCGGTCGGCGAGCTTCTCCAGGGAAGCTTCGTCGGTCGTCAGGGCGAAGTCGTGGGCCCCCAGCCGACGGGCGTCCTCCTCCTTGGACGGAGAGGTCGAGAGCATGGTGACCTCGGCACCCATGGAGGCGGCGAGCTTGACGGCCATGTGCCCCAGACCGCCCAGGCCGACCACGCCCACCTTGTCGCCGGGTTTGCAGTTCCACTGCCGGAGCGGCGAGTAGGTGGTGATGCCGGCGCACAGAAGCGGCGCGGCGCCGGCCGGGTCGAGGCCCTCGGGTACCTTCAGCGTGAAAGCCTCGTCCACCACGACCTGCGTGGAGTAGCCGCCGAACGTCGGCGTCTCGCGGTCCATCTCGGTGCCATTGTATGTGAAGGCCGCGCCCTTGTAGCAGAACTGCTCGAGGTCGCGCCGGCACGGATCGCAGTCCCTGCACGAATCGACCATGCAGCCCACGCCCGCCATGTCGCCAGGCTTGAATTTCGTGACATGGGCACCGACGCGGCGCACGCGCCCGATGATCTCGTGGCCGGGAACCATGGGAAAGATGCTGTTCCCCCACTCGTCGCGCGCCTGGTGGATGTCCGAGTGGCACACGCCGCAAAAGAGAATATCGATGAGCACGTCGTGCTCACCGGGCTCTCGGCGCTCCACGGTGTAGGGCGCCAGCGGAGCCTTCGCTTCCGCCGCCGCATAGGCTGGAATCTTAGCCATTGGTAACCTCCGTATCTTCAAATAGCCCCTCAGGGGGGCCGTCCTCCGAAGGCCACCGGTGGACGAGAACTTCCTCCACCGACGGCGTCCGGGCTCTCCTTGAACAACTGTGTCAGCCTTCCATGGCGGCTATGTAGCGGGCCGCCGACCGCCTGACTGTCTCCTTCGCGTCCGACAGAACGTTGCGCCCCCACCAGGCCCCGTAGATGCGGTCGAACGTATAAGTCTCGAGCCGCTGAGCCATCCCTCGCACCTGCCCGGCCGAAAGCGGAATAAGGTTGGGGTACGAGTACATGAAGCTGACCCAGCGCCGGTCCATCACGACCTGAACGATATCTCCCGTGAGCAGCATGCCCCCGCCACGGTTAATGTGCAAGACCGCGCCTCCGGAGAAATGCCCGCCCAGCCTGACAACAGTGAGGCCGCCCGGGAGTTCCAGTTCATCGCCCTTCCAGAACCGGACAGCGGGATCCGGCCGCATCACCCACCGGCGGTCGGCCTCGTGCAGATGGATCGGGACCCCTCCGAAGGCCCGGCTCCATTCGATCATCGTCGAGTAGTAGTGCGGGTGGCTGATGGCGATGGCGGCAAGGCCTCCGCGCGCCTCGATCGCGGAAACGGCATCGTCGTCGATGAGAGGAATGCAGTCCCACAGGACATTCCCCTCGGGCGTTTCCACAAGGAGGGCTCGCTGCCCGATGGCGAAGGCCGGCTCGATACCGATGCCCAGTAGCCCCGAGTCATCCTGAATCCTGGTCCGATGGCCGCGGCGAAGTTCCTCCATCGTAGTCCATCGCTGGCCTTCCCAACCCACGTACTGGCGCTCGTCTTCGCATACCGGGCAGCGTTCCGGAGGGGTCCCGCTTTCGGGAAACTGCGCGCCGCAAGTAAAACAAATAGGATTAATCATGGGACGTTCCTTCCTCAATGGGGAGACTTAACAGGTCTGTAACTCCCACTATTCCTGGCAGACCGCGGTGGTGGACGGCGTGCGCACTCAGCAATTGGCGGTCGTTCATGAGCCGATGGCGAAAATCGTCTCCCTGCCGTCCGCGGTTCGCCGTCTGCGGTCACGTCATGCGACGGCCACCTCGAAGTCCGCGCCTTCCCACCGCTCCGGGGATGACCAGTGGAAGGTGAAGACGACGGTGCGCCCCTTCTCGAGGCCGTTGGTGGGCAGATCCGCCACGTGGACGCCGAGGCCCGTGTCGCGGGTGGGGGTGTCGTGCGCGGTCTTCCAACCGTCGTCGCTCCAGTGGACCGTCGCGGGAGCCAGGGTCTCGACCCGCAGGGCGGTCCCGGCCGCCAGGCGCCGGCACCTGTGGTTGAACCGCCAGATGGTGAAGGGCGACTCGGCCCCGCCACGGGCGTAGCGCTCGGCCGTCTGGGGTGGCATGTCGAAGACGCAGCCGTCCCGCAGGGAACGCAGGAGCTTGACGTGCTCTGAATGGGCCCAGACCAGGGGCATGGCCGAACCGGACGGACGGCCCAGGCGCAGCTCTCGTTCCGGGATGTCCGGTGCGTCCCACACCTGTTCGGGGAGGAGCGAACCGTCGCTGGCGAAGGCCTCCATGGTCGCAAGGAGGGCTCGGGCCACGTCGGCGCGCCCGGCGGCGAGTTCGTAGTGGGCCCGTTCGCCGGCCAGGAGGGGCCACGCGCGCCCCACCCCCGTGCCGTCGAAGGGCCCGCCGTCCTCGTGTTCTCCGTAACCGTCGTTGTTGTAGCGGTGCCAGCACGGGCCGGCGGGCGTCTCCACCTTCAAGAGGGCGTCGATCACCTTGACCGTGTTCACGATGCGCGGATCGTCCGGGGCCCTGAGGCCGAAGCGGACGAGGGCCAGGGCGTCCGGGCTCACGATGTGCGAGGCGGCCTCGAGGCTCTGGCCCGGCGGGCGGTTCTTGATGGCGACGAAGCCCTCCGCCGTGGAGCATGCGTCGGAGGTCTCGGGCGGCGCGATGCGCACGTAGTAGCCGTCCACGCCGGTCCGCTCGGCCAGGTCCGTGCCCCGCACGTAGATCCAACGCTCGATGGATGCGTTCCAGTTGTCCGCGGTCTCTCTCAGGTAGGCAGCCGCCTGCGGTTCGCCCGCGGCATCGGCCATGTCGGCCGCGGCCAGCAGGGCGGCGATCTCCACCGCAAGGGTGAAGGGCGAATAGCCGGGGTCCTCCTCCCAGCGGTCCTGCTGGGTCACGGGGCCGTTCTGAACCACGAAGGCCGCCGCAGCCCTGACCATGGGCCAGTAGCGCGCGGCCCCGCCGTCGCCGAGAGGGCCCTCCCGCCTCGCCATGTCGGCCAGCAGGATGGGAAAGGCCGTCTCGTCGAGCTGTACGCCGCCCCAGTACGGGGAACCGTCCATCCACATGTTCTGGGCCCAGTGGCCGTCATCCTCCTGCGTGGCCCGAAGATATTCCAGGACTCTGAGCGCATCCTCGCCCGCGCCGAGGGCCAGCAGGCCGCCGGCCGTCTCCACGAGGTCGCGCGGCCAGACCAGATGGTAGCCGCCCAGGTCGTCGTCACCCTTGGAGAAGCCCCAGGGGATGGACAGGCTCGCGATGATACCGCCGGGGAAGCGCTTGGACTCGTGGGTCCTGAGCACCATGGCGCTGACGCGATAGGGATCGGCGGCGCTCTCGCCGGCGCCCCTGGCCTCCTCCAGGTGAAGGAGGCCTTCCTGCCAGTTCCGCCAGGCTCCCGTGTAAGCCCGCATCGCCGAATCAAAACTCTGGAGCAGGCTCGCTCTGGCCCTCTGGCCGGCTTCCGCGGGAGTCTGCCCGAAGCCGAGCGCCAGGACGAAATCGCCGCCGCAGTCCGCCAGGTCGACCTGGCCCGTCAGGGCCACGTTGCCGTCTTCCGCTCGCGTATAGATCCCCGCCAGCTCCCCGTCCCGCCTGAGCTGCTGCCACCCGTCCGAGACGCCGACGAAACCGGCCGACCGCGCGAGCCAATGCGCCGAACAGGCCAGCGCCAGGGCGCTGCCGCCCCGCTCGGCGAAGAGCATTGGCACGCCCTTATAGTCGCCCACCCACGCCGTGTTGTGGCCGCCGCCGTTGCCGACGTGGGGCGAAAGCAGGACGTAAAGGCGGTAAATCTCAAGGGCGCCACTGAGGGCCGTGAAGCGGGTCCGCTGGAGCACGACGTCGCGGCAGGGATCGGCGATGATTTCCTTTTCGATCCGGTAGCGGCCTCGCGCGCAGGTGTTCACGAGGCGGTAGGCGGGAACCCCGGATGCGATGTACCTCACCACACTGGCGGCGTGGCGCTTCTCTTCCGAGAAGAAGCCGTCGGCCGTGACCACGAGACCCATGTCGCGCGTGCAAGCCTGGTCCACCCTCGGGAAGAACACCTCGTTGAGGATGCCGTGGCTCAGCGTGAACCAAACGCGGCTGACACCCGACAGGGCCGTCCCTACACCGCTCTTGGCGCTGGACGTCCACCTGGGTTCGATGCCCGGCGCGCCGGGTGCAAAGTCCTTCGTTTCGGACACCAGAACCTCCTTGGCAGCGGAAGCGACCTGCTCAGGCGCGGGGCTTCGCCTCGCTCCATTCCAGAACCACCTTGATCTCGTCCGCCCCGTGATGCTGCAGGGCGCCCGGGAAGTCATCGTAAGCATGCCTGTGGGTGATCAGGCCCTCCACGTGGCGGCCCCACTTGAGGCGGGCCCGGTCGAGGTCGCCCACGGCGGCCTGGAAATGGTCCCGGGCCGCGTTCACGCTGCCCACCATGGCCTGGTTGCCCAGCACCAGCGCCCGGATGAGACCGGCCCCGTCAAGCTGGATGGGCCGGTCGCCTCCCGGCACACCCGTGAGCACGTAGACACCGTTCACCGCCAGGGCGTCCAAAAGATCGAATTCGAGCGAGGGGATGCCCGTCGCCTCCAGGACCAGGTCCATGGGGCCCAACGCGTCGTCCACCTTGTCGGCCGGGACCGTGCGGCCGTCCACGTAGCGCCCGCCGATGCCCGCCAGCCAGACGGGGCGGGCGCTGTCCTCGTCCACGATGTCCAGACCGTACACTTCGGCGCCCCTCAGCCTGAGGGCGAGGGCGGACAGGAGCCCGATGGGGCCCAGCCCGGCCACCATACAGCGCCGGCCGAAGAGCCAGTTCGGGGTGGCCGAGGCGTCCGGCAGGCGGGCCGTCTGCACGCGGACCGCCTCGTCCACGGCCTTTTCGGCCACCGAGAGGGGCTCTGCAAGAACGCCCACGGCCTCAAGTTCGTCGGGCACGCGGACCACGTACTGTTCGTCGTCCACCACGAAGGCCGTCTGGTAGCCGTCCAGGCCCTTGATGCCCCGCTCCAGGTAGTCGCCCGAGCGGCACATGTCCGAGCGGTTCATGATGCACGGCAGGCACTTCCCGCACCCGCGCCGGACGGTGAAGACCGCAAGGTCGCCCGGCTTGACCCGCGTGACGGCGTCGCCGGTTTCAACGACCTGCCCGAACATCTCGTGGCCGATGACGAGGCTCTCTCTGCCATCGGGCGCCTGGGCACGGCCTCCGGCGGCTTCCTCGCGGTCGGTGCCGCAGATGCCCACGCGCAGCACGCGCATCTTGATCTGGCCAGGGGCGGATACGACCGGATCGGGCCGCTCCTCGAGCTGCAGATCGGTCGTACCCGGAACGAGTGCTATCGCTTTCATCACATCGTCCTCCGTGTCGTCTGGGCGGCTGCCGCAAACGCCTCCGCCCGCTCCAACATAAACCTGGGGTCTGGTCCGTTTGTTCCGGAACCCGCGGAGGCCAGACTGGCGATTGACTCGTGTCGAGCGGGCTCAGAGCCACCAGTGGCGTCCGCCTTTACGCGGGCTGAAGACGCCGTGGGGATCGTGCGCGAAGTGGTAGACCTTGGCCACGTCTTCTTCGAGCCGCCTCAGGGAACGGAAGCGCAGGACCGCAAGCGCAAGCAGCGTGCCGGCGACAGGTCCGATCCAGTAGACCCACCAGTCTCCCCAGGTTCCAGAAATCAGCGAAGGCCCCAGCGTGCGGGCCGGGTTCGTGCTCGTGCCCGAGACGGGCGCCTCGAGCCAGACCATGAGCGCGCAGAGAGGCGCGAAGAGTGCGGGGATGAAGGGCCTGAGCCGCGCGTGGCCGAGGAAGAGGAACAGCCCGCCGACGAGCCCTGCAGTGGTGGCCGTCTCACCGGCCAGGGCCGCCCACACGCCCCAGACCTGGCCGGGCAATGGCGCCGTACGAGAACGAGCCGCCCATGGCGCTCCAGAAAAGCAGCGGCAGGGCTCCCGCCGCGCCGCCGGGTGCGCGCGCTCGTACCGTTCGTCGTTTGAGCTTTGCGCTCCCGACGTGGGTGGCCGGGGCATTTTGAGCGAACGCCGGCAGGGCCCGGACCTGTCAAAAACGAACGCCCGTTCCGTGTCGGTTCTCAGGCCCCGTTATTGCTTTTTGCCGCCCATGTGGATGGGCTTGCCCTCGGACAGCGAGGTCAGGTAGCAGACCATGTCGCGCAGGTCCTTGCTGCCGTAGGCCGGGGGCTTTCCCTTCAGCGCGCCGACGACGCAGCCGCGGATCTGGTCCTGGAGGGTGATCACCTTTCCCCGTCGCCCGCTGTACTTGGGATAGGTGGCTGCAGCGCTGCTCAGGTCCATGGCGCCCCCCGCCCCGATCGCATGGCAGGTCGCGCAGGTCCGGCCGTTCCCGCCGAAGGTCGCTTTTTCGAAGATCTGCTTGCCGTGGGCGACCGCCTCCTTCAGCGGCGTAGGCGTCCCGGCCGCGGTGCCGATCCCCCCGGCGAAAACCAGTGCGGCGGCTGCTAGAACGGCTGCTCCGGCTCCGAACAGCATCCGCTTCTTCCCAGGTCCTCTCATGTTCGTCTCCTTACAAAACCCGAACCTTTTCAAACAACACGGGCGACCCCGGAGAATTCGGGCCGTTGCGCCTTTCCCTTCTGTGTGCCGGTCGGTGCAGTAACCTGGTGATTACGTGGAGGCGTGACCCAGTGATCATGTGACCGAGTCGAGAGACACCTTTCGAAGATTTGTCCCGGAACGTAGTTCAAATCCCAAATCCCAATGCCCGAATTTCCTTGTTCTCCTTCCGATTCTCGCCTTTTTTTCGTCCATCTACAACTCTGGTTGGAGGCGCAGCAGGATCGAAGG
>CAZDOY010000029.1:0-5617 GCA_964507185.1 uncultured Thermoanaerobaculia bacterium
AACGAGTGATCACCCGATTGCGCCTGTCGGCGCGGTGAAGGGGTTAAGAGTTAAGAATGAAGGCGCATGTAGTCCTTCGAAGTCCCGTCCGGCTACCGTATTCAACTAGAAACTCTCTTTCTTTTCTCTGCGTTCTCTGCGGTAATGCTCATTGCCTCGAAGGCCCGTCCCGATCCGCAGTCTAAATCCCAAATCCCTGTGCGCCCGGCGGCGCGGTGAGTAGGTGAGTAGGGAAGTAGGTGAGTAGGAAGCGGGATAGCCTTCGAAGGCCTGTCTGCGTCCGCATTTAGTCTTTCCTTCAGCCCTTCGGCCTTAGCCCTTAGCCCTCGGGAAACCACAGGTTCCTACCCGTTCTTCTTACCGCCTTACTGCTTTAATTGCCAATTCCAAGTCCTGTATCGACACCACAGGCCTCTGTGTCCTCTGTGGGCTCTGTGGTTAGAGTCCCTTCGCCCGAAGCCCGCCTTGACTCGCCCCCGCCGCAAAATCCATAATGGACCGTCCTTTGCCCGTCCATCATCGCTCGATGCCTCGCAACGTCACCATCCTGAAAGGAGCCCCCGATGGCGCTTGTCCTCCCCGTATCCGACGTGGTCAAGACGGTGATAGACGGCCTGAACAACGTGGTGTGGAACTGGCCATCGGTCCTTCCCATGCTTGTTGTGCTCCTGGTGGGCACGGGCATCGTGACGACCTTCCGCCTGGGCTGGGTGCAGGTGCGGGAGTTCTGGCACGGCCTGCGGATCCTGAAGGGGGATTACGACGACCCGGAGCACGAGGGCGACCTATCGCACTTCCAGGCCCTGTCCACTGCGCTTTCGGCCACTATCGGCATCGGCAACATCGCGGGCGTTGCGACTGCCATCCACTACGGCGGGCCGGGCGCGCTCTTCTGGATGTGGGTGACGGCCGTCTTCGGCATGGCGCTCAAGTACACGGAGTGCACGCTGGCCCAGCGCTACCGGGTCATCTCGCCGAAGGGCGAGGCGTCCGGCGGGCCCATGTACTACATCGAAAAGGGCCTGGGCAAAAAGTGGAAGCCGCTGGCCGTGGCCTTCGCGTGCTTTGCGGTCATCTCCTCCTTCGGTTCGGGTAACTCCGTCCAGTCCTTCACGGTGGCGGACCAGTTCCGGCAGGACATGCACGTGCCCACGTGGCTGACTGGGCTCGTCCTGTCGATGCTCGTGGCGCTGGTGATCCTGGGCGGCATCAAGCGCATCGGGAAGGTGACCTCAAAGCTCGTGCCCTTCATGTGCGTGCTGTACGTCCTGGGGGGGCTGGTCGTCCTGCTCCTGGACTACCGCGAGATCCTGCCCACGTTCCAGCTCATCTTCTCGTCGGCCTTCCAGCCGGCCGCGAAGATGGGGGGCTTCGCCGGCGGGGGGTTCGTCTTCATGCTGACCTGGGGCGTCAAGCGCGGCCTCTTCTCCAACGAGTCGGGACAGGGTTCGGCGCCTATCGCCCACGCGTCGGCCAAAACGGACAAGCCCGTGCGCGAGGGGATGGTGGCCATGATCGGTCCCTTCATCGACACGCTGGTGGTCTGCACCATCACGGGGCTGGTGATCCTCGTGACGGGCGTGTGGAATCAGAAACAGGCGCAGGTCCTGCCGGTCAACGCGCAGTCCGCGCTGACGGCTATCGCGGACGGGGCCGTCGTCCACAAGAACGGGGTCGTCAGGCCTGAAGACCTGGCGTCGGGGGCGCTGACGGTAAAGGACGGGCGGCCCGTGGACTTCCATCTCGTGCGGAACCACGGGACCATGGACGACCTCAGGATTCTCGTGGGAGGCCGGGAGATCATCGGTTTCAGCCCGCGTCTCTTTTCGGGCACGCTGACCATCCCGAAGGGCGAGGCCGGCAACGTCGCCGCGGCCGTCTTCACCGCGCCCGCGGGCACGGTCGTCCCTGCGGCGCGCATGTGGGTGAAAGGCAGGGCGCTGCAGAACGGCTCGCCCCTGACGTCCTGGGCCTTCAAGAGGGGGCTCGGGAAGCTGGCGGGGAACCGGGGCAACTTCCTGGTCACGCTGGCGGTCTTCCTCTTCGCGCTCTCCACGGCCATCAGCTGGTCCTATTACGGGGACCGGTCCATCCAGTATCTGCTCGGCGACCGGGCGATCCTGCCGTACCGCCTGGCCTTCTGCGTCATGAACTTCCTGGGGGCGATCTACTCGCTGGAGATGGTGTGGACCTTCGGGGACACGGCACTGGGCCTCATGACCTTTCCTAACCTCCTGGCGATCCTGTTGCTGACGGGGAAGGTCAAAAAGATGACGAAGGAATACATCGCCAACGACCGTTTCCCGCCGAAAGGGAGGTAGGAGGCGGGGGAAATTTGGGAATTGGGATTGGGGATTTGGGATTTGGGATTTTAGATTCGGCTCGGGGCGGGTCTTCGAAAGGCCACCGGCGCCGGGATCACCTACTCACCGCACCTCCAGGTGCGAACCGCGGAGACGCGGAGGCGCGGAGAAAGACCTTCAATTTCACAATGAGACGGTGAGCCAGTGAGAAAAGAAATTTCGGAATTGGGATTTGGGATTTAGACTGCGGCTCGCACAAGCCTTCGAAGCAATGATCATTACCGCAGAGACGCGGAGAACGCAGAGAAAAGAAAGAGAGTTTCTACTTGAAGACGGTAGCCGGACGGGACTTCGAAGGTCTACATGCGCCTTCACCCTTAACTCTTAACCCCTTCACCGCGCCGAAAGGCGCAGTCACTTCAAAATGGCATGCCAGCCCTCGGGGGCGAGGCGGCGGGCATCGGCGAGCAGCGCCCGGGCCTCTTTGCGGTCGCCGGCGTCCCGGTGCATGACGGCGTCCCTGTAGAGCGTGAGAGGCAGGAAGGCGCGGGTGGTGGGGTCGTAGGCGGCCTTTTCACGCTTCTGGGCCAGGATCGTGTCCATGCGGTCCAGGAGGCCGTGGGCGTGGTGGCCCTCCCGCCATCGGAGCCACACGCCGATCTCGGAATCGGCCAGGTTGAGCGACGGGAAGCGGGCGTTCACGGCATTGAAGCGCTTCCGGGCTTCGGACGTCTTTCCCTCGCGCAGGAGGGCGGCGACAATCCACTCGTCGGGAGTTGGATCGAAAAAGGGCTTCTGTTGGAGTATTTCAAGCCGGCGTATGGCGTCCGGGTAATCGGCCGTAACGAAGGCCTGGACGCCGTAGAACGTGCGCGCGAAGACGCCGTCGTAGTTCCGGCTGAGGTTCGCGAGGAAGCTCGCACCGGCCGCCTGATCCTTGCTGTACAGTGTCGCCAGGGCGGCCGTGTCGGCCAGTTCGGGTTTCATCTGCCAGACATCCGTGGGAATGTCTCTGCAGCGTTCCAGGCAACGAGCATAGCGGCCGGCCAAGAAATCTCCATCCATGCGGAACTGGTAGTAGTACAGGGGTAGCCGCCCCGGGTTTCTGTCCGCCGCTTCTTGAAGCAGAGGCCGCACGGCGTCGTAGCGCTTCAATGCAAGGTCGGCCTGGACTTCGAACAGGCTCCGGAGCCAGTCGTAGGGTGTGCCTGGCCGCGTGGAAAAGTTCGTGGCCGTTTTCAGGAGCCCGGCAAAGTCCTCGCGGTCGCGCAGGCGGCACAACTCGCCGAGGGTTCGGTTCAGTCCCTTCAACTTCTGGACATCGGGTCCGACAGACCTTCCGTCGAGGCGGAGGTTCCCCGTGCCCAGCAGTTCTACATCCGGGCCGCCCGGGCAGACCAGCCGGAGCGGCAATGCGGTCCCTTTCAGCTCGACCCTGTAATCCCGGTTCATGCAGGCCAGGCGGTAGAAAAGGGGAGACGCGCTCCCGGTCATAGTGACGTCGGGTGAGACCACGGCCAGATGCTGCGTGTCCAGATCCGGCTGAATCCGGACGGCGGCGGCGAAGATGGCCCGGTAGAGGCGGTTGTTGACACCTGCGTAAATCAGCTCCCGGTTGCCGTCGCCGTCCATGTCCATCAGCTTCCAGCTGGTGATGTGGCCGGAGTTGTAGACGATCTGACAATCGGGGAGGAGCCGTGAACGATCCCTGTCGAGGTCCGCCGTGTAGTAGAAAACGAGGGCGGCCGGGTACCACAGGGCGTGCTCGACCTTTGCGACGAGTATTTCGGGCCGGTTCCCGGCCACGCGTTCGGCCATCAGGTTCACGGAATAGTGCTGGCTCATCAGGTTCGCAGGATCGATCGTCAGCGGCCAATTCAGGAGGAGGTTACCACGTGCGTCGAAGAGGTAGATCCGTCCGGCGTCCGGAGAGGGGTTGTCGCTCGTTGCCTCCGCCTCCTTCCCCCACGTCGTTGCGCACGCGACGGCGGGCGTGCCGCCGGGGCCGAAATCGCCGTAGCAGGCCGACTGGAGGCTGCGCGGCAGGGTCCGTGACCAGAGCTGCCGGCCCGAGGCGCTGAGCACGTCGAGGCGCTTCCCGTTGCAGACGGCCCTTAAGGGTCCCTGCTGCCGCGCGAACCAGATGCCGCCGAATACGGCGACCGCACACAGGGCCGTTGCAATTGCAGCGGCGTGGCGCGTCCTTCGGCTCAGCCAGAAGGCAGGCCGCCTCCTGCGAAGTGCGGCCAGGGCTTCGTCGGCCGAGGCGAAACGGTCCCTCGCGTCCTTGGCGAGCAGGCGGGCGACGAAGGTTCTGAGGCGGTGGGGAACCCCCGCGTCCTTGAGCTTCGCCAGCGGCGGCGGCTGGGCGAGGTGCCTGCTGGCCACTTCCACGGCGGAGCTTCCCTCGAACGGGAGGCCGCCGGTGAGCAGCTCGAAGAGGACCACGCCGACGGCGTACAGGTCCGACCGCACGGTGGCGGGTTCCCCGCGGATGACCTCCGGGGCCATGTAGGCGGGCGTACCGATGGCGCTCCCGTCGGCAGTCAGCGTAGCGCCGAGGTCTTCGCCCTTGACGAGGCCGAAGTCGCCCAGGCGGACATCCCCGCCGGCCGTGAGAAGGATGTTTCCGCTCTTGACGTCCCTGTGCAGGATGTCCCGTGCGTGCAGCGCGGACAGGCCGGACAGGACCTGCTCTACAATGCTTGAGGCTTCTCCCGCAACGGCGGGCCCGTCGTCCCGGATCCTCTCGCGCAGGTTGCGGCCTTCGACCCATTCCATGAGCAGGGCGGGGCGCCCGTCCACGTCCAGCATCTCGTAGACCGCCACCACATTGTCGTTGCGGATCGGGCGGGCGGCCTGGATTTCCCGCTTGAGCCGCTCGAAAGCCGGCTGGTTCCGGGAGGCTTTCTGCCAGAGTATTTTCAGCGCGGACTTCCGATCCAGCAGTTCGTCCGTCACCCCGTAGACGACGCCGGCTGCGCCGCTCCCGAGGGTTCTTTGGACGCGGAATCGCCCCCCCAGAAGGGTGCCTGGCGGGTAGAAGTCCCCGGATTGTCCGGCCGGAACATCGGGAATGACGGTGCCCCCGCACGAAGGGCAGGTGTGAAGAGAATCCTGGAGCAAACGGCCGCAGCTCGCGCAGTAGCTCATGAAAAGCATTTTACCACTATTGCCAGGGAGTTATTTTCGGGCCTTGCGTCGATTCCGGGTTCAGTCGCCTGCCCCATCGCGGCGCACGGCGCTGAAGACCGCGCAGGGCTTCCGGCAAGCAAGCGCGGCGCGGCAAAAAAATGGCGGCGTCCCGTGGGCCG